>DDQG01000001.1 GCA_002342585.1 Prevotellaceae bacterium UBA2448
ATAACCAATAACCGATGAAAAATTAAGAATTAATAATTAATAATTAAACTGTAAACTAATTGTCAATTATCAAAGCTCAATAACTATTTTCAATCTCAATAACCAATAACCTCTAACCACTAACCCTTAACCTAAATTCAAAAAATATCCCAACTTTTGCAGAAGTATAGAAATTAGTTTGTATTTTTGCAAACAGTTCGGGGGAGTATTCTGAAATTATAGTTGTACTATGAAAATATATTTCAGTTGGTTCAGCTAAATCAGATTATCTAAATCCCGTTACTATTGATGCATTGCTTATTGATACGCACTTAACCGAAGGTGTCTGGAAAACTCATTTTGGGATAGTTCGTTCATAGAGCAGAGGAGGACTGGATAAGGATTCCCAATGACTACATCATAGCATTGCACACGCTTTGGCGTGTTGCATTCTTATTTGTGGTCAAGGGGTCCCGTTTTCCAGACACCGCCCCTCAGGTTAAGTGCATAAGGATGGCTTCACGCCATTTTTGTGTCCTTATCTCTTTGCCTTAACCGAATACCAAAACACAAATAAGTAATCTCCATAGGATGGAGCTAATCAATAACGTAAACAAAACTCTGCGTGATGATTTGATGCAGCAGTTGCAGTCTGGCAGCCGGTTATCTATTGCGGCTTCCTGCTTCTCTATGTATGCCTTTCAAGAACTGAAAGAGGCTCTGAAAGACATAAAGGAATTGCGTTTTATCTTCACTTCTCCTACTTTCGTTACAGACAAGGTTGCAAAGGAAAAACGCGAGTTTTATATTCCTCGCCTTAATCGTGAACGCACTCTTTATGGTTCAGAGTTTGAAGTAAAACTCAGAAACGAACTTACTCAGAAGGCTATTGCGAAGGAATGTGCCGAGTGGATTCGCCAGAAGGCATGTTTCAAGTCAAACAGGACTAATGAGATTATGATGGGCTTTATGAATATTGACGATTTCAGTTATTCGCCCATCAATGGTTTTACAACAGTCGATCTTGGTTGCGAGAAAGGCAATAATGCCTATACAATGATACAAAAGGCGGAAGCTCCTTTCTCAAAATATTACTTAGATACTTTCAATCAGATATGGAATGATAGCAGTCGCCTTCAGGTAGTAACAGAAGAAGTTATTGATAGCATATCCAATGCCTATAAGGAGAATGCTCCTGAGTTCCTTTATTTTGTTGCTCTCTATAACATATTCAACGAGTTTCTTGAAGATATAAGTGAGGATGAACTACCTAAAGAAGCTACAGGATTCAAGGATTCTGCTATTTGGAACAAGCTATATAATTTTCAACGCGATGCTGCTTTGGCAATCATCAATAAACTGGAGAAATATAACGGTTGTATTCTTGCCGATTCTGTTGGTCTTGGAAAGACATTTACAGCCCTGAGTGTTATCAAATACTTCGAGAGTCGTAATCGTACAGTTTTGGTACTCTGTCCTAAGAAACTATATGAGAATTGGAACACATACCGTCAGAACTATGTCAATAATCCTTTGGCAAAAGACCGTCTGAACTACGATGTGCTTTACCATACAGACCTCAGTCGTGATAAGGGACAAAGTAACGACCTCGATTTGGAACGAGTAAACTGGGGTAACTACGACCTTGTTGTCATAGATGAAAGTCATAACTTCCGTAATGGAGGCAAGACCTCTACTGATGAATATGGTGAAAACCCACGCGAGAACCGCTACCTTCGTTTGATGAACAAAGTGATTCGTGCTGGAGTAAAGACAAAAGTCCTGATGCTTTCAGCTACACCAGTCAACAATCGTTTTGGTGACTTGAAGAACCAGTTGCAACTTGCTTATGAAGGTCAGTCAGAAACCTTCAACGAGTTGCTACCAACAGAAAAAGGTATAGACGACATATTCCGTCAGGCTCAGGCAGCCTATAATGTATGGGCAAACCTTACTCCCGACCAGCGTACTACAGAACGTTTGCTTCGTATGCTGAACTTTGATTTCTTCAAACTCTTGGATGCAGTTACTATAGCTCGTAGTCGTAAGCATATTCAGCAGTATTATGATACTACAGATATTGGCACATTCCCTGAACGATTGAAGCCTATATCTCGTCAACCTCATCTTACAGACCTTGATACAGCCATTAACTACAACGAGATATTTGAGCAACTTCAACTGTTACATCTTGCTATCTATGCTCCTTCAGCATTTATCCTACCAAGCAAACTCTATAAATACAAGGATGAAGAAAGTTCCTCAGGTCATCGCCTGAGTATCGAGGAACGCGAGCAAGGTATTCAGCGACTTATGAATATGCAGTTGCTGAAACGTTTGGAGTCCTCAGTCAATTCTTTCCGTCTCACTTTGGAACGCATTAGTAAATACATGCAGGAGACACTTGAAGCTATCAAGCGTTATCAGCATGGAGAAAAACTTGTTTCTGTTGATGATTACGAAGATATTGATGGAGATGAAGACGAACAAGACTTCACTATCGGAAAGAAGAAAAACAAAATCCTTCTTGAAGATATGGACTATATATCTTGGCAGAAGGAAATTAGCGAAGACCTTGAAATCATCATGCTTCTGCTCAAAATGCTGGAGAGTATCACTCCCGAACATGATAGCAAACTTCAACAGTTGATTTCCGACCTTCGTGAGAAATTCTCTCATCCTATCAATGATGATAATAAGAAAGTGCTCATCTTTACAGCATTCTCTGATACAGCACTTTACATATACGATTGTCTTGCAGAAACTATCAAGTCTAAGCATGGACTGAATGTAGCCCTTGTGACTGGAGATATAGAAGCGCGAAGTACATTAAAACTTCGCGAGAAACTCGACTTCAATAAAGTCCTGACACTCTTCTCTCCAGTTTCAAAAGAGCGTGAAGCTATCTATCCTCATTTGAATGAAGAGATAGATGTCCTTATTGCAACAGACTGTATTTCTGAGGGCCAGAACCTGCAAGATTGCGACTACCTTATAAACTACGATATTCATTGGAACCCAGTTCGTATTATCCAACGATTTGGTAGAATAGACCGAATTGGTTCCAAGAACTCACAAATCCAATTGGTAAACTACTGGCCTGATATGACTCTCGATGAGTATATAAACCTGAAAGGTCGTGTAGAGAGTCGAATGAAAGCAACTGTACTTACAGCTACAGGAGATGACAACCTACTTTCTCCGGAAGAAAAAGAGGATTTGGAATATCGTAAACAACAGTTGGAACGACTGAAAGAAGATGTAGTTGACCTTGAAGAAATGAACTCAGGAGTAAGCATTATGGACTTAGGTCTGAATGAATTCCGTATGGACTTGCTCGACTACATGAAGAATAATCAAGATGTAGAGCATACACCTTTCGGACTTCATGCTGTAGTCAGAGGAAACGAACAGACACCTCCAGGTACTATCTTCGTATTGAAGAATCGTACTGCAGGAGTAAACATTGACCACAAGAACCAACTTCATCCATTCTATATGGTTTACATAAAGGATGATGGCGAAGTAATTGTAGATCATCTTCATCCGAAGGACTTGCTTGACAAGATGCGTCTTGTATGCAAGCCGATGCCAGTACCGGACATAAAACTCTGTCGCGAATTCAACAAGGAAACTCACGATGGTTTGCGAATGGGCAAATACTCCGATTTGCTGAGTAGAGCGATAGAAACAATAGTTACAAAGAAAGAAGAATCAGCAGTCGATAGTTTCCTTGATGGCTTCGTGGGTGAACTCTTTGAGGAATACCAAGTAGGACTTGATGATTTCGAACTCATCTGTTTCTTAGTTGTCAAGAATTTTCCGGTTGAGCAAGAGCAGAACCATGCTCGCATGAGTTCTGCCGAGCATAAGGAAAATCAACGTAGTTAATTAGAGAATTTAGATTATGTACGGATTGCCACAAGCCACCATTCTCAACAGACCGCTTTATAAGAAAGCTGTGTTTGAAAAGTTCAACCTTAAAACGGCTGAACGTGATCGCTTTGATGCAGACATCAGCAAGATGGTGTTGATGGCTTTTGTGGCTCCAGATAGAATTCCGGCTTTGGCTGAAGGGCAAGAGATAAAAGGATTCTATGTGCTTCAGGTGATGATGAAACGTAAGGAGTATGATACAAAGAACATACTTCTGCTCCATAAGTTGATACCTCAGAAGATAGTCTTTGCCCTACAATATGAGGAACAAACACAGTTGTGTGTATATCATACTCGTTTGCAGCAGTCGGAATGGCGCGACACAGAATCTACTCAGATACCTATAAGTGGCTTAAACCTTGATGAGGTTTGGAAGAACATAGTTGCTACTATTGGTAATCTTGATACAGAGGCAGAAGAAACTATCGAAGAACAGATAATCAATAGAGAAGAGCGAGAAAAATTGCTTCGCCAGATAGAAATGCTTGAAAAGCGTTGTAGGGCAGAAAAGCAGACTCGAAAGAAGTTTGAACTGCATCAACAGATTTTGAAATTAAAAGAGGAACTGAAATGACACAAAATAATACACATAATCAGCATTTTGTTCCTGTGTGCTATTTAAAAAACTTTAGCCCAATAGAAGAACAAAATAAAAAGAATCCCAAGGTTTGGGTATATGACAAATTATCTAAATCCTCGAATTTAGTTGGGGTTAAAAGTATTTGTTATTGTGAGAAATTATATAGTATAAACAGCCAAAGTGAATCAATCATAACTAATGATATAAAGGACAAAGAAACAATATTTGAGTCTCATTATCTCCATGATTTTGAACAGGAGTATTCTGAAAGACTTAAGGATGCTATTGCTTCAATAAAACAAAGAAAGTTTGGGGGTGAAAATAAAATGGATATATCATTGTTTATTGCCATTCAATATTTACGAGATCCAATAATAAAATTTTTGTTGGATGCAAATGAAAAAATTCCATATTTAGCTTTACCTAACGAATACAAATTGTTAAGTAATAAAAGCCCAGAGCTTTTAGAAGATTCCTCTATGCGACATTTTATGCATGCATATGGGAATAAAGACGCAATTAAAATATTAACAAGAAGTTTAGCAACTTCTGTATGGACTATACATTATAATCCAAATGATGTTTTTTATACATCGGATAATCCAGTGTGTTTAGCACAAGATAAACCTTCAAATCAGAGCAATAGTGATAAAAAAGGAAAAACTTTACATATTGTCTTCCCCATTTCAAAGAATATTCTGCTTCAAATAACGCAAGGTGTACAGATAAATAAGATTTATTACATTGATAATACTCCTCAATGGCAAATTGATAATTTTAACTTTATTCAGGCTCACTTTGCTAAGAAATATGTTATTAGCGCTACGAACTCATTCTCAACAATAAAAGACAGGATGGAAACCGATCCAATAATATGGGACAAAAATAAACTAAAAATATATGGATAAACTAAACATGCAAACCACTAACATGGTGGATGAGAACATAAAGCGAATTGGGGAACTATTTCCTAATTGCTTGACGGAAAGGCTTAATGATGAAGGAAGGCCAGAAGTTGCTATAGACTTTGACCAACTCAGGCAGGAGTTGTCAAAGGATATTGTTGAAGGCAATGAGGAACGATATCAGTTTACTTGGCCTGATAAGCGCAATGCTATTCGTCTTGCCAATGCTCCAACGACAGACACCCTTCGTCCTTGCAGGTCAGAGAGTGTTGATTTCGACAATACTCAGAATCTTTATATCGAAGGTGATAACCTGCAAGTGCTGAAACTCCTTAGAGAAAATTACCTTGGTAAGGTGAAGATGATTTATATTGACCCACCTTACAATACAGGTAATGACTTTGTGTATAATGACAACTTTGACCAAAATAAGCAAGAGTATGTTCATAATAGTGGTCAGTATGATGAAGAAGGCAATCAACTTGTAGCCAATACAGAAAGCAATGGTCGCTACCATACAGATTGGCTCAATATGATGTACCCAAGATTGAAAGTAGCAAAAGACTTATTAAGTGAGGATGGGGTGATATTTATAAGCATAGACGATAATGAAGTTGAAAACCTAAGGAAAATCTGCGATGAGATATTTGGTGAGACGAATAGACCTGCAACAATAATTTGGGAAAAAGCAGACTCTCCAAGAATGGATGCTAAGTCTTTTTCTTCCAGACATGATTTTGTGTTGGTATATGCTAAGACTTTTCGGGATGAAATCTTTGTAAAGCCTACGATAGAAGAAATACCTGAACATTATGACAAAGTCGATAAAGAGGGTAAAAGATATTATCTTAAGCCTTTAAGATATATGGGAAGTGCTGATACAAGAGAAGCACGTCCAAATTTGTATTTCCCAATTCAAACGCCCACAGGTGAAAAAGTATATCCCATAAGAGCTGATGGAAGTGATGGGCGATGGAGATGGAGCAAAGAAAAAGTAGCATCGGAATATGATAGACTTGAGTTTTTAAATGGAAGAAATGGCTGGACTGTATATACAAAAATATATGCAGATGCAGATACGACTATACCTATAGAAACTATTTGGTATAACAAAGATGTCGGCTCTAACAGAACGGCTATGGCAACTTTAAAAAAACTATTCAAAGATGAAAAGCCATTTACGACACCTAAACCAGTTGAACTTATAAAAATGATGTTAAAAATAATTGATAGTCAAGACTCTATAATTCTAGATTTCTTCTCTGGTTCAGCTACAACTGCAGATGCCATTATGCAGCTTAATGCAGAAAATGGTGGTAATCGCAAATTCATTATGGTGCAATTGCCTGAATCAACAGGTGAAAAAAGCGAAGCATATAAGGCTGGTTACAAGAATATCTGCGAAATAGGAAAAGAACGTATTCGCAGAGCAGGAAAGAAAATCAAAGAAGAGACAGGTGCTGATATAGATTATGGCTTTAGAGTCTTGAAACTCGACTCTTCAAATATGGAGGATGTTTACTATACTCCAGCAGAGTTTTCTCAGCAACAACTCTTTGCTAATAACATCAAGGAAGATAGAAATGAAGAGGATTTGCTATTCCAAAGTATGATAGACCTTGGTATTTCTCTTTCTGCAAAGATAGAGAAGAAGCAAATAGCAGGAAAAACAGTATGGAGTGTAGAATACAACTATCTCTTAGCTTGCTTTGATGAAGATGTGAATGAGTCAACCATCACAGAGATAGCAAAGCAGCAGCCATACTACTTCATCATGCGTGACTCCAGTCTTGCCAATGATAATGTAGCAGACAACTTTGAGCAGATATTTAATCACTATAGCAAGGACACCATTAGGAGAATTCTATAAGTAATGATTATTGGTTATAGGTTATTGGTTATAGACGATTCAAAACGATGAAATTCAAATTTAAAATACAACAATATCAGACAGATGCTGTAGAGCAAACAGTAAATGTGTTTGCTGGGCAGCCATCAAAAGAGAATGCAAAATATCGTCGTGATGTGGGAAAGCGCAAAGGACAATTTGAGTTTGATGATGATGATACCGGTTGGCGAAATAATGATGTAGAACTGAACGACAAACAGCTACTGGAGAATATCCATAAGCAGCAGGTTGAAGGGAATATACCTCAAAGTAAGACCCTGAGTAAACCTGAGGGCTTAGGTGCTTGTTCCCTTGATATAGAGATGGAAACAGGAACTGGAAAGACTTATGTCTATATCAAGACTATGTTCGAGATGAACAAACTCTATGGATGGTGCAAGTTCATTGTTGTAGTTCCAAGTATAGCTATTCGTGAAGGTGTGTATAAGAGTTTTACGATGCTTGAAGATCACTTCATGGAACTATATGGCAAGAAGGCTCGATACTTCGTTTACAATAGTTCGAACCTGACCCAGATTGACTCATTCAGTAGTGATGCCAGCATCAACGTGATGATTATCAATACTCAGGCTTTTGCACGAGACTTTAAGGAGGATTCGAAGAATAAGGTAAGCCTGATTATGTACACCAAACGCGATGATTTCCAAAGCCGTCGTCCTATTGATGTAATATCTGCAAACAGACCTATAGTCATTATGGACGAACCGCAGAAGATGGAAGGTGCTGCAACTCAGAAAGCATTGAAGAATTTCAAACCGCTTTTCGTTCTGAATTATTCTGCTACCCATAAGACTTCGCACAACTGCATCTATGCGCTTGATGCTTATGATGCCTTCAAACAGAGACTGGTCAAGAAGATTCAGGTAAAGGGTATTACTGTTCAGAATCTTTTAGGTAATCAGGCTTACATTTATTTTGACAGCATAATACTCTCAAAGAATAAGGCTCCAGAGGTGAAATTGGAGATTGAGGTGCAAGGAGCTAATCAGGCAAGAAGACAAACTATGAAGTTCTCTCAGGGAGATTCGCTCTATGATGCTTCGAAGCTACCTGCCTATAAGGAGTTTGTAATAACAGAA
Organism: Prevotellaceae bacterium UBA2448; assembly: GCA_002342585.1. Lineage (GTDB taxonomy): Bacteria > Bacteroidota > Bacteroidia > Bacteroidales > Bacteroidaceae > Minthosoma. The sequence continues at coordinate 8,389 of DDQG01000001.1, forward strand.
ATAAATGCAAATACCAATACTGTATATTTCCGTAATGGCGATAAGATAAGAGCTGGTGAGGTGATGGGTGATGTAAGCGAAAAGACTCTGCAGCAGATACAGATTCGCGAAACGGTAAGGAGCCACTTTGAAAAGGAAAGGCAGTTATTCCAACAAGGCATCAAGACTCTTTCGCTTTTCTTCATAGATGAGGTTGCAAACTACAAGAGTTATGATGAAAGTGGCGAAGTGGTAGAAGGTAATCTGTGGAAGATTTTCGAACAGGAATATATTCGCTATCTAAACGAAAATCTGTCACTCTTTGAAGATGACTATCAGAAGTATTTGAAGCAGTTCTCCGTTGAGCAAGTGCATAACGGATATTTTTCAATTGACAAGAAAGGACATGCTGTAAATAGTGATGTGAAACGAGGTAATGATATTTCAGATGATATATCTGCCTACGACCTTATTCTGAAGGATAAGGAAAGGCTGTTGTCGTTTAATGAGCCTACACGGTTTATCTTCTCGCATTCAGCCCTGAGAGAAGGATGGGATAATCCAAATGTGTTCCAGATTTGTACACTTCGTCATGCAAATAGTGCTACTGCTAAGCGTCAGGAAGTGGGTAGAGGACTTCGTATATGTGTTGACCAGCAAGGAAACCGCATGGATGCAGAACGACTGGGTGATGCAGTTCATGACATCAACAAACTGACTGTGATAGCAAATGAGAGTTACAGTACTTTTGTAGATGACTTGCAGAAAGATACTCGCGAGGCTCTTCGCGAACGTCCTACTTTGGCTACAGTTGCTTATTTCGAGGGTAAGACATTCGACTTGAATGGTGTGAAATATACTATCAATAATTTGGAAGCAACAAGTATTGTCAGTTATCTCTATGAAAATGACTATACAGACATTAAAGGAAATATCTTGCCATCATATCATAAAGATATGGAACAAGGCACTTTGGCTCCACTCGGCAAGAAACTGGAACCTATAAGCGAACAGGTTCATAGGTTGATTCAGGGTATCTTCGATCCAGCTGCTCTGGAGGGTATGATTGAGAATGGTAATGAAACAGCAGAGGTGGTAAACGAAAAACTGAATGAAAATGCCTCAAAGGAAGAGTTTAAGCGACTCTGGAAAGAGATAAATCATCAGTATGTCTATACTGTTCATTATGATAGTGAGGAACTGATAAAGAAGTCTGTCGAGGCGATAAACAAAGACCTGACAGTTACTCAGATGAAATATGTAGTAACTACAGGCGAACAAGGTGATGATGAGTTGGACTTTACAGGCAAACAAACCACAAGCAGACAAACCCTGAGAGAAGTTTCTACTTCTACAGTTCCGTATGATTTGGTAGGTGATATTGCACGAGGAGCCACTTTGACCAGAAAAACTGTAGTTTGCATTCTTAAAGGTATTCTGCCTGCACGTTTGCAGTTGTTCAAGAATAATCCGGAGGAGTTTATCCGTAATGTAGTAAAACTCATCAAGGAACAGAAGGCTACGATGATTGTAGAACATATCTGTTATAACCAAACAGAACAAACATACGATACAGATATCTTTACCCAGGAAAAGAGCCGTCAGACTGTTGACAAGGCTTATCAGGCTAAGAAACACATTCTCGACTATGTGTTTACAGATAGTGACGGAGAACGTAAGTTTGCAGAAGATTTGGATAAAGCAGATGAGGTATGTGTGTATGCCCGTTTGCCTCGCAGTTTCCAGATTCCTACTCCTGTAGGCAATTATGCTCCAGACTGGGCTATTGCCTTCAACGATAATATGGGAGTGAAGCACATCTACTTTATTGCTGAGACAAAAGGCTCTATGGACTCTATGCAATTGAAAGGCGTAGAGAAAGCAAAGATAGATTGTGCCAAGAAACTCTTCAATAATATCTCCACAAGCAAAGTCCGCTATCATAATGTAACAGATTATGACACCATGCTTGACGAGATAAATTCTATGAAGTAAAACATGAACTACAAAAGACTACAGAAACTGGAAGAGACCTTGGGACAGTTGCAGAAGGTATATTCTGATCTGGAGAGTATTCGTGATGAGGAGCAGGAGGATTATGAGAGTATGCCTGAGTTTAAACGTTATTCAGAAGTAGGGGAGGTGGCTATTGAAAATGCAGAAGGCATTGATAGCATCATCTCCGAACTGGATAATGTCATTGCCGACCTAAAAGAAATCGTGGATAATAATGCATAGATGGTTATTGCTTATTGGTTAAAGGTTATTGACCTTGGCTATTGGCTATTGAAAAGTTAAGAAATAAAATTGCACACTATGATATTTTTCTGTTCTCAGATTAATGTCTTTTTTCCTGTTCATTAATGAAATCGATCCAATTCATTAATGATTACGATGAAATTCATTAATGAACGGTTTTTGAGGGGCCGATTTAAAAATTGCACACTGGTATGATGTAAACAAAAAAGTTGACGGACTTTTGAGAATATGTCAGATTTTTGCACTAATCTTGCGCCAATTTTACAGATTACAAACAAAATAAAAACTATGAAGTTCAATTTGATTGGAATGCTGGTCTTGATGCCGGCATTCCTTCTACAGGCAGTTACAAGATTGTATGGCGCAATACTGATGCACATACAGGTGATGCCAAGTATGATAACGAGGAACTGATAATCAAACTGAATTGAGGATTGACATTCTTGATGAATTTAATTACTCGCGACGGAAGATGTCGCGAGTATTTTTTTATAGTTGTGTCCTCTGCTACCGAACGATTATTTTTTTACCGTTCTTTATATATATTCCGGCTGCACTTGGCTTGCCGTTGAGCTTAGTGCCGTTGATGGTGAACCAAACGTCGTTTTCGTCTTCTTCTGCTTCTTTCACTTCCTCAATGCCTGTTGGGGCTTCGTCAAAACTTATCAGCAGTTCATCGCCGTCGGGAATATCATTGAGGGCTAGCCATGCGGTGTATGACGGCAGCGTATTATCCTTCGGGTGATACGGATAAAAGCCCATGAGGTTGTCGTTGCCCTTATCCAACGTAAAGAAATTACTCATCATATCTGACGATGTTATCTTATGACCACCGGGGTCAACACTACCCTTGAAGAGATTGTTCTCATAATCGGTTGCAGCACCTGGATTGTCACCTTCATAGTGTGAGAGATAGAGTGGTCCTGTGCCTTCGTAGGTGAGCATCACCGGTGTCAATGCTGGCACCACTTGAGTGTTTAATGGCTGCACATAAAGTGTTTTGTTGGCGATATCACTTGCCCACCATGCCTTCGCGCCATCGGGCAGTTCCACTGGGTATCCGAGCATCAGGGTGCTCATGCCTGTCTCATCACGATTGATGGGGAAGTAGGTGAACAGGTGGTTGGGGACGTCCTGATAGACAGAGAAAAACTCCCTCCATCCGTCGGCATTGCTGTAGCCGTAGCCACCGGACCCCTGATAACCAAGGAAGAGCTGGTATTGGGTGCCGTCTTTTATGAATATATCAAGGTCTGCCGGACAACCATCGAATGTGTTTTCACCCATCAATTTCATCACTGGTGGAGGGTTCTCACCGTCATCAACCAGCTGACCTGCTTCTACATGGGTATCGACATAGAGGGTTTTCAGGTTACCCATATTCTCAAAGGCATAGTTGGAAATGCTGTCTGCGAGATTTTCGTGAATGGTCAGCGTTGCAAACGACTTGGGTGCCGTGAGCAGAATTTTCTTGTTTGTATTATAGAGTACACCATCCTTCGTGCTATATCCTTTGCTGTCGTCGCTGAGCACAAAAGCTTCTTGCACATTGTTACGCTGCGGATAGGCAATGCTATCGATTGTTGCAGGAAGCAATACTCTTTTCACTGCTCCAAGGTTTTCAAAGGCATTAGCTCCGACTCCAACGGTAGTGAGGGGTATTTGGCTGAAATAGGTATGCAGACTGTTGTTGACGGTGAAGTCGTTAGTCCCTGTGGCGCCTATCGCCTTCTCTAGAGCCACACTGCAACCGGTAATCTCTTTTACGGTCTCTCCCTGGACCTCCTTTTCTACCTCCTCCTTTTTTATCACTTTGAGGTAACCGGGGATGGAGTCAGCTTCGTTTTCGTCCATATGACCCACATTCTTCGTATAGAAACTGTCGCCCACATCGTAGCGCAGGAACACCTTCAGTTCGGGATAACCGTTGAAGGTATAGACATACTGATCACTCTCGGGAGTGTATTCGTCATTATACATGCTGAACAGCAAGGGTTGCTTCATCTGCTCATCCGTGCACGCCGCAATCTCGTCACCCCTGGGGTCGCCGCTGCCGCCATCATAACCGGTGCCTCTCACACCGTCATCGCGGTAGAGGTAGAAATTATTCACCAGCTTCTGACCGTAACGCTCACCGGCAATGGAAGCGTAGCAATCGTCGCTATGATGGATGACTGTTCCGCTGAAGTAGCAGTGAAAGATGCCTGACGTGTGGTCATCACCCTGCTCTATCTTACCCACCAGTCCTCCGACCTGGGCGTCGGCTTCCACGGTGATGTCGCTATAGCAGTATTCTATGCTGTTGTGGTTGTTGGTCATATAGCCGCAGATGGCGCCAAACTCATCGTTGCCGCTTTCGTACTGCCTCACGCTTCCTCCCACCACGGCACAGTGGGTGATAGTGCTGTGGTTGTACATTCTGCCGCATATAGCACCAATGTGACAGTCGTCACCGTCGCCGGCGCGGATGTCCACATTCTCCAACTTGAGGTTCTGGATTCTGCCGTTGTCTAACTTGCCGAAGAGTCCGCGATTGTCGTCGTTTCCTTCGATTTTCAGGTTTTTGATGACGTGCCCTTGTCCGTCGAATGTTCCGCCAAACTTGTTGTCGTCGTTCCATCCGATGGTATAATCGTTGAAGTTGTGGTTGTTCAGGTCGATGTCGTTCATCAGCAGAATGGTGTAGCCGTCGTAGCCCTGATCGCCGTCATTGTAATCGTCCCACAGAGTGCGGAGAGCAGCTAATTCGTTAGGAGTGTAAATGTGTATGGTCTTGTCTTTCACATATAATTCTTTCGCAGCCGTACCGTCCCATATCATATCGGGGTTGGTAATATCCACTGCAACAGCCGATACAAACGCCAAGGCTGTCATTAGAAATGCCAATATAATCTTTTTCATAGAAGTTTAAGGTTTCAAGTTAATAAACGAATTTCACCGTTTCCTGACCTGCAGAAACGAGTCCAATACCTTTGTTGAGGGTTACAGGGAATGTGACCTTGCCATCCTTGTCAGCTTGCTTGCGAGCTATCACAACGCCGTTGGCATGATAGAGTCGAACCTGCTCATCAGCCTTTGCACCAGTTACAACGATGCTGTTTGCTTCGCGTCTTACATGCAGTTTGGCGGCTGTGTCATTGTTATTGTAAACATGTTCTACTGCCACTACCTCAGATGACGGATAGAGGGTAACTACACCGCTGTTATTGCTGCCTGAGAAGGTGTTGGGCATTACGCGTACATAGAGGTTTGTTCTCGGTAAATTGTACACAACAGTAGCACCGACATACATCATCTCCTTTTCTGTTACCTGAGGCACTTTCAGCGTCACGTAACCGGCATGATAGCTGCCATAGTTGTGCATATATCCATCGCCGTGCTGTGGGTCTGTAGTATTGATAACCAGTTTCTTGGTTTCATACTTTATGTGGTCATTGCCCGTAGTGTGATATACTATACTGCTGTAGGGGTGTTCTTTCAGTCCTACCATAATGGCAAAGCCGTTTGGCAGTTGTCTGCGGGCATAGTTGCGCACACATACAGTGATGTAATTGTCACCGTTCTCGTCCACCTTCTGTGCCACCACGAAGCACTCCAGTTGCGGGTGGTATGGGAAGAACCTTGCTGTTGTCTGCTGATATGTCCTGTCTGGCCCGTCTTTAACTACTATGCCATCTTTTAATAAAGTCTTGTTCGAAGATTTTGACTCAGGAGTGTTCTGTTCTGCTTTGCCTAATATGTCGTCATACTTCACTATCATATCAGTATTCAATCCAGCTCCTACCTTACAAGGTACGATGACACGCTCTTTAGCATAGGCTCCGGCAGGGATTGTCATATCCAAAGGGTAATTCTTTCCATCTATTATCAGCACACATTCGCTGATGTTTGATGTGCCGTAGTTGTTTACTGTAATTAACAGTGATATTTCGTCCTTGTCGCACATATAGCCTTGGTTGTTGTCTGGGTTAAACTCCACAGTATATCCGTAGGCATTGCCAAAGTAGGCTGCTTTTTTGTTCAGTTGTGTATTACCCTCCTTATCGGTAGCAACGAAGCACACCTGTATCTTCTCATTGGTCATATATCCGTCAAAATTATATATGGTGCTGCCCGGATCTACCTTCACTGCGGTGATAGGAGTGCCCAGATGGAAACTGCCGTCTGTGTCGGGCACCAGTCTTGAAGCCATCAGGCACATCTTTGCTGTATCGTTTTCAAAAGTTGTCTGACGCCACAATACAGCCACATTGTTCAACGACTTTGCCTGCATATCAGGCACGATGGAAAACTCGTCGGCTGTAATCTCATTTAGGATGAGAGAGGTATTGATGCCTTTCTTGGCATTGCCGTCCATGCCGTAGTTTTTCACCCTTATGCACTTTGTGCCTGACACTGTGTCGGCGATAGCCATCCATGCCACCAGATTGTTGTCGCCAATTCTGCACAGACGCATATAGTTGTCGCTCTGCTCCATCGGGTGAGTAGTGACATTGTTTGAAGCGTCTATGGTCAGGCTGATATTTTCATCAGCTACACCATAACCGCCTTTGCTTGCCACAATGAATGCTGTGGTGCCGTCATAGCTCACACGATAGTCTTTCATCGAACATGTCTCATTCAGTTCCATCAGTTTCACAGGCTCAGACCATGTCTCGTTACCATCAAAACGCGACATCATCAGGTTACCAGTCATCACAAGATCATTCAGTTTTACTGTATCCTTTTCGGTCACCCAACTGCCTTTCTCAATCAATCCCTCCTGCCATACTGCTACAGCCTTGCCGTCGTCAGCCATCGCCAGACGAGGTTTGAATGAGGCGGTTTCTGGTGAGCTATATACTGGTTTGGGCTGGTACCACTTGGTGCCTGGTGTCTTCTTGGTATAATAAACATCAAATACGCGACTGCCTTCCTTTACGGATTTTTCAAGTGTCAGTGAGTCTTCCAGCTGCTCCTTTGGTATCACTTCCGTTGCCTGTTCCATCAATACCATGTCTAAACCGGGAACAGAGGCTGCATCATAGTCGGAACATCCGCCCATGTGCGAATCGGACAAGGTAACGGGATTTCCTAGCGATGCCACTTCAACGGTGAACTTGTTGGGGTCGTCGGGACTGCCCTGATTGCCCTGATAGATGATACTGTCACCACCCGAAATATACTTCACGGGCTGATTAATGTCTGCATAAGTGCTTACCAAATCGCCTGGCAGTGCTAACAGCGCATTTCTTGGTGCTTTAGCATCCGACGGTGTAGCATCCGGGTCTTCTTCATCACTCAGGTAGTAAGCAAAGTTCTTGTGGTACGGATTCTTATAATCTTCTGGGGCGACAAGTTTCAGTTCTGAGTCTATATGTTTAAGAAGATCCCATGACGAGCGCGTGGACCAGAACAGGAACTTTATCTTAAAATATGCCTCCATTTTGGCATACCAGCCGTAAGCACTTCCTGAGAATGGATTACGGAAATCAAGTCGTGAACCTAAAGCATGTCTGAAATCAACGGCGGCATCGGAGTTCAGTCCAAACTCTGCACCAGCCACCCAGGCGTCTAATTTTGACTTTATTTTTGCATGCACGTATGCCTGTCCCGTAAATTTGAATGCCAGCAGGTGGTTCTTCAGCGTATTGCTAATGATGCCGCCTGTTGCGGGTTCTTTTAAGTTTTTGAATGAGAAAAGTCCTGTGTTGACAGCCAGTCTTGAGCCTCCATATGTTGATAACGACGTGCGAGTTAAAGCTTGCAGTATCTGGGTGAGGGTGTTGCTTTCTACCCATTTGGCGAACAGTTTGGCTGCATCGGGAATTCCAGCCTGGTTGCCTAGGAACGATATCATATTGTCAATGTCAATTTTGACGTCGTTTTCCGCATTGGCCTCTGCATACAGACCTGCTTCGTCCAACCACTGAGTGCCGGTAAACCACTGTGCCCACTTATCGTCTTCAAGAGTCAGCGGAACAGAGTACTTGGTATATAACTCAGCAAAGGCAGAGAACGTTATGTCAGTATTAGAGGTTTGCTTTTTAGGCTTCTTGTCTAACAATTCATCCAATGTTGGTGAGAGGTCGGTAACTCCCAACTCGTAGTTTTCTGTAGTACCCATTGAAACCTTGTTTGTCTGCGATTCATTTGGCCAGTACTTCGCACTCTTATTCGCCATGTCGTACTTGCCTTCAACACCTACACCAAGAGTTTCTGTCAAAGATAACTTCTTGGTCTTGAAGAAGTCAATATCAAGGTCAAAACGGAAGTAGTATGGTGGATGGAACGGTATTCTAAAGTCCATATGTGAGGCTCCGTCAGGTGTTATACCGGTTATCCAGTCCTTTGCCGATATCTCTGCAGCGTCACCACTCAGATGTTCTTCGGCACTCTTCTTTATTTCTTCTTCAATCTTCTGCAGATTCAGTGTCCTGTTGGCGAGGATAGGCAACTCACGCACTACATCGCCATTGAATGCGATGCTTGGGCGTCCGGATGTGTTGCTAGCAAGGTATTCGCTCAGGTCAAAGTCGGTTGTAAAGTAATCGTAGTCAAAGAACTTGCTGCGAATAGAAACCGTCTTACCCTCAAGAGATTCCTTTAGTATGTCGTTTTCTTCAGCGTCGTTCTTCACTTTCTTCAGCGTGATATTGCTTTCTGGCTCCGATGAGGTATCGTTCCCTGCTGCCGATGCGAAGCGTTTCACATTCTGCGATGCGCGGGGCGAAACTATTGCCACCTCCATATTCGCGTAACTCTTCGTCCTCATGCCGTCGGCATACTTGACGGTGTCTTTTTTTGATGCAAACTCATCATAATATATCGTTTCAGCCTTCTGCACGGGCAGTATGTCCGCTGTCTGCACATGACTCACGTATATATCGCCTCGGCGGTCGTTAGTAGGGGTTAGTGTTGAGAGCACTGCCGATGTTACCTTTGGTGAAGTTACAGGAGCCGAAATACTTTCCAGAAAGATATCCACAACCTCTGTCTCACTGCTTATGACACCTGTTTTGTGGTTGTAAGACCCCGGATACTTACACAACTTTGGCAGAAAACCGTCTCTATAGCACTCTATTGTGCATGGTTCGCCGTCGGTGATCACATACAAACGCCCTGATACAGGGTCTTTACCCCAATCCAACAGTTTCGTATCTTTCGGCATATTGGCAGTATCAGCAGGCACAGCGTGCAACGTCAGACCTTTAATCGAGTCAGACTGTACGTTGTCGAGGAATAAGTTCACCCAAAGGGTATCATGATAAGAAAAAAGTCGTGAATCCAGATAGGTAGGGTTCGGTGCGTCCAGTCGCTTGTGCTGGCGGAAAGGCATCTTCGGCCCTGTCATCATCATTACGGTATTATCGCTGACATGAGTAACAGCATCCATAGCCCACCATTCGTGCTTCAACTTGATACGCTTGAAGTTGTTAGTCATCAGGTAAGCCTCCTTCAAGTCACCGTCATTATAATCATAGAACGTATATAGCTTATCAGTTTGAAGTTTCCTAATGTATGCCGTATCGCTCTTCTCTGTCTCGCTGTTATACCGTATCAGTTGCAGGTCGTAGTCGCCATCTACTATACGACTCTTGTCCAGCATCACGGTGCGTACTGATGCCGAGCCGTAGCCGTGAATATTAAAGGTGTAGGTCTTCGCCTTCTCCTCGCCTTCGCCCTGAGGCCATATCTTCAACTCTATCTGGTTCTCGCTGATAGGGGGCATGATATAGGCATAGTTCTCGGCTGCAAAAACCTTCGAAGTGTTCTGCGAAGGGTCATCAGGGTTATTTTTGCAAGTTACGCGAATATGGAAAGGTCTATTGCCCTGAGCCTTGTCCAGTCGCAGCACGATATACTGGTTGTCGCGAGCATCGTAGATTTGCTTGTAGAAACCGACGGTGTCTTTTGGTGCAGGGTCATTGAAGAGTGTCTTGAGGGCGTCCATCTCCTCGCGGTTATCCAGAATGCTGTGGTCTATCTCCTGCCACTGGAACTGGCTGATGTCGGTCCATGAGTCCAGCTGACTCAGGTTCACTGCACGCTCTACAGTAAAGTCATCTGCTACTGCATTTGCACCATAGACAAATGACAGCAGTAAAGCTAAAAACGCTTTTTCTAATACCTGTTTCATATTCATTATCATTATTTATTCTGCAAATGTGATTTTTGCCGTTAAAGGTTTTGGGGTTTACAAATTCGGGTTAGTTTAGGTTGCAAAACTAATAGCTTTTCAGTTTTTCGCCAAACTTTTTGCCGAAATATGGTATATAAGATGACAAATAAAACGAATTTGCCCTGATTCGTTAACATTTATTAGTGTTTTTTTGTTAACGGCGCGAGCTGTCTTGCCCTGAAAAAATCGTGTTGCAATGTTGCAACACGATTTGGGAAAGAGGGCAGAAAGAAAACAGATAACAGTTAATAGATAATAGATAATAGTTAATAGATAATAGTTTAGTGGTTAGTTAGGGAATAAGGAATGAAAAATAATTTGTTCAGTATGTTGAACATTTTTTGTGTTGAGTCCTAATAAAACAAAAAAGACTACCTCGCTGAGGGGTAGTCTTTTTTTGTATATTAAATAATGTATTAATATGCGCGGAGGAGAATCCAAGCGTCTGGATATGTAGCACGAAGTGCATCGCGAGAGCTAACTGCTGAGCCTCTGTCTTCGAATGAAGATGCGATTACACGATACATGCCTGTGTCTGGGTTCTGCGCTACCTGTGCGCTGTATCCCTTGCTTGCAAGTGTGTTGCGAAGGTTGTTTGCATTGTCAAGACTCTTGAATGAACCACAAACAACGTTGTATGACTTCAGAGTGCCATTGTTCATAACGTTCAGACGTTCTGTACGCAGGTCTGAGTTGTCAACTGGAGTGACGTTCTGCTGTACTGGAGTGACTGTCTGTACTGGAGTTACTGTTACAGGCTGAGTTGTAGTCTGTCCCATTTCCTGTGCTTTAGCTTTTTCGTAAGCTTTCTTGTAGCTGCTTTCAGATGATTTACATCCAACGAGTGCAATTGCAGCAAGAAGTGCAATGCCAAAAGAAAATTTCTTCATTTTTTATAATACTTTTAGTGGGTTGAAAAATCTTGCACAAATTTAGTGCTAATTTTTGTGGTATATAGTGTTTTTATTGCAAAAAATGTTAAAAGGTATAATTTTTTGTGGTTTATTAAGGATAAAGTTGTAGATTTGGGTGCTTTTTTAATTTTTTAACCTTTAAAACTCTAAAACTATGGCATGTAAGAATGGTGCAGCTATTATCGCTGCTTTTGTAGGAGGCGCTATTGCTGGCGCTGCTTGTGGTCTTCTGTTAGCTCCTGAAAAGGGTGAGGATCAGCGTAAGAAAATCAAGGATGTTATTGACAAGTATGCTGCAAAGCTGAACAAGGAGGAGATGAACAAGATTCTTACTGAAATCAAATCTATCGGTAAGAAGAAGGAAGCTAATCCTGCAGAAGATTATGACGCTGAATAACGAAGGCGATGCAAATAAGGTGCCTCAGGAGACTGAGGAAATAATCACCTTGTTGCAACAGTATCTAAAGTTGGAAGCGATTGACAAAGTGTCAGTCGCTGCCACTTTCCTTATTGTCGGCGGCGTCATCCTTATTTTCGGTATCAGTGCTGTACATTTTCTCAGTACTGGGCTGGTGAAGTCTTTAAGTGCATGGATAGGTGACGAGACTACCGCTTATTACCTGATGGGAGGCATTTTGCTTCTTATTATTATTGTTTTTTATCTGATGCGTAAGACTCTGGTCGAAGGTCCTGTTGTCAGAAGCATTTCACAGTCAATGCTAAAGGAGGAGGAAGAAGATGGCACAGAAGAATAAAACAGTATATTTGTCGTTGGAAGAGTTGCGTAGCGATAAACTCAAGGTTTCCAAAAGGCTCCATCAGCAGACGAAGGCTCTGAAGAAGGATGCAATGGATATGGTGTTGCCTTCTAACAATATCTTCTTCACTTCCGACTATTCTTATATGCGATATATCGGTTATGCCATTACTGCATATAAGACTTTCACTACTTTCAGAAAGATTTCAAGTTTTTTCAGAAGAAGACGGTAGTTCTTTAACGAAAACTATAAGAAAGCTGAGGTCAATAACCTATAACCAATAAACTTTAACCATTACCAAGGTTCAAGTAAAAAAAGCGCATATTTCTTTATTATGCGCTCGACTTTCCGTATCTTTGCAGCTGATTTATGGATCAGCAATATACTTCTGCGCTTTTAGGGCGTGCTGTCGACGAATTTGCTAAGCTTCCTGGTATCGGTCGGAAGACCGCCATGAGGCTTGTTCTGCATACTTTACGTATGGAGGAGGATGCTGTTGACGGGTTTTGTAGTGCCATCAGTAAACTTCGTCATGAGGTGAGGTACTGTAAGGTGTGCCATAACATAAGCGACTCGGAGGTGTGTGCTTTGTGTGCCAGTCCGCAACGCGATAAGAGCCTTATCTGTGTGGTGGAGAATGTGCAGGATGTGATGGCTATCGAAGCAACTATGCAGTACAGAGGTCTGTACCATGTGCTAGGAGGGGTTATCTCTCCGATGGACGGAATAGGACCGGGCGATTTGCAGATTCAAAGTCTTGTTGACAGGGTGGAGCAGAGTGATGTGAAGGAGGTTATCCTGGCTCTTAGCAGTACGATGGAGGGTGATACGACGAATTTCTTTATTTCGAAGAGGCTGTCGAATGTGCTTGCTGACGAGAAGCGCGGTCTGAAACTGTCGGTTCTGGCACGTGGACTGAGTATTAATGATGAGTTACAATATACTGATGAGGCTACTTTGGGACGTTCGCTTGTGAACCGTGTGCCGTTTGTAGCTTAAAAGAAGATAGTTATTATGGAAAAAAGGATTAATTCATTACTGTTGATGTTGCGCATTGAGAGTTGTGTGGCATGGGGGCTGCTGATAATTGTGTTTGTAATAGGTAAATTAGGAGTGATAATTAATGGCTCTGTGGAGACTGGTTCAGATGTGGAGTTCAAATTGAACTGTGCTTGTATTCTTTCTACATTGCTTATCCTGCCTTTAGCTCTGCAACTTTTCCTGTTGAATACTACAAAGGGACTGCGTCGCATGAATAAGGATGAGGCACTTGACTTCTACCATATGTGGAGTATGATTCGTCTTATGTTGGTTTCACTTTGTATTGCGTATAATATTATTGCATATTTCATGACTCTCAATACTACTGGACTACTATGTGCGTTAATGGGACTGGCAGTGACTGTGTATTGTCTGCCTACCCACAAGAGGATTGAGGAGTTTATGAAGATTGTTGAAGATGATTTTGTAGTAAAAAACGAATAACGGATGAAACTGACGGTTGTCATAGTCAACTACAATGTAAAGTACTATCTGGAACAGTGCTTATACTCCGTGGAGCGTGCTTTGCAAGGCATGCAGGGGGAGGTATATGTGGTTGACAATGCCAGTTCAGACGGTTCGATAGATTATTTGAGGAGAAAGTTCCCATGGGTTTATTATATTGAGAATACCAAGAACTATGGTTTCTCGGTTGCCAATAATATGGCAATACGCAAGGCTCGTGGTGAGTATGTGCTGCTGCTCAATCCGGATACTATAGTGGGGGAGGATACTCTGAAGCAATGTGTTGCATTTATGGATGCACATAGCGAGGTAGGTGGACTAGGCGTAAGACAGCAGCGTGTGGATGGTAGTATGGCTCCAGAGTCGCGTCGCGGCGTTCCTACTCCATGGACTGCCTTCTGTAAGATGTCGGGACTGGGTAGCAAGTTTCCGCAGTCAACTCTGTTCGGACGCTATTACATGCAGTATCTGCCTATCGACAAACCATCATATATTGAGGTTATCTCCGGTGCCTGTATGTTTATTCGTGCCGAAGTGTTCGGGAAGTGCGGTTTGCTCGATGAAACCTTCTTTATGTATGGTGAGGATGTCGATATGTCATACCGCATACTGAAGGCTGGATATAAGAATGTGTTCTATCCTGCTACCATACTCCATTATAAGGGAGAGAGTACACAGAAAAGTTCGTACAGATATGCTATCGTGTTCCACAAGGCAATGTTCATTTTCTTCAAAAAGCATTTCAGCTATAATTTCCTGCTGCTTATGGTAGTTTCCTTGGCTATTTACGGAAAGGCTTTTCTGACATATCTGAAGAATCAGTTCTCAAAGAAGGATGAGAAGGAGGAGAATATTATGGAGGTTATGCGACAGAAGAAGTTTATGCTTGTTGGTAAGGGATATAATTTACAACAGATGCAGCGGCTGATGGTGGAGCATAATCTGTATCATTCCGTTTCGAACGGATTACCCAAAAAACTAGATCCTACTGCCGATTATATTGTGTTTGATACGGATGCCTATTCGTTTGCTGAGATATTAGATTGGTTTAAACATGACAATCCGCAACAGAAGACTCCGCATATTGGCACATACATCAGTATCAGTCAGACCATTCTGACAGGTAATAGCATAATTCAGTTCAAATAAGATTAAGGTATTAGTAAAAACAAAAATATATGTTACGAATTGCAGTACAATCAAAAGGTCGTCTTTATGAAGATACAATGAATCTGCTCAAAGAGGCGGGAATAAAAGTAAGTAGTACAAAACGCACTCTGTTGGTACAGTCGTCAAATTTTCCTCTCGAAGTACTATTCCTTCGCGACGACGATATTCCTCAGACAGTTGCTGACGGTGTGGCTGACATAGGTATTGTCGGTGAGAACGAGTTCGTGGAACGCGGTTTCGAGGCTGACGTAGTGAAACGTTTAGGCTTCAGCAAATGCCGTATATCGCTTGCTATTCCAAAGGCAGTTGAGTACCCCGGAGTTCAGTGGTTTAACGGTAAGAAGATAGCAACTTCCTATCCTGGCATTCTGCGTAAGTTCATGAAGGAAAAAGGTATCGACATCAATATCCACGTGATTCAGGGTTCGGTAGAAATTGCTCCAGGTATCGGTCTTGCTGATGGAATTTTTGATATCGTCAGCTCAGGCTCTACTTTGGTAAGCAACAACCTGAAGGAGGTCGAAGTAGTGATGCAGAGTGAGGCTCTTCTTATCGGAAATCCAAATCTTGACGATGAGAAACGTGGTATCTTGGAACAGCTCCTGTTCCGCATCGAGTCTGTCCTTATTGCTGACGGAAAGAAATATGTGCGCATGAATGCACCAAAATCTCAGTTGGCTGCTATTACTAAGGTTCTTCCCGGATTGAAGAGTCCTACGATTATACCTCTTGCAGACGAAGACTGGTGCTCAGTCCATTCTGTGCTCGATGAAAAACAATTCTGGGAAATTGTAGGTCAGTTGAAAGCACTTGGTGCAGAAGGTATTCTTGTTACTCCTATTGAAAAGATGATTTTATAATGCAAATAATTCTATATCCTGATAAAAGCGAATGGGGCTCGTATCTGCAGCGACCACATCGAGATGCCTCTGAACTGAGAGATACCGTGCATGGTGTGCTTTCCGATATCAGAGAGCGTGGTGATGAGGCTGTGAAAGAATACGAACTGAAATTTGACAAGGTGGCTTTGTCTAATCTCGCTGTTTCGGAAGCTGAGATGGATGAGGCAGAACAACTTGTTGGTGAAGAACTCAAAGGTGCTATTCAGTTGGCACATGATAATATTGAGAAATTCCACCGTGAACAGGTTTTCCACGGAAAGAAAGTGGAGACTCAGCCTGGAGTTGTCTGCTGGCAGAAGTCGGTTGCCATAGAGAATGTAGGACTCTACATTCCCGGTGGAACGGCTCCGCTTTTCTCTACTGTCCTGATGCTTGCAACCCCTGCCAAGATTGCCGGATGTAAGAATATCGTACTGTGCAGCCCGCCAAACAAAGAGGGTAAGTTGCACCCTGCCATACTCGTTGCAGCCCGCATTGCCGGTGTAAACCGCATCTATAAGATTGGTGGTGTTCAAGCAATAGGTGCTATGGCTTACGGAACAGAGAGTGTTCCGAAGGTAAGCAAGATATTCGGACCTGGTAATCAGTTTGTGACGGCTGCAAAACAGGAAGTAAGCCTGCACGATGTGGCAATAGATATGCCTGCCGGTCCGAGCGAAGTGGCTGTTATGGCTGATGACTCTGCAAATGCCGAGTTCGTGGCAGCAGACTTGCTGTCGCAGGCAGAACACGGTGTGGACAGTCAGGTAGTTATGTTTACAGACAGTAAGAAGTTGGCAGAAGATGTTAATAACGAAGTGGAACGTCAGTTGGCACTGCTGCCAAGAAAAGATATAGCTGCTCAGTCGTTGCAGTATAGCTGCATCATTGTGGTTAATAATCTTGAGGAGGTTATCGACATAACAAACGAATATGCTCCGGAACACCTGATTCTTGCCATGAAGGATTATATGAAGGTGGCTGACAGGGTAGTGAATGCAGGTTCTGTGTTCTTAGGTAATTATTCTTGTGAATCAGCTGGCGATTACGCCTCCGGTACCAATCACACTTTGCCGACTTCTGGTTATGCAAAAGCTTACAGCGGAGTGAATCTCGATTCTTTCTGTCGTAAGATAACCTTCCAGGAACTTACTGCTGAGGGCGTACGCAGTATCGGACATGCTGTGGAACTGATGGCTGGTGCCGAACAACTCGATGCTCACAAGCGTGCTATGACTGTACGTCTTAAAGCAATTAAATAATAAATATAAATGCTTCAACAGGTATGAAATCACTACAAGAACTCACACGTCCGAATATATGGGCTTTGAAACCGTATAGCTGTGCTCGTGATGAATTTAAGGGAATGAAAGCTGATGTGTTTCTCGATGCCAACGAGAACCCGTTCCCTAATGGTATTAATCGTTATCCCGACCCTCTTCAGGAGGAGTTGAAGCATCAGATAGCTCCGTTCAAGGGTGTGCCTGCAGAGAACATTTTCCTTGGAAACGGATCGGACGAGGCTATCGATTTGCCTTTCCGCATATTCTGTCGTCCGGGAGTGGACAATGTGGTTGCTATCGACCCTACATACGGAATGTATGAGGTATGTGCCGATGTGAATGATGTGGAGTATCGTAAAGTGCCTCTTGACCAAAACTACGATTTCTCTCCGGAAGCACTTCTTGCTGCGACTGATGAGAATACGAAGCTGATTTTTATCTGTTCGCCAAATAACCCGACAGGAAATGCTTTCGAACGCGAGAAGATTGAAAAGGTGTTGCGCGAATTTCAGGGTATAGTGATTGTAGATGAGGCTTATTCCGATTTCAGCAAGCAACGCCCTTTGCGCCTTGATTTGGATAAGTTCCCCAATATGATTGTGCTCAACACCTTCAGTAAGGCTATGGGATGTGCTGGTATCCGTCTTGGAATGGCTTTTGCCAGCACAGATATCATCTCTCTGATGAATAAAGTGAAATATCCTTATAACGTGAATATCCTTACTCAACAGAAGGCATTGGATGTGCTGAAAGAACTGACAATATATCAGCGTCATCTGTCTCAGATTACAGATGAGCGTGGCACGTTGATGGATGCATTTTCTATCCTTCCTATATGCAAGAAGGTGTATCCTACTGATGCAAACTTCTTCCTTGCCAAGATGACTGATGCTGATGGCATATACAATTATCTTGTGAAACAGGGAATTATAGTAAGAAACCGTAGTCGTGTGGCATTGTGTGGCAATTGTCTGCGCATTACTGTTGGTCTAAAAGAAGAAAACACAGCTCTCTTAGCTGCTTTAAGAAGATACGTATGAAAAGGGCTTTATTTATAGATCGTGACGGCACGATACTCGTAGAACCTGCCGACGAACAGATTGATTCGTTTGAGAAGTTCCATTTTCTGCCAGGGGTAATCCGTAACTTAAATTTCATCCGTAAGAAATTGGATTTTGAGTTTGTGCTTGTCAGCAATCAGGACGGACTTGGTACTGATAGTTATCCGGAGGAGGACTTCTGGCCTACACACAATATGATGCTTGATATACTGAAAAGCGAAAATGTAGAGTTTGACGATCAGTGCATAGACCGCTCATTCCCTAAGGATAATCTGCCCACTCGCAAGCCTGGTACCGCTATGCTCACAAAATATATGCAGGGCGATTACGACTTGGCTAATAGTTATGTGATAGGTGATCGTCAGACTGATAAGCAGCTGGCACAGAATCTGGGCTGTAAATACCTGATTCTGGGCGATAATGTGCAGTCGTGGGATGAAATCACAGAACTTCTGTTTGCTGGTGAACGTACTGCTTCCGTAAGACGCACTACAAAGGAAACGGACATAGATATATGGCTAAATCTGGATGGAACCGGACAGTGCGATATCAATACTGGTTTAGGTTTCTTTGATCATATGCTTGAACAGATTGGCAAACACGGAAATATAGACCTGAAGATACATGTAAAGGGCGACCTTAATGTCGATGAACATCACACTATAGAGGATACAGGTATAGCTCTTGGCGAATGTATTGCCAAAGCAATAGGCGACAAGCGCGGCATAGAACGATATGGCTACACATTGCCTATGGACGATTGTCTCTGTTCCGTTTGTCTTGATTTTGGTGGTCGTGCTTGGCTTGTATGGGATGCTGAGTTCCATCGTGAACGTATTGGCGATATGCCTACTGAAATGTTCTTGCATTTCTTTAAGTCCTTTAGTGATGCAGCCCGTATCAACTTGAACGTCAAGGCTGAGGGTGAGAATGAGCACCACAAGATAGAGGGTATCTTCAAGGCTCTGGCTCGAAGCATAAAGATGGCAGTTAAACGTGATATATACAAATATCAACTTCCGTCAAGCAAGGGCGTGTTATGAAGAAAATAGACGTAAGCATATCGTACGACAAGGTTGAAGAACAAGAACTGACACCTGTAGAGAAATCGCTGCTTGATGCAGCCAGAAAGGCTACCTATCGCAGTTACTCACCTTACTCCGGTTTTAGTGTGGGGGCTGCTGTGTTGCTCGATGACGGCACAATAGTAGAGGGCAGTAATCAGGAAAACAGTTCCTATCCGCAGGGTATATGTGCTGAACGTACAGCGATATTTTATGCTGGTTCTCGCTATCCGGATAAGAAAATTCTAGCTCTTTGCATTGCTGCTCGTGGAACGGACGGTTCTTTTACCACTCTTCCAGTCACTCCCTGTGGCGGTTGCCGTCAGGCACTCTTGGAATCAGAATATCGTCAGAAATCACCAATTAAGGTGCTGCTTTACGGCTTAGATGAAATATACATCATATCTTCTGCACAGCAGTTATTGCCGCTTGCCTTTCAACTATAATAATTTATACCTTTAAATAAATGCGTTACCTACTTCTTGTCATATTCACAATCAGTTCTCTTGCATTGAGTGCACAACGACGCAATGCGGCATACGAGAATTATATTGAAAAATACAAAGACATTGCCATCGAGCAGATGGAGGAACACCATATTCCTGCAAGTATCACCTTGGCACAGGGACTTTTGGAAAGTGGTGCAGGACAGAGTGAATTGGCTCGTAGGTCGAACAATCATTTTGGTATCAAGTGTCATGACGAATGGACGGGAAAACGTACATATCATGATGATGATCGCCGTGACGACTGTTTCCGAGTATATTCATCTGTGCGTGACAGTTATGAAGACCATTCGAAATTTTTGCTTCGTCCACGCTATGCTCGTCTTTTTAAATTAGATCAACAAGACTACAAAGGATGGGCTCATGGTCTGAAAGCATGCGGATATGCAACTTTGCCTACTTATGCTAATCGTTTGATTGGTATTATAGAACTTTACGAACTCTATCGTTACGACAAGAAGGGTGGGGGTAAAAGTAGTAAATCGTATGTGGCAATTGGTGCTCAACATCCTCTTTATCTCATAAATAATCTCGATTGCATCATAGCTCGCGAAGGTGATACATGGGAAAGTCTTTCAAGAGAACTGAAAGAACGCGGAATTCGACTTTCTGCACGAAAACTGCGTAAATACAATGAGGCTCCGTCAAAATACTTCTTCCCATCGGCTGGTACTCCTATTTTCCTTCAGAAGAAATTGAAACATGCAGACCGGGACAAGTATCCGAAGGACTACTGGCATCGTATCCAACCGGGTGAGTCGATGTATTCTATTGCACAGATGTATGGAGTGCGCATAAAGTATCTATACAAAATGAATTACCGAAAGGCTGATTATGTGCCAGAGCCAGGCGATATACTCCGCGTCCGTTGACCTTGATAAGTACAAAAAAAGTCCCACATTCTCTCGATGGAAAATGTGGGACTTTTTAATCGTTTTGTAGGAATTTCTTACTTGTTTGTCATGCCGCGTGTTTCAATCTCTTCGGTCATGTTAATCTCGTTTCCTTTCGAATCTATAAATTTATACTCAAGGAAAGCAAGTGCCTGCGAAGGGATGATGCGAAGTCCGAATCCGTATTTCATCTGCCATCTGCGATAGAGGGAAACAAATCCCTGGTTGATGTAGGCAGCTACGTATGGGTGGACATATAGTTTGAATTTCTTTACTCCAAGATTGTTCACCAGATAGTCAATCTTACTTTCCAAAGTGTCGGTAAAAAGGATTGACGGTTGGATAGTTCCCTTTCCAAAACATGTAGGGCAGGTCTCCTCAACAGGAACGTCCATTGCCGGACGTACGCGTTGACGTGTTATCTGCATCAGTCCAAACTTGCTAAGAGGAAGGATTGTGTGCTTTGCGCGGTCGTTTTTCATCAGTTCCGTCATCTGCTCATAGAGCTTCTGTCGGTGTTCAGCTGTATCCATATCGATGAAATCGACTACGATAATGCCGCCCATATCCCTTAGACGCAATTGTCTGGCTAGTTCTGCTGCTGCTCCCATGTTGACTTCAAAGGCGTTGTCTTCCTGGTTTTCGATACCTCGTGAACGGTTGCCGGAATTGACGTCGACCACGTGCAGTGCCTCTGTATGTTCGATGATAAGATAGGCACCGTGTTTGTAACTGATGGTTCGTCCAAGTCCCGATTTAATCTGCTTCGTTACGTTGAAGTTATCAAAAATAGGGATGTTGCCTTTGTAGAGTTTCACTATTCCAGCCCTCTCTGGAGCTATAAGCGACACATAGTTTTGTACTTCCTTAAATACTTCTTCATCGTTGATGTGAATGCTTTCGTAGGAAGGATTGAAGACATCACGCAACATTGAAACCGTGCGGCTTGTCTCCTCATGAATCAGAGCTGGCAGCGTGTTGGCTTTTTGGAGTTTTGCAATGCTGTCGTTCCAGTAGTTGATAAGGATTGACAGCTCGTTGTTTAGTTCGGCTGCTCGTTTTCCTTCCGCTACAGTACGTACGATGACTCCAAAATTGCGTGGCTTGATGCTCTGAATTAATTGTTTCAGTCGTACTCGTTCTTCTTTCGATTTAATTTTTGTACTTACCGAAACTTTGTCGGTAAATGGAATGAGAACGAGGAATCGTCCGGCAAATGAGATTTCTCCTGTCAGACGTGGTCCTTTAGTGTTGATGGGCTCTTTCGTGATTTGTACAATCACCTCTTGTCCCAGTTCGAGTACGTCCTGTATGTTTCCCACCTTAGGCAAGTCTGGCATTGATTGAGCCTTTGCCATTGGCGCAAGTTTTTTGCGGTCGCTTACTACTTGCTTCACGTATTTCTTCAGTGAGGGAAATTGTGAACTCAGATCTTGGTAGTGCAGAAATGCTTCGCGTTCATGACCAACATCAATAAAACATGCATTCAGTGCTGGCATCACCTTTTTGACTTTGCCAGCATAGATGTTGCCTACGGAGTAGTGCGAATCTTGACTTTCTTTTTGAAACTCCACGAGTTTCTCATCTTCAAGAAGGGCTATGGTTACCTCCTGCGGCTGTGCATCAATGATGAGTTCGCTAGTCATTTTTGCAAAAATAAAAATTTTAAAGAACGATTTCTAAAAATAAATTACCATGTACAAAGTACCTGACACAAATAACCTTTAAAGAAGCATTTCTTGTGGGTCGTGTTTGTACATTGTACATGGTATTACGTACGCGAGCTTACTTGCTCTTGTGACGATTCTTTCTCAGTCTCTTCTTACGTTTGTGAGTAGAGATCTTGTGTCTTTTCTTTTTCTTACCGTTTGGCATATTCGTTATTGATTAAATGTTAATAATATATGATTTCGTCGTTTTCTGGCTATAAAATCGCGTGCAAAGGTAAAGATAATAATTGAAAAAACGTACCTTTGTGCATAATTTTTTACAAAACGATGAAATTTAGACTATATATTTTTGTCTGTTTGATTTCTTTATGTGCTATATCTGATGCAGAAGTGCCAGATAGTCTGCGCGTGTCGCCATATTTATTTAAGGTAATAGGACCGAGGGTGTATAGAAGCGATGCCACAAAACGTGCTTTTCAGTTAGATTGGACTCCAAAGAATGCAGGGGCTTCTGCTGATAACGAAACGACTGGTATGAAGCAGCGCGAGAGGCTCGATTCGCTGATGGATATGGCTCTTTTTAAGACATACATGGAGCATCCTACGGATTTTATTTACCATGACAGGATGGTGGAAAGACAGAAGTTGATTGCTAACGATGCTGCAGCGGATAAAACTGCAACAAAGGCTAGTGATGCTGCTGTGGCAAGTCTTTTACTTTTGAATAAGGAAAAGAAGAATGTCGCTGATTTGGTTGGACCTCTTGATATTGGTCTTGAAATAGAACGCCCTAACTTCTGGACTACAAAATGCGAATTCTCATTGCAATTCACCCAGAATTACTTTTCTGAGATGTGGTACAAGGGAGCAAATAACAATATGACGTTTTTGAGTTCTCTTTTGGCTGAAGCAAACTATAATGACCAAAAGCGCATTCAATGGGATAACAGACTTGAGATGCGTCTTGGGTTTATCAATTCTAAGAGTGATACTGTACATAAATATATCCCGAGTGATAACAAATTGTACATAATGAGTAAGTTTGGTTTGAAGGCTTACCGCGATTTCTATTATACAATCTCTACAGAAGCTCAGACTCAGTTGATGAATGGTTATAAAGTAAATGACAAGGTGCGTTATTCTGCTTTCTTTGCTCCTTTGGACTTCTACCTGTCTTTAGGTATGGACTATAAGCCTAAGCTGAAGAATAACAACGTCTTGTCAGTTGCTGTACTTCCATTGTCATACAAATTACGATATGTGGGTGGGGGAGACGATGTGATAATCAAGGAGTATAAACTACGAGATGGTTTGCGCCATCAACACGACTTCGGTTCTAAGATAGAAGCAAATTGTAATATTCATATTGTGAAGAATCTTGTGTGGAGAAGCCGTCTCTACTATTATACAACATATAAATATGTAGAGGCAGAGTGGGAAAATGCCCTTACATATTCATTCAGCCGTTATTTACAGACGGAACTCTTTACTTTGTGGCGTTTTGACGATAACCGTGATAAGAAATATTGGGACGAAAAACTTGGTTTTTTCCAGTTCCGTGAATATTTAACATTGGGATTAGCATATAAATTCTGATTTTTATTTTGTCAAGAAAATTAGTCTTAAATGCTAACACTTTGTAAATAATTTTGCTATTTTGTGTTGCAAAATAATTTTTAATGCCTAACTTTGCGCAAAATTTGTAAAAAGTAAGCAAAAAGGAATATGAGTAAATTGGTAAAAGTTGAGGGCTACAAACAACTACTTACCCCAACTCAGACTGAGCAAGGAATAAAGCTGATAAAGGAATTCTTTCAGGTAAACCTAAGTACGGCACTTAGATTGCGCAGAGTTACTGCTCCCTTATTCGTATTGCGCGGTTTAGGTATTAATGATGACTTAAACGGTGTGGAGCGTCCTGTTACATTCCCAATTAAAGATATGGGTGAACAGACTGCCGAGGTAGTTCACTCGCTGGCAAAATGGAAGAGACTGATGCTCGGTGAATATGGCATTGAACCAGGATATGGACTCTATACAGATATGAATGCCATACGGGGTGATGAAGAACTGGATAATATCCATTCACTTTATGTGGATCAGTGGGACTGGGAACGTACTATTACAGCAAAGGATCGCAACCTTGACTTCCTTAAGAAGATTGTTCGTGATATATATTCTGCTATTCTGCGAACAGAATATCTGGTACACGAAACATATCCGAATATAAAATCATTCCTGCCAGAGGAGATTCATTTTATTCATAGTGAGGAATTGCGACAGATGTATCCAGATAAGACTCCAAAAGAGCGTGAAGATGCTATTTGTAAGAAGTATGGAGCCGTGTTCATCATGGGTATTGGCGGAAAACTTGGCGATGGTGAGGTCCACGACGGTAGAGCTCCGGACTATGACGATTGGAGTACACCAAACTCTGATGGATTCAAAGGACTCAATGGTGATATTCTTATTTGGTATCCTATTTTGAATCGTGCACTTGAACTTTCTTCAATGGGTATCAGAGTCGATAAAGAAGCTCTGTTGCGTCAGCTTGAACTTACAGGGAAAGAAGACCGTAAGAACCTATACTTCCACAAAAAATTGCTTAACGACGAAATGCCACTTAGTATTGGTGGTGGAATAGGTCAGAGCCGTTTGTGTATGGTATTGCTTCAAAAGGCTCATGTAGGTGAGATTCAAGCTAGTATTTGGCCAGAAGATATGAGGAAGGAATGTGCTGCTGCAGGTATGCCACTCATTTAATTTATTTTGTATGTACTACGTATCAAAACGCATGGAAATTTCAGCATGCCACCAGCTGAAACTGAGTTACGAAAGCAAATGCTGCAATATGCATGGGCACAATTGGATTGTAACCATTTATTGCAAAGCAAAAGAACTCAATTCAGATGGAATGGTGTGTGACTTTACTCATATAAAACAGTCAATTCATGGATATTTAGACCATGGAAATCTGAACGAACTGCTTCCGTTTAATCCGACAGCTGAGAACATAGCAAAGTGGATTACGGAACAGATACCACAGTGTTACAAGGCAAGTGTTCAGGAATCAGAAGACAACATAGCCGTTTATGTAAATGATGAAAAGGCTGATGGTTGTGAAGCGCTTTAGACATGTATAAGATAAACGAGATATTCTATTCTATACAAGGAGAAGGCCACAACGCAGGTTGCGCTGCGGTCTTCGTTCGTTTTTCAGGGTGCAATCTTCATTGCCCCTTCTGCGATACACACCATCAGGAGGGAACCATGATGTCGGCGGAGGATATTTGCAACGAGATAGAAAAATATCCTGCTTCAATGGTTGTGCTTACAGGTGGCGAACCCTCACTCTTTGTAGATACTCCTCTATGCGATGCCATCCATGCCATAGGACGGACAATAGCTATGGAGACAAATGGCTCAAGACCAGTCTCTCTTCCTATAGATCATATTACATGCAGTCCTAAGTTTGAGTATAATGATGCAGAGACGGCAAAACTCAGACTTTCCCATATCGACGAACTAAAAGTTGTATTTACTGGCAAGAATGACATGTCGCTTTATGACGATATCGAAGCCGACAATTATTATCTCCAACCTTGTGATACAGGTAATCTTGAGGAAACAAAAAAAATAGCCAAGCAAACACTTGACTATATTCTTCAGCATCCTAAATGGAAGTTGTCAGTGCAACTCCATAAGATTCTTAATGTGCGATGATTTCTACTGAAAAAGTAGGAAACGCAAGATGAGTGTGAGTATCATTGCATAGAATCCTGCCAGCAAGTCGTCTGCCATACATCCCCAACCTCCATGCACATTCTTATCTACCCATCGGCATCCTAGTGGTTTCTTGATGTCGATGATGCGAAAAAAAAGAAATCCCAGCGTGGCAAGAAGTATCACTTGCCAGGTAGGTCCGTCAAAATAACATACTGCCAAACATGCCATCCAAGTGCCTAAGGGTTCATCGATTACTACAGCACGAGGGTCTTCTCCCCAGTATCGTTCCATTACGTTTGTAGTCCAAATGCCTACGAGTGTAGTGCATACGAGTAGTAGGATTGTTGCGATGAACATAGCAAAATGAGAGGGGAGTATAGCCCACAAACCGAGCCAGATGAGCAGTCCAAGAAAACCGGCATATGTTCCTGGAGCACCTGGTATCAGTCCTGTGCCCAGACAAGTTGAAATCATTACGTGAAGCCAAGGAGCCTCACCTAGGGTTTTTGTGTTGTTGTTACTCATGTCGTATTGCTTCTATTGGGTCCATGCGTGCAGCTTTCTGTGCCGGTATGTATCCGAAAAGAACGCCTATAAACACACAAACCATGAATGATACGTAAATTGACCATGCAGGTATGCTTGAAGGCATACCGAATGCAGGGATAAGAAATTCGCTGACACTTAATCCAAAGAGAATACCCAGCAATCCGCCAGTTACTGATATAAGTACAGATTCAATAAGGAATTGCAGGGAGATAACGGCTCCAGTAGCTCCTACAGCCATACGGAGTCCTATTTCCTTAGTGCGCTCCGTGACACTTACCAGCATAATATTCATAATACCTATACCGGCTACGAGAAGTGAGAATGCCGCAGCTACTACGAGAATCAGTGTGACAGTATCCATCGTACTTGACATCGTTTCCATCATCTCTGCCTGTGAACGAATGGTGAAGTCATCTACGGCATCACCTTTCAACTTGTGGTTTTCGCGAAGTATCTGTGTCAGTTCTTCGATAGCTGCATCCGACAGATTTTCCGTAATTGCCGAACAAACGATATTTGAGAAATAAGTCTGTGCAGCAATACGTTTCATTACAGTAGTGTAGGGAGCAATGATTACATTGTCCTGATCCATTCCCCAGCTATTATACCCTTTTGCCTTGAGCACACCTATAATGCGCATCGGGATAGACTTGAATCTGATGGTCTTGCCTATAGGGTCAGCTCCTTCTCCGAACAGTTCTGTTACGATAGTCTTACCTACCACAGCTACCTTTGCTGCTTTTTTTACATCTTCTTCAGTAAAGCAGTCGCCTTGTTCTATTGCCCATTGTTTAATGTCAAGATATTCAGGACTTTCACCATAAATAGTAGAATTTGTATTGTTATTTCCGTAAATAACCTGTCCTGCAGAAGTGACCTCTGGCGATACGTTAGTTACGTATTTCTTCTCCATCATAATGCGTTCGTAATCTGCCATCTTCAGTGTTTGCATGGCTGAAGGGTCTTGACGTACACCTCCTCGCATATCAGCACCTGGACGAATGGTGAGCAGGTTGGTTCCCATCGTTGACAATTCCTTTCGTATGCTTTCTTTCGACCCTTGTCCAATCGACATCATGATTATGACAGCAGCCACACCGATGATGATACCCAGCATACTGAGAAACGAACGCATCTTATTGCTGGCAATAGCCGTTATGCTTACTTTAAACAGGTTTAATATATTCATTTGTTAACTGTCAATTTTCAACTGTCAATTTTCAACTCTCAATTTTCAACTCTCAACTCTCAACTTTCAACTCCCCTAATCGTCCTGTGGCTTTGGTAATGCAGCCAAAGCTTCAGCTGCCGATTTTATATTCGTATTGATAGTATCTTCGCGAATTTTTCCGTCTCGCAGATTTATGTTTCTGCTTGCATACTCTGCTATCTCGGGGTTGTGGGTTACGAAGATGATGGTATGCCCTTGTTTGTAGAGTTCTTGGAAAAGCACAAGCATTTCGAACGATGTTCGTGTGTCGAGGTTACCTGTAGCTTCGTCGGCAAGCAGTACAGCAGGATTATTCACAAGTGCGCGGGCTATGGCTACTCGTTGCATCTGACCACCTGACATCTGGTTTGACTTATGTTCCAGTCTGTCGCCCAGTCCTACAGCCTGCAAAGCTTTCACAGCAGCAGCCCGTCGTTGTTTTGCATTATATTTATTGTTGTACATCAGCGGCAGTTCTACATTTTCTACGGCAGTTGTCTTAGCCAGCAGATTGTAGTTCTGAAACACAAATCCAATCTTTCGGTTTCGCAGGTGTGCCCTTTGATTTTTTGACATACTTCTCACTGGTATGCCGTCGAGGAAATATTCGCCTTCTGTAGGTGTGTCGAGACATCCGAGTTGGTTCAGCAGGGTTGACTTTCCAGAACCTGACGTGCCTTGTATGGTTACGAATTCCCCTTCGTAAATCTTAAAACTGACTCCGCGCAAAGCCTTTACAGTTTCACTTCCTACTTGGAAGTAGCGCTTTACATTCTGCAGTTCTATGACGACTTTCCGTTTGTCTTCTGCCATATGTCAGTGTTTACTTTTTCTTGTTGTTGTCTTGTTTTTTTCGTGGATGAGGCATGAATGGGTTGCTTGCCTGTTCTTCCTCCTCCATTTCTCCTTCGATATTGAAGTCGGTCAACACATCTGTGCCTTCAGATATTCCGCTCATGATTTCTGTCAGAGTTCCGTTTGTTACTCCGATTTCTACTGCATGAGCCTTGAATGTGTCTCCTTCCTTTGTCCATACTTTATTATCAGACTCCACGTCTTCAATTTTCTCACTATCAGTCATTATGGCTTCGTTTGGAGCAAAGCGCAAAGCCTTTGTCGGAACACTCAGCACGTCTTTCTTTTCCATCGTGTAGATGGTCACATTTGCGGTGAGTCCGGGTTTCAGTTTCAAGTCGTCGTTTCTTGCAGAAATAACCACAGCATAAGTCACCACATTGCTTGTTGTAGTTGCCTGCTGGCGTACTTGTGTCACTTCTCCTTCGAAGGTGTCGTCGGGAAAAGCATCGACAGTAAACGAAACTCTCTGTCCTTCTTTCACACCTCCTATGTCTGCTTCGTCAATGTCTGCAATCACTCTCATATCGGTCAGGTCTTGAGCAATGATAAAGAGAGTAGGAGTAGTCATGCTTGAAGCCACAGTCTGTCCTTCCTCCACTTTCTTAGCCAGAACCACGCCGTCGATAGGAGCTGTGATGGTAGCATAGCCCAAGTTGGTTTGTGCTTCCTGAACGGCTTGCTGCTGCACTCTTACAGTCTGGGTAGCCTTGTCATAAGTCAGTTTGGCGTTTTCGTAGTCGTTAGTACTTACGAGTCCCTTGTCATATAGAGTTTGGTAACGCTTGAAGTTCGCAGTCTGATAAGCCAGATCAGACTTTGCATTCGACAGGTTGCTCTGGGCACTTGCCAACTTACTCAGCAGGTTTGTCTTGTCCAGTTCGGCAATTATCTGTCCGCGTTTCACCTCGCTATTGTAATCTACATAGATTTTATCGATGATACCACTCACCTGCGTACCTACTTCTACCTCAGTTACCGGTTCAATCGTACCTGTGGCAGTGATACTCGTGGATATATCCTGTCTCTGTGCAGGTGCAGAATTGTAGGTTACCTTTTGTTCAGACGAACAACCTGTTATTATTGCTGCTGCTAAGAGAATTGCAGCAAAGATCGATTTTGTATTCATATGTATGTTTTATAATTCCATTTTCTCTCCTGCATAGAATTTCAGCAGAGCTTTATTATATAATGTGGTGTATTTAGATTGCAGCATCTGCTGTTCTGCTTGCAAAAGATTATTCTTTCCCGTTGTCAGTTCGATGATGTTCTTGAGTCCCAAGTTAAACTGTTCGCTGACCAGTCTGTAACTCTCCAACATGCTTTCGCGGTTTTTCTTTGCGTAGATATATTGCTGTTGCGAAGTGGTGGCATCGAGCCAGTACTTCTCCACATTCTTAAATATAGTTTTCTTCTGTGCTTGCAAAGCCAGTTCGCTGTCCATCTTTGTATATTTAGCTTTGCGAATGGCTGTGCGGGTAGTCAGATTGTCAAAGATAGGCATCGACACAGTAAATCCCAAAGAATTGGAAAAGTTGTTTTTTATCTGTTCTCCAAACGTCTTTGTCTGTCCGCTGGCATTGCTTGAACCCACACCGGCAGTCATCGATACAGTAGGCATATATCCAGTACGGGCAGAACGGATAGACAGGTCAGCCGACTCTATAGCTATTTGGCTTGAACGTATCTCAGGACGGTTGTTGAGGGCTTCCTGATATATAACATATTTGTCGGGAATAAGACTCAAAACATACTGTTCTCCTATTTCCGGATTGACTACCTCGAAAGGTTCCTCTCCTTCCAGCTCCAGTAGTTGTTTCAGTTGTAGTTTGTAGTTGGCAAGCTGACTTTGAGCAGTTACCAGAGAATACTTATCCTTATCTACCTGTGCTTCGAGCTGAACCCAATCCACATGTGCCAGACTGCCCACTTCCACCATCTCCTTGGCTCTGTTTGCCTTTGCCTCCGATGCTTCCACGATTTTCTCGTTTACGAGTACAGCTTCTGTTTCATACAGAATCTGTATGTACAACTGCACAATCTGTTCCTGAATGGTGTTAGCCTGTGTTTGTTCACCCAGTTCGTATTTCTCCTCCGTCAACTTGTTCTTCTTGACAGCCATTCGGTTTTTGTTCCAGTCCCACACAGTCCATTTTGCATTTATGCCATACGAACCGTTATAGGTCAACTTTTTAGTGTTTGTCGTCATCGAACCGTTTGTAATGTTTGTAGTCGAACTGCTGAACGGACGGTAGTTCATGTTCTGGTTTGTGCTGAACGACACAGAAGGAAACAGGGCACTGCGGCTTTGCAGCATGTCTTCATGACTTTGCATAGTCTTTATCTTTGCCTGTTTCAGACTGATATTGTTCTCCAGTGCGTAGTCTATACATTCCTGCAAAGTCCACACCTTGGCATTCATAGTCAGAGTCTGCAACAGTGCCAGAGCACAAGGAATAAGTGTCTTCTTTATCATTATATTGAAAAAAATCTGTATATTATCATCCTTCTTCCCATTATTGGAGGGGTAGGGGAGGCATCTCAAAAAAAAGAAAAGCAGTCGGACTATAAGCCGGGTTCTGTAACTGGTCAGGACGGAGTCCGATCAGTTGTTCGTCATTTATCTACGACACGCGTCACCGAATGCCTCAAGCGTTCTACCCTCTACCTTGGGCGGGCTACCCTCAAACGGCAGTTTACATGAACTTGCAGCTCCTAAGATGCACAGCCAATGTGTCACCACACCGCTGGTAGGCTCTTACCCTACCTTCTCACCCTTACCCCACCGAGGCGGGGCGGTTATTTTCTTCTGCATTACTCAACCCTCGCGGACTGCTTCTATATTAGGAAGTAGGATGCCCTGTGCTGCCCGGACTTTCCTCTTTCGGCCTAAATGACCGCCAGCGACGAACCGTCCGACTGCTTCCAGAGCACAAAGGTACGCTAATATTATAAAAAAGAAAAACGTATTTTACATTTTACTTTTTAATTTAAAATTATTTATGCTTATCTTTGCATCCGATTTTAAGCAAATATAGAAGATGTATCGCTTATCACCGCTCATTCTTTTCCTCCTGCTTTACCTTGGTACAAGCATCTGGTTAAGTGATTTTTATAGCGTACCCATTGTCGTTGCATTTCTCTTCTCTGCCATCTATTCCCTGATAGCACCTGGAGGCACATACAAAGAACGCCTTACAGCCTTCACCAGTGGGGTAGGTGAATCTACCGTCGGACTGATGCTCCTCATCTTCATCCTTTCCGGAGCCTTTGCAGCTACGGCTAAGTCAATGGGAGCTGTTGATAGCACTGTGAATATGACCCTCCAGCTGATGCCTCGTTCGCTGCTCCTGCCGGGCATATTCATTGCTTCCTGTTTCATCTCGTTTAGCATCGGCACATCGTGTGGAACCATCGCAGCCCTTACTCCTGTGGCTGTAGGTCTTGCCAATGCAACCGGAGTCAGCATACCTCTTATGGTCGGACTTGTTGTGGGTGGTACATACTTTGGCGACAACCTCTCTTTCATCAGCGACACAACAATCATCGCCACCCAGACACAGGGTTGCCGTATGCGCGATAAATTCATTACAAACATACGAATAGTTCTGCCTTGCGCACTCCTTCTGATGGTTGTCTACTACTTTATTGGCAAAAACATAGAACCAGCGGAAAACCTGACTGACTTCGACTTTGTCAGGATATTTCCGTACCTATGTGTCATAGTCCTTGCCCTCATGGGAGTAGATGTGATTATAGTGCTTGTCATCGGACTCTTCTCTACCTTCCTTATCGGCACCCTGCAAGGCAGTTACACCCCGTTGGAATGGCTTCATAAGGCAAACGACGGCATCATGGGAATGGCAGAACTCATCCTCTGCACCCTTCTTGCCAGTGGAATGCTCGCCGTCATTCGTCATCAGGGCGGAATCAAATACATCATCACAAAGATTACCCGTCATGTCAATGGCTCTCGTGGAGCAGAAATGGCAATCGCCATGCTTGTATTCCTTGTGAACATATGCACAGCCAACAACACGGTAGCCATCATCACTGTGGGCAGCATCTCCCATGAGATAGCAGAACGCTTCGGCATCGACCCTCGCCGTTCCGCTTCCATCCTCGACACCATGTCCTGCTTTGCCCAGGGAATCCTCCCTTACGGAGCACAAGTCCTCATAGCAGCAGGTCTCGCTTCCATAAATCCAGTGGCAATCATCCCATATCTTTACTATCCGGTACTCATCGGCATAGCTGTGATATTAAGCATATTATTTTCCCATAAAATAAAGACTTTATGAAAACACTAAACTTTCTCAGTAACCGTCACAGGTTGGTGGGTCTTATTTGCGCTGTAATGTGTGGAACTGCATCCGTACATTCTGCAAATACAAAGACCATTTACACATTTGATGTATTCCGTACTATCGCACAGACCGAGGCGTCAGTTTGCAAAACGAATGCCACCGTTCTGGCAAATGTTCTCAACTGTACAGATCAAGGCTCGCTTAAAACGGCTCTTGACAAAGATGTAGTAAAATTCTATTCTGTGAATGCAGCAGGAGTCTATTCTGGTAAACAGGTACTTACACTCTATTTCAGAACTAACGGAATGGCGGTGGCTGTAGCGAATAATGCCAAGGCCTTTACCACAACATTCGATGGTAAATCTGCTATCAGTCTTAACTCCTACAATGATATGCTCACAGACGGAACTGGCTATCAGGTGAAGCAGGCTTTTATCAATGTGAATACGAAAGATACTGTAGAACTCCGTTTTAATATTACCATCGGAAATGAAAAGAAAGTGTTGAGCGACATGCCGCAATTCTTTCATCGTAAAGACAAGATGGATTCGTGGTTGGCAACTCCATACGCGCAGTTGAACGAAGAAGAGGGAGAGGTGAATAACTGCATTCAGGCAGCTCCTGGCGACAAAATAACGTTGGGACTTCGTGTCCGCAACGAAGGCGATAAAGTGGTGTTCAACGTAAAGAATGCTGCAGGTAAGACTCTGAAACTCTTTAATAGCAACGATTTCGTACTTGAAACAGCAACAGTTGCTGATGCCGGAATATATACTTTTACTGCCCGTTACACTCCAAAGGGCGGGTCGTTGAAAACTGGAACCTACTCATTCTATGTCGATGTGCAGGAGCATCAAGGCGAACCATACGACTGGGATGCAAACGGACCTAAGTGGAGCTACGATTTCCGCGATGAATATCCGGGAGGTTTTGCTGTGCCTACCAAGACTCATACATTCAAGAAGAAGAACGGCTCTGCTGCCAATCAAGTACATGGAGAGTGGTGGAGTGTTTATTGGGGCGACAACTTGAATTCCGAATGTGGCTCTGCTACTGTTGCCCAAAAGGCGATGGAGAATGCAGTAGCCAAATTCGATACAGACTTTGCCTATATACGTAACGAGATGGGATGGCCACCAGATATCAATGCCCGCAAGGGTTGGAAGTCGTTTGTATATGTATTCGGCTCTGGCCTTGCCAACGACAATACAAGCAATACGGAGAAGGGCGGCTATCAGAGTCAGACGTATGCCGACGGCTCCAACTGGCCTTGTGTTTGGGCAAGTTACTACCCGATGAGCCGTTTCCGTGATGATGCAGACAGTAAGTGGAACGATGGTGACTACCAGCGTGAGGCAATGATTCATGAAGGAATCCATGCCCTCTTTGCTGACTATCCCGGATGTAAGAAATCCGCTTGGTTCCAAGAGGCAGGAAACGTATGGCTTCAGGGTGCTATGGGGGCAAAGCGTGGACAGGGAGCACAGGTGTCCGGATGGCTTGGTGTGGGTAATCTGATTTGTCCTTTCATGCCTATCGAATGTTATTCCGGATGGTTGCAGGACGGTTCGTTCGGAGGTCCTGCTGCAGAAGGTGTCAATATGTATGGAGAAAGCGGGCAGATATGTACTTGGCGTAATCTGATAGGTGGTGTGCAGTATGGTGAGACCTTCCCAATCTTCCTCGGACTTAATGTAGGCATCGGTAGTGTGCCTTGGATTTGGCGCTATTGCACCGACTATGTGCTCAAAGGCATAGCACTCGGCAATGAGGCAGAAGGAGTAAAAGGAATTGGCGACGAAGGAATGCGTATGCTGATTATGCATTATCGTGCAAAACTTGCCACTATGGACTTCAAGGAGAGTTCTAAGGGTATGCGCAGTCTGCTCGATGGTTCATTTGGTGCGGTAGTAAAGGCAGAGTGGGAACCCTGTTGGATAGATGTAGAACCTTTCACGCTTACTCCATATCAGACACTCGAACTCAACGATGCCGATGGTTGGATGGCTCCTGACACAACTACCAACCCGGGATGGAGTGGTGGTAACATCATCCCGATTCATGTGGGAAATAACGGATGCGAAGTGTTCTTCCGTCCTGAAGACGACAATATGCTCTGTCAGATGTGCTATCGCACTCGCGATGGTCGCACCTTCTACAGCCAGCCTGTTCATTGCGGTAAGATGAAACTCACTTGGAATAGCTCGAATAAGCCAGCCAACGGAGTGGTATTCGTTGTACCTTGCAATACAGACTACATCTATACAGGCGATGAACAGCGCAAAAAGCACTGGGACTACCGTATCAAACTGGGTGAAGGTGCTATTGCTCCTGCTTCAACCATGATAAAATGGTATATGTATGAGCAAACTCTTGTTGATGAAGAATTCGTAACTGGAGTGGAAGCTCCGCAAATTGCCGATGCAGGCATATCCTCAGAAGATGCTCATATTCGCATTCTTTCTGGTGCTCTGCATAGTGGTCAGCAGATACGTTTCGACCTTGCAGGAGTGAATCCTGCCGACATCACAGCCCATCTGGTAGGCGTGAGTGGGGTAGTGATAGAACAGCAGCCAATGGGTGTTGACGCTACAATTCAGTTACCATCAAACGTGCGTCGTGGAATGTATATCCTCGCCCTCCGCTACAACGGCAAGGTTTCTACCTTTAAGGTATATGTAGAATAGACATGTAACACATTTTTGGGGTAAGAGAGGTGGACTTTTCGGTTCACCTCTCATCTTTTTGGGAGTTATTGATTACTTTTTAGAGATTCTGCGAGCCGTAATCTCGCTTGTAACGAGCCGTAATCTCACTCATAACGAGCCGTAATCTCACTCATAACGAGCCGTAATCTCGCTTGTAATGAGCCGTAATCTCTGTCTTGTAGATTTGTTATTTTGTCCAATGTGCTGATTTGTAGGTGACTACGTATTATTTGCTGTACTCAAATATTGCAATATTGCATTGCATTTGTTTTTTTAATTTTAGCGAAAGGGAAGAAGTAGGTAGTATAATTAGATAAGTAATTATATATTAATATATTATATAATATTATTAATACATTTTAACTATTTCTACCTCCTTCAAGTTTCACAAAAATGAAATGCAATGCAATTTTGCAATATAGCGCTCTATTTAGATTGATGTTTAATACAATAAAAAGAGGTGAGTCCGATATGGGCTCACCTCTTTTTTATGAGGGTGTAAGGTTTACTTATTGAAGTAGTACTTCTTACCGTCTGTGCCGATAGCGTAACCCTTAGCAGGTGCTGGGATTTCGCGACCGCTGAAGTCGAAGAATTTAATGCCGGCATTCTTAACAACTGGAGTGCCCTTGATGCCTGTCATAGTCTCTTCTGTAGCACCTACGATGTTGAATACGTAGATTCCCTTCTCAGACTTCAAAGCAACCTTTGTAGCATAAACAACTCCTGCTTCTGGCTCTTCTCCCATCAAGCTCATATTGAACTTGTAGTCTTTCATTTGCGAAGGACTCTCTGAAATGTTAAGACCTACTGCAAATACGATGTCTGCGTCAGAACCACCATTCTCCAAGTCAACAAAGTAACCGTCTGCATCCATTTGTGCAGATTCCATATCGAATTCGCTTGTTCCACCAAATTGTACGAATCTGCCACTTCTGTTTTGGACCATCCAAATTGCACCTTCAAAGTCGTCTTCTGTCATTTCGAGAGCAGTAAATGCTGCTTCCCAGTCAATTGCAGAGCTGAAGTACTGTCCGTAGTCGTCATTGTAAGTGTCTTCTGAAAGAGTGATAAGAACGTCCTGAGAACCAACAGGCTCCTGCTCTGGGCCAAGTTCGTCAACAAATTCGATGTTGCATACGATACGAACATACTGTCCTTTTTCCTCGTTAACCAAATAGAATGTGCCAGTGTATGTGTCGCCTGCTTTACGAGTGTTTGGCTTGTTGTACCAAGAGATAATGCCAGCTCCGCTGTGCTGCCAATCCATACCCATTGCGTCAGCATCGCCCCATGATGCAGGGTAGAGCTTGCCGTCAACAGACTTCAACCAGAAACCGCCTTCTGGTGTCAGTGTCAGCTGGCTTGTGTAGAGTTTGTCAGCATCTGCCTCTTCTGGGTTCTCATAATATACGTCACCAAAGAGAGTAAGTGTGTTGATGTCATCTACTCCTAATTTGTTCTTGATGTAGTCAACATCTACAGTCGTATTCTGTTCAAGAAGGTAAGCTGTTTTACTTGGAATAAGCTGAACGTTGTATTCAAGACGTCCTTCCTGAGTCCAGTCTGCCTGCTTGATTGTAGATTCTGGCAATTTGATAGAATACTTGAAGTTTACAGTGTAGTATTTTCCTGCTGCTGGATTTGCAAGGAATACCGGGAATGTAAATTCATCACCATCCTTCAATGTGCCAGCCATCTGCAGAGAAGAAATCTGGTAAACACCTTCTGCCAATTCGTAAGCTACCATTACTCGTGCATCAGACCCCCATGCACAATAGTTTCCGGTTTCATTCAGCCATGCTCCCCAACCATCGCTAAGATCGTCAGAGAATCCTTCTCCAGCTGTTGGCAAGTGGTAGAATGTGATGTCTGATGGATCTTCGAGTCCTAAGTTGCTGGCAACTTCAGTAATGTTTTCGATAGGAGTGCTTAATTTAAGATAATCCATAATCTTAGTTGTTGACTGTGTGATGTCAATAGTACCAACTTCTGTCCATTCGCTTGGATCTACGTTCTGAGGTTCTTCCATAGCTACCTGAACCTTGATACGTGCAGCCTTATCGCCGTTTACGAGGTAGAGGTATGTGTAGTCATTGTCCTCGGTAGAAGTGAATGTGCCAGGATACTGACCAGAAGTGATGCTGTATTCACCTTCTGCTAATGCAATCTCCTGTGTGTAGAATGTACAACCTGCAGCCCATTCTTTAGGAGCATTGATTGCAAGTGGAATTTCCGAGCCTGCCTGTTCGTCAAAGTTAGCATAACGACCAAACCAAGCACCACCAGCAGCATCCTCTGGGTGAGAGAGTGAGTCGATGAGTTCGTAGCTGGTTTCCTCAGTCTGAGCATCGACTATAGTCTTCACAGTCTGAACATATGTCTGAGCAGATGCATTTGCGTCGAATTCTTCAGCTGTTGTGCCAAGTGCATCATATACGCCTTCGAGTGTAGCTGAATATTTCTTTCCTTCGTAAGACTTGCCAATAGTGAAGTTCAGTGGCAGGGTATAGTCCTTCACTATAGTAAGTTTTGAAAGATATACCTCTGTTGCCTGAGGAGCTGCATTTACATGAAGTTTTACATCGAACTGGAGACGACCGTTACCATTATAGAGGTAAAGTGTACAAGAGAGGTCTGTGTCTGTGTAAACCTTCTTGAAGAAGTTTGGCATCTGACCTACTTTTACATAGAATTCAGATTCGTACTCGTCACCTGTTTCCGAATCTACACCTGCCGGGTCGTAATAAAGACCTGCATACCAGCAAGTGCCGGCGTCGCCATAACCCTGTGGGGTGCCATCCGCATTCATCCAGAATTCGTTGTGGTTACCTGTGTAGGTGTTTGTTTCATCGTCGGCTGTCTTCAGATATACATTATTGTTACCTTCGCCATTAATAAGAGCCTCCAGTGCAGCTTCGTCTGCAAGACCAAGTCCTGAAATGATGTCGGCAACAGGGAATGCTTGAGAACCGCTGAAGTAATCGTTTTCCGGGTCGCTTGTGATGTTTACATCATAACCCCAAGCAACTGTGCTTACGCAGGTAAGTACCAGAGTAAGCAAAAATGAGTAGATTTTTCTCATACGCTTTTAGTTTTTTTGTTAGGTTAGTAATTATGTTATTAAAATGTGTCTTTTGCATGTAATATTCAACTTTGCAAAGATGACAAAATAAGCAGAACAAACAATGTCCTGCTTATCGAAATTTTATAAACTTGTTTATAATGTAGCAAAAACCTTCGCTTTTTGCAATATAGAGATTACATTAGGCTATCGAATTCGAAGTCTTTCTTCACTCTGTAGGCTATGCCGGTCATGCATCCGAGCAGTTCGCCGTTTTGGTTCCGAATCTGCATGTCACAATAGGGTATGCGATGGTGGTCGAAGGTTTCACGGCATTCAGCTGTGATGTGGTCGCCCAGTTGTGCCGACTTCAGGAAGGTGACAGTGTTGGAGATGCCAAGTGTTAGTGTGCCATGACAGTTTGCCACTGCTGCAAAGGCAAGGTCGGCAAGGGTGTACACGACTCCTCCCTGACATACTCCCGCTCCGTTCAGATGGCGCTCTTCGACGGTCAGTTCTGCTTTTGCATAACCTTCGCGAACCTCAGTAAGCTGTGCTCCGATGCTTTGTGCAAAGCGGTCGGTGGTGTTCAGCTTTTCAAGCAAGGTCATAGCTCTTCAACTTTTTCAGTTTTATGATTTCCTGGGTCTTCTCAGTGTCGTCGGTTCGCATGATGAGAATACCTTTGTTTCCGACAAGGAAAGAGTACATATAACTGATGTTGATGCCTGCTTCAGCAAAGTATTGAATGGCAGAGGCAGCCTGTCCTGGAGTGTCGTCGAGCTCTATGGCGAATACATCGTTGGTGATGGCACTGATGCCGTTCTCCTTCAGCAATTTGTCTGCGAGTACTGGTTTGTCGCAGATGATACGATAGATGCCATATTTCACTGTGTCGCTAATAGATGAAGCGATAATCTGTATGTTTGCCTCTTTCAGAACGTTCAGCACTTTCAGTATGGTGCCTGATTTGTTCTCGATGAATATTGATATTTGTTTGATAGTCATAATGTGTAACGGTTAAAGGTTAACGGTTAAAGGTTAAAGAGTTTTCGTTTTCGTTTTCGTTATCGTTTTCGTACGAAGTTATTGGTAAACTTTTCTCTTATCTACTACACGAACGGCTTTGCCTTCGCTGACTGGGAGCGTGCCCTTAGGAACGAGTTTTACGTGTGGAGTAAGCAGAATTTCGTCTTTCAGCGCACGTTTTACGTCTTTGTTCAGTTGCAGCAAGCGGCCATAGTCGTCTGTGAACATATCTTCGAGTTCCACTTCAACAGTCATGTTGTCGTTGTCTTCGTCGGTAGTAAGTGTGATGAGGTAGTTGTTTGCCAGTTCTGGGAATTGCATAAGTATCTTCTCTATCTGTATTGGGAAGATGTTTACTCCGCGGAGCACCATCATATCGTCGCTTCTGCCACGCATACGGTCGAGACGGACATGGTTTCGTCCACATGGACAGGTGTGTCCCAGTACTCGTGTGAGGTCGCGAGTGCGATAGCGCAGCAGTGGCATTGCTTCACGACAGAGGGTGGTGAGAACCAATTCTCCGATTTCTCCTTCTTTTACTGGTTCCAATGTCTCTGGGTCAACAATTTCTACGATGTAGTAGTCTTCCCAGAAGTGGAGACCATTCTGCTCTTTACATTCGAAACCTACACCAGGACCACACATCTCACTCATGCCAAAGGAGTTGTATGCCTTTACACCCATCATGTTCTCAATTCTCTTTCGCTGTTCTTCGCTATGTGGTTCGGCGCCGATAGCCAGCACTTTCAGTTTTGTGTCGCGACGAGGATCTACTCCCTGTTCTTGCATTACTTCGTACAGACGGGTTACGTAACTTGGTACGGCATGAATGGCTGTAGTGCCGAAGTCTTTGATGAACTTAATCTGTCGCAGAGAGTTTCCTGCTGCAGCAGGTACTGTGAGCATACCCAGTTTTTCTGCTCCGTACTGGAAACCTAATCCGCCTGTGAACATACCGTAGCCTGAGGAGTTCTGGAATACGTCGTCGGGGCGCAGACCTACCATCCAGAGGTTGCGAGCTACCTGATTTGCCCATTCGTCAAGGTCTTTCTGTGTGTGCAGGATTACTGTAGGGTTGCCTGTAGTTCCGGAACTGGAATGCAGACGAACACACTGGCGCAATGGTACACTGGCGATTCCAAACGGATAGGTGTCGCGAAGGTCTTGCTTGGTTGTGAAAGGAATTTTGCGAAGGTCGTCCAGAGTTTTGATGTCTTCCGGCTTCAGTCCGCATTCTTCAAAACGTTTTTTGTAGAAAGGTGAATTCATACAGTGTTTAACTGTAGCTTGCAGACGCTCTAACTGAAGTTTTTTAATGTCTTCTTTCGATAGCGTCTCGAATTCGGGATGCAAGTAAGGTGATTTGTCGTCCATTGTTTTATTATTTAGTTTTCGTTTTCGTTATCGTTTTCGTTGTCTCACCGCTTCGTACATTAGTATTGCTGCACTTACAGAGACATTCAGGGAGTCGAGTTGTCCCAACATGGGGATTCTGATGTGTGCATCGGCTGCCTGACGCCATTTGTCTGTAAGTCCCTTGTCTTCTGTTCCCATCAC
This sequence comes from Prevotellaceae bacterium UBA2448, assembly GCA_002342585.1. Taxonomy (GTDB): domain Bacteria; phylum Bacteroidota; class Bacteroidia; order Bacteroidales; family Bacteroidaceae; genus Minthosoma. Next base: position 49,499 of record DDQG01000001.1, read on the forward strand.
TATTGCCGTAGCTCGTCGCATGTCGGTGTCGTAGTAGGCAAAAGAGTCCTGCAGTTGAGCCGTGAGTATCTGAATGTCTTTTTGTTTCAGAAAAGCGATACATTCGTCGGTTGTACAAGCCACGAATTGTTTTGTAAAACAAGCCCCGATGCTACTGCGGATTATATTGGGGTTGTACAGGTCGGTAAGTGGGTCGCATACTATCACTGCATCGACTCCTGCTGCATCGGCACTACGCAGTATGGCTCCTATGTTTCCTGGTTTTTCCACACTTTCCAGTACTACAATCAGCGGACTGTCCTGCAGTTTTAAGTCTGCCAGACTGGTCTGCTTTTCTTTTACTACTGCAATGAGACCTTCCGTGCTCCCTCTGTAAGCAATTTTCTCATATACATTCTTGCTTACGCAGATTATTTCATCTGAACTGTGAAGAGAGTGGGGAAGTTCGCCCATTTCCTGACAATAGTACAATTCTTTTATGCTGAATCCTGCTGCTGTACAATGTCCTATCTCGCGCATTCCCTCTACGATAAACAAGCCCTGACGGCGTCGTTCTGATGCCTTCTGCTGTAAAACTGCCAAGTTTTTTATTCTTGGGTTTTGAGTGCTTGTTATCTGTAGCGGTTCCATGGCATTAGCACTTATACATCTTTCCGACAACTTTGTTGGCAAGCCATGTAGGCAGTAGTCTGTTGCCTAAACATTCCAAGTCGGAGAGTAAGTCGCTTGTGTAGAACAGACTCGGATTCTTCTTCATGCATGCTTTTACCACTTTCTTGGCAACTGTTTCTGATGTCATGCCGTGGTTTTCTTCCTGTTCCATCTGTTCGATAGCTGCTTGCATGTTAGGATATACATCACTGCCGGCAAGGTCTGTACGGCGTGCTGCACCAAAGCCAGTGTTTACATTGCCTGGCAACACACTGCTGATGGTAATTTTGTATTCTTTCAGTTCGTTGTTCAGTGCGAAAGCAAATGAATTCAATGCCGCCTTTGTGGCTGAATACATTGCCTGGAATGGTATGCTGAATACAGCTGCCATACTGCTTACGAATACGATTCTGCCTCTTTCGCCATCGCCCATCTGCTGAGTGCGCATAAGAGGAAGGGCTGCCTGAACAAGTCGGATGGGACCATATACATTCACGTCAAACTGACGCTGCATTTCTTCTTCCTTCGTGAATTCTACAGAACCGGCTACACCCATACCGGCACAAAGTATCAATACGTCGATTCTGCCTTCTTTATCAGATATCTGTTTGATGGCTGCATCGATGGATGTGCGGTCTGTGACATCACAAGCGATATGCAGAACATCCTCTTGAGGTTTGTTGGAACGGCTCAGGTCGTAAACGGAATGTCCCTTGTCTGCCATCATGCGGGCAGTGGCACGACCTATGCCTGACGAAGCACCAGTTATGACAATAACTTTTTTCATTAGTGATTCTGTTTAAACAATTCAATGCGTTCTTTGAACAATGGTTCCAGTTCTTTGCTGAAGAACGAAGTACAGATGCGAACTCCCTGTTCGTTGCTACCCATAGTGTCGAGTGGGAATACGGTAATACCATAGTACATGAGTTCGCGAGTCAGTTGCAGGTCTGTCATACCTGGGTACTGAACAGTGAAGTAGAATCCGTCTGCCAGTGGTGCACCAAGGTCGTTGTCATATACGAGGTAGAACCCATTGGAGAGGAGCACATCTTTCATGAACTTAGCTCGTCTGCCATATTCACGAACATCGTTGAGGAAATTATATTTTCCGTCGCATGCAGCCTCCATAAGTGCTGCCATAGCGTGTTGTACACTGTGGGTAGTTCCACTTGAGAGGGTGTACATCAGGCGGTTGCAGAAGAAATTACCGAATTCGCCAACTCCGAAATTCTTTTCCAGAGATGGATAAACTCTATGGTACAGTTTGTTGCTTATGCAGGCTACACCAATACGCTGTCCTGCATAAGAGAATGCTTTAGAACCAGATACAGCCAGAATGTAGTTGTCTGTGTAATGGGCAATTGTAGCCTGATATGGCTCTTCGAACGGATGACTAAGGTCGCGACGGAAGTCCATAGCGAAGTATGCAAGGTCTTCCAGTACTATGCAGTCGTATTTGTTCACCAGTTCGGCAATACCCTTGAGTTCTTCGTCTTTGAAACATACCCATGATGGGTTGTTAGGGTTTGAATAGACAATGCCACATATGTTGTTTTGAGAAAGAATCTCATCCAGTTTCTTTATCAGTGCCTCACCTCTGTAGCCGTGAATGTCGAGACCAATATGTTTCAGCCCTATTACGTCGCATTGAGCAGTTTGTACAGGGAATCCCGGGTGGATGAAAAGAACTGTGTCTTTCTCTGGCATAGCATGACGCCAAGCAGTGAATGTGGCAAAAGTGCCCTGCATAGAACCTGTAGTAGGAATGCAACCCAGTGGGTCGATATCTACTCCGATAAAGGCTTTTGCAAAACGCGATGCTGCCTGTTTGATTCGTGGAATGCCTCCGTTAGGTGGGTATGTGGTTGCACAACCTTCTGCAAGTGCTTTCTTCTCTGCCTCGATAGCTATGTCTGATGGTTTCAGACCAGGAACACCCATTTCAAGGTGGATTACCTGCTGTCCGGTCTTTTCTTCCAATTGTTTTGCTAATGATTGTAAATCTCTGATTGTGGCTTGTGAAAAGTCGCCCAATCCCATCCCTTCTATGGCATTTGTTACCGTTTCGTAATTTAAAGGAGTATTTTTCATACAAATATTTCTTTCTACATTATTTAATTTCCGCACAAAGGTACAATATAAAAATGAAAAGCGTACCTTTGCAGCATCAAAAAAACGAATTATGAACGGAATATATACTATCCTGCTGCTTATTGGTAGCAATATTTTTATGACTCTTGCATGGTATGGTCACCTGAAACTCCAACAAATGCACCTGAGTGACAGCTGGCCTTTGATTGCGGTAATCGTGTTTTCATGGGGTATCGCCTTTTTCGAATATTCTCTCCAAGTACCTGCCAATAAGATTGGTTTCATCGGTAATGGCGGTCCTTTCACACTCGTTCAGTTGAAAGTCATTCAGGAGGTAGTTTCGCTTACTGTGTTCACTGCTATTGCTTCCTTTATGTTTCAAGGAGAACAACTCCACTGGAATCATTTCGCTGCCTTCGCCTGTCTCATCGCAGCTGTATGGCTTGTGTTCTTGAAGTAATATTATAAGAAGATAACAAAATAAAAAACCTTCTGTACTGGAATGTGCAGAAGGTTTTTTTGATTTTATTTCCAATCGGTAAGAAGTGTTCTCTTGTCGAGTACATGTTTTGCCTTACCTGTAGAACGTTCGATATTGCCTGGTTCCTTGATGTGGATGTTTGGTTTGATACCCACCATGCTGACGATGCGGTCGTAGAGTGGTTTGATGAACGGCATCTGCTTAGCAGGATTTGGTGAGAAGTATTCAGCACGCAATTCTACATCGAGATCGAAAGTGTCTTCGTTGTTCTTGCGATCTACAGTAATGAAATACTGTGGAGTAAACACAGGGAACTCTGTTAGCGCAGTTTCTATCTGTGATGGGAATACATTTACACCACGGATGATGAGCATGTCGTCGCTTCGACCCAGAATCTTTCCAAGTCGTACAGTTGTACGTCCACATTCACACTTGTCGTAGATGAGGTGTGTGAGGTCGCGAGTGCGATAGCGAAGAATTGGCATTGCTTCTTTGCAGAGTGATGTGAATACCAATTCACCTTCTTCACCTGGTGCTACAGGTTCCAGTGTTTCCGGGTTGATGATTTCAGGATAGAACATATCCTCAGCGACGTGTGTACCATTCTGGAACAGACATTCACCACCTACACCGGGACCACACATTTCTGTAAGTCCGTAGATGTCAATGGCTTTGATATGTAATTTCTTTTCCAACTCACGACGAATACCCCAAGTCCAAGGTTCTGCTCCGAAGAAACCAACGCGCAATTTCAGATCCTCAGCTTTCACATCGTGACTGTTTTCAATAACTTCAGCCAAGTGCAGGGCATAGGATGGAGTACAGCAGAGAGCTGTTGTGCCAAAGTCCTTCATCAGCATAATCTGTTTTTCAGAGTTGCCGGCAGAAATTGGCAACTGAACTGCTCCGCGAGCAAGAGCTCCGTCGTGAGCACCTAATCCTCCTGTGAAAAGTCCGTAGCCGTAAGCAACCTGTACAATGTCGCCAGGACCTACATCACCTACAGCCAAAACACGAGCTACACATTCTGCCCACATCTTCAGGTCGTTCTCTGTATATGTGCCAACAACAGGTTTTCCTGTGGTACCGGAAGAGGCATGAATACGTCGAATCTCACTCTGTGGAACTGCTTGCAGGCCAAACGGATATTCGTCGCGCAAGTCGTGCTTTGTAGTGAATGGTAACTTGTGAATATCGTCAATGCTACGAATGTCTTCGGGTTTTACACCCATGTGATCCATCTTTTTCTTGTAGAATGGAACATTCTCATAACATCTTTTTACTGTCTTAATAAGACGTTCAGACTGTAGTTTGCGCATGGATTCTCTGTCCATGCACTCCATCTGGGGATTGTGAATCATATTAGTTACTATATAATTTATGGTATTTATTTCTTGCTTGCCTCAACACCCATATCGAATGCTTTGAGGTTTGCCTCAACGATAGCTTCACCTTTGCGGGCAAAGATAACGGAGATCGCTTTGCGAAGTTGTTCTACTGTGAGAATCTCGATAAATGGTGCAGCCATACCTAAAAGTACCATGTTGGCACCACGAGCATTTCCTGCATCTTTTGCTACATCTTCTATATTAAGCTGAACAACAGAAGGCATGCTTGCGAGTTCTGCCATAAGTGCGGTTTCATCGGGATAATCCGGTATATTTACAAATGGTTTGTTGCTGGTTATGATAGTACCAGATTTTGCCAGATAGGGTAGGTAACGAAGCGATTCCATCGGTTCCATCGATATTACCACATCTGCTCCACCAAGTGAAATGAGGTCGGAATAGATTGGGTCGGTAGAGAGACGAAGGTTTGACTGTACATCACCGCCACGCTGACTCATTCCGTGTACTTCTGCCTGCTTGAGGTTAATGCCAGCTTCTGTTGCTGCTTCACCTATGATAGTTGCGATAGAGAGGATTCCTTGTCCGCCTACACCGCAGAGTATGATGTCTTTTTTCATTTGTTTGCCTCCTTTGCTTTCTTTGCCTCACGAGCGTGGCGTGCTGCCGTTTGGATGCACTCACGACGTGGGATGATTACGCTAACTCCGTTGTATTCAATCTCTTCTTTCAAAATGCGAGTAATCTCTGGCATGTTCTTTGGCAGTGGAACTACTACGCGAACGTGTTCTGGCTCAACACCTAAGCCAAGACAGATAGCCTCGAATTTGTTGGTGCCTGCAGAATCCTGACCTCCAGTCATACCTGTTGTGAGGTTGTCAGAGATAACTACTGTGATATTTGACTTGTCGTTTACTGCATCGAGCAAACCAGTCATACCGCTATGTGTGAATGTAGAGTCTCCGATGATAGCTACAGCAGGGAATAGTCCTGCATCAGCTGCACCCTTTGCCATTGTGATGCTGGCACCCATATCTACACAAGAAGAAAGACTCTTGAATGGAGGTAAGGCACCGAGTGTGTAACAACCTATATCTCCAAATACACGATAGTCTGGGTATTCAGCCAATACTGCGTTGAGAGCTGCATATACATCGCGGTGACCGCAACCCTGACATAGCTGTGGAGGACGACCTGCGAGATTCTTTGCTGGAGCATATACAGCTCCACTCTGCTGACCAAGTGCCTTTGCTACACAATCAGGAGTGAGTTCGCCTGTGCGAGGCAGATCGCCTGTAAGACGCCCCTTTACCTGATATCCTGCTCCAAGCAGACCTCTCAGACCTTCTTCAACTACTGGCTGACCATCTTCTACTACGAGGATGGCATCATTCTCTGCAGCCAAAGTCTTAATCTTGTCTTCTGGCAGTGGATACTGGCTTACCTTCAGAATGTTTGCATTGTCGCCAACAACTTCCTTTACATAGTTGTAACCGATACCGCAAGCCACGATGCCTAAACGGTTTTTGCCACCACACTCAACCTTGTTGTAACGTGAATTTTCACTTGCCTTTATGAATTCAGGCTGTTTGTTCAGAAGGTCAACATATTTTTTGCGTGCAATACCTGGAAGGAGTACCCACTGGTCAGTGGACGGACTGAGCTTGTTCTCTGCCTTCTGTTCTCCTATTTCTACGGCTGCACGACTGTGAGCCAAACGTGTAACAATGCGAAGTACTACCGGCACCTTGAGCGCTTCAGAGAAATCAAAAGCGCTGCTAACCATGTCGTATGCTTCCTGCTGGTTGCTTGGTTCGAATACTGGTACCAATGCAAATTTTCCATAAAAACGGCTGTCCTGCTCGTTCTGACTACTATGCATAGATGGGTCGTCAGCAGCCAATACGATAAGGCCGCCATTAACACCTGTAATGGCACTGTTTACAAAAGCATCAGCACAAACATTCATGCCCACATGTTTCATACAAACTAACGCACGTTTTCCTGCGTACGACATACCGAGTGCTGCTTCCATAGCAGTCTTTTCGTTCGTACACCAACGACTATGAATACCACGCTCGCGAGCTGTGGCATCAGTCTGAATAAACTCCGTGATTTCTGTTGACGGAGTACCTGGATAAGCATATACTCCGCTCAATCCAGCATGAATGGCGCCCAAGGCAATGGCTTCGTCGCCTAAGAGTAATTTCTTCATCTTTATATCGATATTTCAACTAATTTCGCGAAAACACAAAATCGCCGCGAATTTACGAAAATCTTCCAAAACGTGCACTAAACAAGTCAATAATTATTAAAATTCTCTTATTTCAGTGACTTTTTTCCAGTTGTTTTGTGCATTATGTGACATTTTTGGTTTTTTTATTATTAATGTTTGAAAGGAAAGTTGTACATTTGCACGCAAAATAAAAAAGGTATAAAGATGAAAAATCAATTACGTAGTTCCGTTTGCACTGAAGGACGTCGAATGGCAGGTGCCAGAGCGTTGTGGGTTGCAAACGGTATGAAACGTGAACAGTTCGGTAAACCAATCATCGCTATTGTAAACTCGTTCACACAGTTCGTACCAGGACATACGCATCTGCATGAAGCAGGTCAGATAGTTAAGGCAGAAATTGAAAGACTCGGTTGCTATGCAGCTGAGTTTAATACTATTGCTATTGACGATGGTATTGCAATGGGACACGATGGTATGTTGTACAGCCTTCCTTCTCGTGATATCATTGCTGACTCTGTTGAGTATATGTGTAATGCTCACAAGGCAGATGCAATGGTTTGTATCTCAAACTGCGATAAGATTACTCCTGGTATGTTGATGGCTGCTATGCGTCTTAATATACCAGCTGTATTTGTCAGTGGCGGACCAATGGAGGCTGGAGTTTATAAAGGCGAAAATCTCGACTTGATTGCAGCAATGGTTAAGGGTGCCGACCCAACTGTTAGCGATGCAGAACTTGCAGAGGTAGAAGACAGAGCATGCCCTGGATGCGGATGTTGTTCAGGTATGTTTACTGCCAACTCAATGAATAACCTGACAGAGGCTATCGGACTTAGTCTTCCTGGAAATGGTACTATTTTAGCTACACATGTTAACCGTGTAGAACTCATGAAGGCAGCAGCTCGTCAGATTGTGAAGAATGCGTTTGCTTACTACGAAGATGGCGATGAAAGCGTGTTGCCACGAAGCATCGCAACTCGTCAGTCATTCCTCAATGCAATGACTCTTGATATAGCAATGGGAGCTTCTACAAATACTGTTCTTCATCTTTTGGCTGTTGCTCAAGAGGCTGGGGTAGATTTCACTATGAAAGATATAGATGCACTCTCTCGTAAGACTCCATTCCTCGTAAAACTGGCTCCAAACAGTCAGAAGTATAGTGTGCAGGAGTTTGGTCGTGCAGGTGGTGTGTTGGGCTTGCTTGGCGAATTGAACAAAGGCGGACTCATCGATACAAGCCTGAAACGCGTGAATGGTGCAACTATCGCTGAGGATATAGAGAAATACAGCGTTCTGAAAGCTAATGTTGACCCAGAGGCAAAACGTATCTACTCAAGTGCTCCTGCTGGTAAGTTCTGTAACAAACTTGGTGCACAGAATACTAACTACGAAACTCTTGATACAGACCGTGAGAATGGTTGTATCCGTGATATAGAACATGCATACACTAAGGATGGCGGTATGGCTATTCTATTCGGAAATATCGCTCAGGACGGTTGTGTAGTAAAGACTGCCGGAGTAGATGAAAGCATATGGAAGTTTGCAGGCCCTGCTGTAGTTTTCGATAGTCAGGAAGATGCTTGCGAAGGAATCCTTGGAGGTAAGGTAAAGAAGGGTGATGTAGTTGTTATTACTCACGAAGGACCAAAGGGCGGTCCTGGTATGCAGGAAATGCTTTATCCTACATCATATATAAAGAGTATGCATATGGGTAAGGAATGTGCGTTGATTACCGATGGACGTTTTTCTGGAGGAACTTCAGGACTTTCTATCGGACATATCTCTCCGGAGGCAGCCAATGGCGGTAACATCGGAAAGATTGTTGATGGAGATATTATTGAAATTGACATTCCTAATAGAAGCATAAATGTGCGCTTGTCGGACGAAGAACTCGCAGCGCGTCCACAACAACCGCTGAAACGCAAACGTGTAGTATCGAAGGCTTTGAGAGCATATGCACAGAGTGTTTCGAGTGCAGATAAGGGTGGTGTAAGAATTATTGACTGATATGGAAAAAATAACTGGTGCAGAGGCTATGATGCGCGCCCTTGAAAATGAGGGTGTAGATATATTGTTTGGCTATCCTGGTGGATCTATAATGCCAACTTATGATGCATTGTACGACCATAAGAAAACACTGAATCATATTTTAGTTCGTCACGAACAAGGTGCTGTGCATGCTGCACAGGGCTATGCTCGTGTAAGTGGAAAAGTAGGATGTGCAATCGTTACGAGTGGTCCCGGTGCTACAAATACAATTACAGGTATTGCAGATGCGATGATTGACTCCACTCCTCTGGTTGTCATTGCTGGACAGGTAGGAGTTGCAATGCTTGGAACAGATGCTTTTCAGGAGGTCGATGTAGTAGGTGTTACGTCGCCAATCAGCAAGTGGAGCTACCAGATTCGTCGTGCCGAGGATATAGCATGGGCTGTGGCTCGCGCTTTCTACATAGCAAAGAGCGGACGCCCGGGTCCTGTAGTTCTTGATTTCGCAAAGAATGCTCAGACAGGTATGGTGGAATATGAACCAGCGAAGGCTGATTTCATACGTTCGTACGATCCAGATCCTGATTTAAATGAGGAGGAAATCCGTGAAGCAGCTAAGATGATAAACGAAAGCGTAAAACCTTTCGTGCTCGTCGGACAAGGTGTAGAATTGGGCAATGCCCGTGAAGAACTGAAGGCATTCCTGGAAAAAGCAGATATGCCTTGTGGAACTACGTTCCTCGGACTTAGTGCTATCGAGAGCGACCATCGACTAAACAAGGGAATCCTTGGTATGCATGGAAATCTTGGTCCAAATGTGATGACCAACAAATGCGACCTGCTCATTGCTGTAGGTATGCGTTTCGACGACCGTGTTACTGGTAATCTTGCTACTTATGCAAAACAAGCAAAGATAATACATTTCGATATAGATCGTTCTGAGTTTAACAAGAACGTAAAGGTAAATCTCTCTGTTCATGGTGACTGTAAGAAGTCTCTTGCAGCAGTAACAAAATTGCTTGACAAGGCTACTCATACATCTTGGATTGATGGATTTAAGCCATACGAAGAAAAAGAATACCAGAAGGTAATAGATAAGGCTCTTCATCCTACAGAAGGCCCATTGCTGATGGGTGAAGTAATTCGCAAAGTGAGCGAGGCTACTAATAATGCTGGCATCATGGTTACTGATGTGGGTCAGAACCAACTTTTCGCTTGTCGCTACTTTAAGTTTACGAAGGCTCGTTCTGTAGTTACATCAGGTGGACTTGGCACGATGGGATTCGGTATTCCTGCTGCCATTGGTGCTACCTTCGGAGCTCCTGACCGCACTGTTTGCCTCTTTGTAGGTGATGGTGGTTTGCAGATGACTATTCAGGAGTTTGGTACAATCATGGAACAGGGCGCTCCTGTGAAGATGATTCTTCTCAATAACAACTACCTTGGAAATGTGCGTCAGTGGCAAGAGATGTTTTTCTCTCACCGCTATTCGTTCACTCCTATGCTTAATCCTAACTACGAACTTATAGCTAAGGGCTATGGCATACCAGCAAAGACAGTTGTGGAGCGTAGCGAACTGGACGCAGCCATTAAGGAGATGCTTGCCACTCCAGGTCCATACCTCCTGCAGTGTGCCATTATGGAGGAAGACAATGTGATGCCAATGGTACCTCCAGGTGCAAATATTGACGAAATGATTTTGGAATATAAATCTAAATAGAACTCATCATTAATAATATAATGTAAAAATGGCTTTTGGTGGTCAGTGTGGTGAATGCACAGAATGCGGCAAATGCGAAAGGCTGCTGAATGGTCAGACAAACGATGATTCTATAAAGAAGGAAGAAAAGAAAATGGAACAAGACAACAGCGTAAGGCTCTACACATTTATTATATATAGTGAGAACGTACCTGGCCTTTTGAGTCAGATTACTGCCGTTTACACTCGGCGACAGGTAAATATCGAGTCGCTCAATGTATGTGCGTCGAGCACTCCTGGTGCACATAAGTACACCATTACTGCTTACTGCACTCGTACAATGGCAGAGATGCTTACGAAGCAAATAGAAAAGAAAATTGATGTCTTGCAGGCAAATGTTTTCACTGATGACGACATCTTCATCAACGAGACATGTCTGTTGAAAATCAGTACTCCTATCATGCTTGAGAATAAAGATGTATGTCGTATGGTGCGTTTGCATCAGGCTCATATTGTTGAGGTAAACTCCATTTACGCAACAATTGAGAAGACCGGCATTACATCAGATATTCTTTCACTCTACGATTCATTGAAGACACTCGGTTGTGTACTGCAGTTTGTACGTTCTGGACGAATCTGTATCACAAAGGACTACACGGAACATCTGGATGAATACCTTGCAGACAGAGAGAAAAAACGTAATGCGAAATAACGATATAAAATCAAATAATAATCCTTTTTAAAAAACAAAACAAATGGCAAAAATGAATTTTGGCGGTGTTATCGAAGAAGTGATAACACGCGAAGAGTTTCCACTTGAGAAAGCTCGTGAAGTATTGAAGAATGAAACAATCGCAGTAATCGGTTATGGCGTACAGGGACCTGGTCAGGCTTGTAACCTCCGTGACAATGGTTTCAACGTAATTGTTGGTCAGCGTCAGGGTAAGACATTCGAGAAAGCTAAAGCTGACGGATGGGTACCAGGTGAAACTCTTTTCTCAATCGAAGAAGCAGCTGATAAGGGTACAATCGTAATGTGTCTTCTTTCTGATGCAGCTGTGATGTCTGTATGGCCAACACTCCAGAAGTATCTTACTCCAGGTAAGGCTCTCTATTTCTCTCACGGATTTGCTATCACTTGGAACGATCGTACAGGTTGTGTTCCTTCAAAGGACATCGACGTTATCATGGTAGCTCCAAAGGGTTCTGGTACATCTCTCCGTACTATGTTCCTCGAGGGTCGTGGTCTTAACTCTTCTTATGCAGTATATAACGACGCAACTGGTCGTGCTCTTGAGCGTACACTTGCTCTGGGTATCGGTATCGGTTCTGGTTATATGTTCGAAACTACATTCCAGCGTGAGGCTACTTCAGACCTTACTGGTGAGCGTGGTTCACTCATGGGTGCTATTCAGGGACTTCTCCTTGCTCAGTATGAGGTTCTCCGTGAGAACGGTCACACTCCTTCTGAGGCATTCAATGAGACAGTTGAAGAGCTCACTCAGTCATTGATGCCTCTCTTCGCTGCTAAGGGTATGGACTGGATGTATGCTAACTGTTCTACAACAGCACAGCGCGGTGCTCTTGACTGGTATCCACGTTTCCACGATGCTATCAAGCCTGTTGTTCAGCAGCTCTATGATTCAGTAAAGTGCGGTAACGAGGCTCAGATTTCTATCGACGCTAACTCAAAGCCTGACTACCGCGTAGGTCTTGAGAAAGAACTTGCAGCTCTTCACAACTCAGAGATGTGGCGTACAGCTGAGGTAGTTCGTCAGCTTCGTCCTGAAAACAACTAATCAGTTATAATTCGGTTCCAGAAAGTTCATGCTTGCATAACTTTCTGGAACTTATTGTTTAACCATTAAATAAATTAAAAGTATTATGAAAAAGTATCTGGCAGAATTAGTTGGTACATTCGTACTTACTCTTCTTGGTTGCGGCGCTGCCGTATCTCTTGGATGTGCAGAATCAAACACAGCTGCTGTAGTTGGTACAGCTATAGCTTTCGGTCTTTCTGTTGTAGCTATGGCTTACACTATCGGTGGTATTTCAGGTTGTCACATCAACCCAGCTATCACACTTGGATGCCTTATCTCAAAGCGTATCAGCGCTAAGGATGCATGCGGTTATTGGATTTCTCAGTTCATCGGTGGTATCCTTGCTGGTGCTCTCCTCGTTTACATGTATGGTGCTGAGTCTGGTCTTGGTGCTAACGGCATTGCAGGTTGTGGAAATGATGTATGCAAAGCAATCATCATTGAAGCAGTGCTCACTGCTCTCTTCGTTCTCGTAGTTCTTGGTTCTACAGACGCAAAGAAGGGTGCTGGCAACTTTGCAGGTCTTGCAATCGGTCTTTCGCTCATCCTTATCCACCTTGTAGGCATTCACTTCACAGGAACTTCTGTTAACCCAGCACGTTCTCTTGGTCCTGCTCTCTTTGCTTGTGGTGATGCTCTTGCAAACGTATGGGTATTCATCGTTGGTCCATTCGTAGGTGCTGTTATCGCAGCATGCTGCTGGAAGATTGTTGGCGAAGAATAAGATTACACAATAAGCATAATAAAAGGCTTGACTTCAGTGTCAAGCCTTTGTTTTTTATTTTGTACTCTCGCTATGTTGAAATTCTTTAGGACTTACTCCTGCGAACGATTTGAAATTCCTGTAGAACGAGGCTGTACTTGTGAAGCCTGATTTCTCTGCTATCTCGTTTAGTGATAGATTCGATTGTTTGATTAGCAATGTCTTTGCGTACTCTATTCTAAGTTTGTTTATATAATCATTGAATGAGATACCCATTTCCTTGTTTATGGCATTGTAAACATAGTTGCGGTTCGACTGTACATAACGAACTACGTCCTGAAGTTTCAGATTTGGTTGCAGATATATTTTCTCTTCCTCCATCAACTTCTCTATGCGTATTCTAAGTTCTGATGGCTGGGTATTTTCTTCGATGAAATCATCAATTTGCTTGTTGTCGTTTGCTATGTCTTCAATCGAGAAGTTGTACGTTATACAAACATAGCCGATAGAAAATAATAGGACAGAAAAAATGATTGATGGAATAGAAATGAGTAGTAGAGAGTCTGCAAAACGGTATCGTCCTATTATATTTACTACGAACGAAGCCAGAGAGGTAATTACAAATAATACTAGCAGATAATGCATTGATGCTGGTACTATTTTGTTTTCTATGTCTGAATAGGTGTTTTTTACGTATTTGTTGAATTTGTTTATCTTCTCGTATCCTAAATATAAGGCTGGGATTATCTGTATAGCGAACATGACCTTGCAAGCACTATGTATGCGTGCTTGTGCTTTTGCAAGAGTACTTAGATTCTCATATTGGTTGTGGTACAAATAGTGATCGATAAAAAGTTTAATGTCGCTCTCCGACATTATTATATATACTATTCCTACCGCTATGCAGCCAAGTATTGTAGGCAGTAGGATGACCAGTTGATGAACTAAAGATGTCTCTTTTTGGGTCAGTTTGCAAATGTAAAGATACCAAAGTGGATAAACAGCCAGATTGCATGTAGCATATAACCAGTCGGTAAAAGGAATTAGATCCGTATTGTGACTGAAGAAAACTCCATGACCAAAGTATAGAATTGTAGCAGCAGTGAAGAATACGAATAAAGCCTTACGATATTTTGATTGCCTGTTTTTCAATGCCTCAATGCCTGTTAAAATTGCATAAAACAGGCATACAAAGAAAGGTGTTGAGATAGCATATAAAGTATCCATTGCGTTGTTTGTTCTCGATGGAATCGTATTATATTCCTTGTGATTATATATTTTTTATCAGCCTTTCTGCAAAAGTATGAATTTTTTGTAAATGTATTTAACTAAATTCTTAAAAGTCTTTGTTCTTGCCGGGTTTAAGTGTAAGTTTCTGCAAATATAATAATTTTTTACATTTTTGATAATGCTTTTCTGCAAATCTGACGACCTTTTCTGTGATTTTAAATCATTTGTGTCATTCTCATGAGCTACTTTTGCGATGTAAAAAATATTTGTTTAATATTATTAACTTTTAACCTCTAATATTTATTACATTATGAAAAAACTGAATTTCTGGCTTCTCGCAAGCCTTTTTGTAGGTGCAATGACTTTTACATCATGTGGTGACGACAAGAGTGATGACCCTACTCCTCCAGCTCCTGCTCCATCTCCTGCTCCAGCAGCAGTTACTAAGGCTGACCTTATTGGTTCGTGGAAAGTATATCTCAACGGTGCACCTGTCAAATTTTCATTTACTGATACTCAATTGAAGATTAACGATACTGATGTAGATGATAATGGCGCTTACACGTTTGAGAATGAAAGACTTTTTTATCGTTTCAACGGCGAAGATGTAAGTTTCAACGTGGAAATGATTCACAATAAGACTGTGATTCTTGCAATATCTATCATTCCTGCTAGCCAGTCTTATTCTGGAGAGGAAGAGCGCCAGACTTCGTTCGGATACAGGGAAGGTGCTACAATTCCTGTTACTGCTTCCGACATTCAGGGCAAATGGTATTGGCAGTCTGAGCACGGATTTGTAGGAGCCCGTGCAGTCCTTATACTTAATGGAAACCAGTTTGATCTGACTATTACTCCTTGGGCAGAGCGTCATACAGGTACATTTACTTATGTGAATGGTTACATCCATCTCACTCCTGAGCACAGCTACATATGCCGTACAGACGCAGGTGACCTGATTGATGAGGCACATCCTGAAAATTCCCAGTGGAGAGTACCGGGCTCTCTTGGACCGGATGATTATTACAGCCCCTCTTACTTTGGTAACCCGGGTGACGATGTAATTCCTTTCATTCCTAATGGTACAAAGGCTTACAGTGAACTTGCAAACCTGCAGGTGGAATACACTAAGCAGTAAAAACACTTCGATAACAACCAATCTTTTATTAACTTTTAAATTCAAAACACTATGAAGAAAATGAATTTCTGGCTTCTTGCAAGCCTTTTTGTAGGTGCACTTGCTTTCACAGCTTGTAGCAGTAGTAATGATGACGATGGTGGTAATCCTGGCGGTGGTGGCGGCGGTTTTAATCCACCTACTCCTGTTCAGCCATCTTCTATGACAATGGCAAAACTATCAGGTTTTGTCAATAGTGAATATGGCTATCCTCTTAGTGGTGTTAAAGTTACATCTGGTAATGAGGTAGCTTACACAAATGCCAATGGTGCTTTCTCACTCAATTCTATTAATTTAGTAAGTGGTCGTGCTATTGTACGTTTCTCTTCAGCTAGTTATGCTGATGTGGTTCGTTCTGTTGAATTTAAAGAGGGTGAAGTATGGGAGGTACAAATGAAGTATGCTGACACACGAAGTATTACTCCAACTGTCGATAATAACATTGTTGTAGATTATTCAAATAATGTTAAGGTTGACATTCCTGCTAACTCACTTGTTGATGGTCAGGGTAATGTAGTAACAGAACCTGTGACTATTCGTTCTGCTTATCTGAATCCGGAAAATGAAGATTTTGCATCTCAGATGCCAGGTGGTGACCTCGCTGCAGTACGTACAAACGGATCAGATGCACAACTTATCAGCTATGGTATGATAAGCATTGATGCTACTGCAAATGGTAAAGAACTTCAGTTGAAAGAAGGTTCTGAAGCAACAGTTACATTCCCTGCTGCTCCAGCAGGAATGGAGGCGTACAATCAAATACCACTTTGGAGTTTCGACGAAGAAAAAGGTCTTTGGATAGAAGAAGGTATGGCAACCAAGCAGGGTGATGGTACTTATGTAGGAACTATCAAGCACTTCTCTTGGCACAACCTCGACTACCCAGAGTCACGTGCTACAGTTGCTGTTGAAGTAGTTGACGAATCTGGCAAGGCTATTCCATTCCAGAAAGTTATCGTAGGTCAGACATATGGCGTTACAGACGTTAATGGTAAATTCTCTACTTTTGTTCCTACAAATACTGACTTCGTAGTTACAGTTAGGTCAGTTGACTATGCAAACTACTCTCCTGAAGTAAAATCTGAGAATATAAATATTTCTCAGGCAGGTTTCGAGCGCAAGATAAAGCTTACTTTGCCAACTGTTTCTAACCTCAGTGGTGCTATCACAAATAAAGGTAAGGGTGTTCTTGCAAGTGTAAGCCTTTCTTATGGCGGTGAAGAAACTAAGCCTGTAATGACTGATATTGAAGGTAAATACTATATGAAACTTCCATTTGGCTACAAGGGTGCTGCAACTATCAATATCACTACTTCTGATGGAACAGTATATCGCAGAAATATTGTTCTTGACGGAACTGATAGGGCTGAAAACTTCGATGTTGACCCAGTTTATACAGAAACAGGTACTGTTACTTTCACAGGTACAGATATCGACCTTATTGTACCTATGACAATAAATGATATTCCTGCATTTGCTTTCGGTGGTGTTGTTGTCATGGGTGATTACTGGATGTGTATGGAAGACTACTCATCTTCTTCGACTACACATGTAAACTTTGGTAAGGATTACTTCTCATGGAGTATGTCCACAGAAAATGGATGGTCTAATATTTATACAAATGGTGGTACAGTTAGTATGGAAATTGAAGGTCAGAAAGCTAAGATAACTGTAAGTGGTAACGCAGGCTATAGCCGTCAAGGTGGAGGCGTCGCTGAACAGGGTTCTGGTACTCTTTCTGGTACATTCAAGTATTCTATCCTTGCTAATATTGTTGAAGGTGCATCTAATGTTCCATCATGGGTTCCACAAGTTTCTGGTTCTAACCCAGTATATTCTTACTCAATTACAAATAGTTCTAAGTTGGGTGACGGTTGGATGTTCTTCTATAACAATAATGAAACACTCGATCAGTACATGGCTCTTGTAAATGCTGCTAAGGCTAACTTCGGTGATCCGTATTATGTAGATGACGACCCAGACAGTGATTGGTCAAAGAGCTATGTATTCATCAAGGGTACTCAGGCATTGCAGCTTCTCTACTCTAGTTCAACACCATGGGAAGGCTGGAAACCAGAACCACAATCTATCCTTGGTGGTCACCACGGATGGAGCGAAGTACCTATCACAGTTCGTGCTTACTCTAACGTAACAGTACCATTCGACGATGTTGTCGTTGGCCACAGGAGATAATCAGAAGCTTTGAAAAATATAAGGGGAAAATCCCTGAAAAGGGTAGCCCTGAAAGCCTTGTGCTTTCGGGGCTTTTTTATTTAGTTACAATCCTTTGGAAAAATATACCTGTTATTCTAAAATCTTTCAAAAAAAATGTCGGAACCCGTTCTATTTGGAATGTTGCTTAATTGGCACAGGCAGCTATAGCATAAAGAGGTATGTTTGCCAATTGAGATTCTTTCCTGTAATTTGACATAGATAAACGGTAAGCGCAAGCAGGGGCGAATGTGTCAATAAACAGACGGAGACTTTTGGCTCGAAGATTGTCTTCTGCTTTTACTTCAATGGGTACTACATTGCCGTCTTGCTGTATAACGAAGTCAACCTCAGCCTGTGAATTGGGCTTCGACCAATAATAAAGTGTGTGGTATGGTAATAGCTGCTGCATTACGTATTGTTCGGTGAGCGCGCCTTTGAATTCGGTAAAAATGTTGTTTTTCTGCAAAAGAAGTGAGGGCTCTACATCCATCTGGGCACATAGCAATCCGACATCAATAGTGAAGAGCTTGAATGCCGACTGGTCTTCGTAGCTTTTCAGTGGATATTTTGGTGTTTTGACACATTTCACTTTATAGGTAAGTCCACAGTCGCACAACCACATTATTGCTGCTTCAAATTCACGGGCACGTGCTCCTTCCTTAACTAGGCCATATATGAATTTACGGTTTTCCCGACTAAGCTGCGAGGGGATAGAGTCCCAAACGAGGCGGATACGTGGAACCATTTCGTTTGGTGCGTGTTTTGAGAAATCATTGTCATAGCTTTGAAGGATGTTGTTTTGTATATGCCGTATTTCTTCGGGAAGTGCCTCGTTGGCAAAGGCCTGTACGGCTTCGGGCATTCCTCCTACAAAGTAATATTGGCGCAAGCGTTCGGTCAGTTGCTGGCTGAATAGTGCAATTGTCTGCCAATCCGCACTGATGATAAGGTCTGCCATGACCGTTTCTCCAACTGCACGAAGGAATTCGATGAATGTCATAGGGTACATGCGCAAGAAGTCAACCTTTCCGACGGGAAATGATTCTTTTCTGTGAAGTTCGATGCCAAGCAGCGAACCGGCTACGATTATATGCTGTTCTGGCATGTTTTCAAAGAAATATTTCAGCATGGTGAGACCACCTTCTGCGTCCTGTATTTCGTCCAGAAATATTAGAGTCTCACCTGCTACACATGGACAACCTGTGGCTAATCGTATGACACGCATTACGCGTTCCACATTGAAATCTACAGTGAAGAGTCCGCGGAGATTCTTCATTTCCTCAAAGTTTATATATGCTACATGGGTATATTCGTTTTCGCCAAAATGACGTACAATCCATGTTTTGCCAACTTGACGTGCCCCTTCAAGAATTAGAGGTTTGCGTCGAGTTGATGATTTCCATTTGCAGAGTTCCTGATAGATGTTCCGTTCCATGATTTCTGTGGTTGAAAGGAGTGATTAACTCAATATTTTGTGCAAATTTACACAAAATAAGTGGGAAGTTTGTGTAAATTATCACAAAAAATGAATGAACTTTTAGTATTTTTGCTTTTTTCTGCTGAATTTTGTTCGTTTGTTACAATGTTCGCACAACTTTTGCATACAATTTTCGAATTTTGTAACTTTGCAGAGTAAACAAATTGTACATTATACTTTTAAAAAGTAAATTGTACATGGTAAATTGTACATGCTATGACTCCACAGGAAGAGATACTCCAGTTACGACGCGAACTTGAACAGCATAACTATAATTATTATGTGTTGAACAAACCGACTATCAGCGACTATGACTTCGACCAGATGATGCACAAACTGCAGGATCTCGAACTCTTTTATCCGCAGTATGCCGACCCTAATTCTCCCACTCAGCGTGTGGGTAGCGACCTTAACCAGTCGTTTCGTAGTGTGCCACACAAATATCCTATGCTCTCCCTCGCCAATACTTATAACGAGGCTGATATACGTGATTTCTACGAGCGAGTGCGTAGTGGTCTCGAAGGTGAGGACTTCGAGATATGTGCCGAAATGAAATACGACGGTTTGAGTATATCCCTTACTTATGTCGATGGACAACTCACCCAGGCCGTTACTCGTGGCGACGGAGTTCGCGGCGACGACGTCACAGCCAATGTGCGTATGATTCGTTCCATTCCTCTCCGACTGAAGGAAGGTAGTGGTTACCCCCATGAATTTGAGATACGAGGTGAAATCCTTATGCCCTGGACATCGTTCGAGGCACTCAATGCTCAACGTGCAAAGGCTGGTGAAGACCTCTTTGCTAATCCGCGTAACGCAGCCAGTGGAACTCTCAAATCGCAGAAGAGTCGTGTTGTGGCAGAACGCGGACTTGATGCTTACCTCTATTATCTGCTTGGCGATGAGATTCCCTCTGATGGTGGACACTATGAAAACCTCCAAATGGCAGCAGGGTGGGGATTCAAGATAAGTCAGGGCATGAAAAAATGCAAAACTGTTCAGGAAGTGCTCGATTTCATCGACTATTGGGACACAGAACGTAAGAATCTTCCTGTGGCTACCGATGGCATTGTGCTTAAGGTGAATTCCCTTCGTCAGCAGCGCCATTTAGGTTATACAGCCAAATCCCCCCGTTGGGCTATAGCATATAAGTTTAAAGCAGAACGCGAATGTACTCGTCTCAATGAAGTAACCTATCAGGTTGGACGTACAGGAGCTATCACCCCAGTTGCGAATATGGACCCTGTTCAGTTGGCTGGAACCGTCGTCAAACGTGCTTCGCTTCATAATGCAGACATAATTCAGCAACTCGACCTCCACATCGGAGATATGGTTTATGTGGAAAAAGGCGGTGAAATCATTCCAAAGGTAGTGGGAGTTGACAAATCACAACGCACAGCCGACATGCAGCCAGTTCGTTTTATCACTCATTGTCCTGAATGTGGCACACCTCTCATCCGAATTGAGGGTGAGGCAGCCCATTACTGTCCTAACGACTCTACTTGTCCGCCACAGATAAAAGGCCGCATCGAACACTTCATCTCGCGCAAGGCAATGAATATCGACTCACTTGGTCCTGAGACAGTCGATGACTATTGGCAGCGCGGACTCATCCACGATATAGCTGACCTCTACACACTTACTGTTGCTGATATATGTGGCAACAACCGTGGTAGAATAAAGTCAGCACAGAAAGTGGTTGATAGCATAAAGGCTTCCCTTCAGGTGCCTTTCGAACGAGTAGTCTTTGCCCTCGGCATCCGTTTTGTGGGTGAGACAACAGCAAAACTCCTTGCCCGTTCTTTCAAAACAATGGAAGCACTTGAGAAGGCAACTCTCGAACAGTTGCTCGCTGTCGATGGAGTGGGGCAGGTGATAGCAGAAAGCATCATACATTATTTCCACGATGAACGCTGTCTTGCCATCCTCGAACGTCTTCGTCAGGCAGGACTGCAGATGTCCCTCTCTGAAGAGACCCTTGCCGGACAGACAGACATACTCAGCGGACAGTCAATTGTCATATCTGGAGTTTTCGCACAGCATTCTCGCGATGAGTACAAAGCTATCATCGAACAGAATGGCGGTAAGAATGTCGGTTCTATCTCCAAAAACACCTCCTTCGTTCTGGCTGGTGAGAACATGGGACCTGCAAAACTTGAGAAAGCACAGAAACTCGGAGTGCGTATTGTAAATGAAGAGGAATTTCTGAAGATGATTTTTGCAATTCAATGAAAAGTCTTACCTTTGCAGTCGAAATTAAAAAGCATAAATGGCACACAATAAATTCAAAGGACTTGGCGTAGCACTTGTCACCCCATTTACCTCAACTGGCGAGGTTGACTACACTTCTTTGCGCCGGCTCCTTGATTATCAGCTTTCCAATGGTACAGACTTCCTCTGCGTGTTGGGCACAACAGCAGAAACACCAACACTGACGGAAGAAGAGAAACAGAACATCATCAATCTATGTCGCGACAAGGTGCAGGGACGCATTCCTATCCTCTTGGGTATGGGAGGCAACAATACTGCCGCTATCGTTAACCAGTTGGCAAAAGCCGACCTGCGAGGCATTGATGGTATCCTTAGCGTTTGTCCTTACTACAACAAACCGTCTCAGGAAGGCCTATACCAGCATTTCCGTACTATCGCAACTCATAGTCCTGTGCCTGTAGTATTATATAATGTGCCTGGTCGCACAGGAGTCAATATGACTGCTGAAACTACTCTTCGTCTTGCTCGCGACTGTGAAAACATCGTAGCAGTAAAGGAAGCAAGTGGTAACTTCGGACAGATTGACGACATTATCAAGAATAAACCAAAAGACTTCGACGTCATCTCTGGCGACGATGGAATCACTTTCCCGCTTATCACACTTGGTGCAGCAGGAGTCATCTCCGTCATCGGCAATGCTCTTCCAAAAGAATTCAGTCGTATGGTTCGTCTTGCTCTTGCTGGCGACTACTCTAACGCACTGACTATCCATCATAAGTTTGCAGAACTCTTCAAACTCCTCTTTGTTGATGGCAATCCAGCCGGAGTGAAAGCAATGCTCAGTAGCATGGGACTGCTAGAAAATGAACTCCGTCTGCCACTCGTGCCTTCACGCATCTCTACTATGGAACGCATCAGCGCTATCGTGAAGGAACTGAACATCAAGTGCTAAGCCCCCTCTAACTCCCCCATTTTAGGGGGAGGATTATAAAAATACTCCATGTTAATAATAGCAGATAGCGGTTCTACAAAGACATCTTGGTGCCTATTGGCTGATGACGGCAGTCAACAGCTATTTTCTACCCAAGGTATCAATCCGTTCCAACAGACAGAATCAGAAATTTGTGACGTACTTCAGAGCGAATTGCTTCCTCAACTCCCTCCACAGGGATTTGTTGACAGTACTCTTGAGATATATTTCTATGGTGCAGGATGTACTCCCGAAGCCTCTCCCAAAGTAGCTTCAGCCTTACGTACTGTCATCAGTGCTGACGCTCAAGTGGAAGTGCAGAGCGACATGTTGGGTGCTGCCCGCGGACTCTGTGGTCGTAAGTCTGGCATCGTTGCTATCCTTGGCACAGGTTCCAACTCCTGCTATTACGATGGTGAACACATTGTGAAAAACGTATCACCACTTGGATTCATCCTTGGTGATGAGGGTAGTGGAGCCTATATCGGAAAACGACTTGTGGGCGATGTGCTGAAACAACAGTTGCCAGCCGACATATGTGCGCTTTTCTTTCAGGAGACAGAACTCACAGCTCCTACTATCATTCAGCGCACCTATCGCGAATCCTTTCCAAACCGTTTCCTTGCCAGTTTGTCGCCATTCTGTGCCCGTCATCGCGACAATGATGCCGTTAGAGCCTTGCTTATCGATTGCTTCCGTCAGTTCTTCCTGCGCAACATCTCTGCCTACGAAGGTTCTACTGTCCACTTCGTCGGTTCTGTAGGCTACTACTATCAGCAGGAAATTCAGGCAGCAGCATCTACGCTCGGATACACCATCGGAAACGTACTCAAAGAACCACTTCAAGGTCTTATTGCCTATCATTCTTAAAAAAATAAGTATAAAATTTGGCAAATAGATTGAAAAAATGTTACTTTGCACGCCAAATGCAAGGTAAAAAAGACCCCTTTGCTTTAGTATTTACGTAAATAGCCAATAGAATTTGCAGAAAATTCTATATAACACTTATTTTTTTTATTATGAGTAGAGCAGACAATCATTTAGTAATTATGGCGGGTGGCGTAGGTAGCCGCTTCTGGCCTATGAGTACCCCTGAGTGTCCTAAACAGTTTATCGACGTATTCGGTACAGGTCGCACCTTTATTCAGATGACAGTCGATCGCTTCAAAGGGGTAGTGCCACCCGAGAATATCTGGGTGGTTACAAGCGAAAAATATGCGGATATCGTCAAGACTCAACTTCCTGACATTCCTGTTTCTAATGTTCTGCTCGAACCATGCCGTCGCAATACGGCTCCTTGCATCGCCTATGTCAGTTGGCGCATCAAAGCAAAAAATCCTAAAGCAAACATCGTTGTGGCTCCAAGCGACCACCTCGTAACTGACGTAGTTGAATTCCAACGCGTCATCAACTCTGCCCTCCAGTTCGTGTCAGAGACCGACAGTATTGTCACTCTTGGTATGAAACCAACACGTCCTGAGACTGGTTATGGCTACATCGAAGCAACTCAACAGGAACCTTCCCTGCGCAATAGAGAGATATTCCGTGTCGAGTCGTTTAAAGAAAAGCCAGACCTTGCTACAGCAAGGGAATATATCAAAAATAAAGCATTCTATTGGAATTCTGGCATCTTTGTGTGGAACGTGCGTACTATCATCAATGCTCTTCGCGTTTATCTGCCAGACGTAAATGATATCTTCGAAAATCTTCTTTCTGTCTATGGCACAGCAAAGGAACAGGAAATCATCAATAAAGAATTCCCAAAATGCGAAAACATCTCCATTGACTATGCAGTACTGGAGAAGGCAGACGAAATCTTCGTCTTCCCAGCAGACTTCGGTTGGAGTGATGTAGGCACTTGGGGTTCTCTTCATACCCTTGCTGAGGCAGATGCCAAAGGTAATAATGTCATTGGTCAGGATGTGCGACTCTACGAAACCAAGAACTGCGTCATCCATACTACACAGGAACGTCGTGTGGTTGTTCAGGGACTCGACGGCTATATCGTAGCAGAAAAAGACAATACTCTGCTCATCTGTAAATTAGCAGAGGAACAGAGAATCAAAGAATTCTCCGCAGAATAAAGTCTCCTCTAACTCCCTCTTTTAGGGAGAGAATTAAGATGCAAAATAATCCCCTTCAGCGATATGCCTAAGGGGATTTTTATTTTGTTTTCCAAAGTCCCTCCCTAAACAAGGAAGATTTAGGAGGGTCTTTTTCTTATTCAGCTACAGGAACAATAGAAACTGTAGAGCGGTTCTGGCGACCCTTCTTGAATACTACTGTACCATCTACGAGAGCGTACAGAGTGTCGTCCTTACCAATACCTACGTTCTTACCTGGGTTGTGCTTAGTGCCACGCTGACGAACGATGATGTTACCAGCCTTAGCAAACTGACCACCGAAAAGCTTAAGTCCAAGTCGTTTTGAGTGTGATTCACGGCCGTTCTTAGAACTACCCACACCTTTTTTATGTGCCATATTGAAAAGTCTTTTTAGAAATTAATGAATAAATAACTTTAGTCTCTCTCCCTCTTTATGCAACAACCTGCTTGATGAGGATTTCAGTGAACTGCTCGCGATGACCGTTCAGCTTGCGATAACCCTTGCGGCGGCGCTTGTGGAACACTAATACTTTGTCACCCTTAACGAGTGGACAAGTAACCTCTGCAACAACTTTTGCACCCTTAACAGTTGGGGCTCCTACTGAGATATTTCCGTTGTCAACGAGGAGGACTTTCTCAAATTCAACAGTCTGTCCAGCTTCTACATCCTTAATGTGGTGTACGAACAGTTTTTTGCCTTCTTCAGCCTTGAACTGTTGACCCTGAATTTCTACGATTACGTACATTTTTATAAATATTTTTAGGGTTGGACCGTGAGGCGAAGCCACTCTTCTGACTTACTTATTCGAGCCTCTGCGGCATAAATCGGCTGCGAAGGTACGAACTATTTCCGACATAGCCAAATATTCTATTGCTTTTTTCTTACATTATATAATTAGAGTACAGCAGCAAAAAATGAAAACAGTCAACAAAAATCTGTTATAAGAAAAATCCGTCAACTTTTTTCAGGGTAACACAATTCATTAATGAACGGTTTTTGAGGTGCCAATTAAAAAATTGCACACTATTATAATATATAATGTTTATTGATTATCATAAAAGTTGTATCTTTGCATTGTTTTGTTATTATATATTTGTACAAGATAAATCGGACATGAAAAATAAGATTTTTCTCCTAATTGCTGTGGTTGCAATGACTATGCAGGTGGCAGCCCAGTCGTGGATATGGTATCCCGGCGATATGGATATTTGGATGGGCAACAAAATCAACAATCTGCGCACGGAGCGTGGGTCGTTCTATCCTGCTTTCTGGCGTGCTGACAGCCATGAACAGACTGTGGAGTATGTGAAAACTGTGGAACTCGCCGAGGCCGAGGATATGGAAATCAGGGCCGAAGGACAGTACGGCATCAAAATCGACAATCACGGCTATGTGTTCGGCATGCCCGAGCGGTTCCGTGTGCCAAAGGGCAAGCACACACTGCATATTGCCGTACACAACAAGGAGAAGGTGCCGGCCCTGTGGCTGAGAGGAAAGACGGTGGTGAGCGACACCACTTGGACGGTGACAAACTATGCAGTTCCTGTAAAGGCGGATACGTGGACAGAGGCTGACGGAAGTGCTACTTTTGCTACATCTCAACAACTGCCTTCTGCCTATCATCTTTCCGTAGCTCCAGTAGAGCCAATACGCGAAAGTAAGGAAGGAAAGGAACTCTTCGCCGAATGGCAGCGTGAGGGAATCGGGTATCTGCAACTGAACGGAGTAAAAGGTAATGGGCATGTTTGTATCTATTATGGAGAAAGTCCAGATGAGGCACGCGATAAGAAATATTCATACCTTAAAGACGAAGTGGCGTTTACAACAGACAGCATTACGGACCTCTCTACATTAACCATTTCCAAACGAACAGACAATAACTACCTGCTGGCGTGCAGCCGTGCCATGCGCTATGCGCTGGTGGAATGCAAGGGCAACGTTTCGGTGGAGAGTGTTACTCTGCAGTCGGAGATGAAGGATGTAGCATGGCGTGGATCCTTCGAATGTAGCGACACGCTGCTTAACCGCATCTGGCAGGTCGGTGCCTATACATTGCACCTGACAGATCGGGAAGTGATGATTGAGGGAATAAAACGTGACCGCTGGATATGGAGCGGTGATGCCATCCAATCGTATCTGATGAATTACTACGCTTTCTTCGATACGCCTGTAGTGAAGCGTACAATCTGGGCTCTGCGAGGCAAAGACCCTGTGCAGCAACATATAAATACCATCCTTGACTACACTTTCTTCTGGTTTAACTCCATCTATGATTATTATCTCTATACGGGCGACAAGGATTTCGTGCGTCAGATTTATCCTCGGATGGTTTCTCTGATGGAGTATGTGCAGGGACGACTCAATTCGCGAGGAATGGTGGAAGGAAAACATGGTGACTGGGTGTTTGTCGATTGGTCGCCACGCGATATGTCGAAGGATGGCGAGTTGGCTTTTGAACAGCTGGTGTATCTGCGCTCACTCCAGACAATGCAGCAGTGTGCGGAGTTGGTGGAAAATACAGGTGATGCAGAGCATTACGAAAAACAGGCGAAGCAACTTTCTGAACTGATTATTCCTACGTTCTGGAATGCAGAAAAGGGTGCGATGATGCATCACACGAAGGACAGACAGTTGCAAGATGAGGTCACCCGCTATGCCAATATGTTTGCTGTGCTATACGATATGCTTGATGAGTTGCAACGTCAGAGTGTGCTAAAGAATGTCTTGCAGAACGACTCAGTTATGGAAATAACTACTCCCTATATGCGTTTCTATGAGTTGGAGGTGCTTTGTGCCTTGGGCCAGCAGAAGCTGGTGATGGACGAGATGCGCAGTTACTGGGGAGGTATGTTGGCACAAGGTGCTACTACGTTCTGGGAAACGTACGACCCAAAGGAAGGCTATCCCGAGCGTCTTGCCATGTACGGCAACCGCTACGGCAAGTCGCTCTGCCATGCTTGGGGAGCATCGCCTATCTATCTGTTAGGCAAATACTATCTCGGTGTACGTCCTACAAAGCCTGGCTATGACGAATGGGAGTGCCGTCCCTGTCTGGGCGACCTGAAATGGATGAAAGGCGACGTGCCTACTCCTCATGGGAATATACATATAGAGATGACCCGTAAACAAATTACTATCGAATCCAAAGGCTGCGGCACGGGCACACTCATCATTGGTGATCGCCGTATAACGGTGAACTCCAACAAACCTATGCGAGTACGGTTTTAAGATTTGTACAAAATAAATTTGACATGAAAAATAGATTTGCTTCTTTTTGCTTTTTTATAGCTATGATGTTGTCCGCCTGGCAAACAATGTTTGCAAATGATGTGCGTGATAATCTGTGGCAGTCATTTCTTACTCCGCCCGACAGTATTAGGGTGGGCTGTTATTACTATTGGATAAACGAAAGGGTTGATCCGAAGGGTGTGAAGGCAGACCTCGAATGGATGAAAGAAAATGGCATTACCCTTGCATTCCTTGCCACCGATATTCGCAACCGCGTCAATGGCGATTTGACTTCTGCTGGTGAAATATACGGCAAGAATAAGTTTCAGAGCAAGTTGTGGTGGAAGAATCTGAGAACGGCTCTGAAAACAGCTGCTAAACTCGGAATAGAGATGGGTATTTTCAACTGTCCTGGTTGGAGCCAGTCGGGCGGTCCGTGGATTAAGCCGGAGGAGGCTATGCGCAACTGGACACCTGACGGAATTGAGGTGTGCAAGACCAAACAGGGTACTGACGTGGTGTGCAGTCCATGTTCGCCAGAGGCAGAAGGACTGGAAGTGGATAAACTTTCGAAGGTTCATGTGAAGAAACACTTCGAGGCTTTTGTCGGAGAAATTCTGCGTAGAATTCCTGCAAAGGATCGCGGTACTCTGACTACGGTTGTCGTGGACAGTTGGGAACGTGGAAAACAGAATTATACAGATTCAATATTTGTGCTGTTTGAACGTCGATTCGGTTATCCGCTTGATTACGAAAACGAGGCTTGCAAGAAGGATCTGGAGCGGCTGATTTCTGATTTGGTTGCAAGTGAATATATGGGAGGGCTGACGGAGAAGGCTCACGAGTATGGTCTGCGTACTTGGTGCGAACCTTATGCTCACAGTCCGTTTCCCACTAATGGCATTATCTATGGTAGTGCTGCTGATGAGGTGGGTGCTGAGTTTTGGGTGGATGACAAGAAGTTTAGAAAAAAGGAAATTGATGCAGCTGTTGGTGCAGCCCGTCGCAGTGGTAAGAATCGTGTGTGGGCTGAGAGTTTTACGGACGGATGGCCTGAGTTGGCTAAGGATGACTGGAGTTATGAAAAACTGAAACCCATCGCTGACAAGTATTTCCATGCGGGGGTGAATGCGAGCATTCTGCACGTTGTAATTTCACAACCGGGTGACGATAAGGAACCTGCTGTGCGCCCTTGGTTCGGAACTTATTTCGACCGCAGGAGTGCGCATGCAGCCGACATGAAACCGCTCGTCAAGTATCTGAAGCGCTGTAATTTCATGCTTCAGTTGGGCAAACCGCTTGACGGAGCTACTGACAGGCGTATTATGGCTGACGGCACAACGATTCGATTTACCGAGGACTCGCAGTTTGAGATTGTCTTCCCAAATGGACAGAAAGAAATGTGGAATCCGGAATATGAGATTAAAATCAATCCACAGAACGACCAACAATAATCCGACTGCCTTGTCGGATGAGAGGACGGGCGTCTTGCAGCTGTTGCTGTAGGATGTCCTCCGTTATAGGATATACCTTAAGCGAAAGACAACGCGGGTAGCGGTTGAAGTAGGGGTTGTGTGACAAGTACCACTGGGCTTGTCTGATTGCCGGCACCAGTTTAGTCGTGTCCCAAATGCTTAGCAGACGTGTCTTTGCAGCTATGCAGATGCCACGTTTGCCCCCTTCCATTTCCACAACGCAAATGAGGTGCTGGCGCTTGCATGTGTCCTGCTCGTACTCTTCTTTTGTTCTGCGATGCGAGATGGTGATGTGGCGACCGAACTTCGTGTTTATGTCGTTCATAATACTTCTGAACAACTTGCCGTGGGTAGATGTGTCTTTCTGTTGGTTCGATAATATATAATAATGTATCATCTCGTGCAGGATGGTGTCATCAACCTCCTCCTTCGGTAAGTCAAGAAGGGTGGAGATGCGGAACACGAAATCGTAGTATTCCACTCCGCCAGACCTTAATCCAAGGAGTGAAAATTTCCTCCTGCGTTTATATGCAATCTGACCCAGATATGTGCGAGCACGGCTCAACTTGAAGGGGAGGGGAAGGAGTTTCCCCTCGAAACACAGTTGGTTGAACTCTTCGAATTTCTGTTGTATGTAACTGATTGTCGGTCGCATTCGTAATCTGTCTGTTTTTTCTGATGCAAATATATAAAAAATGTTTTCAACATTATTCTTAAATTTGTAAATTTGCCACTGAAAACAATCTAATACCCGAACCGATATGGCTAAACAGTATCTTTTGGGACTTGACATCGGAAGCTCTTCTGTAAAAGCATCACTTGTGGATGCTGATACCGGAATGTGTGCCGCTTCTGCATTTTTCCCGAAACAGGAAGCACCCATAATCTCCGTGCGTAGCGGATGGGCAGAACAGGAACCCGACATGTGGTGGGAGAATATGAAACTTGCTTTGGCTGAGGTGATGAATGAGACGGGAGCTAAGGCAGACGAGGTGGCAGCGATAGGTATCTCGTATCAGATGCACGGACTGGTGTGTGTGGATAAGAATCTGCGTGCGCTGCGTCCTTCTATCATATGGTGCGATTCACGTGCTGTGCCGTATGGCGAGAAGGCTTTCGAGAGTCTTGGCGAAGAACAGTGCCTGAGTCATCTGCTCAATTCTCCCGGTAACTTCACTGCTGCAAAACTGGCATGGGTGAAAGAAAACGAACCTGAGATTTTCGAACATATATATAAGATTATGTTGCCTGGCGATTACATCGCTATGCGTCTGAGCGGAACTGTCAATACGACGATTGGCGGACTTAGTGAGGGAATGATGTGGGACTTTGCAGAGAAACGTCCTGCAGGTTTTCTTTTCAACTATTACGGTTTCAAAGAGTCGTTGTTGCCCGATGTTGTTCCTACGTTCTGTGTGCAGTCGGAAGTATCGAAACAGGCAGCCGGTGAACTGGGGCTCAAGGCAGGAACTCCGATTGCTTATCGTAGTGGCGACCAACCAAACAATGCGCTCTCGCTCAATGTGCTTAATCCTGGCGAGATAGCTGCTACGGCAGGTACCAGTGGAGTAGTATATGGAGTATTGGGTGATGTGAATTACGATCCTAAGTCGAGAGTGAATACTTTCGCACATGTAAACTATACAAAGGAGCAAAACCGTCTGGGTGTGTTGCTCTGCATTAACGGCACGGGAATTCTCAATGCATGGATTCGCCGCAATGTGGCCCCGGAGGGTATCTCTTATGCCGACATGAATGCTATGATAGAACAGGTTCCTGTAGGCAGCGATGGAGTGAGCATTATTCCGTTTGGCAACGGAGCAGAACGAGTGCTGGAGAATCGTGAGACAGGTTGCAGCATACACGGACTGAACTTCAACACTCACACGAAGGCTCATATCATGCGTGCCGCTCAGGAAGGTATTGTGTTCTCGTTCTGCTACGGAATTGAGGTTATGCAACAGATGGGCATGAATATCGGAACTATCCATGCAGGCAAGGCGAATATGTTCCTTTCGCCTACGTTCCGCAACACACTTGCTAACACTTGCGGAGCAACCATCGAACTCTACGAAACCGATGGAGCAGTGGGCGCTGCGAAGGGCGCAGGAATAGGAGCCGGGATATACAAGAACAGCGAAGAGGCTTTCTCAACTCTGAAACGTCTCGCGGTTATCGAACCCGATTCTGCACAGCTTGAAGCTCATCTAGCCGCCTATAATCGTTGGAAAGAAGTGCTGAGTAAAGTTCTTTAATGCAACTCTTGCCCCTATTACCCCCAATCACCCCCCTTAACCCTATTAACCCCATTAAACAATTAACCTATTAACCTATATAATCTAAAAACATTATGAAAGAGTATTTTGCTTTTACAGGAAAAGTTCCTTTTGAGGGACCGGACAGCAAGAATCTGATGGCATTCCATTATTACGAACCAGAACGAGTCGTTTTGGGCAAGAAGATGAAAGACTGGTTTAAGTTTGCCATCGCATGGTGGCACACACTGGGTCGTGCGAGTGCAGACCAGTTTGGCGGTCAGACCCGTTTCTACGAGTGGGATAAGTCTGCCGACGTGTTGCAGCGTGCAAAAGACAAGATGGATGCCGGTTTTGAGTTTATGGACAAACTTGGAATCAACTATTTCTGTTTCCACGACATAGACCTTATCGAAGACAGTGACGATGTGGAAGAATATGAGGCTCGCATGAAGGCTATCACCGACTATGCGCTGGAGAAGATGAAACAATATCCTAACATCAGACTCTTGTGGGGAACGGCAAATGTGTTCGGACATAAGCGTTATGCCAACGGAGCAAGTACTAATCCTGAGTTCGATGTGGTAGCCCGCGCAATAGTTCAGATTAAGAACGCTATAGATGCAACTATAAAGCTGGGCGGACAGAATTATGTGTTCTGGGGTGGCCGTGAAGGTTATATGTCGCTTCTCAATACAGACCAGAAACGAGAGAAGGAACACCTGGCTACAATGCTCAGAATGGCTCGCGACTATGGACGTGCTAAAGGTTTCAAGGGTAACTTCCTTGTGGAACCGAAACCTATGGAACCAACAAAGCATCAGTACGATTCAGATGCAGAGACTGTAATTGGATTCCTTCGTGCTCACGGACTCGATAAGGACTTCAAACTGAATATAGAAGTGAACCACGCCACGTTGGCAGGACATACCTTCGAACACGAACTTGCCTGTGCCGTCGATGAAGGTATGCTGGGTTCTATCGATGCTAATCGAGGTGATGCACAGAACGGCTGGGATACCGACCAGTTCCCAATCAATAACTTCGAACTCACTCAGGCTATGCTCGAAATCATACGTAACGGTGGATTCGGTTTTGGCGGTACAAACTTCGATGCTAAGATAAGCCGCACTTCCATCGACCTCGAAGATCTCGTACTTGCACATATCAGTGGTATGGATGCGTTGGCTCGTGCACTGCTCAACGCTGCTGCGATTATCGAGAAGAGCGAGTTGCCAGCTATGAAGAAGGCACGTTATGCTTCGTTCGACAAGGGAATAGGTAAGGATTTCGAAGACGGGAAACTCACCTTCGAGCAGGTTTATGAATACGGAAAGAAAAACGGAGAACCAAAACCTGTCTCAGGAAAACAGGAGAAGTATGAAACGATTGTAGCTCTTTATACTAAGTAAATTTTTAGAAGTTAAAGGGGAGTTAAATGGGAGTTAAAGTGACAATAGTAAAGGGTGTTTGCACCAATCTGATGCAGTATCGTCCCTATAACTCCTTCATAACTCCTCCATAACTCCTCCATAACTCCTCTATAACTCCTCTATAACTCCCTTTTTTCCTTATTATAGTGTCATCAGATAAACGATGACGCAACAGATAGCAGCAACGGGGAAGAGTCCAAGTCGGAACCATGCTGCTATTATTCCTGCTATAAGGGCTACCACTCCGGGTAGAGGGGTGGGGGTAGTGAGAATCATGTCGGGAAAGGTCATTACAGCCAATGTGACGTAGGGAACGTAGTAGAGAAAACTCCGTACGAAACGGTTGTGAATAGGTCCCTTAATAAGTGCCATCGGAACTACACGAATCAGATTTGTGACGATGATGGCAATGAGGATGTATATTGCAATTCTATAATTCTCCATCTGCC
The DNA here is from genome assembly GCA_002342585.1 of Prevotellaceae bacterium UBA2448. GTDB lineage: Bacteria > Bacteroidota > Bacteroidia > Bacteroidales > Bacteroidaceae > Minthosoma. The sequence goes on from DDQG01000001.1 coordinate 82,740, forward strand.
TTAATCTTTATAGGTTTTAACCATGCTGCAGCGGCGGAAATTACAATTGTCAGTACCACTGTGCGCATACCGCTATTCATCTGGCTCACTACGGGAGCTATGGCACAGAGACCACTCAGCGTGAAACTCACAATCAGTGTGTATAGCACATTCTTGTCCTTGTGACATGGAGGAATGATGATAGCCAGGAACATACCATAGAGCGAAACACTGAGAGCAGTAGCCATTTGCTGGGGTAGCAGACTGCCTGCTACAATGCCCAACGCACATCCCGATGCCCAGAAGAGAGTTGAGATGAGTGCTGCGGAATAGGTGTAGGCTGGGGGAGTGTAACCGGGATGAGCAACGGAAATGCCAAATACCTCATCGGTGATGCAGCATGCCATCAGCAAACGATGCCACCAGGATGTCTTCGGAGCAATTTTCTGGGAGAGGGCAGCACTCATCAACATATATCGCAGGTTTACCACCAGACACATCGCAACCACTTCCACATAGGCAGCGTTGACTGTTATCAGTGTGTATGTGCCGTATTCTCCGGCTGAGGCGCGAGTGAAAAAACTGCTCAGAAAACCCATCGGAGCTGTGAGTCCTGCCTTCACGGCAATAATGCCGAGCGAGAATGCAACAGCAAAATAACCCATCGCAATGGGAATGCCGTCGCGCAGGCCGTGTAGTATGTCTTGTTTTTTGTCAGTTTGTATTTTTTTCATAATGTAGTTATTTTTTCTTACGCGAAACCATGTTCTTCAGCCGCCGGTAGCCCTCGACTCCATAATAACATCGTTTTTTAATTTACCGGATTTATTTCTGTCAGCGACGTCATCCCCATACCTTGTAGCGGTCTTCGTCGCGAGGCTGGCGAATGGATTGGCGCACTTCGACTGGCGTCCTGTTCCGGTACTTTCTGTACTGCTGACTGAGCAGACTGGCACTGCAGAACCCGCTGCGGCGAGCCACCTCGTCGATGCTCAGCGACGTGTAGCGCATCAGGTCGTCAGCCACTCGGAACAAATATGCGCGTCGGAACTCGCGGAAATCCATGCCGGTCATCGCGCGGCTCCATCCTTGCAGGTCTGCGCCCGAACAGCCCAACTGTCTTGCAATCCACTCCATGTTGCTGCGCCCCTCAGCCAGCGAACGCGCAATAAAATCGACTACAGGCATGCCGGTCGGGTTCACGTTGCGCTCAATGGGCACCCAACTCATCACTCCGTCCTCGTTATACACCCGTCGTGCTACGAACGGCGAAATGTACAAGTCGTCAACTGTCATAAGTTTCAGTTCTGCCATATCCAATTCCTTTTCTTTTCGTTTCCTGCTGCAAAGATACAAAAAAGTTTTTATTCCACGACGTCGGGGATAAAAACTTGATCCCTATTTTATTATTGCTAGCCTATTAGAATAAAACCATTACTTATGATATTTATCTCCAATCTATTATAATCAATTCTTTTGTTTTTAATTTTATTACAACTCGTTTTGAATAAAATATAAACCTTGGGCATTTATTCTTATATCTGGGCAATAAAATACCGACTTCTTGTATTTATTGTAATCCGCTTGCGATAAAATACTTCTTGTTTGATTAGTCTATTAAAGTTCTTGAAAAAAAATAGATGTCTACCGTCTTAATGTGTTTATATATTAGGCTCTGATTCTATTTTTTTCTTTGATTATTTATTCCTTCAACGAATTGCTCCTTAGATATAGGTGATATGAACTCGTGATAGCCAGTGTCATCTTTAATTCTCTCTGTTTTGCTAAATGTGAATCCTTTAAGTTCATTGTCACTCATATTTATGAGCTTTGTAAATTTAACTGGTATAATTAATTGAATGTGTTCTTCGTCTATATTTATAATTTCCGCTGTCGTGCAAGCATCTTCTAAATTAAGAGTTACTGCAGGAATATCTTTTTTAGGGATATATCCTAGTTGTTCTTCACCGTTATATACAGCTAAAGCATTCTTGTCATATTCATTGTCTGGTTCAGCTTTAATTAGTAGTTCCATTCCTATTTGTAAATTCGCAAGCAAGTTCTTATAATTATCTCTAAATTTGATTCCTACAACGAAAGAATTCATGTTTGCGTTTTTTATGACTTTGGACTGATCGTGATTCTGTTCGTCTATGTAATTTAGTTCATATGTAGTGTCATAGTTTTTATGTTCTTTTCCTATGTTTCTTTCATTGTTAAGCTTAATAAACTCTACATATAGTATTATCTCAATATTATCTTTTTTTATCTCATAATCAGTTACGGCAATTGTTGCGCAATAACCTTCTTTCATTTTTTTTTCTATTTCTTGATTTGTGTATTTGAAGTAAATTTTTCTTGTGTTTAGATCAAATGCGTGAAGTTCTCCATTTATTAACATTGAAGCCATGAAATTAGGAATGCTTTCTTCGTCAATCCAATCTTTATTTTCAAAAAAAAGCAAGTATTTTTTTAATTTGGGAACTTGTGCATTGAACCTACTCATTTCTACAGGAAGTTTGAACCCATTAGATGTTATAATTATGTCGTCAAAAATCAAATCATTTTTATCAAGAAATTCAGAGTTATAGAACGGTGTTTTAACTAGAAGACTTAATTTTTCGTCATCTTCCATATAAAGATATGCAATTTGGCATCCTTTATATTCCCATTTGATGTAGTTGTAACATTCAAGAAGCTTATGTATATTTTCAGAACTATATTCCCATAATGAGTCCATTGTATTTCCTCCAAATGCATGCTCAAGCATATATACTATCTTTTGTGCTTTCTCGAGATTGAAAGTAATTGAAAACAAAAATTCAGTTTGACGATTTGGGAAAATATGAGCAGAGCACGATTCAAAAATATATTTAGTTGAGTCTATTCCTGTGTATTCATATATTGTTTCATTTTTGTCCTTACCTATGTACTTCCATGTGGTATTAGGGGATTTTTCTAGGTTTATTCCAAAGAAATTGTTTATACTTATTTCCTCAATTTGTTGTGTAGATTCCATTTGTTGAGGTTTAGAATAAAAATCATTTTGACTTGCTTTCTTTTTTTGACTATCATTCTCGAAGTCTAAAGAATTTTTTTTTGAACTCATAGTGAAATATCGGTATTTTAATTGATGATAGGTTATTGTAATTAATTATGTCTATTAGTATTTGTTCCTCATTTGCATAAAAAACGTGAGCAATTAACTTCGTTTATGTTTCTGAGGTATTGGGGAAAACCTATCACCTTAAACGAGTAAATGCCCACGCCATTGGCGTGAACTATCTACTTCAGTTCTTGGTGATTTCTTCTAATTCCCCAATTATCAGAAACAAGAATCAAAAGCCGATGTTCTGTCTTATGTCTTGCAATTTTTTAATTATTCATTATCATTTTGTATATATTTTATTTCATATTATTTGCATCTTACCCGAAAGCAAGTGGCTGTGACACTTCAAAATGAAGACCGAGAGCACTGAGGATTCTTAGGAACATTCCTGCCCCAGGTTCTACGCTACCATTCTCAATACGGGAGATGTATGACTTGTTGGTCCCTACACGTTGTGCCAATTCTTGCTGAGTGACTTTCTCGCGTTTGCGAGCATCACTTATAATCTGTCCTACGCAATAGGAGTATGCCTCTTTGCGAAAAGCTTCGCGTTCAGGTGTGCCTACTTTTCCATAGCGTTCGTCCATCATTGCATCTACGCTCATTATGTCATTTCTTTCCTGCATAGTATTCTTTTTTTAATTGTATAGCCTTGTTTATCTCATTCTGTGGCGTCTTCTGAGTTTTTTTCTGAAATCCATTGAAAAGCATAACCACATTACCCTCATCAAAAATAAAGAAAACGCGAAAGATGTTGCCACTATGTTCTGCACGAAGTTCGAAAATTTCTTCACGAAGATACTTGACAAATTTTGCATTTACTCTTTCCTGAGTTTTCAACATATCAATAACGTAGAACACTTTTCGGGCTTCGGCATCGCTAAGTGTGTTTATGAAGTCTCTAAAGTATGTTTTATACGCAGATATGGTTCTTTCGGTTTTCATGGTGCAAAGATGTGAAAAGTTTTCAAATCAGGCAACTATTTAAGTACAAAAATAACGTTGCAAAGATACAAAAGTTTTGACAAATGCAAAAATAACCTTTATGCCTCCAGTCTATAACTCTTTACCTGCGATATTCTTTTTCATATCATAAATACTTTTAAAACTGTGAGAATGTTTGCGTGTTTTTCGACAATTATCCGTACTTTTTATTCTTATTTTTGAATAAATTATAGATTGAGAACCTCATTGGTAGTAAGTTTTCTTGTTCCTCCGTTTCGCAACTATGGAGTATTGATTCGAATGGCGCAATCGATAACAAAGATTGAACCTGCTGTAGATCGTATGATATTCTCATCATGCATGTCGCTTAAATAAATGTCGGGTGTTGCGTATGTCCAATTGCGAGGATTCTTCAACTCAAATCCCATTTTTTGCATAAAGTCTGCAATCTCTACATCGTTTACAGGCTGCCCGTCAATAAATGGTTGTTCTGCAATTATCTTAAACTCTCCCTGGCTATCTCGTCCAAAGCCGATTACAGTCAGTCGGGTCTCTGGAAAATAAGTATTATGAAGTGCTATGCGGTCAAGTGCAAATATTGGCTGAATAAAATAGTCAAGGCCAATACTTTTTATAAGAGTGGCGCCGTGATCATATACCTTAGCTTCACCACCTTCAGCAATTTGTTCACCGAGTGAAAGTGGTAATTTCTTGTCTACGTTATCTGTCCATAATCCAACAGCTTTTGCCCACTGCTCTATGGCTATTTCCTGCTGCGCTCCGCGTTTGCTTTCACTTTCGAAGTCGCTGAGTGCTGTTGTATTCTGGCTATCTGAGCTAACTTCTGCTCCCGCGAGCAAGGATGCAATGACATTTGCATGACCTCCCGCTGCGCAGCCATGCTGTTCCTGCGGTGAAAATCGTTGATATACCAATCGCCCGCTAATGAATTCTGCTGCATAACTATCCAATTTTTGCAGACCTTCAGGCGTAAAACCTTCGGCAATAATAGTACGGACGGATGCCCAAAAATCTGCGTTGTTCATAGTTGAATGAATTATAAAAACGTTGCAAAGATACAAAAGTTTTGACAAATGCAAAAATAACCTTTATGCCTCCAGTCTATAACTCTTTACCTGTGATAATCTTTTTTCATATCATAAATACTTTTAAAACTGTTGTCATGTTTACGTGTTTTTCGACAATTATCCGTACTTTTGCCATATATTTTTTTGAAAAAGAATAAAGTTATGAAAAAAGTAATCAGTACAGCTAAGGCTCCGTCGGCAATCGGACCTTACAGCCAGGCAATAGATGTTAACGGTTTTGTTTACACTTCCGGACAAATTCCTATCAATCCCGCTACAGGCAATATAGTGGAGGGTGGTATCAAGGAACAGACTCGTCAGTCGCTCCTCAACGTGAGGGCTGTACTTGAGGAGGCTGGACTAACAATGGCTCACGTGGTGAAGACCACTGTGTTCATGGCAGATATGAACGACTTTGCTGACATGAACAGCGTATATGCAGATTTCTTCGCAGAACCATTCCCTGCCCGATCTGCCGTAGCTGTGAAGAGTTTGCCGAAGGGCGCTCTGGTGGAAATCGAAGTGGTGGCTACGAAATAATGGTTAATGGTTAACGGTTAAAAGACCTCGGTAAACGATAGCCAATTCTCAAATTGACAAATGCGAACCGCTTAATACCTCTAGAATGTTATGCCCTCCCCGCAGGGGCACTTCGGGCATCATTCTATGGCGGTATTTACGAGGTTTCTCAAATTCTTGATAAAAACTATGGAAACAAACGTAAAACTTTATACACTGAATTTTGACGAGGTGAAGACCTATATTTGGGCTGCCGCTTTTGTGGTTTGCAACATGGTGCTGCCTCAGTTGTTCCACCTCATTCCGCAGGGCGGCATCATATTTGCTCCGCTGTCGTTGGTCATTCTTGCCGGAGCTTACAAACTGGGATGGAAGGTAGGACTGCTGGCTGCAGTTGCTTCGCCTATCGTTAACCATTACGCATTCGGAATGCCTGCTTGTGGTGTGCTTCAGGTTATGATGCTGAAACTCGTTATACTGGCACTCGTCGCAGGTTTTGCTGCAAAAAATTTCCGCAGTGCTTCGCTGCTTATGATTATAGGTGTGGTTCTTGCAAGTGAGGCTTTTGGCGGACTCGGTGAACTGCTCCTCACAGGTGGCATCAGTGCTACCGTTCAGGACTTCACACTTGGTTGGCCAGGTCTGCTGTTGCAAATTCTTGGAACTTATCTGATAGTTAAATATGTCACCTCAAACTGATTCCGAATCAATGAAATGGGTTGCCTGTTGGGGCAATGCTACCTCCATCACCAATCGTCGTGAGGCTGTATATGCCAAGGACTTAACCCTTCGCTATCCCGTTCGTATGTGCTTCGACGGCACCATGCTTCGTTTCCGTTTTTCCAATCTCACAGGTACCGAACCCGTAACCCTTGCAAAAGTATTTGTGGGCCATACACCCATTACTTTTGCTGGCGAAAAGAGTGTTACACTCAAGCCTGGCACAGAGACGGAAAGCGATGCAATCAGTTATGCTGTACATCGTGGTGATACCATCGAGGTGAGTTTTTATCTGAAGGATTTTACCCAGATGAATAGCGGCACACTCATCACTGGTCCGCTTTCCAAGGGTTTCTATGCTTATGGCGACTATGCAGAGGCTGACGAACTGCCCCTCGATTTGAGCCGCAGCACCAACTGGTTCTATTTTCTCAACACTATAGACATCTTTACTTCAGCAGAGAATCATGCAATTGTTTGCTACGGCGATTCCATCACTGCTCAGTCGTGGCCCGACTATATGGCTCAGATTGCTTTTGGCACAAATGCTTCTGTCATTCGGCGTGCCGTCAGTGGAACTCGCATCCTGCGTCAGTACGACTGCATCACTTATCAGGCTTATGGCTTGAAGGGTGCAACTCGTTTCCCAATTGAGATGAATGTAGCCGGAGCTACCGATTTGATTATCCAACACGGCATCAATGACATCATCCATCCTGTGGGTACTGATGTCAATCCTTTCCGTCCCTGGAGTGACCTGCCTACGGTAGAGGAGATGATAGATGGTGTAACTAAAATCTATGTAGAACCTGCTAAGGCAAAAGGACTGAAGGTGTGGAGCGGTACTCTGTTGCCAATATTCGGTTGGCGCACATATAACGAAAACCGTGAACAAATGCGCCAGCAGTTTAATGAATGGTTGCGTACATCACCCGTTTTCGATGGTTGTATCGACTTCGATGCAGCCGTTCGCAGTGTTACCAATCCAAAGGCTTTTGCTGACGGATTCGACAGTGGTGATCACCTACATCCAAGCGAAAGTGCCTACGAAACAATGGCTCAAACTGCAGCTCATAAACTCATTCGTAGCATGCACCGCTATGACCACGAAGAACTGTTTTAACTTACCGTTATAGTCTAATGCCAAAGAATGCGCGCAATCTCCATTTCTGATTGTGCACTGTAAGAGTTTCCTCTGAACCGATGTTTGAGAAGTTATACACCATCGACAGACCGTAGAATATATTCTTTATCTGGTGAACTACAGCTCCGCGACCAGTAATGATTACTTCAGGGAAATTATAGTGCAGAGGTACTTTCACATCGTTTAATTTCACTGATGTGTGACTGTAAACTATGAAAGTGGGAAGGGCAGAGATGTGCAGCAGCCACCCCTTGCCGGGCACGAAATTGTAGGCATATCCGGCACCTATACCGATGTTGGTCATCAACAACTTTATAGTCTCCTCCCATTTGTAGTTTGCTCTTTGGTGCATACCTGAAGCAGCCAACAGAAAACTGCCTGCCGAACGCTTCTGTATGTAACTCTGTGAGAATGCTGCCGGATAGGAAAATTTCTTATTGTTGAAAGCGTAATAAAGATTCAGATTGAATGTAATCACAGTCAGTTTGTCGGCAGGTAAGTCAATACGAGGTTTCCCGTCTTGATCGTACCAACCATTAAAGTTCTTAGCATTCTGATAGATGAAATCCCAACCGAAACTCTTGCCGTAAGAGTTTAAATTTATCTCGTAATCGCGGTATTTCCCAGCAAGTTTGGCAGGGTTGAGGGCAAGAGCCAGAGAAAAGCCTCTGTAGGTAGCCCCCACGCTGAAAGTAGATTTGAAATTGGAATTTATCTCCGATTTGAAATGCGAACCCATTTCTCTTCCTTCCGATTCAATCCTGTTTCCCGACAGATTGTAGCGAGCCTTAAGTGTCCACTTTGTCTTTGGGCGCACTACATAATTTGTGTCTATCTTACTGTTATAGTATCTCACCGCTAGCAAACTGTCAAGCCTGCGAAAGAAGTTTCCTGCCGACACAGTCGAGGTTATGCAGCTCATAACTGCAAAGAGTATTATGACCATCCAACTGTTGTTCGGAGACTTCTCTGTAATCATTTTCATCATAACCAATAACTTTGTGAAGCCAAAGTTACAGATAATTTTCTCGTCTTACTAATTTTTCTTTGTTTTTTTGTAAATATCGCCAAATAGAGCATAATATAACTTTACAAAGTATTAATTTTGTTGCCTTTAAATCTCTCACCAACGAAACCTTCTCCCACATCGCCTGCGATTAAATCGAAATGCTTAAAAACGGGTGGAGTGGGCGATAAGTCGTAATAGTCCATCTCTGCTATGGGCAGACAGAAGTATTCCATCTGGTCATAACTTGTGTAGAGACGGGACAGTACGGGATTGTTGTCATAAATCCATCGCTTCACATCATCCTCAACGTTGAAGTTCACCATTCCTGAACAACGAACAGAGATGTTGCCCTTATAGGCTAAAATTTCCACATTGGGGTTCTGACGCAATTCGTTCCAAACGGCTTTCTTGGCAGAAGTGGCAAAGTAGAGCACGTGCCCTTCCTGCTTCATGATTTGGAAGATGCGCAACTTAGGCAGATTGCCCTCGCTGGTAGCAAGGGCAATCTCTTTGTGGTCTTTCAGAAACTGAATAGCTTTGTCAAACATATTACTTACCATTTCAGTTCGTCCTGTAGGATAACACCATCAGTCATTGGACTGTCAGCCTCTGTGAAGGCATTTGCTTTGTACTGGATGCAGAGCATTGTCAGGTTGTCTTTGCCTGTGTTCTTCAGTGCACGCTTGCCATCTGGAGATACACGAATAATTGTGCCTTCGCTAACTGGGAAAATTTCTCCATCTACCTGATACTTACCTTCACCCTTTAGGATGATGTAGAGTTCTTCGTGAGTTTTATGGGTGTGAAGAAAACCGCTATCCTGACCAGGAACGAGAGTCTGGAATGAGAATTCGCTACCTGTAGCTCCTACTGCCTGTCCTGCGAACACCTTACCTTTTATAATAAAGTCAGCTCCCATTGGCAACTCATGTTCGATGATTTCATTTACTTTACCTACACTCACTGCTTTGAAGTTCTTGCCTTCCTTAATTGTCTCAATCTGTTTCATAATTTCTAAAGTTTTAAAATGTTGTTGTTTTGTTTTGACGCTGCAAAGGTATGGCGACTTTTTAATTTCCACAAGAAGGCACTTTTTGGTGGGATAGTTACCAAAAAGTAGGAATTGAGATGTTATCGAACTTCTTCACAATCTACATTAACTTACATTAACACAGTATAATGTCGTTACTTGGTAACTATTTGTTACTTTTGCAATGATAACGATAACTCTCAACTGTCAACTCTCAACTTTCAACTAAAAAAAATGGCAGATATTCAAGCACAGTATTTTAATTGTCCTATCAGGCAAGTGGTAAGTCGTTTTGGCGACAAGTGGTCTATGTTGGTGCTCTATATGCTTCACACCAGCGATACAGGTGTGTTGCGTTTTAATGAGATTCGCCGTCTGATGACAGATTGTTCCCAGAAGATGCTTTCACAGACTTTGAAGAATTTGGAACAGACCCATCTTGTGCATCGCGAGGTATATCCAGAGGTTCCTCCTCGTGTGGAGTATTCTCTTACTGATACGGGCAAATCGCTGATGCCTGCACTCACTGCTCTGATCGTTTGGGGCAAGGAACATTTCAATGAAATAGTTACAGATTAATAGTATGTTACTTCCCAAATTCATAATCACGATGGATGGGGTGTTTCGCCTCGGAATGGTGAACCAGCACAAGCACCTGCTGAAGCCAGGCGATCAGTGTATCGGAGGCGGTTACTACCAGTTTGACTTCGTTTCCAACCGTTTGCTTTTAGACAGGGAATCTTACGACTTCGGACGTCCCAGATGGCACCTTTTGGAAACCCTGAAAGTACCCTCCACCTATCGTGGTCTTCGTATCATCTACACCTACGACGATGGTTCCCAAGAGGACTTCGATGTCAGCGAAGAATTAAAGGTAGAGTATTACGATTGATTCTATCCTAACTGTTTGTATAAAATGCTGTTTTTTCGTACATTTGTGCCATACATTATAAATTGAATAAAATAATAAGTTCTTATGGCACACAATTGTGAAACATGTAAGTTTAGGGCTCACTACGACAAAAAGCCCAATTCATTATTAGGAAGATTCTGGCGTTGGCACATTAACTTCTGCCCAGGCTGGAAAGGTTACTTTACTTCTCAGACTGAAGAAAAGAAAGCAGAACTGAGAGCAAAGTACAACTTCACTAAGTATTAGAATGAAACATAAAGGAATAATCTGTGGTATACTGGCTGCTATCTGTTATGGTACGAACCCTTTAGGAGCTTTACCACTCTATGCGGAGGGCGTGAATACGGCGTCGGTTCTGTTCTTCCGCTTTTCTATTGCTACGGTGATACTGGGTGTTATCCTGGCAGCAAAACGTAAGAATCTTGCTGTGACGAGAGGTGAACTGGCTACGATGGCAAGTCTTGGAGTCTTGATGGCTGCGTCGAGTATCACGTATTATCAGAGTTTTCACTTCATGGATGCGGGCATAGCTTCCACTATTCTGTTCGTTTATCCTGTGATGGTTGCTGTCATCATGGCAACTTTCTTCCGAGAGAGGGTTACGGCTACTACCATTACTTCCATTATCCTTGCTTTGGTTGGTATTTGCCTCCTTTATAAGGGTGATGCAGGTGTGTCGCTTAGCATGATAGGAATACTTTTGGTAATGGTGTCGTCACTAACTTATGCCGTGTATATTGTAATTGTCAACCAATCGAATATTCGCATGTCAACAATGAAACTTACGTTTTATGTACTGCTGATATGTGCAACTTGTCTCTTGGCTTATTCGTTTACTTCGCCCGAACTGCATCTGATGTTGCCGCCCTCGCCCCGTGCGTGGTTCTTTGCCTGTTGGCTGGGCTTGATGCCAACTGTGCTTTCCTTGGTATTCATGACTATCGCTGTTCACGAGGTTGGAGCCACACCTACAGCTATTATGGGAGCCTTGGAACCACTGACGGCAGTGGCTATCGGTGTCCTGGTCTTTGGCGAATCGTTTACTTTTCGCCTTGCCGTCGGAATAGTACTTATCCTTTCTGCAGTATTTCTGATTGTGCTGAGCAAACGTTTCCATCTGCACACCATAAAAAATAGAATAACTATGCTTGTCAAGAAAACCTGGCGCTGGAAATCATAGAAATGAGGAGCTGTACTTTATATACTGTTTATACAAGTGCTGTTTCAGGGGTTTTCCCGAATGTAATATGTGTTAATTATAATAATGTATAAAATGAGTTCGTCACGGATTTGCTGGATCTTCAGATGCAGCATTACTTCCTGCCATCACTATCGACCTGAGTTGTGCTCCCTACACTGTGGCTCCTTCTGTCAGTTGCCGGTGATGTTTATACCTTTATCTTTTTAATCACTTTGGCAGGTACACCGCCAACTACCACATTGGATGAGATTTTCAGACATAGTTCATGACTCCGAATCATCTCAGCCTCCACATTTTGCATACGAGGGTCTCTCTTGTCGCCCGCCCCGGTGGCATCTATCATGTCAAACATGCTATTCATGTTAAAGCTAAAAGAGGAAATACTTCATTTGGCTCCATAGTCATTGATTACTCTCTGCCCACTTTTTTATGTCTTCCTTCGAAGCTCGGTTAAGCAATTTACCTTCTTTCCAATTGATGTCGGGGTAGGTAGCTTTCAGGTCTTCACAGGCATTCTTGATGCTGCTGCTACCGGAGGTGGCAAAAGGAATGACGGTCTTGCCCTGAAAGTCGTAGGACTCCAAGAAGGTGTTGATAATCCTCGGGCAGGTGTTCCACCAGATAGGAAAACCTACATAGACAATGCTGTACTTCTTCATGTCTGCGACTTTCCCGCTGATAGCAGGACGCGATTTCTTATCCTGCATCTCCACGCTGCTACGGCTATGTTTGTTGCGCCAGTCGAGGTCGGCATCTGTGTAGAGTTTATCTGGCTTAATCTCGTACAGGTCAGCACCAGCTACTTCAGCCAGTTGCTGTGCAATGCCTTTTGTCACACCCGAGGCAGAAAAATAGGTTACTAACACTTTCCTGTTTTTGTTCACCTTTGTTTTGTTTGCTTGTGAGCAGACACTCAGGCTAATAGTCAGGAGTGCTGCCATCATTAAAAGAGTCTTTTTCATTTTTGTTTCGGTTTTAGGATAATATTTCCGATAGCAAAAGTACGCAATTAATTCCAAAACGCAATATGTTCATTATATAAATATGTGCACACATAAAAAAAGTTGAGGAATAAACTATTTTTTGTACCTTTGCAACTTGAACGGAAAAAACAAGTTGTAAACTAAAATGGTAAGAAAAGCCGATAAAGGAGACATTAATGCCCTGATAAAACTGTTGTATCAGGCAGATGCTGTGCACAATGGCATCCGTCCTGACCTTTTCAAGTCGAACACCCCCAAGTATGATGTACAAGAGTTGGAGGCAATCATCAGCGACGATAGTAAGCCCATATTCGTATATGACGACGGAGGGGTAGTGGGGCATGCTTTCTGTCAGCTCATTGAGGTGAGAAATCATCGACTGCTACAAGACATAAAGACGTTGTATATAGATGACATATGCGTTGACGAGGCGGTTCGCGGCAAACACATAGGAAAAGCACTGTTTGAATATGTGCGCGACTACGCCAAGTCTATAGGCTGCTATAACATCACCCTCAACGTATGGGAAGGTAACGACTCCGCATCAGCCTTCTATAAGAGTATGGGTATGAAGGTGCAGAAAACGGGTATGGAGACAATTTTGTGATTTAGTAGCTTGTCAAACATATCGCTTACCATTTCAGTTCTTGACCGGTTATGAGTTCAGACATTTCATAACCTGTATTTCCATTTCTTTGCCCGTCCATTCTTCTCCATCAATTAGGTAGGAGGCTGTACCTGTAGTAATAAAACCGACAGACTCATAGCATCGTATGGCAGAGGGATTGTTATCGAATACGCCAAGGGTGATTTTGTGTGCATTGAAATCCTGTTCAGCTTTCTGAATGGCTAATTCCAACATCTGTTTACCATAACCTTCCCCCCTGAATTGATTATCTATGATAATAAATCCCAAGCGAATAATAGTCTTTGATGAATCAGGATAACGTAGTATCAGATGCCCCACAATCTTTCCATTATCATCGATTGCTGTAAAAGGGAAAATGTTATCGTTGGCATATTGCATTAGCATATCCTCTGGTTTTGGAGGATAGGATGAATACCTGTCTGCGCTCCATTTCCGAAAATCAGTTTTATCCTTTATCCATGAGAGGATAATAGGTGCATCATCAATATCAAATGGTCTTAAAGTCATGGTCCTTGACTATCTCTCGTTAAATTACAATGCTATTATAGTCCCACATTTGAAAGACTGTAATTGCTCACCCATCACGTTTTTCATGTTCTCAAACACTTGGTCGCCTGTACAATGGCTTGTATAGAATTGAGTATATGGATAATTTGCTTTCAGGCTTTGAGCCAAAGCATTTATTTCCTCCTTTGTTTCATATCCGTCGAGCAAGTGGAAACCACCGACAACGGTATGAACAGACCATGGACAAGCTTCCAGAATATTTACCAGACCACTATGAGCACAGCCAGTAAACAGAAGTCCGTCCACATAAAAAGCCAGTTCATGACGGAAGTCATCATGGACAAGACTACCGTCACCTGTTTCTGTAAATAAGTTTCGGTTGCCTTTTGGTATAGGATGAACTTGTGGTATGTGGGCTATGACATGAATGCCGTCGGCTATCTCACAGGTTTTGCTTATTATAAGTAGCCGTTCTTCGTGAATGCTAGGCCAGACAGTTGTTATGCTATGCTGATGTCCTCGTTTTGAGAAGAATTTTTCGTTTATGGCATCAGGTGAGACAATAACCTTGGCTTTGTTGTTGATTGCAATGAGATGCTTCAGACCTCCTGCATGGTCACTATGCCCGTGGGAGATAAACACATAGTCAACTCCACTGAGGTCTCTCCTTAATTGCTCTGCATTTCTGATAAACATATCGCTGGCTCCCGTATCAAGTAAGATACGGTGACGCTCTGTTTCCAAGAGTATTGACAGCCCATGTTCAGTTTCCAGAACTGGGTCATTTGTGCGATTATCTACAAGTACAGTCCACCTCATAACCTGTAGATAAGAAAATTGCTGAATACTTGATTTTACGTTTCTTCAGTTTCATTTTGCTGTAATATTATGCTTAACCAGTTGACTTTCGGTCTAGTTCTGGCACGACTCGGCAGACTTAGGGCAAGCTTGACTCTGCTCTCGCTGCTTCATCAGTTCTATAGCCTCTTTTCCCGTAAGATGCTCTATGTCGAAACGAATCATCAACATCCGAGACAGACCGCTTTCCAACTCTTTCTGCAAGGCTTCCTCTTGATTAGGATTATACCTGTTACCAAATATCCGGGCTGTAGCCAACTTCTCAGCTTCGTCCTCAATGATATGGATTCTGCCAAAAGCTATCACACTACGAAAGAAAGTGGTGTACTTCTCTGGATGAACTTCATCCTGATCAATGACACAGAACGATGCCTTATCAAATTTACGGATAGCATCTACTTTATGGCCACTCAGCGCACTATGGAAATAGATTCTGCCATCGGCATAGACATAGCTGATGGGGACGGCATAGGGATAGTCATTGTCGCCAAGTAATGCTAAAGTGCCTGCCGTAGCTTTTTGCAATATGGCAATGCTTTCTTCTTCTGAAAGCTGTTGGCGTTTGCGCCTCATTTCTCTAAATTCACTCATAGCAATCCTGATATTATATCTCCATGACGTTTTTCGTCGTTCTTTACACTTTCCACCTCTGGGAAATCTGCAATCATATGCTCATAGCCAACAGCAGCAGCGTATTCACCTTTTGCTATCAGCTTATATAGACGCTTCTTTCCCAACAACCGATAAAGGAACGGCATGATGACTGCCATCGTCTTCTTGGGCTTTAATGCCTCTTTGGTGTAAGCATGGAAAACACTGGCATGTCGGCCTTCTTCCTTTGCAAGTTGGAGGAATGTCTCACGCTCCTTGTCTGTCTTTACAACTTTTGCAAGTCTCTGGTACATCAGCACGGCATTCAGTTCGCCCTGCTGACTACGAATTAGTTCTTTGAATTGTTCTTGTGTCATTGTCATGCGATGCCTAAAAGTTCTATTTCAAATATCAATGTCGAACCACCGGGGATGCCTGGCTGGGAGAATTTGCCATAGCCCATTTCGGCTGGGATATAGACTTCCCATTTGTCGCCGATGTGCATCTGCTGCATGGCAATGATCCATCCTTCAATGAGGTCGCAGAGTCGGCAAGCCAACGGCACACCGCCACGGCTGCTGTCAAACGTTTTGCCGTCAATAGTCTTACCTGTGTAGTGAGCCGTCACGATACTTCTTACACTGGGCTTTGCACTTTGGACATTACCCTCTGCCAACACCTTATAATAAATTCCTTTTGGTAGTGCCTTGACACCTTCCTCCTTGGCTTTTGCCTCCAGCCAATCCTTGTTGGCCTGTATGTACTCTCGTTTTGCCATTATCTGTCTGTTCGCTAAATTGGAATTTACTTCAATAAACCATATATGAGTATATCGTAAAAGACACCTTCTTTAATCACAGCTTTGCGCATGACACCTTCTTGTATAAAACCATTCTTTAGTAAAATGCGCTGAGATGCCAAATTGGGACGAAAGACATTTGCCGTAATCCGATTGAGACCAAGTTCCTTTATTGCAATCTCACACACTTTTCCCACAGCCTGACTCATCAGACCACGATTCCAATAGTCTCTCAACAGCATGTAGCCCAATTCGCCGTCAAGCCTGTAAATGTCTGCTTTTCGTTCAATGGAAACACTACCAACAATCTTCCCATCCACGACCATTGCACGGAAAGTTCCGTCAATGCCCTCACTATTGGCAACCATATTCAGCCACCAATTAGCATCATATTCCGTGTAAGGATTCGGCAATCTGTCAGACAAGTATGACATATCAACGGCATTGCATAATTCTATCAGTTCCTTTTTGTCAGCCAATGACCATTTACGCAATTCTACTTTCATACTTCTAAATTCCGAGTTGTCTGTTTACACCTCTATCTTTTTAATGACCTTGGCAGGAACACCGCCAACGATGGTATTCGGTTCTACATCCTTCGTCACCACAGCACCTGCTGCCACTACTGCTCCGTCGCCAATGGTCACGCCTGCAAGAACTGTGGCATTGGCTCCAATCCATACGTTCTTGCCGATGTGTATAGGTGCATAACTCATACTCTGACGCTTGGCAGGGTCAAGGTCGTGATTGATGGTTGCCAATACGACGTTGTGACCTATGAGTGCACCCTCGTCGATGGTGATACCGCCCTGATCCTGGAACTTACAGCCCATGTTGATGAATACCCGTTCACATATGACGGTGTTCTTGCCGCAGTCGGTGTGAAACGGCGGGAACATGCCTACCGTCTTGGGCACCTCCCTGCCCCAAAGCTGCTCCAGCAAGGCGTGCAACTCTTCCGGCGTGTGGTATTTGCCGTTGATCTCTGCCGTTATCTTCAGTGCCTCCTGCGACAACTGATGGAACATCATGTGAACATCGCCGCCGCCCACGACGGGCTTGCCCGATGCCATGTAGTCTCTGAATTCCTGTATCGTCATGTTGCGTAATTTTGGTGCAAAGATACAAAAAAAATCCCGAACAGCCATAAACTGTTGGCGCCGGTTTACTTCCCAGTTAGAGAAAATTTACGCGCCAGTTAGAAAACCGATTT
>DDQG01000030.1 GCA_002342585.1 Prevotellaceae bacterium UBA2448
GCTAATTTGTTTATTTTTTGCAACCCCACTTTGTCCTTGTATTACCTTTGCAACGTCATTCCGACAGAGGAAGACACGCAATTGAGATGCATCACACATTGCACAGGTTTCGGTATAGGGTCTCTCCCACTCCTCTTCCACTCTTCTTCCGCCTTCGGTTAACTGAGGACGAAAACGATAACGAAAACGAAAACCAAAACGAAAACTATTTCAACGAAAACGAAAACTCTTTAACCGTTAACCTTTAACCGTTAAACGTTACAAGTCATTAACCATTAACCAATTTTGTTAAACCTTTAAATTTTTAAAACTATGGCAATTATTGTAAAAGGCGACCTTATGGGCGCAAATGGTAAGGTAGGCAATAAGATCTACTACACATCAAATGGCAAGACTATCGTTCGCGAAATCTCTGCCTCTAATTACAACAGTAAGACTGTTCAGCAACTGCTGCAGCGAGTAATCATGAAGACTGTGGTACGCAACTATTCTGCAATGAAGGATATCGCTAACCACTCGTTCGAAGGTGTCAAGGTGGGTGCCGACAGTATGGCACGATTCAATTCCCTCAACGCGGCTTACTTCCGCGACCGTGCATCACAAATCGTGAATGAGGGTATGTCGCTCACTGCCTTCGTACAGTTCTCAAAACTGGGTTCGAAGAAGTTCACTCCAGCAGCTGTTTATCTCTCTGAGGGTACGCTGACTCAGATTCATCCGGGTATCACTCCGTTCACTACCGCAGGCAGCGCTATCGCAACGCTCGACGTTCCGGTAAACACTTATGCTTCGCTGGCTAACCAGTATAACCTGAAGCGCGGTGACCAGGTGACTTTCTGCACAGTGGAGAAGGATGCATACGGCGAGTATCTGTTCAAGTACGAACGTTTGATTCTCGACCCTCGCACCGAAGACGGTGACGCTGCTCCTATGTCTTCTCCTCTTATCGTGGACAATGCTTTCGGCACTCCAAGCCGTCGCAATCAGGGTGAGTTCTACTACCTGGCATACGACGAGAATGCTAAGCAGCTCCGCTGGAAGGCTATCAACGGCGATGTGTGTGCAGTGGCTGTAATCGCAAGCCGTAAGTCCGGCAGCACTCAGTTCCGCTCTACTTCCAAGTTCGTACTGAGCGAAGAGGTTCTCGGCACAGACAAGTGTTCTCTGCTCGAAGCAATCGGTGCAGCACAGGCTGGTGCTACTGAGGTGTACCTCGATGAGGACAATGCTCTCTACCTGAACAACGAAGGTGAGGGTGGCTCTCAGGGCAGCGCAAGCCAGAGCGAAAGCGACTCTCCTGTGGACAAGACTATGCGCATCGACCCAGCTGTGCAGTTCAACGGCGTAAGTCAGGACGTAAGCGGTGGTAACGTGTCGATAACTGCCAGCCAGGGTCAGAACATCAGTGTGGAAATCACCGGTCAGAACATCGACGCTGCCAAAGGTGAAGCAATCGGAGACCCACACATCCAGGGTCAGCCTGACATGCAGGTTCAGCGCACCTACGCTGAGGACGGCACTAAGTTGACATTCGTATTGTCTAACTTCACTATCCCGGCAACTGTCCGCTTCGACTACGACACTGAGCACTGGTTCAACCTTGCAGTTGCACTGCCTAGCAGTGATGATGGCACTGACGAGTCTTAAACGAAAACTATTTCAACGAAAACGAAAACCAAAACCAAAACGAAAACTGGGTGAGCCCTTCGGGACTCACCTTTTCTGTAAAATGTCCTTTTTGTCCTTTGTCCTTTTGGGGGCGTTTTGTATATTTGCAGCTGAAAGGAGGTTTTCTTCACTACCAGAAACTGATAATAATGAATATACTTCTCGTTTTTGCAGCAGCTATTCTTCCTGTAGCAATTCTGCTAATGTATATTTTCAGGAAAGACCCACTACCGGAACCAAAGTCGTGGTTGTGCAAGTCCATGTTTTATGGTATGGCAATAATCATTCCGGTAATTGTTGTGGAATTATTACTTCAACACCTACTATTCGGACTGGATGGCAAACAGGCGACCATTTTTGACAGCACATTGAATGCTTTCGTTGTTGCAGCTCTTCCTGAGGAGACTTTCAAGTTATTGGCTCTATGGCTCGTATTACGAAAGAATCCGTTTTTCGATGAACACTTTGACGGAATAGTATATGCTGTATGTGTAGGCATGGGCTTCGCTGCCATTGAAAACATCATGTATGTCGTAGGGGAAGAATCATGGCACTCTGTTGCAATCGGTCGTGCGCTGTTTGCAGTTCCTGCTCATTATGCATTTGCAGTTCTGATGGGCTATTACTACTCAGTATATCACTTCATTGATCATTCGCCCCTGAACGCTATAAAGATTCTTGCATATCCTGTCGTAGCGCATGGCATTTATGATGCAATAATAATGGGATTCAACGTAAATCCGTATCTAAGTGGAATAGGTTCATTTGCACTGATTTTCTTTTGCATCAGATTGCACAAATATGTATTCAAAAGAATCACCGCAATGATTGAAATTGACAAGAATAAAAACATCAATCGCTATGAATGAAATTATCTTAATGTAAGAATTCAAAATAGCTAAAGACTAACCTTCCTATTGATAGGTGTGCAAAAATTTACTTCTTAACTATTCAAAATCTCGAGCATCTCTGCAGGAGTTACGACACCAGCACATTGGTATCTATAACAGCATATATCATACTTTCTGCTGTTTTTTTCTTCGTTCTTTCCTATAAGCACGAATCTCTGCATTGATTTCATCTAGGGTTATCTCAGACTCAGAACTACCCTCTGCAGCATTTCGCTGCTGCATAAATAAATCCAATGCACGTGACTTCTCCACACTATTGCATCGAATGGAGAAAGGAATACTACGACTCCTCACTACAGCATTCACAAATATATTGAATGCCGTATTAACACTCATACCAAATTGTTCACAGAGTTTATCGAACTGCAATTTCATCTCTGGATCCAATCTTACTGTAACTGCTGACTGTGCCATAATTAAACAAGTATAAAATATAATATGATAGCATTATACTATCAATTCGATGGCAAAAATATGTCATTATTTTGATACTAACAAATAAAATTACGATTTTTTCAATTTTATGTACATCGCTAACCACTAATCATTATTCTATGTTATATTTCTAGTAAAATAAAAAAACGGGGGTGCTTGGCACTCCCGCTTGAATAGTTCTAAAACTATTCGTCATTAGATAATTTTAAATATGATTATTTTAAATCAGATATGTAATTAAACCTATCAACAGTTGTTTTCTGGTGCAAAGTTGCAATCTTTTCAGCAATTGAGGAATTTTTCTTTCAGAGAAAATGTGTCAAAATAACAATTTATTTGCGTCAATACGTAAAAACTGGGAATTCAACGATAACGAAAAATGAATCAAAATAGAAAATTTTTGTATATTTGCAGCGATATATATATATTTAATATGGCACAGAAGAGGTTTCACAGACATTATGAGGTTGGAGGTCCCAATCTGTATTGGATTATTTTTGCGTATTTGGTATTGGGATGGTTTTTCCCTGTTGTGGGATGGGCTGCGGTAATCTGTATGATCGGTCCTGTATTGACATCGGTATGGAGGGGCAGATGGTGGTGCGGACATGTGTGTCCGCGAGGGAATATGTATGACAGGTTATTGTCGAAGTATTCGCCTCACCGCCCTATTCCTAAGTTTGTGAGGACGTTCGGGTTCAGACTGTTCATGGTGTGTTTTATCTTTACTATGTTCGGAGTGCAGATGTATTTCGCCTGGGGCGACTGGGGTGCTATGGGAAGGGTGTTCTGGAATATCATCCTGCTGACTACGGTTGTGGGTGTGGTGCTGTCGTTTATCTATGCTCCGCGCACGTGGTGTTCGTTCTGCCCGATGGGTACGCTGTCGTCGTGGGTAGCTCCGAAACGGGTTCCGCTGCCACGTGTATTCACACGTATTCGTGTGGATAGCAGTTGTGAGATGAAGTGTAAGATGTGTGCTCGCGTTTGTCCGATGCAGCTGACTCCATATGAGTGCCGCGGAAGTGATGTCGGGTATCTGCATGCAGATTGTCTGAAATGCGAGAAGTGCGTAAAGGCTTGTCCGACAAAAGTAATTTCAGCGAAAGAAGGCTGAAGGCTAAGGGGGAAGATGTAACCATTGCATACGAAACGAGGATGTGCCTAAATTGACGCATCCTCGTTTTTGTAATATCTCCTATAATGGTTTATTGCACTCTTTCACATTAATAGCCGCCGCCTCCGTAACCTCCGTTTTAGCCTTTAATAGAATCATTGCTGGCACCGTCACCACCGCCATTGTAACTTTCACGTACGAATGTCATTGTAACATCATAAGTCTGACCATGTTCGGTATAAGACGTCCTTATGTTAAGAGAGTTGTTTCGGTTACAAATATACGAGTAAGCGAATACGGAACAAAATAAATTCAATTATTTTTTTGTATCACATTTGGGGGATTTTCTGAAATCGAGTGGAAATTATTTCCATTCAAACATTTGGATATATTGAGGAATGTTCGTACGTTTGCAGCGAAAACTTACCAAAACAACCTTTAAAATAACCAAAAAAAATAAATGCTATGAGAAAGAATTCATTCTTCAGCGTCCTGCTGTTCGCTGCAGCAATACTGTTTACGGGCGCTTCACTCACATCATGCGGAAGCGACGACGATAAAAGTAATCCTGAAAGTAGCGGTTCTTCAGAAAACAGCACTTCTACAAAAGATGGCATAATCGGATGGTATTGCCAGAAAGTATATACGTCTGCTGATTTTGCCAGTTACAATGCCACAGCAGAGGAGTATAAACATAAAACGAATTCTCGAGAGTTTTATATACTTTTCCTTGAAAGCGAATATGATGGCGAAAGCGATTATTTTGCTCCGCATTATGAATATAACCCCGATTATGTAGATCCAAATCCCGATCCAAATTCATATTACTTTATTAATACTGTTCCTAATCCCTCTGCATGGAAAAACGAATTTATCCATATAATTGATGAAAGTACTTTGGCTCATTATCGTTGTATGGGTATAAAAAAATTTGGAACTTCTTCACGAGATTTGCTTTACCAATTGAATGGTGGTACTAATATTGGTATGTTGGCATATTACGGAAGCAATCCTACGTACTATGTATATACACGTGAAGGAGATAAAATCACTATTACACAAGGAAAGGAAAAAGAAGTATTCGTTATCGTTGATGACGGACTGCTACAGAATGGTGGAGGAAAATGGAAGAAATATAATCCTAAGCAAGTGCATTGATATAACAGTATATTAACCATAAAACATGAATGTTATGAAAATTAATTCATTCTTCAGCGTCCTGCTATTTGTGGCAGCAATTCTGTTTGCAGGCGCTTCTTTATCGTCGTGCGGCGACGGTGATGATAATAAAAACAATCCAGAAGGCGGCGGTGGCGACAGCGGTGGCGGCACCAAGTCGAACGGACAATGGTATATCGAACTTGTTGGCAATGAGAATGTACCCACAACTATTGAATTTATGCGAATATGGATAGACGCACAGATGCTTTTTCATAACACTCCGACATTAGAGGGACTCCGGAAAGAGCACACAGAAGGATATACCCTTATACTTCATATCATTGATGACAATACGTTGGAGTATATTAGTCCCAGTGCCTTCTACTATGCTAACCCAGGTTTAACGGACAAACAACTTCTTTATCGAGTGAATACGAGTTCGGTACTTGGAACATTGGCTTTGTATAAAGACAGCTCTACACCTTATACATACGAGAAAATAGATAACAAGATATATGTGCCGCTGCAGGGAACAATATTTACAGTCACTAGTAGCGGACTATGGGAGGACGGAGGCAAAATGTATTACTCCTATAACCCAGAAACAGCATTATATACAATACCACCAGAGAGTTATCATACTCCAGAATAACATTAACATTTAAATTTATTAATGTCGTTTGGCATGATTGCATGCGGTGGCGACAATGCTGAGGGCTGAAGGATGAGATTTCCTCACTCCCAATCCAGCACCCAATGACTGTCGGAATAGTTGCCAATGAGATGGGCATCGTGTATGGGGTGGAGCTGGCGCATTTCTGGAATTCTGCCTGAGGTGTCTATCGGGTTGCCGTCGGTGTCGTGACTATTGAATTCGAGGAGGGTGGCGGTTTTGGATTCGTCGCCTATCTTACCCCATCCGGATGAAGGGATATTCTCGAGGGTGCAGTTCAACAGAACGCATTCCGCATGTGGATAGTTTTTTCCGTGATTATTTGGGAGACGACCCAGTACTGCCTTATCAGACATTCCCTTGAAGTGGCAGTCGATGAATATGTTGCCATGATTAGCTTCTGTGTTGCGAATCCACATAAATGGTCCATAGCTTGTTATGGTGCAATGGTTGAAGAATGAGGGACCGCGTCCAAGTATTGTGTCACCGCCTCCGTCTATGCGGCAGTTCTGCCAATAACAACTTCCGTTGGCTTGCAGTGCATCGCCGTCGCCAATGATGTGGATGTTCTCGAAATAGTTGCGTTCTCCATTCACGAGGAGTCCTTCAGCTTGTCCCTTGCAATCTGTTTTCACAGTAAGATTGCGGAATGTAAGGTCGCTGCAGTTGTCTGCGGCAAAGGCTGCACGACGCGAAGGGAAGGTGCCACGTACTTCATTGGTTTTGATGTCGGAGGGATGCGGATTGAATACTTCGTTGTTCGGGTAGTGGATGAGCACTCCGTCGCGCGATTCTCCCTCGATGGTGACAAACCGTTTATTGCGGAAATATACCAGTTCTTCGTATTCGCCATTTTTCACGATGACATGATAACCGTCCTGTGCCGTTGCAATTGAATCGGGAATGAAGTCCATTGCTCCCTGCACGGTGGAGAAGTCGCCTTTGCCGTCTGCAGAAACGGTCAGTTGTCTTCTATTGCTGTCAGGAGCTTTTTTCTTTGTGCGGAACCTCCAGGTTTTCTTGCTCTTGATACCATCGAATCCCCCTACCACACCTTTGTCGATGATTACGTAGTACTCATGATTATAATCCAGCATGTTATGGTGCAGGTATATGGTCAGTTGTTTGCCGTGAGCGATGATGGGATAGAAATGGAATCCATCTGAGAACCCTCCAATGATATCGAGTTGGTAGCGACTTCTATCCCAGGCATTCACACCAGAGGGAGTGCCAGGTTTGGTATTGCGATTAGTGATGTGCTGCGACTTATATATATAAGGTACGGGTGTGTATTGTGCCGCAGGGTTATTTGGTTGGCTTTCGGTTGGTCCCGCAGGAATACTCATATCCAGGCGGTCAACAAGTTTACCAGTTTTTGCATCATAGACAGAAACGGATCCACTCTGCCCTATTACGACATCATCACTCATAGTAAGAGTCAGGTGAGTGTCGATGTTTACTTCTGCAGCTCCATTTTCAGGAAACATACGTACAATGCTGTTCTGTGCGTGGCAGACACATATAATATTTACCACAAGGGCAATGGTCAGCAGGATAGTCCTTTTCATATTTACTTTCCTTAGTGTATATCTTTTGTTTTTCATAGAAAACAACTTTTGCCACAAAGATATGGATAATCTGCGGTTTAGTATATAGTTTCGCTGGGGTTTTGTATCTTTGCGACAAATTTATTTGGAAATGAGAATGATGTTTTTTCTGTTGTTTTTGCTTCTAACATTTGGAAGTCTGTTTTATGTGTTGTGGCATACGTGGCAGGTGTTGCCGCTGCAGACGGTGTGGCGATGGACTGCCGTAGGGGTGATGACGGCATGTTTTCTTAGCATGTTCCTTATCTTCGGAGGGATGCTGGACAGGTTGCCGCTGTGGTTGTCGTCAACGTTGTATCAGATTGGCACGTCGAGTCTGATTGCCCTACTCTATCTGTTTTTGGTTTTCTTCTGCATAGATGTGCTGTGCGTGGTGAGGGTGTTGCCGTTTGATCTGTTCCGCAGCAACGGAATGAGTGCCGGGTTCATAGCCGGAGGAATCGCGTTGTTGCTGGTATTGGGAAACATGCACCATAACAATAAGGTAAGGGTGCCACTGACTCTGCAGACAGAAAAGGCGCTAAAGAAGGATTACCGGATCGTGATGCTGAGCGACCTGCATCTGGGGTATCACCATCACAGGGGTGAACTGGCTCGATGGGTGGATATGATAAATGATGAGAAGCCGGATGTGATTCTGATTGCAGGGGATATTATAGATATAAGTGTGCGTCCGTTATTGGAGGAGAATATGGCTGAGGAACTGCGCAGGTTGAAGGCTCCGGTGTATGCCTGTCTGGGAAATCATGAGTATTTCAGCAGGGAGGAAAAGGCAAGGGAGTTTTACAAGGATGCGGGCATCAATCTGCTTGTGGATAGTTGTGCAACGATTGACGGCGAGATATGTGTGATAGGAAGGGACGACAGGACAAACCGCAGGAGGAAGAGTCTGAAGACTTTGGTGGAGAATGCGCCTAAGGGTATGTACACGATTGTGATGGACCACCAGCCATACCATTTGGAGGAGGCTGAAAAGCTGGGTGTGGATTTCCAGTTGAGCGGACATACGCATAGAGGACAGGTATGGCCTATCTCATGGATTACGGACAGGGTGTATGAGTGTTCGTGGGGTGAGTGGCAACGCAAGGGCACAAGATACTACATCAGCAGTGGACTGGGTATCTGGGGCGGCAAGTTCCGCATAGGTACTCAGTCGGAATATGTGGTTGCTGAGGTGAGAAAACGATAACGAGGGACGACGGCAGAGCCTTCGCTTGCGGAAAAACGAAAACGAAAGAAGGCTGAGGGCTGAGGGATGAAGGCTGAAGTCAATAACCAATAACCCTTAACGATAACCTTAACGATAACGATAACGAAAACTTAATTATGCATTATGAATTATGCATTAATACAAACCTTTAACCGTTACCAGGTAATTGGTTGACCTGCGGGGTTGTATTTGTCATCGATGATGATTTTGCCGTCTTTGAGGTATTTTACAGGAGTGGGGTTTGCAATACGGGTATTCACTTCGTTGACGATACTTGGGTCGTCACTCTTATAGATATAGGTTGTAGGATAGTCATAGACAGACTCTACCTTTCCAGCAACAAGTTCGCCTACAGCCAGTTTGTATTCTACATTTTTTTCCAGATCGGTGAAAGAGAAGTTTCCTGAGACAGGTTTGTCTTCCTGAAAATCACCTACAACCTTCTTGTTCATAGGGTCATCGGGATTCTCGCTATACAGGAACTCATCTTCTTTCTGGCTATACTTTTTCAGGATGATATACATTGTCTTGGTGCAAGGAGCCTTGTCGGAGGTGCTAATCTCATATTTTCCCAAAAGGCTGTTGCTGAGCAGCGGTTTCGAGTCTGAGGTCTCTGCATCTTTGTCGATATTTGACACATCATAGTACAGGGAGGTTCCCTTGACGGTGATAAGACTCTGAGCCTTGCTGAGGATGTTATATTCCGCATTATACTGACCACTATCATAAGAGAGCAGAGCTATGTTCCAAGTTCCTGCTGTCTCCGGAAAGAAGGTGAGATAGAAGTCGCCCGATTTGCCCTTATCGATGTTCATACCTGTGCCGTTGTACATTTCGAATTTGCCATCGTCATCGCTTGCCCACAGGTATATAGACTTGTTGTGTGTGTTGGAGTGATTAGTGGCATTAAACTTCAACGTTACGGTATTATAGACTTTAGCTTCACCATCAATAGTCACTGAATTGATTTTTGTGTCTCCTTCCCTATCAAAATCATCGAAACTTGGCCATACGGTCAGTTTGTTGCCTTCAACACTAAACTCCATGCAATAGATACTGCTCTGGTAACAGAGAAACCACTTGTCGGTATTCTTCTCGCCTTTACAGTCGCGGAACAGCCAGTGTAGCTGATAGGTGCCGTCGGGAACATCCTTAGGAATGACGATTTCATACTCCTCGCGCCTTCTCTCGCCCGGATAGAAAGCACTCTCCAGCTTCACAACCTGAGGTTCTGTGAAAAAATAGGTATTAGTATTCGCATCGTAGATGTTCCATCCTATGTCGTAAACCTTATTAATATATGGAGACATTTCTCTGTCAAACCGTACCCCATGTGTGAAAGCGGGGAAATTTTCCGTTACGTTGGCACGATTGAGCACTAGCTCCGAGAGTTTTTCAATTGTCTTGTCTTTAAGGTCCACTTCCCATATACCGAGGAGATTCACTCCATCAGCAGGGTCGGCAACGGTTGGCTTCTTAAATCCATATACGGCTCTAACTTCGAAATTGTAACCGTTTGCTACCTTCATGCCCTTTTCTCCCGGATCCTCGTAATTGAGCACAGAGAGCACAAAGTAACCGTCGTACTGTCCGCCCCACCCCCAGTTGATGTGATAGTAGCCCTGATCATATCCGTCAACGACAAAGGAATGACCGACACTCTTTCTGTTCTCTGAGCTGATGGCTGAGCCAGAGAGTATGACGGGACAATTTGCTTTCAGTTCGTCATATATAGTGTTTTCAAATGTTGAATATGTAACAGCAGAACGTTCAATTTTATTCACTTCGCTGTAACCGAAGAACAGTCGTGCTGCCTCGAAAGTACTTGCATCCCAAGCAGCAGAAAACTTCGATGTATAAACCATTCCAGAAGCATAACCGGCATACTTTATCAGTTTGGCTACCTCGTCAGGAGCATCTGACTCATCGTCTGCATCATATTTTTCTTTCATCTTGTCCCAGTTGAACGATGTAGCTGGCAGGGCATCAAGATGTTGTATTAATTTTCGCTCTTCACCTTTACCTTCGTAAAAGTCCTGCGCCGGAATGCCTCGTGGCATAACTCCCTCAGGGTACTTCACTGTTGCCATAACCTGTGCCAATGATATAGAAGGACAACCGGCAATACACCTTTCACCTGTTTTCTTGTCTATATGCAAAAACTTATTGTAAGGTTCAGACTGGTCCCACTTGAAAGGCACCAAAGGCTTTACAGGATCAAAGTTTGAGAGTGCCACAGTTTTAAGACTCGGATTATCCTTCAGAGCCTGAATCTGTTCTTCGTAGCTTTCGAGCCATACCTTCGCAGCTGGGTTTATGTTCTGAGTGTCGAACTGCTTATTGTCTGACCAACCAAGCACAGGGGGTGTCTGGTCGTCGGCACTGACTACCACGAAACCGCTCTGTCCGTTGAAGACATAGAGTTCGTCGCTCTCGTAAACCATTACGACGGGTGCGTCATCAGACTTCCCATTTGACGAGAAACCGTCTTCAGACAACTGTTTTGCAAAGAAACTTTTAGCAATGTTAGCAGCAGCTTTCTTGCTTACGGGATTTGCCATAACACTTATTGTCAGCGAGAGAGCCGCTAAGAATAGGTAGATTTTTTTCATAGAAATGTCGTTTTTTCTTTTGTTTACTTTGCAAAAATAGGAGTTTTTTTTCAAACATGTACATTTCTATCAAAATCTTTCTTTATATACAAAATAAAAAAACGGATTTTATTTTGTATTATTCTCGCTTAACCGTATCTTCGCAAAAGAAATTTAATACTATAGAAATGAAAAATAAGATTATCATGATTTGCCTGTGTCTGTTGGCACTGACTGGCGCGCGGGCAGAAGGCAAATATTCAGGTCAGGGAAAGAAAGAGTCGAGTCACTCAGGACTGTTTGGTGAACGTGATATTCCTATTTATTTTGGTTTCAGAATAGGTCCTGCTTTTGCATTTGTAAATAGCGACGACCCGATGCTCAATGGTGGCAGCATGAAGACGGGACTGAGTTTTGGCGGTGTAGTAGGTCTGCAGTTGACCGATGCTGCTCCGGTATTTGCAGAGAGCGGTCTGACGTTTGTGCAGAAAGGAGGCAGAGGTTATGTGACGATGACTGACGGTTCGCGGGCTAAGTTCACGTTCAACCTGGGTTATCTGCAGTTGCCCATTGTGATAAAGTACAGTGTGGAGATGGATGAGCACATGAGTTTCCAACCCTTCCTGGGCGGTTACTTAGCATTGGGACTGGGTGGCAAGATAAGGAATTTCAAGGACAAAAATGCCTATGGTTCGTTCGACAACGTAGATCATAGTTTTCGCAGGTTTGATGCCGGACTGCGTTTCGGTTGCGGATTCAGTTTCGACCTGGCTTACGTAGAACTGGGTTACGACTTCGGACTGGCGAATATAGGCAGGGACGACTTCGACGTGACACACAACGGGTGTCTGTTCCTGAATTTGGGAGTAAACTTTTAAAACTGATTTTCTGAAACTATATATACATTACTCAACTTTCGCAAGTTGAGCAGAAGGGAAGTTAAATGGGAGTTAAAGGGGAGTTAAAGGGACAATAGTAGAGGATGCTTGCCCAATTTGATGCAGTATCGTCCCCATAACTCCTCAGTAACTCCTTCATAACTACACAATAACTCCCCAAAGTTAAGCTTGCGAAACTTAAATACATTATATATAATATGTACGAGAAAGAAAGAGGACTATACATAGCACATAGCGATGGAGGAGCTCTGTCGGTATGCGGTAAGATGGCAAATAGGCACGGACTCATCGCCGGAGCCACGGGTACAGGAAAAACCGTAACCCTGCAGGTGATGGCAGAGACATTCTGTCAAGCCGGAGTACCTTGTTTCATGGCAGACATGAAGGGTGACCTGAGCGGTATCTCGCAAGCAGGAAAGATGAGTGGTTTCATTGAGAAGAGAATGCCGGAGTTCGGAGTGGAGAATCCTGAGTTTCAACCCTGCCCAGTTCGTTTCTACGACGTGTATGGCGAACAGGGGCATCCGATGAGGGCAACCATCTCGCAGATGGGACCACAGTTGCTGGGTCGTTTGCTCGACCTGAACGAAACACAGGACGGAGTGCTGAATATCGTGTTCCGCATTGCTGACGAACGAGGGCTGTTGCTCATAGATTTGAAAGACCTGCGAGCAATGCTCGACTATGTATCTAACCACGCAAAGGAATACACAACGATATACGGAAATGTAAGTGCAGCATCGGTAGGAGCCATACAAAGGGCTTTGCTGCAGTTGGAAAACCAAGGAGCGGATAAGTTTTTCGGAGAACCCTCGTTTGATATTTACGACCTGATACAGACTGAAGGCGGAAAGGGAGTGATGAGTGTGCTGGCTGCCGACAAACTGATGATGCAACCGAAACTGTATTCGACTTTCCTGTTGTGGTTGCTTTCTGAACTCTACTCTACCCTACCCGAAGTGGGCGATCTGCCTCTGCCTAAGCTGGTATTCTTCTTCGACGAGGCACATATGTTGTTCGACGGCACATCAAAGGCTTTGCTCGACAAGATAGAACAGGTGATAAGACTGATTCGTTCTAAGGGTGTAGGTATTTACTTCATCACTCAGAGTCCTACGGATATTCCTGAAAACATACTCGGACAACTGGGTAATCGCGTGCAACATGCTTTGAGAGCTTACACACCGAAAGACCAAAAGGCCGTGAAGACTGCTGCCGATACGTTCCGTGCTAATCCAAGTTTCAAGACCGACGAGGCAATTATGAACCTGGAGACTGGTGAGGCACTGGTTAGTTTCCTCGACGAGAAAGGAGCTCCGCAGATGGTGGAACGTGCAAAGATTCTGTTCCCACTCTCACAGATTGGTGCGATTACTGAAGGTCAGAGACTGGATGCCATAAAACAGAGTCGCATCTACGGAAAGTACGATAATGCGATAGACCGCGAGAGTGCTTTTGAAGTACTGCTTGAAGAGAGCGAAAAGGCAAAAGCAGAACAGGCAGAGATGGAAAGCGAGGCAGAGGAAGAGAAGCAGAAAGAGAGCAAGAGCAAGAAGAGCGGATTCATGGGTAAGGTACTGAAAGCTGTGTTTACAGCTATCACTTCAACCCTGGCTGCTATCCTCGGTACTTATATAAGCGATAAGGTAACTGGAAAGAAGACTAAGTCGCGCAGTTCGAAAACCGGTCGCGTAGTGAAGAATGCCACAAGTGCCGCAACAAGAACTATCACTAAGGAACTGACAAGAGATATCTTGGGAAACTTGGTGAAGTGATGATGGATAACGGTTAAAGGTTAAAGGTTAAAGACTTTGAAACTTAGAACCTGAAAATAAAATACGAGAGCTAATTGCTCTCGTATTTTGTTGTATCCTGTATGCCGGCTGCTTGGAGTGCTTCGCGTCGTTCGATGCAAGTGGCACATTTTCCACAATGCACCGCCCCACCCTTGTAGCAGGACCAGGTCTTGCTGTAGTCAACTCCGAGGGCTTTCCCGTGACGAGCTATCTCCGCCTTTGTAATGTTTGTATATGGAGCCCATACGGTAATGTTCGTATCAGTTCCGTTAGACATTGCATTAGACATAGCATCGATAAACGAAGGACGACAATCGGGATAGATATTATGGTCGCCTCCGTGATTAGCTATCATAACACGACGGAGTCCGTTGCTCTCTGCTATACCACAAGCAATAGCAAGCATGATGCCGTTGCGGAAAGGAACGACAGTACTTGACATATTGTCGGCTGAGTAATGTCCTTCGGGAATGGCATCGGCACCCTCGAGAAGTGAGGAACGGAAATACTTTGGCATGAACCCAAGGGGAATGGTGATATGGCGAATACCCAGTTGTTCACAGTGGTACTGAGCAAAAGGAATTTCCTGTTCGTTGTGGTTTGAACCATAATCGAAGGAAATGGCGAGGGCTATGTCCGCAGCATATTCGTAGAGCATAGTTACGGAATCCATACCGCCAGAAAGGATTATTGCAGAATCTTTCATAATAAAAAAGGTGAGCCAGAGAAGTTGCCGGAAGGACAACTAATCGTGGCTCACTATTATTTAATAATGTATTACTTCAGAAGATCGTCGAGAGCGCTTGCTACTTCGCCACCATTTTCAGCAGGAGCATCCTGTGATGAGTGGTTACGATTTCCACCTTCGCGACGTGGTCCGCGTTCACGCTGTGGGCGTTCGCGACGTTCGCGTTGTGGACGTTCTGTGTAGCCTTCTGGCTTTTCAATCAGCACACGGTGGCTGAGTTTGAACTTACCAGTCTTCTGGTCGATATCGATGAGTTTAACTTCGATTTCGTCACCCTCGTTGATACCAGCCTCTTCAACAGTCTCAAGACGTTTCCAGTCGATTTCGCTGATGTGGAGAAGACCTTCCTTTCCTGGGAGGAACTCAACAAAGCAACCGTAAGGCATGATGCTGCGCACCTTAGCCTTGTATACCTCGCCTACTTCAGGAACAGCAACGATAGCCTTAATCTTTGCAAGAGCAGCATCGATGGCATCGCGTCCAGGAGCAGAAATCTGCACCTTACCTACTCCATCTTCTTCGTCGATAGTTACAACTGTCTGAGTGTCTTCCTGAATCTGCTGGATAATCTTACCACCAGGACCGATTACAGCACCGATGAATTCCTTAGGAATGATAATCTGTTCGATGCGTGGTACGTGTGGCTTGAGTTCAGCACGTGGTTCAGAGATAGTCTTCATCATCTCACCCATGATATGTTCACGACCAGCCTTTGCCTGCATAAGAGCCTTTTCGAGGATTTCATAAGAAAGACCGTCACACTTGATATCCATCTGAGTAGCTGTAAGACCGTTCTTTGTACCAGTAGTCTTGAAGTCCATATCTCCGAGGTGGTCTTCATCACCAAGGATATCGCTGAGGATAGCGTACTTCTCTTCACCTGGGTTCTTGATGAGTCCCATTGCGATACCTGCAACCGGGTTCTTGATTGGCACACCGGCATCCATCAGTGCAAGGGTTCCGGCACAAGTAGTAGCCATAGAAGAAGAACCGTTTGACTCGAGGATATCGCTTACTACACGAATTGTGTAAGGATAATCCTCTGGAATCTGTCCCTTGATACCACGCCAAGCGAGGTGTCCATGACCGATTTCACGACGACCTACACCACGCTGAGCCTTTGCCTCACCAGTTGAGAATGGTGGGAAGTTATAGTGCAGGAGGAACTTCATATAGTAACGCTCGAGAGCACCGTCAACGAGTTTCTCGTCGAGTTTTGTTCCAAGGGTTGCAGTTGCAAGAGCCTGTGTTTCACCACGAGTGAAGATTGCAGATCCGTGAGGTCCTGGCAGTGGTTCTACTTCGCACCAGATAGGACGGATGTCGGTAGTCTTACGACCATCAAGACGGATACCTTCATCGAGGATGCAACGACGCATAGCATCGCGTTCTACATCATGGTAGTAACGGTCAACAAGTGCGTACTTCTCTTCAAGTTCTTCCTCAGTGAGGTCGCTGTGTGCAGCAGCATAAGCTTCCTTGTAGTCTTCGCGAATCTTCTCGAAAGCCTCTGCACGAGCATGTTTTTCGAGAGCCTGCTTAGTTACGTCGTAAGCTGGCTGATAGCACTTAGCAGTGAGGTCAGCCTTCAGTTCGTCATCGTTTACTTCGTGGCAGTACTCACGTTTTACGTCAGTACCGAGTTCTTTCATCAGTTCTTTCTGCAACTGACACTGAGGCTTGATAGCAGCATGAGCAGCCTTAAGAGCTTCGAGCAGGTCCTGTTCGCTTACTTCCTTCATCTCACCTTCAACCATCATGATATTTTCCTCGGTAGCACCTACCATAAGATCCATATCAGCCTGTTTGAGTTGTTCGTAAGTAGGGTTAATAACGAACTTTCCGTCGATACGAGCTACACGCACTTCTGAGATTGGTCCCTCGAAAGGAATATCAGAACAAGCGAGAGCTGCACTAGCTGCAAATCCAGCTAAAGCATCGGGCATATCTATTCCGTCAGCTGAGAAGAGCATGACGTTGACATAAACCTCTGCATGATAATTGGATGGGAACAGAGGGCGAAGTGCACGGTCAACAAGACGGCAAGTAAGGATTTCCTCGTCACTTGCTTTGCCTTCGCGCTTTGTAAAACCTCCAGGGAAACGGCCGTTAGCCGCATACTTCTCACGATACTCTACCTGGAGTGGCATAAAATCTGTTCCTGGTACGGCATCTTTGGCTGCACAAACAGTGGCGAGGAGCATAGTATTGCCCATACGGAGCATTACTGCACCATCCGCTTGCTTTGCGAGCTTTCCTGTCTCAATGCTGATTTCACGTCCATCAGGCAGTGAGACTTTCTTTGTAATTACGTTCATCTTAAAAATTTATTGGTATAAAACATCTAAACTCGTGCGAAAAGCACGAAAAATCGCGCAAAGTTACCTAAATTCCACTAATTTATCGTAATTTTGCATCAAAATAAATACACATTATGTATAAAATAACATTTTTTATAGTAATTGCAACCATTATAAGTGCTTGTAGTGCAAATAAAACACACAATGTAAGTGGAAAAATAGAAAATGCGGCAGACTCAATGCTGTATGTCGAAGCATCAACTCTTGAAGGTATCAAAACAGTAGATTCCGTACGACTGAAGTCTGACGGAGATTATGCTTTTTCGGTAGAAGCACCAACGGAGAGTCCGGAGTTTTACAATCTGCGAATTGGCAACGAACGCATACCATTCTCCATCGATAGCACAGAACAGATTACCATCACGGCTTCCCTACCCGATTTCAGTAAGAATTACATGGTAGAAGGAAACGAGAGTTCGAAGAAGATTAAAGAAATGTATGGGATGCAAATAAAGCTACAAAAACAAATTATCGATTTGGAACAAAACAAGGATATGTTCCCCGGTGATATTGTGGATAGTATCAACTCTCTGATTGCTGCATACAAAAAAATAGTGAAGGAGAAATACATATATCCCAACCCAGCAAATGCATCAGCATATTATGCTGTTTGTCAGTCGCTCACCGACCTTCAGGGCACATGGTTTCTGTTCAATCCTCTGACAGATCGCGATGATGTAAAAGCATATGCAGCCGTAGCTACTGCATGGGATTGCTACTATCCAGATGCAGACCGTACAATTCAGATTTGTAATGCTGCAATCAAAGGACTTGACAATACTGCTACAAAGAAAGCAGAACCAATAAAGAGCATAGGTGGAAAGACTGTTGAGGAAACTGGCATCATAGACGTGGAACTGCCTGATATCAAGAATAGAATTCAGAAACTCACTTCACTGAAGGGAAAAGTAGTACTGCTCGACTTCACTGTATTTGGAGCACCTGACTCGCCAGAGAGAACTCGTATGTTGCGTACACTTTACGACAAGTTTTCAAGTCGCGGATTTGAAATCTACCAAGTGGGCCTTGATGACGACATTCATTTCTGGAAATCCTCTGTAGAATATCTGCCCTGGATATCTGTACACGAAACAAACGGTATGGCTACAAATGCTTATGCCGTAAGTTCTGTTCCTACATTCTTCCTCATAAACCGCGAAAATGAGATTGTCCTCCGTTCCGACTTTATGAAAGGGTCGTTGGAGGACAATATAGAGAAACTTTTGTAACGGTTAAAGGTTAAAGGTTATCGGGAACGGTAAACGGCAAACCGTAAACAAAATCACACATATTCTGTTCCGAGGTCGAGTTGTGCAGTATTCACAAAACTACGAATGACGCTTTGGTCATCGCGTTTGCATACAAGGATGACATTTCCTTCTTCAGCAACGACATAGTCAGAAAGGCCTTGGAGTACAGCAACGTGGCCGTCGGGCAGACGAACCAGACAGTTGTCGCAACCATAAAGCACTGCTTTTGAGTTGTTCACCAAAGCATTTCCCTTATCGTCGGTATCCATGTAATTATACACATTCTCCCAAGTACCAAGGTCGGCCCATCCGAAATGACATAACATCACATCGACATTTTCAACCTTCTCGAGCACAGTCTGTTCCAAAGCCATATTAGGCAGTTTGGCATACAATTCAGAAACTACATCTTTGATATTTATGCCTGTAGAATAATGTACTCTGAGTTCTTCGATGATGTCATTATAGAACCCAGACGCTTCCTTAATAGCTTTGAGAAAAGCTTTTGCAGACCAAATATAGATACCGGTATTCCATAGGAATTCACCACTCTCATAGAATATTTTAGCAAATTCCTCCTGTGGTTTTTCGGTAAAGGTCTGCACTGTGAAAATATTCTGAGACATCTTCGACGACATCTGAATATATCCGTAAGTGGTATCTGGTCTGGTAGGTTTCACACCAAGAGTAAGCAAACGCTGATGACGATGAGCATAATCAAGTCCCAAGAGAACTTCGTCAGAGAACACACCGTTTTGCATATCTGTGATATTTTGGTCGCTTGGACTTATTACCAACACACCATTAGGATTTCGTCTTGAGACCTCTGCAGAAGCCCATGTAACAGGTGGTACAGTATTACGTCGAATCGGTTCAAGCAATAGGTTTTCTTCAGGCAATTCCGGCAATTGTTGACGAACCATATCAGCATATTCCTTATTGGTTGTAACAAGGATATTATTCACATCAATAAATTTACGGTAACGCTTATATGTTGTTTGCAACAATGTCTCACCTGTACCGAGCAAATCAATAAACTGTTTCGGTTTGCTTTGGCGACTGACTGGCCAAATTCGAGATCCAACTCCACCTGCAAGGATTACACAATAAAAATTCTTGTCCATAGTATTAGCTTGAAAACGTTGCTAATTTATACATAAAAACGATTGCATGCAAGTATTTATTACATTTTTCACATGTTCTAACTTATATTTTCACACTTTTCTCGTAACTTCGCGCATATTTTTAAACTCATGGTTTCGATAAACAATTTAAAAGTAGAATTTGGAGCTGAACCATTGTTTACTGATGTAAGCTTTGTAATCAACCCAAAAGATCGCATAGCACTGGTAGGAAAGAATGGTGCCGGAAAGTCCACAATGCTTAAAATTATAGCAGGACTACAACAACCGACCAGTGGCGAAGTAGCACGTCAGAAAGATATCACCATCGGTTATCTGCCACAGGTGATGGTTTTGAGTGACGAACGAACAGTATTGGAAGAGGCAGAAACAGCCTTCGCGCATATCACAAAGTTGAAAGAACACCTTGACGACTTGAATCGCCAGCTTAGTGAACGAACTGATTACGAGAGCGAAGAATACATGCAACTCGTAGAACAGTTCAGTCATGAAAACGATCGTTACACTATGATTGGTGGTGAGAATTACCAAGCAGAAATGGAACGAACACTTATCGGACTGGGATTTCAGCATAGTGACTTCAACCGTCCGACGAAGGAGTTTTCGGGTGGTTGGAGAATGCGTATCGAACTTGCAAAACTGCTTATGCTGAAACCCGACCTACTGCTTCTCGACGAACCTACCAACCACCTCGACATCGGTTCTATTCAGTGGTTGGAACAGTTCCTACAGAATCGTGCCAATGCTGTAGTACTTGTAAGTCACGACCGTGCATTTATAAATAATGTGACAAACAGAACAATCGAAATCAGTTGTCATCGCATCAACGACTACAAGGTTAAGTACGACGAATACGTAAAACTAAGAGCCGAACGACGCGAAGCACAAATCCGAGCATACGAGAATCAGCAGAAAGAGATTGCAGACATAAAAGCTTTTATCGAAACCTTTAGATACAAACCAACAAAGTCCAACCAAGTGCAATCGCGCATCAAACAACTTGAGAAGATTGTGCCTATTGAGATTGACGAGATAGACACATCTCAGTTACATCTGAAGTTTCCACCCTGTCTGCGTTCTGGCGACTATCCTGTTATCTGTAAGGATGTAGCAAAGAGTTATAAACGACAGATATTCCACGATGTGAACCTCACTATTAAACGAGGAGAGAAGGTCGCCTTCGTAGGAAATAACGGTGAAGGAAAATCAACTCTCGTAAAATGTATCATGGGTGAGATTCCGTTCGAGGGAGAACTGAAGGTGGGACATAATGTGCAAATTGGTTATTTTGCACAGAATCAGGCTCAGTTGCTTGACGGAAACCAAACAGTATTCGAAACTATAGACAGAGTGGCACGAGGAGATATCCGTCTGAAAATTCGTGATATACTTGGTGCATTTATGTTTGGCGGTGAAGCCAGCGACAAATATGTAAAGGTATTGAGTGGTGGCGAACGCAGTCGATTGGCGATGATTCGCCTCTTGCTCGAACCGGTAAACTTACTTATTCTCGACGAACCTACCAACCACCTCGACATGCAGTCGAAGGATGTATTGAAGCAGGCCATAAGAGATTTCGACGGAACTGCTATCATTGTATCTCACGACCGTGACTTTCTAGACGGATTGGTTGAGAAAGTATATGAATTTGGAGGTGGAGCAGTTCGTGAACACATTGGTGGCATCTATGACTTCCTGCAGAAAAAACAGATAAAGAGTCTGAGTGAACTGGGGCAGACAATGAGTAGCAGCGGCAGTCCTACAGCCAGTGGCAAACAAGACACCACTAAGAAAACTACAGAAACTCCAAAAACAGAAAAATCAGTTGACAAGCCATCGGAGAAACAAAAACCACAGATGAGTTATGCTGACCAGAAGGCACACAACCGCATTGTTCGCAAAGCAGAAAAAGAGGTTGCTGATGCAGAAGCAGAAGTAACTCGACTGGAAACAGCCATAAAAGAAGCAGAACAGGTGTTAGCTACTCCGGAGGGTGCTCGCGACTCACAACTCTTGAATAAATACTTCGAACTGAAACATCAGTTAGAAGAGGCGGAAGACCGTTGGACTACCCTTAGCGAAGAACTGGAGAGGGTTAGAGGTTAGAGTCCCCAAGCTGCGGGTTGGCAATCGCGTTCTACCTTTCGTTCCAAACCATCGGGGAGGTTAGGATAAAAATCTATCCCTGTTATTTTTTCCACTCTATCTACAGGAACGGCAAACTTACTGATTGGTTCGTGCAAATCGAGGTTTGGCACAATAAAGCCGATAGCTTTAGGAGCATCGCCCATCATAAGAATTACCTTGAAGAAACGGTCAGGAACAGATACACGAAGATTCTTCCTATTTCCTATTTTCTTTGGAGAAGGAGTATCGAAAATAGGACCACAAACAATATAAAGATCAGCTCCTTTGTTTGCCCATTCACGACAACGGATTTCCAAATCGTTCCACCATCCACCATTGAGATCGTGATCCTGAGGACAGATATTTGTCATCATAAATGACTCAGCCATAGCCTGTTCACTATTCTTATTATCTCCTGCCGGACACATATGTCCGCGGTCATAACCAGAGCGGGAGAAGTCGGAAGGCAAAACCCTACTACTCTCTCCCAGTACCATATCTTCTATGTAGTCACCACGTTTTGCCCCTCCCTTAGTACGGGCATCAGTCAAATGCCAAGCAACATAATTCGGGCAGGAAGTAATAAGATTATAACTTACTATAAAAGCAGATTTAAACAACAAAACTTCGGGATTCTTCTCAATTGGAGCAGGTTGTTCAAGTTGTTCGTAAACCACCTGTGAGAGTCCTTCGCTCGGAGCGTCTGCCTCTGCATCCGCACTCTTTGGTGCAGGTTCTGCGGTAAAGTTCTCCGACCCAGCAACCGACTGAGTATTCTCTGCTGTTCCACCAGTCACATAACTATCATCAGCATTCACCCCACTCCACTTATCCTGATTCTGCCTGTCAGAACCAGAACAATTTTTCAGTGTTATAGCAAGGTAAAAAACTGCAAACACACAAGCACACACCAATAGCACCAAAGCAGGCTTTCTATTTTGTTTTTGTTTTTTCATTTTCTTATTAGATTATGATACAACATTACATGTAAGTTATAAAAAATCAGAATCGGTATCCGAAGTTCACCTGCGCATCAGCTTCTCTGTTGTTAATCTTTGTGTCGGCGTTGTTTCTATACAGATACTGTCGATAGTTCATGAGAAAGTTAAGCAGAAAGCGATTGAAACTATAACTTACGGCAAGACGTGCGTAACAGTTGAAAACAAAACGGCTACGACCATTATCTACGGCATCATAATAATGAGCATCATAATTACTCCAACGCTGGCGCTCAGCCTCTATCTGCTGGGCTCTGATGTCCGGGTCGGTAGATGTACCTGCGTATGCGTATGCCACGCCAGAGTCACTAGACTTGTGTACCAGATGGTTCCAAAGTGAAATCATTGGAATCACAGACGCGTGAATAACCACTTTTCCTCCATTTATCGACCAGTTATATCCATATCCAGGACCTAAAGAGATTTTCCAGTTGCGAAAGGAATCATGCTCATGGTTAAAGAGTTTGTCAGCTCCGAACAGGCTCTGGTAGTAGTTTGCCATAACGAAGAGGCTGCCGGCGCTGCGTCTTTGCACCATATCGCCGTATGCTCCTGCCGCAAGACTGAACTTCTTGTGGTTAAAGACATAATATCCTTCCACATAGAAAATCTTCAGGTTCATACTACCTGAAGGAATTGTGGTCTCAGACGTTATAGCCGGGTCGGCCACTCCAGTCTCCACATTACGTTTCCATTGGCTCATGCCCTGGTTGAAGGCAGCATCAAGGGTTCCCTCCATGTTTCTTAGGTGCTTGTATCGGATACGAAATCCCCATACAGAGCCGTTCTTCGCAAGACCGAAAGACATACTGTAACGATTACGAATGGGAATGGGGAGCTCTATACTGATACCGCGCCAGTCAATACCCAACTCAACTTCCGACTGGTAAGTATGCATATCGGACATCACATATTTCTTTTCGGACATATTGGGCGGCATATAACGCTTATCCAAAGGAATATCCGCGTCATTGACAGACACAGGAAAGTCTATGTCGTGCTGCTGAAAATAACCGTAATACCCGAGATATACCATACGGTCATACTTCTGTCTGCGAATATAAGTGCTGTCAAGACCCGCATCCTGCATACGGTTTATCGCGTCGTCAACGTTTTTAAGCAATTTACCAAAACCATGACTCCAAAAACTTCTTTTCTCCTGTGCACCTGCGCAGAGTGTGCAGGAAATTACTAATACCCATAATAAAAATAAGCGATACTTCATATTCATTCAATATGGATTGCTGCCATATTTTTTTCGTATTTTCAATTCTGTTATTTCAATAATGTTTTTGCAAAAGTATATAATTTCAATGTCTTT
Organism: Prevotellaceae bacterium UBA2448; assembly: GCA_002342585.1. Taxonomy (GTDB): domain Bacteria; phylum Bacteroidota; class Bacteroidia; order Bacteroidales; family Bacteroidaceae; genus Minthosoma. Next base: position 24,015 of record DDQG01000030.1, read on the forward strand.
ACAAAAAACAAAACAAAAAAATCACAATTTTATTTTGTATTTCGCAGTAATAGTAGTACCGTTGACTACGTCGAAAGTAGGCTGCACCTCGGAAATAATAAAAAAAATCACAATTTTATTTTGTATTTCGCTCGGTTTGCACTACCTTTGCACCCGCAAACGAAAATATCGCGGGATGGAGCAGTTGGTAGCTCGCCAGGCTCATAACCTGGAGGTCGGAGGTTCGAGTCCCCCTCCCGCAACTAAGACGAAGACATCATTACGATGTCTTTTTTTGTTTTCTAGAACAGAAGGAGTTATTTTCAAAACTCTACTTCAGTCTGTTCTATCAAAGCTTTGAAGATATTGTTCTTGCTCAGCAATTCCTTATTGCCTATAAGCAACATTTGTTCGCGAGCTCGAGTCAGAGCCACATTCAGTTTTCGGTCAACCACTGCCCCACTCTCCTCGAAACAGTTGTTCGTAAGGAAATCCAGCTGATACTCATACTGCACAGTGAAGCCGTAGATAATCACATCGCGTTCACTGCCCTGATAGCGTTCTACTGTATCGATAGTGATATTATCGAGAACACCCTTTCCTACCCTTTGTTCTATAGCCCTGCGCACAGTAGCTATTTGGTTTCTGTATGGAACTATTACACCTACACTCTCCGTCTCGGAAAACTCCCTTTCAGCAGCTTTGTACAGATTCTTTACAGCCACAACAGCATCAGCAATCAGTTCCGCTTCTGGCAGGTTCACCTTTGCCGACGGACTATGTTGTGGACGGGATACATTTACGAAAGCAATTCGGTGTGTAGCCAGCAACTTTTCCATTTCTGTCCCTATATTATAATATTGTGTAAACGTAAGTGGTTGTTCCTGGTGTGGCAGAGGTATGGTATTCAGTTTGCCCTCATAGAAGTAATCACAAGCGAACTGAGCCACATCCCTGTGCATTCGTCCCTGACGAGTAAAACGTTCAATTAGTTCTGGCGGACTGATTCTGAGCAGTCGTTCGAAAAGAGAATTTCTGCAATTGGTCAGCCCTATTCTGTTTAGCACAGGCCGATCAACAGCCGACTCCTCTTCTGTCTGTTGCACAACAGCAGGTAGTTGCTTGTGGTCACCAATAAAATAAAATCTGCGAATACTGCTCTTCTCCCCACACTTAGCCGACATGATACCCAGCAGGTGAGGTTCGAGGATTTGCGAAGCCTCGTCAATAATCGCAAGTGAAAAGGGTCGCATAGTCAAAATCTGGTGATGCGAAGTGATGGAAGTAGTAGTGCCTACAACTATTCTTGCGGAAAGCAAAAGATGACGAATCAGGTGTATATTCTCACATTCAGCCACTTTGTTTTCCAGCAGATATGGTTTATAAACATCAGGACAAGAGAGCGCACTACCAATACGGATGAAATCCAGTCCGTCCTTCACCAGTTTGGAACAAATCTCATCAACTGCCCTATTGGTATAGGAAAGCAAAAGCACAGAATGTGAAGGATCTGCGAGTTCGTCGCGCAACCGCCGCATCAGTCCGAAACTGGTCTTGCCTGTTCCCGGGGGACCAATCAACAGCGAGTAGTCGTCTGCAGTTGCTTTGCGTTGTCCAAGAAGCAAATCACGTCTGTCCTTTTCGGCATTGAGGAAAGCAAAGAGCGAACGATATATACTTCCATATGAAGACTCAATAAAATCGTGCTCCACAGCCCACATAGTGTCCTCATCCTGTCGGAACACGATATCATTACTTTGTGGGGCACGAAGTTGGAGTCGAAGTGTATCGGTTGTAATTTCAGCTATTGAAGCACGAAACACTATTCCCCTTCTCACATCTGGAACAGTATCCTTACGGTATTTATAAAGCACCACCACATCACCTACTCGAAAATTCGGGAGGTAATCCCCATCGTCAGCCGTAGTAAGCAGTTCCACGGTGTCGCGAGTGGTATTCAGAATTCTCAGATTATAGAAAATATTACCTGCAAGTCGTTTTTCATCAAGAGTACAATTCCACAGGGCACTCAACCCACTGGCCTCCTTCTGCGAATTGCCAATCTTCGAAAGCACATGTTCCCTCTGAACGAAAGTGAACATTCGAAGGAAATAAGCCCTTTCAACTTCCGATGCAGTTTGGATAGTTCTCAAAGTCTGTTGTAGCGGAGTCAAGAGATACGCCAACGTAAAAGCGTCGTTTAACCCTCTTACATTTATTTTGTCGATAGTGATATGTTCTAGCAGATGAGCACCGCCCTTGCTACAATAGAACTCCATCCATGCTATTTGGTTTCTTACCCTAAGAATTTCGAACAGCAGTTTGGGGGCTGGAGTTTCCTTAATCAGTCCGTCCGGATATTTTGAGTAAAGCAGGAAACAGGATATATCCTCGTTTTTCAGTTTAAAATTATAATGCAGCAGAGCCAGGTATAGCAACATCTGACAATAGTGTTTCTCCACATGTCCGTTGGTGTTGTAATCTTTCTTTCCCGACTTTTGTTCCATGAGTACCTTATAGTCACTCTGCATCAAGTCCATACGTCCTTGTACGCCAAGCATCTCACAGAAGAACGAAGGTTCCAACAGTATCTTATCTATGTCGATATACTTATCCTCGGTAAAGGCAGTTTCCAGAATCTCGCGGATATTCCGTCGTTGGTTTCGAGCCTCATCATGGAACCCACTCATCTCATCTATACAGGCAGCTATGGAAAGACTATTTTTGCAGAAGAAATCCGCCACACTGTCCTTGTATGGTTTCCGTTCTGTCTGCCGAGCTCTACTCCACAATTCTTCGTCAAGCATCTGACTGGCAAAATTTCCGAGCAGAATATGTTTCGTAGCATCACGACTTTCAAACTTTCTCAGAAGGTAATAATATGCCGTAGCTCCAAAAGGTTGAAAGCAATCCGCTATGGCAGAAATATCGATAAGGTAATCAGGTTGATAAATAATCAGTTCCGGGTAATACACCCCGTTTTTCAGGTACGGATTCACCAGATTCAGTTGATCTCCATTCGACAGCAGAGCAGCAATATAATTCCAGTTACCGAGGAAATTAGAATTATCTGTATAACAAACCTTCACATTACCTCCTTGTTCTGTGTCTGCTGCACCATATATATAATGTGCATCCCAAGAAACAACGGAAATGCGCATGCAAACAGACTCCGAACTTGGAACTTGAATCTTGGAACTTGAATCTTGAAACTTGGAATCTTGAACCTTGAACCACGAACCATTAACATCCTCAAGTCCATAGGCCGCCTTTATGAAAAGGGTTACAGCCTTTAGGTCAAATCCAAAGGCTGTTCCATCACTTTTCTCATAAGTCTTATTCTTTACCCTGCTTCGAAACGCATTCAGTCTGTTTGTCAGTTCTGAGGGCAGTTCCTTGCTTTGTGCAATGTATGTGAGTCGTGCGAATGCGCCGGAGAAATCAAGTCGTTTGTCCGCAGTAAGATACATGAGTGCTTCGTTGAACACACGATACAGTTCGTTGTAGCACTCATGTATAGAATATTCCGACTGCCCTTTTCCATACATGTCACTGACATGTTGCAGTTCGGATAGGAAATAATCAGCAGACTTAATCAAGGGACAAATCTCCTTTCAGCAGTTTACTTATTCTCCTTCATCTTTTTCTTACTCCAAGCCTCCAGGCGTTTATACTCTGATTTTGTGAGTCGCATGAACGAACCGTGCTGTGGAGCCTTCACGCCCTGAATAGTAACAGGATCGTGGAAATTACGCAGATACTTGTCCGTCTGGCAAATTCTGTACTGTCTTGGTTTTGTGCTATACTGGATATAAGCCACTCTCCATCCTTCTTCGCCAGGAATTTGGAAAGCACTACTACCCTCACATTTCTTCTTACCTTCAAAACTCACAAAATCCTTCTCATCCGGTTCCGGATAAGGACCAGTCAGGCTAAAACTGCTAGTCTGGAAGATGCCTGGATGTCCTCCTTCCTTCTTTATGAGCATATGGTACTTGCCATCAGATTCCAGGTAATTTATGTCGGCATCGATGGTTGCATAACCCCAGTCAAACAGTATGCGTGGTTTTGTCAGTTGAGTGAACGAATGGTCGGCATAACTGTAGTACATGCGGTCGTAAGCCTCTTCATCAGGATTCCACATCGAGTAGTAAATCATATATCCGCCCTTTGTGCCGTCAGCCCAGGTGTAGTTTGGATCCCAGAAAATCTGCGGAGCCCACACACGTTTGATGGTGCTCCAGTCCTTATACACATCAGGCGATTCCGGATCGCAGAAGATACTGCTGCCCTTGCGAAAATCGAAAGTTTTCGCAGTCCAATCAGTCAGGTTGTCCGAGCGCAACAGATTGATTCCGTAATTGAACCAAGTACGGCTTTTCCGGTTTGACATATCGGTAGTAACCATCAGGTAACCCTTACCCGAATCACTCTTTCGGCAGATGTATGCATCGCGTGCGCCACCTTCTATTTCCGATAGCTTTTCAGTATCATAAACCTCCTTGCCATCAATCAAATCGTGATAATTCAGTCCGTCGCGACTCAGAGCATAAGCAGTCCATTCGCCTTCGCCCGACATGTGGCAATACAGAAAACCGTAGTCACCTTTCTGCAAATTCTGTGCCTTCATGGTCATTACAGACAGAAGGCACAGTAGTGTAGCAAATCCTTTCATAGTATTTCTTTGTTTTGGTTTCTGCTACAAAGATATGAAATTATTTTTTAGTGTGCAAGCAAAGCAGCGAGTGCAGTTACTGTAATTGCTCCTGCTACGATTCCTGCTGCTGTAGAATTATGCACTACTACCGGAGGAGGACATGGAGCTACATAAACAGGCTCAACATATACTGGAGCAGGACGGTGATGAACTACATGCACTGGGCGAACTGGGTGATGTACCACTCTTACTGGAGGAGGACATGGCCTGCCGTATCCGCGCTCAACAATTACTTCGCGTCTTGGAGTTGCGATATATCCGCCACCGCCGTAACGGGTTGTTTCGCGTACTACTTCACGACCTCCGCGACCGCGATGCATATTCTCTACTCGGTTGCCATTATCGTGACGACTGCCACCATATCTCTGAGCATTCATAGTTGTAGTACTGAGAACTAAAACTGCGATAAATGTAAAAACTGACTTTTTCATAAGGCTAATATTTTTTAGGTTAAACATCATTTGCGATTCTTTTACGGTGGCAAAGATATGGCATCCCTTAGTCCTATGCTTAAGTGTTTTTCCTACTTCGAAAGATATTTTTCCTATTCTTTAGGGAAATCCCCCCCTCCCAACGAAAACGAAAACGAAAACGAAAAAGGCTTCAATCAAAAATGATTGAAGCCTTTGTTTTCTTAGTACCGGAGGCGGGTACAAAACTTATTTTATAAGTGTTTGATTTTCTCTTTGTTCGTTTACGCAAAATTCTATCAGGTGTAACATAGGTGTAACATTTCAACCAAAGTGTAACATTTGGGGTATAAATTGGCATATACAGATAGCAAAATAAAATGGCATGAATATCTCACGATAACCATGCCACAAAATACCAATTTTTAAAGTGCAATATAATATGCGGTGCAAAGATAGTCATTTTTTCTATTACATAGTTGAGGCTCTCATTATTTTGGTTGCTGCCTTGCCATCTATATCTAAGTGATGGGTGCTTTTAGTATTGGCTGAATATTCTACGACCTTCGTATTTCCTGCTCTCCAATTATCCGTAAATAGTTCTACTACATCTTCGCTTATAGTATGGGCGGGTGTTGCAGACTGGAGTACTACTTTTCGTAATGCCTGAGTCATACAAGCATATCCCATCCGGCTTTGCTCTGCTCTCAGCGCCTCCGTAACATCTGGGCATAGCACATCAAGGAATCGGGAAAACATTTGTTCTGTATTATACGACTCCCACATCATGCCTGATTTACCCTGCCCCACTTCCTTTAACTGTGGGCGCTTGTGTTTGCCTCTCTTTACAAATAGTATGGCGCTTTGGATCTGCTCTGTTTCATTGAGTCTTTTGTTTGATACTGGGTTGTAGCTGCCATCAAGAGTTTGCATTGTTCCTTCAAAAGCCTGCAACATTGCCAAACATTCCGCACTCATGGCGCTGCCATTGTCGGATAGCCTCAACAAACAAAGAATGAGTGCTTGCAAAAGCTGGTAAAAAGTCATACCAAAGGATTTAGCAATACTTCTGAGTCTGTCATAATCCTGTGCTGATACTTTGGTGGCAATAGTGGAAAAATGTTTTTCAGTATAGGTCTTTGGTTTCATAGTTTTGTGGTTATCTACCTAACCACAAAAACATTGCAAGGGAATACCATCACAATAAACACTCTCTATAAGAGTGTGTTTATGTGGGTTGCGCTATTATACACGAACATCAAAACGTGCTAAATCGTGTCAATTCATGCAATTCATGCTAAATCGTGTCAATTCGTGTAAATATGCAGTAAGAATTTAACAATTCAAGCGGGTTCAAGCCATTTCTGATTTATTATTATGTGGAATCTGCTTAAATGGTTTTGCTGGCATAATCTAAATTTATTCTGTTGTTCGTGGGGATAATGCCCACCAGCGGACACAGTTCGCAGCGTGTGTAGTAGGTCTTTGGCATGTTATTTCTTATTATGTTGCGGTCGGGTTATAAAGTGCGAATCGGCAAACTTGCGATGGTATGTTACGATGCGGGAAAAATAGGATTTGCCAAAACTTCCGTGTCAAATCAGAGGAGGGTAAGGTGATTTGGGGAAACAATGAGTGTCTGAATAAAAAAGCATATCCGTGCATCATGGGTAAGGGCGCGACTCCTTTTGAATCGTACCCAACACCTATACTGTAAGACATACACACTGCGCAGCCTTTTCTTTGGTTCTTTCTTTTGCTGCTGATGGTGCTTATCATTATGAAGGGCGCGACTCCTTTTGAATCGTGCCCAACACTATACTGTAAGACATACACACTGCGCAGCCTTTCTTTTTTGGTACTTTTTTCTTTTGAGGCTGCTTGTGCGTTGAGGCTCTCAGGTTGCGTCAATCACTCATCATCGAAAGGGAATTGTGAAAATTCTTCTTCAACCATCTCTACAAGGTATTTTGCCATCGTTGCTAAGCCTCTTGCATACGATCGGCAAGTTTCCCCATCTTGCAATAATTTAGGGTTGCTGCTGAATCCTATACAGGCATTGTGGAAAAATTCTATTTTTGTCATAAAAGAATAAATTATTGAGTAAAATTTTCATATCTCATCTGTATGCCAATCTGTATGTATATATCCCCGCGTCTATATAGCGGGGTATATACAGACATAGGCATATAGATATGAATCTTGGGATTCTTACCCTTATATATCTTTAGATATATAGGTTTTGGGATTCTTTAATTCAAGGTGGTCTGTTGTGGCATTTCATAAGCTTAGATATTTATATAATATTTAGGGTGTTTTTGGTTGGGTTCGTATTCTTTCTTTTCCTGTGCAACAATCAGCCTTTTGTTCTCTGCCATTTTTACACATTCCGATAGTTTATTACTGTTTGCAACATTTAGTTGCTCTTTAAAAAAGGCTTTCAAATTCTCTTTTGTGAAAGGTTGCTGAATAGAGTCTTTATTATCTCGCAAAGCCTGTTCAATATCTTCTATTGATATTTCAGTACTGCTAAAGTCCGGTTGTTGTATTGGTTCCGGTCTGCCCCATAAGCTTGAATCAGAAATTGTGAATTTCCAGTCCTTAATCATTTTGTGTCCTCTCGCTTTTTGGGATTTTACTTCGTATATACTTCCACCTTCCTGCCTGTGTACTTCCAAAAAATCTGTTGCCTTTCGTAATGCTATAGAGCCTATATTACCTGTGGCTTTATCTCCACTTGGATTTAGGTGCAATATAGCTATTAAACCAATATCCAAAGCCTCTGCAAGTTCCATGCATATTCTTACCAAATTTCGACTTTCTTTTATATCGTTGAAATCCTCAATCAAATCGAGTAGACCGTCAATAATTAAAACATTTGGGTTGAATGATTTAATAGCCCTTCCCATGTAATCTAACATTTCCTTTGGATTATAAATACTGCGAAGTCTTGCCATCCTAAAGTTAGAAATGGGGGTATTTACAGGGAATTCACACATATCAAATATTTTACATTGTTCGGCTTTACTATCATGCACTCCCTGTTCCGTATCTATTATTAAAACTTTGGGTTCATCATTCTGTAAGTATTTCATTGTAAAATATCCTCCTTTAAGTGCTGCTGCTGCCAACATTGCAACGAATTGACTTTTTCCGTTACCAAATTTACCTGTAATGCAGCTAAAATCCCCCTTACGAATACAAGGTATTCCATCAAGTTCAAAAAGAAAACTTTGAGGTTGGTATGGTTGGGAAACATCAAGCCAAAATTCTTCGGACAAAGGCTCATCAGAAACTCCTAAGTCTTTAAAAAGTTTATCAAGCCTATTATTTTTAATTATCACAGATTTTGGTGGTGTTGGTGGTAGTTGTGGCAAATTACTTTCCGTTCCCCCTGTTGGTATCTGTTGAGGCTCTACAGGCTCGTTTTTGGGCTCTGCTGCGCTTTTGGGTACATTGTCTTGTAATTGCCCATCCGCATCTTTTCCGCGTGTTGTAGGCAATTTATCAGACTTCCCCAAAAAACAGTCCGCCTCTTGCATCCAGTGTTCTTTTATTTTTTTATATAATACATAATCACTGGGTAGAACAGGCGGCTGGAGTCCGCGCTGCTGATATGCCACAAAGTCCTCATCTTCATAATCACTAAGTGACTCTTGGTTGCAATCCTGCCCACATACCATCTTTGCATATTGGCGGCTGGCTTGCTCATGGTCGGTTTGGTTGGTGGCGGTTCTCAGTGCCTCAAATTCTTGTGTCATAACTTGCCTCCCTTCTGTTTGCTACCCAAAGGGCGCGACTCACAATAATTTGCTGCTGCTGCTTGCAGTTCATCCGTTGAGGCTATCCTGTTGGCTCGCATCCAGCTTTCAAGCGCTGCGCGCTCAAAATACATTAGCTTTCCCGCTGGTTTAAAATGCGGAATCTGTCGTGCTGAGGTAAGTTTGTACAGGGTGCTACGACTCACACCAATAAAGGCTGCTGCCTCATCAGTGCTTAGAAATGGTTTGTTGAATGAATTTAAGCGGTTGGCTATTTCCTCTGCCAATTGAGAAATAATTTCTTTAGTCATTGTCTATTGACTTTAAAAATTGATAGGCTCTGAGGGTATCGGGAAAACTTCAATCCCTCAGCTACCTTTTGTAATCTTTAGCAAGTGTTTTCCTTTGCTTGCATCAGAAAACATTGGCAAAGGTCGGGGGAATCCAACAAAGAAAAAATGACAATAAATACCCGAAATATTTACTGCCATTTTCTACCATTTTCTACCACCCTATTCTAAGCCTTATTGAGAGGCGCTTTTGAGTGGTTTATATAATTGCAAAAGTTTTTCTTTTATTTCCGCTTTTCCTTTTTTATATTCTTTTTTCTCGAAATTACTATAATGTTGGTTATACATATTTTGTCCGCACCCAATATCGCCAAATTCATATGTGATAGTTGTATGTGATGGCTTGTCAGAAAGCCATTGCAACATCTTTTCAGATACATACATTATTAGCGCCACTTTTTTGGGCTGCTTTGCGTCTTTCATTAGGGTTTCTATAGCATTATATTTCTTTCCATCTTCATCTTCTATCAATAAATCTTTAAATTCTGTAACAGGTCTACCTTTTTTATTTCTCGCTATAGGCTCATTTGTGCCCCCTGCTGCATCTTCATTGATGCTGCCTTGTAATTGCCCATCAGCTTTGTTTTCTATCACTACCCACACATTTTTGAAATAATCAGGAAATGCCACAAATGACTTCTTTTCTTTTCTCAGCTGATCACATTTTACTTCCGCATCCTCTCGTGTTGAAAACTCTACATCATCCCATGAATAAAACACTCCCATCCTGTAAAGTATTGCATTGTCGAGTGTCTGCAAATCCAATACCTTAGAGTGGCGCTCTATCTCTGCGCGAAGTCTTATCAAAAGATTCTCAACACACAATATATAAGACTCCCTGTATTTAGTCCGCAAAGGGTGTGTATCTTTGCATAGTTCTTTAACATCTTCCATTACTATTGACTGCCATGTTTCTAACCTATCCAGCAAACAATCCACATAATTACGTACTTCGTTATTTACTTCATTACACATCTGGGTAAAGTCCGCTGGTGTCGGTTCTCCATCGTAACAGTACCATTGTGTATTGGCTTGTAATATCTCTTGTAAAGTCTTGTATTGCATAGCTTATTATATTGTGGGTGTGGAATGGTTCAGAATCCATCCCGCACCATGTTAGCCTCAACAAATTATATATCTTCAATGTTTAATGTAGGTAAGCTATTTATTGCCTCTTGTTTCAGGCTATCTATTGCCCTTGTGTACTTTTCAGTATGCTTGAGTCCTGAGTGCCCCAAAAGGCTTGCTACAGTCTTTATATTTGCACCATTGTTAAGGATATTCACTGCAAATGAATGGCGGGCACAGTGCCATGAAATATGCTTATCTATTCCGGCTGCCCTTACCCATCGTTTTAAAGACTTTAGGCACATTTCATAGGTAGGTAGATTAAATATTAAACTGTTCTTATCCTGCCCCTTCTGTGGTTTGCCTATCAGATTTAATATACCATCATTTAGTGGGATTATTACACCACTATTCAAACTGTGTCCTTTGGTCTTGTTCTGTTCAAACTTCATAAGCTTGTTGGAATAATCCACATTGGCAAAGGTAAGGTCTTTTACATCACAGTATCGGAGTCCACAATACAGGCAAAGTATAAAAGCCCTGCGCACTTCCATATTCTGCCCTTTAAGGTGTGTTGACATCAAGGTTTGTATTTCTTCTTGTGAAAGAATATCTTTTTTCAGTGTGTTTTCATCGACTCGGATTTGTACACCATCGCAAGGGTTTTTAAGTATTACATCATGATCTACTGCGTACTTCAAAACCTTTTTAAATCGCTGATATATACTTTTTGCCCCCTCTCCATAACTTCTACTTTGCAAATACTCAGTAAATGTTACTATCATATCCCTGTCTATAAATTCGGGTTTGATGGTATGTATATATCTATTATATTCGGGGGTGTCTTGTAGAAAGTCTTTAAATCGGTTTAAGGCAATACGCACCATTCTTTTGTCTTTCTTGTCGTACTTGTCTATGTATGCCTGGAAATAATCAAGAAAATTTATATCTCGGTCTTTCTTGATTCTATAACCATGTAAAGTTTGTTTTAGTTCTTGCTCTCTCTCAAAACGAATAGTCTGTGCAAGTTCAAGTGTTTCTTTGTTCTGTTTTCTTTCAATCGGGGTTCTTGGATTCGCTAAGATAGTGAGGTGTAAAAACTCCCTTTTGCGCTGCACCTTATTTACAGTGTTTCCGCACTCATCTTTACAATTAACTCTGCCCAAATAATAGTCCAGGTAAAGTGAAATATTACCATCAGATAATTTTTTTTGCTTTAATTTTGGGTTATCTGTTACCCTTGCATCGTTTTTTGCCATATCGTAACTGCCTTTATTAATTGGTGTTGCAAAGATATAAAAAATTTATTTCAGGTGTAACACAGGTGTAACATTTTAACCAAATAAGGGTAAAAAAGGGAAAACAAAGGAAAATGCAGAAATTATTAAATGCTTGATTTTTAGCTATTTTTATTTCTTTTACTTTCCTTTGTTTTCCCCTCAAAGTACCGGAGGCGGGGCTCGAACCCGCACGGACGCAATGTCCAAGGGATTTTAAGTCCCTCGTGTCTACCATTCCACCACTTCGGCACGTAAATCGGCTGCAAAGGTAATAATTATAATTGAAAATTGAAAAATGAAAATTGAAAAATTCGTTTTCGTTATTAGTTTTCGTTATTCATCTTCAATCGGCAGCATAGGTTGCTCCTCTTGCGAGTCTCTCGGCAATCGTTTTTTCTTCGGATTTTCCGTAGCTCCGTATTTAAGCAGTTTGCCGGCAGCTACCGTAATGCTTGGTCCCGAGCTGGCAGTCACAGTCTTCACATCGTCAAATGCCTTCCGTGTCTTCTCCAGTTGTTCGTCCACCTTCAGGAAACGTTCGTAGAACAGCTGCACTCGTTCCACCACCTGATTGGCAGTCTCCATAATTTTCTGTTGGTTCTCTACCTGTCGCACTTGTTTCCAAGTCATCTCCAACACCCTCAGCATCATATACAGATTCTGACTGCCCGAAATAATCACGCCCTTGTCGTAAGCCTCCTTCCACAGGGTCGGAGCATTGGCGAGAGCCAGTTGGAGAGCACTCTCCTGGAAAATATACATGATTACGAAGTCGAGTTTTGTGCTGTCTGTACTTATATATTTTGTGTAATTTTTCTTCGACAGTTCATTCACATGCGAGCGCACAGAAGCAATATGTCTGTCCAGACACAGCTTCTTCTGTTCGTCCGTCTCAGCATTCTGGTAATCCACATAAGCCGTCAGCGACATCTTTGAGTCTATTATTACATCTCTATGATCGGGGAAATGCAGAATCACATCCGGAATCATACGATTGCCGCTCTCCGTATCGTAGATTACCTTTCCGTTATCATCCTTCATTGTTGTCTGTTCCTCAAACTGCACACCTTCCTCCAGTCCCATATCTTCGAGGAGTTGCCTCAGTCGCAGTTCTCCGAAATCGCCCTGACTCTTATTATTCTCTCCTGTGAGAGCATTAGCCAATCGGTCAGCCCTCTCCGAAAGCATATTTGCCTTCTCCATATTCGCTTTGATGCTTGCATCGAGTCGTTCCATCGAAATGGCATGTTCCTTACCGCTCTTATCCACAGTCTCCTTCATCTGATTCAGCTCCGTGCGGAGCGGATTCAGAATAGCTGCCAACTGCTCCTGATTCGTCTGCGAGAGTTGTTCCGACCTCTGCAGCAGAATCTTCTCGCTTGCCGTTGTCATTTGTTCGCGCAACAGATTTATCTGCTGTTCCACCTGCTTCCGCTGATCCTCCCTCAGAGTCTGTAATTGCTGGGCATACTCATCCTTCTCCGACTGCAACTTTTGGGCAAACTCATTTTTCTCTGCCTGTAGTTGCTGAGCATACTCATCCTTTTCTGTCTGTAGTTGTTGGGCATGTTCCAGTTTCATCTGTTCCTTCTCGCTCTTCAGTCGTTCGTTCTCAGCAAAGAGCATATCGAACATAGCCTGTAGTGAGGCAGTTTTCCCGTGCGAAAACAGATAACCCACCAGTACCCCCAAAGCCAAGCAAAGGATTGCTATAATTATCATTGTTGCCATACCATATTATCTTTCGACTACAAAGATAATACATTTATTTTACTTCGTACCAAAATACAACATGAAAATCACAAATCATTTCATTGTATTTACCAGCCATAAGCGCTCTCCACTCCCCATTTTTTACTGGTGTGCACACGAGAAAAATTTCCTGTGCACACGAAAAAAAATTGGTCTGTTTTGTGACAATTGTGACAATTGTGACAAAAATTTTTTACACTCGGATTTTTTGAACATAAAGTTGAAGTTTAGTTATCGTTAAGTTTATCTTTATTATAATTATCGAACTTCTTACTTGTATAATTATAAGTATATATATAAGAGCATATATATACATATATAATATATATACAAATACAATATTAATAATATTGATTATCAGTAGCTATTAATAATAGTTACTAGTAGTAGTTATCAGTAGTGGGGGGTCCCTCGAGAAAACTAATGGCGTAAAAATCGACTGTCATTTGTCACAATTGTCACAAGAGGGATATTTTAATAAAGAACTTGATGTAAAATTCCTTGTATATAGCATTGATTTTTAGAATGAAATTGCCATCTTTGCAGAGAATTTTAAATTATGATGAATATGAAAAGAATTTTATCTGTATCAGTTCTTTTGATGGTGGTTTCAGTTTTGTGTGCAAACCCTGTCAGCAAGGAGACTGCACGCAAGATTGCAGAAGCTTTCCTGAACCGTAATAATATGAGCCAGGGTGTGAAGCGACTGCCAAGTTTGACATTTGCCCAACCTTCTACTACTCAGGAGGAGAATTCAAGTCTGTATCTGTTTAATGCTGAGGACGGAGAGGGTTTCGTCATTGTCAGTGGTGATGACAGAACTGAACCGATTCTGGGTTATTCAGATAAGGGAAAGATTGATGTGAATGATATGCCTGCGAATATGCGTTCGTGGTTGCAGCATTATTCTGACGAGATTGCTATGATACAGAGGTTTGACCTGAAGACTTCCAACGAACCAGCAAAGGACTGCGGAGAGGCTATTCCGAGTGCTCTGACTTGTGTATGGGATCAAAATCCTGTATTTAATGACCAGTGTCCAATGGTCACTCTCTATTCCGATGCGAATTGCACACAGCAGTATGTGTATGAACCAGAGATTACTACTGACCCTATACTTTCTGTGACTGGTTGTGCTGCTACCGCATTAGCACAGATTCTTTACTATTGGAAGCAGCCTGCTGCTACGACAGCTGAGATTCCAGCACGCGAATATGTATGGGAAGACAAGATAAGTAAATCAAAGGCAGGTATTCCTGGTACATCTGTGTGGATTAAATTTAACGACGAAGCGATTCCTGCCGGTACGACAATCGACTGGAATAATATGTTGGACGATTATTTTATAAGAGACGAAAAGGGTTATCCCATCGACAAAACCGGTACAGACAAGCAAAAGGCTGCCGTTGCAAACCTGATGCACATCTGCGGTGCTGCTATGGGGATGCAATACGGCACGATTTACACATCGGGTTCTCAAGCCTATGAAATGGCCACCCTTGAGGCTACAAGGAAGTATCTTGGCTTTCCAAATGCTTCTGTCTGCATGCAAGACCAATATACTTATCAAGACTGGTTGCAGACTCTCTACAATGAGGTAAAAGTAGCTAAGGCAGTTTTCTTCGGAGGACAGAGCACTAGCGGAGGACACGGATTTGTGATTGACGGATATGACAAAGAAGACAATTTCCATGTGAACTGGGGATGGGGCGGAAGAGGTAACGGCTACTACCGCATAAATTCATTGCTTCCGGAAGACCAAGGAGCCGGAGGGGCTTTGGTAAACGACGGTTTTCGCATCAGACAGATGTTTTTCAGAAGCATTTATCCTAACGCTCCTGCTATTAAACCTGAACTCACAACTGAGTTTTGTGCCGTTACGGAAGAAGGAACAACTACTGTAGATAACGGATACTACATCTTCCCTAGTGTAACTGTGAAAGTGTCAAATCTGAATGCCTTGAATGCAAAGTTCGAGATAGCTTTGAGACTTCACGGCAATGATTACAATGAGTATCTGGACCTGACGGGGGGCAACCCTGTGGAACTGCCTATTGACAATTGGTATCGTATTCCATTAAACGGTTTGAATATTCCTGCGCATCTTTTGCACGACGGAGTCTATTACCTGACACCTTGTTATGCCGCTCCTACTGATGACAAGTGGACTGAATGCCGCAACTCCGAAAATTGTCGTATCATGCTGACCGTTAAGGGCAATCAGGTGACTTTCAAGAATATCACACCTTATGTTCTTGGTTTCGTTTCGTCGAACAATCAGGATGTTTACAAGGAAAATGATGAAATTGACTTTACGGCTACCCTGAAGTTGAAAGAAGGAGAAATTCACCAGAACATGTATACAGGTTTTACAATACGTGATGAACAAAATATGGAGTCAAACATAAACTATGTTGCCAGAGATATATATTACCTGAAAGCTGGTGACGAATTTGACGTGGATTTCACTATACCAAGCGGACTACAAGCAGGAAAGTACTCTTTCTATTTCTATGACGGCAATTACCGAATTGAGGTGTGCACAGTAGATGTGAAGGGTGCTACAGAAGTGGAGACTGTGGAAGCGGATACTGAGAAGAAGGATTCTCCTACTTACAACCTGAACGGACAACTCGTTGGCGAGGACTACAAGGGTATCGTCATCAAGAACGGAGAAAAGTTTTTCCAAAACAAATAGAAGATGTAAGAAATGAAAGTAGGACTCGTACTGGAAGGCGGCGGTATGCGAAGCCTGTTTACTATGGGCATCGTGGATTTGATGATTGAAGAAGGCATCAAGGTGGATGGTGTTGTGGGTGTGTCGGCTGGTGCCTGCTTCGGTTGCAATTATAAATCGCACCAACCTGGAAGATCTCTGAGGTATAATATACAGATGAAGGACGAACCCAGATATATGGGTTGGAGGACTTTCCTGAGAACAGGCAACCTGCTCGATCCGGAGTTTGCATATCATACTGTGCCGATGGAGATTGACATCTTCGACAGAGAGACTTTCGAGAAAGACCCTACGGAATTTCATGTGGTTTGCACGGACATAGTGACAGGCAAACCTGTATATAAACAACTGAAGACCATCGACTACGAGGCTCTGGAATGGATCAGGGCTTCGTCGTCGATGCCTCTTGTCTCAACCCCCGTAGAACTGGAGGGCAAGCTTTTGCTCGACGGAGGCATGACGGACAGCATTCCGCTGAAGTATGCACAGGAACAGGGTTTTGAGAAGAATATAGTCATTCTGACACAACCGGAGGAGTACCGGAAACACGCCTCGAAGCTTCCCCTACTCTTCAAACTGCTGCTTGGTAAGTACCCACAGATTGCAGAGACGATGGGAAGACGCCATCTTATGTATAATGCACAAAAAGAGTTCATCAAGGCTGAGGCGGCAAAGGGAAATGCCATGCTCATATACCCTGATGAACCGTTGAATATCAGTCGCACGAGTCAGAACGAAGCCGACATGCGACGAGTGTATGGGTTAGGACGCCAGAAAGGCAAGGAGTTACTTGCTGAACTGAAGTCCTACGTAGAGTCCTTCCACGTTCTTTAAGAGTGAGTTGAGTGTTCCGAGCGAACTGCTTGCAGCAGCTGCTGTAGAAGACACTGTATTCACGAAAGTAAGCAGTTTGTCGGTCTTCATGGCAAGTTGCAGTTTTCCGCCAGACAGTTTGCAGTTCATCTTCACAGTTTTCTTCAACTTAGTAAACGTAAGTGAGAGGTCGCTTCCCTCAATCTTATAAGTAGCAGCAACGGTTTTCTTTCCTACTGCCACTGTTGCCTTTCCACCTTTTTCGAATGTAATCTTCATAGCACCCGGTTTGATGCCAGCCTTGGTGAGAGCATCGTTGAGTTTTGTCTGTGCTTTTGATGCAGCAGCTGCAGCAGTAGCCTTGGAGAGCACGTTTGAAGACTCAGCAGCGATGCAAGGACTTTCGTAGTTCCATGTGCCGATGATGTTCGACTCGCTCACCTTGCTTGTGCCGATAAGGCTTGTTACTACATTGGCAATGGTAGAACCGGTTTCGGAATTACCTGTTGCCTTACTTACTGCTGTTGATGCAGCACCCTTGATAAGATCGCCCAACTGGGCATTTGATGCAGTAGGCATGCAGAATGCTACTGCGGCAGCTAGAGCTACCTTGAGATTTTTTTTGTTCATGTTGTCTAATAAATTGAGTTTTGTCATTAACACTATTCTATAACGAGAAATGTCATAAATTTAGTATCCGATAAACTCATTTAAAGTTTTATTTCAGTTTGTTTACAATTCGATATTCTCTACGTTTTCCACTTCGCAGAACTTCTTGGTATATTTTCCGACCTTAAGATTCTTGATGGTCACATCGCGGGCAGGCATACGCTTGTCGCCCATGAGGGTGATGACTTTCTCACAGGAGTCAACCTGCACATCCTCGATGTGGAGTCCCTGAATCTTGGTGAGACGAGTTTCGTAGTCGGGGAAGTCCTTCCACTGATAAACCACATCGGTAGCAAGTGCAACTACTTCCTTGCAGTAGTTTACACGAGCTCCGCGCAACCAGATGTTCTCAACAAATCCACCACGACGGTGGTTAGTCTTCACATAATAGAGACGAAGCACATTGCCCGGTGTGGTGCAGTTGGTCATATACACATTGCGAATGCCCCCGGAGAGTTCGGAACCGATGCCGAGGAGGGTGTGCCCCTTCTTTATGGTGCAGTTACGAATGACGATATTCTCAGTAGGACAGTCGAGTCGCCAGGCATCCTGATTACGACCAGCCTTGATGACTACAGCATCGTCGCCCTGGTCGAAGGTGCAATTCTCCACAAGGAAATTCTTCGTCATGTCGATGTCTATTCCGTCGTTATTATGTCCGTGAGCATAGACATCGAGTCCACGGGCTATACCTCCGTCACACATATATATATGTATGGTCCAGAAAGGACTTTCACGAATAGCGAAATTCTCAAGCAGAACATTCTTGCAACGGTTGAACTGTATGAGATGAGGACGCATACGACTGAGTGTGTCGGCTACCTGTCGCTCCTGCATCGGAGTGTATTCGGAACACCATGTGTAAAGACGGCGAGTGGCTTCAATATGCGACTTAGGACGACTGAACCATGTTTTCCAATAGTTCATGCGAGGAGCAAGTTTCCCCTTTCCGCTGATGGCTACATTTTCACATTCGTAAGCAAATACGAGAGGAGAATAATTGTAGCACTCCACTCCCTCCCATGTAGTATGAACGGCAGGAAGGTAATCCTTTGGGTTGTCGGTAAACTCTACTACAGCTCCTTCGTCAAGACGCAAGTTGCAGTTGGATTTGAAATGAATAGCTCCGGTAATCCACTTACCCTTGGGCACCACTACATAACCGCCACCAGCCTCGTTACAGGCTGCCATAGCACGTTTGAATGCCTTTGTGCAGAGTGTTTTACCATCAGACTTAGCTCCATATTTCGTGATAGGAAATTCCTTGTCAGGGAAAATGTATTCCTTGATAGGATTCATCGGAAACGGAGTATCGGTTATCACTATCTCACGATACTGAGCTGATGCCAGAACGGAAGCGAGGGTGAATAGTAATGTAAGTATTTGTCGCATTTAGGAAATGAAAAATGAAAAATGAAAAATTATGAATTATGCATTATGAATTATGCATTACTTAAGTGTTAGCGAGTGCCAAAATATTCAGTGTCGGCAAGTTTCATAAGGTATTGACCGTATTGGTTCTTAATCATCGGTTGTGCCAGTTCACGGAGTTTCTCGGTAGAAATCCACCCTTTCAGATATGCTATACCTTCAAGACAGGCAATTTTGAGTCCTGTACGTTTTTCGAGTACTTCGATAAAGGTACTTGCTTCGGAAAGAGAATCGTGAGTACCTGTGTCGAGCCAGGCAAAACCGCGACCAAGAAGTTGTACTTTGAGATTATGTTCGTTGAGGAATTCCTGATTTACTGTGGTAATCTCCAATTCGCCGCGGGCACTTGGTTTGATGTGCTTAGCTATCTCAACTACTTTATTGGGATAGAAATAGAGTCCCACAACAGCATAGTTGGACTTCGGCTTGAGTGGTTTTTCTTCGATAGAAAGACAGTTACCCTCTTTATCGAACTCAGCCACACCATAGCGTTCCGGATCTTGTACCCAATAACCGAACACACTTGCCTTGCCTGCTGAAGCATCCTTCACACACTGCTGAAGCATGCCGGAGAAGCCACGACCGTGGAAGATGTTATCACCAAGAACCAGACACACATCATCGTTGCCAATGAATTTCTCACCAATGATGAATGCCTGTGCGAGTCCGTCGGGAGAGGGTTGTTCAGCATATTCAAAATGTACTCCATAATCGCTGCCGTCACCCAGGAGACGTTTGAATCCAGGCAAGTCATACGGAGTAGATATGATGAGTATCTCCTTGATGCCCGCCAACATAAGCACACTGATGGGGTAATAGACCATCGGCTTGTCAAAGATTGGGAGCAGCTGTTTGCTGACCCCTTTCGTTATAGGATAGAGACGAGTGCCTGACCCGCCTGCAAGAACAATGCCCTTCATTTAGTTTACAGTTTAAAGGTTAAAGGTTAGAGGTTAGTGGTTAGAGTCAATAACCTATAACCTATAACCTATAAGGAAGGAATTACTTCTTTGCAGCAGGTTTTTTGAATGGAGACTTCTTCGGAGCAGGAGTTACCTTTGCTGCAGGAACAGTTTTTGGTGCTTTCTTTGCTGTAGCCATTGCTCCGCTAACAGCCTTTTCGATTTCTTCGCCACGGAGTCCGCGAGCTACGATGCGACCGTCCGGAGCGAAAAGGATGATTTCTGGAATACCCTTAATGCCATAAGCATCGGAACCAGCCTTCTGTGCATTCAGCATCTGAGGATAGTTGATACCCAGTTCGGTGATAGCTGTACGAGTGTCGTCCGGTTCGTCCCAAGTAGCAACACCCAGCACTGTGAAGTGTTCACCCTTGTACTTGTTATATACATTGATGAGGTTAGGAATTTCGCGACGGCAAGGAGGACACCAACTTGCCCAGAAATCTACGAGTACATACTTACCCTTACCTACATAGTCGGAGAGTTTGGTTGTCTTGCCATCATAAGTAGCAGAGAAGTCCTTGAACATGTCACCAGCCTGTTGTGCAAAACCAGTTGAGAAAGAGAATGCCGTAAGGAGGCAAGCCAATAGATACTTTTTCATAATATTAAAATGTATAATGTTAAACGATATTTTCTGAAGTTTGTTGCGAAGATAGGAGTTTTTGTCCTAATACATTATATTATTTATAGTTTTTTTGAAAAATAGCATGTGTTCACGAACACTTCTCTTGATTTATATCATAAAAACAAAGGAAAACAAAATGTTTTCGCACACAATTCTTGCAGACATACAGAAAACCCCTACCTTTGCATCGTGTTTTTCATAGTATTAGATTTAAGGTTATTAAGGTATGGGGATACGTCGGTATCCCTTTTTTTGTGTCCGTATGCGAACTGAAAATTGAAAATTGAAAATTGAAAGTTGAAAATTAGTTTATTGTTTACGAAAAACTTCGTAACTTCGCAGCCGTTATAGAATTACATATTCATTCACCATGGAATTGTTTCTTGATATAGTTTTTTTTGCAGTCGGTCTTACCCTGATTGTGAAGGGTGCAGACTGGTTGACAGACGGAGCTGCAAACATAGCCCACCGTTTCGGAATCCCCACCCTAGTTATTGGACTTACCATCGTTGCCATAGGTACTTCGGCACCGGAATTTGTAGTCAGTATGCTCGGAGCCATCCACAAGAGTCCGGACATTGCCATCGGAAATGTGGTGGGTAGCAATATCTTCAACATACTCGGAATGATTGGTTGCACAGCGATGATCTCCCCTATTCTGCTGACTCGCAACAATGTGTTGCGCGACTTGCCAATCATGACTCTTGCAGTAGGCATGTTGCTCGTGCTGTTGGCAGACAATCTGTTTGAGGAGGGAGTGTCGAACACCCTGTCTCGTGGCGACGGACTCATCCTCATGGGGCTGTTTCTCATGTTCATGTACTATACTGTGTGGTTGGCAACGAGAGAAAAGAAGAAAAAACGTTCGCAATGGGAAATTGAGGAGCACGAAGAACTGGAGGAGAAACTGGAGTCGCAGACGAAGAAACAAAGTGTATGGTTGTCCGTGCTGTTATTCCTTTTGGGACTGGGATGTCTGATTGGTGGTGGAGAACTTATGGTTGACGGTGCTTCAGGCATAGCTCGTGCACTTGGTGTGAGCGACGCCATCATTGCCCTCACCATCGTAAGTATAGGTACTTCGGCACCGGAACTTGCCACGAGTATCACGGCAGCCAGAAAGGGCGACAACGCTATGGCTATCGGAAATGTGGTGGGTAGTGTGGTTTTCAATGCTTTGCTTATCCTCGGAGCCTCAGCACTCGTTTTCCCATTGCCGATGAGCGGCATAACATACACCGACATGCTGGTGCAGGTTGGCGCTGCCATCTTCTTCTGGATTATATGTTTCAAGGGCAAAAAACGTTATGTCATCACCCGCACAGAAGGATTTATTATGATTCTTATGCAAGTAGCATATTATGTGTATCTGGTGGTGAATAAGTGATTTCTTAAAGGAGTTAAAGAAGTTAAGGAGTTAAGACGTTTCTGAAGCGTGAAAGTGATGGAAGATGGAAGATGTATGATGTATGATGTATGATGAAAGAAATGCTTGAAATAAAAAACCTTACCACTGGTTATAAGACGAAGCACGGGAACGTAGCTGTGTCGAAGGGAATCAGTGCTGTGCTCAGAGCTGACGAACTGACTTGCGTCCTCGGACCGAACGGAGCCGGGAAATCGACTCTGTTGCGCACACTCTGTGCTTTCCAACCGGCTCTGAGTGGCGAGGTGATGCTGATGGGACGCAACGTAAACAGTTATACTAAGGAGGAATTGTCGAAGTTGATAAGTGTGGTGCTTACGGACAACTCCAGCGTAAAGAGCATGTCAGCGTGGGATGTGGTGAGCATGGGCAGAAGTCCCTACACAGGATTCTGGGGCAGGCTGTCGGCAGCGGACCAGCAGATTGTGAGCGAGAGTTTCCGACTGGTTGGCATAGAATGGTTGCAAGAGAGGTCGATGCAAACTCTCTCCGACGGAGAATGTCAGAAGGTGATGATAGCTAAGGCACTGGCTCAACAGACACCGGTAATCATCCTCGACGAACCCACAGCTTTCCTGGACTATCCAAGCAAGATTCAGATGATGCTGCTTTTACAGAAACTGGCAAAGACACTGCACAAAACAATATTCTTGAGTACTCACGACTTGGAACACGCTCTGCAGATTGCCGACCAATTATGGTTGCTCGACAAAGAACACGGACTCGCAACGGGTTCACCGGAACAACTCAGCCACGACGGTTCGGTCGAAACTTATTTCAACCGTCCTGGCTTACATTTCGACCGCGAAAACTATATTTTCAGAATCGATAAGGCTTTCGAGGCATCAGCCACAGACCAATAAAGGTGAGGAAACCGTTAAACAGCAACATCTCATAGCCGAACTTATACGACCACAGTTGCTGACTTAGAAAATCAATCAGAAGACATAGGAGTGGAGACAGAACTGCCACAACGATGACTCCCCTACCCTTTGGCGACCATTTCGTAAGCATACCGAAGGCGAAAAGTCCGAGCAACGGACCGTAGGTATAGCTTACAAGGGTGTAGATGAGGTCCATCACGCTGCCGCCTCCAATGGCGTTGAACAGCAGGGTGAGCAGCAAGAATACTCCCATCATAGTTATGTGAACGCGTTTGCGAACCTTTTCTTTCAGTTGTATCACTTCGAGTTGCAAACGTTGGTCTTTTTCCATTTCCAACACATCGACACAGAATGATGTGGTAAGGGCGGTCAGGGCACTATCGGCACTGGAGAAGGCACTTGCCACCACTCCGATGGTGAAGAACAGCAGGGCAGCCTCGCCCATCACGCCTGAGAAGATTACTCCGGAAAGCAGTTCGTCGCCACTGGCAGGCAGGGCAATATCCAGTTTGCCGTAAAGCATAAGCAGAAGTACTCCGAGCGAGAGGAACAGGAAGTTTACGGGCACGAAGAGAATGCCGTAGGAACACATATTCAGTTGGGCCTTACGCAGGCTGCTGCAGGTAAGGTTTTTCTGCATCATGTCCTGATCAAGACCCGTCATCACAATCACCACGAACACTCCACTAAGAAACTGTTTCCAGAAATTCTGACGGGAAATGAAGTCGTCCCATTCGAATATGCGGCTGTGCGGGTCGTTCATCACTGCAGCAAAAGCCTCCTCAGGATTCATCTCAAGCATACTGCACACACGAAGCAGAATGAGCATGAGAGCAACGAGGAGCATGAAAGTCTGCACTGCATCGGTCCACACGAGCGAACGGATTCCGCTTCTACGGGTGTAGAGCCAGATGAACAGAAGTGTCAGTGCAGCAGTAGCAGCATAAGGAACACCGTATTTATCAGCGATACAAACTTGCAGGATGCGGATGACGATATAGAATTTCGCAGCACTGCTAACCAGTTTACTGAGAATGAAAAAGGCTGCGCCGGTCTTGTAGCCTGCCCTGCCGAGGCGAACTTCCAGATAGGTATAAATGGAGGTGAGCTTCAGTTTGTAGTAAAGTGGCAGAAGAACGAAAGCTACGAAAATATAGCCGAAGACGAATCCGATGCACATCTGCAGGTAGGTCATGTCGGTTGTCATCACCCATCCCGGCACACCGATGAAGGTGAGTCCGCTGATGCTGGCACCAATCATGCCAAATGCCACAAGCCACCAGGGCGACTGACGGTTCCCACGGAAGAAAGCATCGTTATCATAACTGCCGGCAGACAGTCGGGAAACTATAATTAGGATGGCGAAATAGCCGAGAAGAATGAGAAGCATAGTTTTAATTCATAATGCATAATTCATAATGCATAATTGAAAATTGATAATTGATAATTGGAAATTGGTTTTCGTTTTCGTTATCGTTTTCGCTATCATTTTCGTACGAAGTTTATTCGTCAATTTTTCGGGTGGCAATGATGCAGATGAGTCCGCAGACAACGATGATGCCGACTTCTGTACCCAGACCGAAGTAGTCGTAGTATTGGATTTTGCCCGATTCGTCAGCAAGGAAATTCATTTCCGCTACGGCAATCGAGTTGTTTATTATATGTATAATGGATGTGAGCACTACATTGCGCATCCGGTAGTAGATGAGTCCGAAGATGAGTCCGAGGGCGATGGCGAAAGGAATCTGAATCGGGTTGCCGTGAATAATTCCGAAGAGGAGGGCACTCAACACGATGGCGCTCCACTTATCCACCCCACTCCGAAGCAGGTGTCCGAGGATAGCCTCACGGAATACGAGTTCCTCGACGATTGGTCCCACCACAGCAATGGCGACGATGCCCCACCAGTTGTGCGCCATGTCCATAAACTGATCAGCCATGATGTCGGGCAGGCGAAGCAGTTCACTGAGCAAATCGACTGCTATGATGCAGGTGAAGGCAGACACTATCGAAGCCTTCCACCCCATGCGGTTTGGGTGCTGCAACATCTGCCAGCTGAACTGCACCATACCGATTTTCCACAACACAAGAATGGTGAACAGTCCCGACAGCATCACAGCAATCGACAGTGTCGTTGTGCTCACCCCCACACTTACCAGGAGAATTCCGCTAACCGCCTGCATTGCAGCGAATACGAGCAGTGGCACGAGGGTTCTCAGATAAACATTCTTCATAACCTTATCATTTATGGCGCGAAGTTACGATTTTTGAATTGATAATTGAAATTTACTGTTCAAGAAAAACAACACACCCCGCAAGGTTAACTTTAAACTTTAAACTTTAAAATCAGGCTTGCATGAAAAACTTTAAACTTTAAACTTTAAACTTTAAACTTTATTTCCTACCTTCGTGGCGGAAAGAGAAAAACAGCAAGATGGCAAAAGAAAAGATTCAATATGTATGTACGTCATGCGGCTACGACAGTCCGAAGTGGATTGGTCGCTGTCCGTCGTGCGGCGAGTGGAACACCTTCGCAGAACAGCGTGTAGGCGGCAAGCAGGTATATGACAAGCTACTGCAGTTCTCGAGCGGCAGTCCGCAGTCGAGTCCTATCAGGGTGCGCACAATCGAGAGCACCGAGGAACCTCGCATCAACCTCTGCGACGACGAACTGAACCGCGTGCTTGGCGGCGGACTGGTGCCCGGCTCGCTGGTGTTGCTTGGCGGCGAACCCGGTATAGGAAAATCCACATTGATTCTGCAGACAGCCCTTGGACTGAAAGACAAGACCGTGCTCTACGTGAGCGGTGAGGAAAGTGCCCGACAGATAAAGCTGAGAGCCGACCGCATCACGCAGGAGGAAAGCGGAGTGCTGGTGGTGTGCGAGTCGATGATTGAAAACATCTTCAAACACATCGAAGACAGTCAGCCCGACATCGTAGTGATTGACTCCATACAGACTATGGCAACGCAGGACGTGGAGTCGGCACCGGGCAGCATCAGTCAGATACGCGAGTGTGCCGCCCTTTTGCTCAAATATGCAAAGGAAACGAACATACCTATCATCATCATCGGACACATCACGAAGGAAGGCACCATAGCCGGTCCGAAGATTCTGGAACACATGGTCGATACGGTGCTTCAGTTCGAAGGCGACCAGCACTACATGTACCGCATCGTCCGAGCAATCAAGAACCGCTTCGGTTCCACAGCCGAACTGGGCATCTACGAAATGCGTCAGAACGGCTTGCGACCAGTGAGCAACCCGTCGGAACTCCTGCTGAGCGACGTGGATAACAGCGAGGGACTCTCCGGCGTAGCAATTGCCAGTGCCATCGAAGGAGTGCGTCCGCTGCTCATCGAAACACAGGCTCTCGTGAGCAGTGCAGCATACGGCAATCCGCAGCGCTCTGCCACAGGCTTCGACCTCCGACGCCTCAACATGCTTCTTGCTGTTTTGGAGAAAAGGGTTGGTTTCAAACTGATGCAGAAAGATGTCTATCTGAACATCGCAGGCGGCATCCGCGTCACCGACACAGCCATCGACCTGAGTGTCATCGCAGCCGTTCTGAGCAGCAATGTGGATACGGGCATCGACCGCGACATCTGCATGACGGGCGAAGTGGGACTCTCCGGCGAAATCCGTCCCGTAAGCCGCATCCTGCAGCGCATTGCCGAGGCAGAAAAACTTGGATTCTCCACCATCATCGTGCCTAATGCCAACATGCAGGGTTTGGACACAAAGCAGTTCAAAATAAGGATAAAACCCGTCCGCAAGGTGGAAGAAGCACTGCGCGAACTCTTCGGGTAGGCAAAAATGTGCATACAAAACACGGCTGAAAAACATCTAGTTACAAACTTTTTTTTAATGTTGTGCAAGAAAATCTTGTAACAATGCACAAGAATTGCTAACTTTGCAGCGTATAAATAAAAGAGGGATTTGTTATTGGTATATGGCTGTATTAAAAACAAAGCAATTACTTGTTGACATCGCAAGACAACTCTTCGCTAAGCAGGGATTTGAAAGTACGACGATGAACGACATCGCTGTCACCTCGAAAAAGGGTCGCCGCACGCTCTACACCTATTTCAACAGCAAAGAGGACATCTACTATGCCGTAATTCAGACCGAGCTGGAACGTCTGTCGGAAAGCATGGAGGAAGTTGCACAGAAAAACATCGCACCAGAAGAAAAACTCGTACAACTCGTCTTCAACCACCTCAATGTCATTAAGGAGGCAGTGAACCGAAACGGATTCCTGCGTGCCGAATTCTTCCGCGACGTGTGGAAGGTGGAAGCCGTGAGAAAAGAATTCGACAAAAACGAGATAGCCCTCATCCGCCGCATCATGAACGAAGGCAACGACCGCGGTTCGTTCGAGATAAAAAACGTACGACTCATGGCAGAGATATTCCACTTCTGTCTGAAAGGTTGCGAAGTGCCCTTCATCTACGGACGCTTTGCTGCCAAGAACGAAGAAGAGCTCTACCCTTACGTGCGGAACATGATTCTGAAACAACTGAAGAAATAAAATCACAATCTAACAACATAAATTATGGGACTTTTACAAGGAAAGACAGCCCTCATCACAGGAGCTGCACGTGGCATCGGTAAGGCGGTAGCCATGAAGTTTGCCCAGGAGGGTGCAAACATAGCATTTACAGACCTCGTTCTCAACGACGACATGGCAGCCGGACTCGAGGCTACCCGCAAGGAAATCGAAGCACTCGGAGTGACTTGCCGCGCTTATGCAGGCAACGCAGCCGACTTCGCAGAGACTGAGACTGTAGTGAAGAAAATCCACGAAGACTTCGGCTCAATCGACGTACTCGTAAACAATGCCGGCATCACAAAGGACGGACTCATGCTCCGTATGAGCGAGCAGCAGTGGGACGCAGTGCTGAACGTAAACCTCAAGTCAGCCTTCAACTTCATCCACGCCGTAGCACCAATCATGCTTCGTCAGCGTGGCGGTTCAATCATCAACATGTCTTCTGTTGTAGGTGTACACGGCAACGCAGGTCAGTGCAACTACTCAGCTTCTAAGGCAGGTATGATTGGTCTGGCAAAATCCATCGCACAGGAACTCGGTCCTAAGGGTGTACGTGCCAACGCAGTTGCTCCTGGCTTCATCGAGACAGCTATGACAGCTCAGCTTCCAGAGGAAATCCGTCAGGACTGGATGAAGAAGATTCCACTTCGCCGCGGCGGTCAGGTTGAAGACATCGCAAACGTATGTCTCTTCCTCGCATCCGACATGTCAAGCTACGTTAGCGGACAGGTCATCCAGATCGACGGCGGAATGAATATGTAATATACCCCCAAACACCAATACATCGGCAGGTTACACCCCACATATCGGTTGTAATCTGCCGATTTTTTATGTCCATTTCATCGGGATTTTGTTTTTTTGAACTATAAAATTGTTTTATTGAACCATGAAGTGGCACAAAAAAATTCTGTACTGAGTTTTTTATCTGTAGATTTGCGATGTCTTTTTCAACCTTACAACCTTTTTTATAACTATGGATGAAGAATATGTAATAAACGGAGCGGCATGGGACAAACTCGACCAAGCCCTTTTCACTTCTTCACTTATCACAGAAGAAGAACATAAACGTGGCAGGCTCGAAGACGAGCAGCACATGTATCCTATCTCGCGTAAGGAAACCGAACAGATGGAGCAACTGCTCAACGAGGCAGAAGAGCTCGCCGATGATCCTAACGAGGAGAACTATGTAGAACGCCTGAGCATGCTGCGCAATGTGGTCGATTGGTCGAAAAGTCGCCACAAGTCGTGGTCGGTAAAGGTCATCATCGGAGGCATCATCAGTGCATGGATCTTTAACGGCACTAACAACACTGATAAAAAGTGGATGGAGGAAATCGAAAATATCCAGAAGACAGTGGAGGCAGTGCAGGCATGGGACTCTACCGAAGTGGTTCTGAACGTGGGCAACGTAAGCGCCGAATGGCAAGACAAGCATTCTGATGAACGCCTCAATTCGCCGAAACATTACAAGATGTACGAGCTGAGTGAGATAAAAATGTATCTGGAAGGCCAGAAGGAAGAGGCTGTTCGCATACAGGCAATGGCCGACACCACGAAAGACGCAGAACTGAAGCAGCGCCGGTTGGAGTCGGTCGAGGAACACAAAGTCAAGGCAGCGAAGTATCAGGCAGAATACGATTCCGTATCGGCTCTCAATACCGCACAGATCAGGGACATTGCACTGAGCAGGCTGAACCGTAGCATGAACATCAAGACCGGCACACTCAAAACGATGCACGGATTCGGGATATTCCTCTGCATCCTCATCCCGCTCTACATCATCAGCGGCTATCCGCGAGGCTACAACCTCATCCGCAGCTATGTACGCGGCGGCTGTCTTGGCGCATTCCGCAATGTGGGCTTCGGACTGGCGTCCTTCTTCTTTGGTGTCGGTCTGGCAGCGTCGCTCCTTCCCGACGATATAGTGAAATACAAATACAGCGACGGGCACACCGAGACTCGCAACGAAGGCAACATATTCAACATACCAATCATGATAATCAAACTGGGTATGATGTGTATCGGAGCCATACTCTTCGTCATCGTATCTACGTTTATAATGATATTCGAAACCATCGGCGGTCTCCGACGCAACATCGACTGGGGCGCAATCTTCCGCATACTCATCCCGAAGAAACCGCAGCCCGAGGCTCAGCACAACGCATAAGGGAGCAACCCGCTTTTTTAACTAACAATATTAATCACACTTAAAACCCCCAAACAACTATGAACAATTGGTTATTCAGATTCCTCACCAGCGGATTTGGTACAGGCATGGCAGCCCCAAAAGCACTCGGATGGTTTATCGCTATCTGTCTTGTCGGACTATGGATATTCATCTGGTTTGTAAAACTCATCTACAAACTGATCGTTGGAGAAAAGATTCCAAAATACAAGGACGGCAACTACGAAGTTGTACTCACATCTGTAGGCGACGACCCGAAAGCACTCAAAAAGCAGCTAAAAGAGTTTAATGGTTATAGTGGTTCGCTTGCAAATAAAGTGATGAAAAACCTACCTTCAGTAGTTGTTACAGGTCTTGACAAACAGTCAGCAGAAGACTTCAAGATCATCCTCGACGAAACAGGAGCTAAAACAGAAATAAGAATCATACAGGCTGATAAAAAATAAAAGGGCAATTCAAAAAGTAAGAGGAAAAGTGGGTGTGTTATATTTGGGCACATCCACATTTTTTTGTAGCTTTGCCGCCATTATGCAAGTAGTTTACGAAGACAATCACATCATCATCGTGTCGAAGGAGAGCGGCGAGATAGTCCAGGGCGATAAGACTGGCGACCAGCCGCTATCGGAGACCGTAAAGCAATATATCAAGGAAGCGTATGCCAAACCGGGCAACGTCTTCCTTGGTGTTGTTCATAGACTGGACCGTCCCGTAAGCGGACTGGTACTCTTCGCCCGAACCAGCAAAGCCCTACCCCGCCTCAACAAGATGTTTGCCGCAGGCGAAGTGCACAAGACCTACTGGGCAATAGTAAGTCAGATGCCGCCTAAGCAGGAAGGCACCCTAATCAGCTGGCTCAAGAGAAACGAACAACAGAACAAGTCGTACGCCTACGACCACGAGGTGAAGGACTCGAAACGCGCGGAACTGGACTACAAAGTCATAGGCAAGAGCGACCGCTACTACCTGCTCGAAGTCACACTGAAAACCGGCCGCCACCACCAGATTCGCTGCCAGCTGGCAGAAATGGGCTGTCCCATCAAGGGCGACCTGAAGTATGGTGCCAAGCGCAGCAATCCCGACGGCTCAATCTGCCTGCACGCCCGCAGGATAGACTTCATACACCCCATAAGCAAAAAAGAAATTGTCGTTGAGGCACCAGTCCCCAACGACAATCTATGGAAAGCCTTAGTTAATGCATAATGCATAATTCATAATGCATAATTGGCTGCGCAACTCCTAACTCCTAACTCCTCTCAAACGCTTCGATTTTATCCTTATTGCTCAGAAGGAAATCGATGTCGTCGTAAGCATTCATCAGACAATATTTCTTATAGGAGTTGATTTCGAAGTGCTCACTGTGACCAGTTGCCATGTTGGTCACAGTCTGGTTGGGCACATCTACCTTCACCTCTGTCTTGCTGTCGGCAGCAATGCTTGCGAAGAGTTCCTGCTGAAACTCACGGCTTACAATAACAGGAAGCACGAAACAATTGAGCAGGTTGTTGCGGTGGATATCAGCAAACGAACTGGAGATAACCACGCGAACGCCATAACCGGCAATTGCCCATGCTGCATGTTCACGGCTAGAACCACTACCCCAGTTCTGACCGCCCACGATAATCTCGTGAACGCCCTTGCGAGGAGCCTCGCAGTACTCAGGCTGGTTCATGACAAAATCAGCTACCGGCTTGCCGTTTGCGTCGAAACGAAGATCGTGCATGAATGCATCGCCAAAGAACTTAGGGTCGCGAGTGGTGCTTGCCAAGTAGCGGGCAGGTATAATCAAGTCTGTATTGCAGTTGTCAATCTCTATAGGAATACAAGTTGACTGTATGATGTCAAATTTCTCTTTTGCCATTTTACTCTAAATCTTTAAACGTTAAACTTTAAACGTTAAACTTTAAACGTTAAACTTTAAATTTTCCTCGGGTCAGTAATAACTCCTGTGATAGCAGAAGCAGCAACAACGAGTGGAGAAGCAAGGATGGTGCGAGCACCTGGTCCCTGACGACCTACGAAGTTGCGATTACTTGTAGAGATAGCAAGTTTTCCTGCCGGTACCTTATCAGGATTCATAGCAAGACAAGCTGAACAAGATGGCAGACGGAGTTCGAAACCTGCCTCAGCAAGAATCTTGTCGATGCCCTCGTCGATTATCTGCTGACGAACGAGCCAAGAACCCGGAACGAGCCAAGCCACTACGTTTGCGGCCTTCTTCTTTCCCTTTACCACGCTGGCAAAAGCACGGAAGTCCTCGATACGACCATTGGTACAAGCACCAAGGAAACAATAGTCAACCGGAGTACCCTCCAACTTCTGACCTGGCTTGAACTGCATATAGTCGAGCATACCAAGGAACTGAGCCTTGTCTGCCTCCGGAATACTTTCGAGCGTAGGAATACATTCGTCGATAGCAATGCCGGCACCCGGATTGGTTCCGTAA
This sequence comes from Prevotellaceae bacterium UBA2448, assembly GCA_002342585.1. Classification (GTDB taxonomy): domain Bacteria; phylum Bacteroidota; class Bacteroidia; order Bacteroidales; family Bacteroidaceae; genus Minthosoma. Next base: position 56,063 of record DDQG01000030.1, read on the forward strand.
GTGATGCGTGGAGCAATGTCCTCTGCACGGTATGTAACTTCCTTGTCGAACTTAGCATCTGGGTCGGAATAAAGCTTGCGCCACTCCTCTACCGCCTTGTCCCAGTCGGCACCCTTCGGAGCATACTCACGACCTTTCAGATAGGCGAAAGTAATGTCGTCGGGAGCAATAAGACCGGCACGGCTTCCCATTTCTATAGAGAGATTGGAAAGTGTCAGACGACCTTCCATCGACATATTCTTTATTGCACTACCAGCATATTCTACAGCATAACCTGTAGCACCGCTGGTGGTCATCTGAGCCATTATATAAAGAGCCACATCCTTGGCTGTAGTACCCTTTGGAAGAGTTCCCTCGACATTGATGCGCATTGTCTTTGGCTTTGACTGTAGGATACACTGTGAAGCGAGCACCTGTGCCACTTCGCTGGTACCGATACCCATTGCTATCGCTCCTACTGCTCCGTGAGTGCTGGTGTGCGAGTCGCCACAGACGATTGTCATACCCGGCAGAGAAAGAGCCTTCTCAGGACCAACTACATGGATGATACCATTGTCTTTGGTACCCATTGCAAAGTGTTTAATACCAAACTCCTTGCAGTTCTTTGCAAGAGTTTCTACCTGCTTACGTCCCACAGGGTCGTGAATTTCCTTCTGCTGGTCGGAAGGTGTATTGTGATCAGGCATTGCAATCACATGGTCAGGACGGAACACCTTAACTCCCTTGTCGCGGAGGGTGTCGAAAGCCTGAGGACTGGTTACTTCATGAGCATAGAGGCGGTCGATGTACAACTGTGTAGGACCATCTTCCACGTTCTGCACCACGTGAGCATCCCAAATCTTGTCAAATAAAGTCTTACCCATAGTTATTTATTAGTTTCTGAATTTGTTTATTGCGTCGATATAAGCCTCAACAGAAGCTGTTACGATGTCGGTATTAGCACCGAATCCGTAGTACAAGTGTCCTTCGTATTCAACCTGCATGTGAACTTTTCCAAGGTCGTCAGACCCCTTTGAGATAGCCTGAATGGTGAATTCCTTGAGAATCATCTTGCGCTTGATAATGTTCTTCAGAGCGTTGATTGCAGCATCTACCGGACCATTACCTGAAGCAGCTGATTCGAAGTGTTCGTTTGCAACCTGCAAACCAATGCTTGCCACACTGCGAACACCCTTTCCTGTTGTAACCTGCAAGTAGTCGAGTTTTACGCTGTGAGTTGCACTGCGCTCAGCACCTGCAAGAACGAGAATGTCGTCATCGGTAACTTCCTTCTTCTTGTCAGCCAACTTAAGGAATTCCTCGTAAATCTTATCAAGTTTCTCGCCCTCCACTTCCATGCCGTTTACGTGGAGACGATGCTTCAGGGCTGCACGACCGCTACGGGCTGTCAGTACGATTGCATTATCGTCAATACCAACTTCCTTAGGGTCCATAATTTCGTAAGTAGAAGCATTCTTCAGCACACCATCCTGATGGATACCAGAAGAGTGAGCAAAGGCATTACGTCCCACGATAGCCTTGTTTGGCTGAACAGGCATATTCATAAGCGACGAAACCATGCGGCTCGTAGGATAAATCTTAGTAGTGTTGATATTTGTTTCGATACCGAGGTCGGGGTGAGTCTTAAAAATCATTGCCACTTCTTCAAGTGAAGTATTACCGGCACGCTCACCGATTCCGTTGATTGTCACCTCTACCTGACGAGCTCCGCCAAGCACACCGGCAACAGTATTTGCAGTAGCCATACCGAGGTCATTATGACAGTGGGTTGACAGGATAGACTTTCCTGCAGCGAAAGCATCTACGTGTTCGTAGAGATACTTAATCTTCTCGTGATATTCGTTTGGCACACGGAAACCAGTCGTGTCAGGAATATTACAAACAGTAGCGCCAGCCTTTGTTACGGCATCAATGACGCGAGCCAGATATTCGTTGTCTGTACGACCTGCATCCTCAGCATAGAACTCTACATCCTCAACATACTTCTTAGCATACTTCACAGCTCTCACGGCACGTTCGATAATCTCCTCAGGAGTAGAGTTGAACTTATACTTAATGTGAGAAGGCGAAGTACCAATACCGGTGTGAATACGCTTGTGCTTTGCATACTGCAGAGCTTCTGCTGCCACGTCGATATCCTTCTCCACTGCACGAGTCAGCGCACAAATAGTCGGCCATGTAACTGCCTTAGAAATTTCTACTACACTGTTGAAGTCGCCCGGACTGCTGATAGGGAATCCTGCTTCAATCACATCCACACCGAGAGCTTCCAACTGCTTTGCAACCTGAATCTTCTCTACAGTGTTCAACTGACATCCTGGCACTTGTTCGCCATCGCGCAATGTTGTGTCAAAAATAAATAATCTGTCTGCCATAATATTTTAGTTTTTAATAATAATCTCACTGGTCCGCAAGAGAGCATGATAAAAACAAAACCCTTCTCACAGCATCGTGAGAAAGGGTTATACATTGTGTCTCTATCTTTTGCACATATACAGACATACCTTTCTCACCACAACCGTGTAAGTCGTAGTGATAGTAGGTTTATAATTGTTGTATATGCCATTATGCTTCATCGTTTTGCGCCGCGAAGGTACGCAATATATTTGAATTAAAAAATAATAGAATTAAAAAATTCAAAAATATAGAGCATCTGTCCGCATTTCTTATTCAGCAAATATCTCCAAAGTAGCAGGTTTGAGTCCCTTACCGCTCACCTTTATATTGATGAATCCTTGCTGCTTAACTGTCTGGATAGCAAACACAAGTTGTCCGTGGAATGCCTTCATGAACGGAGAAGTAAATGGTTCGAGACTGGTTGCATCACCATTGCACATTCCTTTGAACACAGCACTACCCGTTACCTCTACATGAATTTCATTATCTGCATTCGGACAGATGTTTCCATGTTTATCAGTTATATCAACCGTTAGGAATGCCATATCTTCTCCGTCTGCCTTAAGCAAAGGGTATTCTTCGTTCTTATACAAAGCTTTGTCGCCTGTAACACGAATACGGCTAGGTTTTCCAGCTGTCTTCATAGTCTCAGTGCCCACTTCGTTACCATCTTTATCATATACCACCACCTTCACTTCACCCGGTTTATAGACTACATCGTTCCAACGCAGGCGATAACGGTCCAGACGCGAATTAGGGTCTTTAGTCTTCTTTCCGTAGCTCTGTCCGTTCACAAAAAGTTCTGCAGTCGGATGGTTTGTGTAACAGTACACAGGAGTAACCTCCCCTTCTCTGCCCTCCCAGTTCCAGTGAGGCAACAGATGTATGGTGTTCTCCGTCTTATTCCAATGGGAACGATACAACCAGTAGCGGTCTTTGGGCAGTCCGGCAAGGTCGAAGATGCCAAAGTACGACGAACGGCTTGGCCAGTAATTGTCATAAGGAGTGGGTTCACCAAGATAATCGAAACCTGTCCACACGAATTCGCCAATCACCCAATATTTGTCGTCCTGCATCTGCCAGTCATCATCAGGCAGGTTACTCCAGGAACAAGCTGTCAAGTCGTAGCTCGAACACTGTCCGTCGGGATATGTCACACCTTTTTCTTCTGTAAGCGGGAATTTATAAACACCACGAGACGATACAGTTGATGCGGTTTCGCTACCCAGCAGATAACCCTGTCCTAAACGTTCGTGAGCCATCTCGTATTTATGTACTCTATAGTTCATTCCAGGCACTTCTGCCACCTGAGCAAAACCAGTATTCAGAGCATTGTCGATGCGATCCATACCATTGGTGATAGGACGAGTCTTGTCGTACATACGAACTACCTCCTGTAGGTGGCGCAACATCTGCGGACCATTCTTCATGCCCTGCTCAGGAATCTCATTGCCAACACTCCACATGATGATAGAAGGGTGCAGACGATTTGCCCTTACAAGGTTCTCAATATCTCTGTCGCTCCATTCCTTAAAGAAACGGGCATATCCGTTCTTGCACTTTGCATATACCCACATGTCAAAACTCTCAGCCATCACCATCATACCCAGTGAGTCACACACATCCATCTGAATCTGCGACGGCATATTATGAGCCGTACGAATAGCATCGCAACCCATTGTCTTCAGAAGTTCTATCTGTCGTACGATAGCAGCTTTATTCACTGCTGCACCGAGCAAGCCCAAATCGTGGTGCAGACATACGCCTTTTATCTTGCGACTCTGACCGTTGAGTGCAAAACCGACTTCGGCATTACACTCAACAGTGCGGAAGCCTATCTTCTTTACTTGACGGTCGAGCACTTCTCCCTTGCTACCATCATTATTTACCACACAGAGTTCTACTGTCAGATCGTAGAGTGCAGGAGTTTCGGGCGACCAACAATCCACACCAAAGTAAGTACCTGTAGTCGTTGCCTTGCCGTCGCGATCAAGTCTGACCAGTCGGGACACTTCTTTATTTCCAACACGCACAATAAAGTCAAAGCCCAAAAACTGCCCTCCGAAACCGACTGCCTGTGCACCGAACTGCTCTACTGCCATGCGGTCGTCAGGACTCACACTAATCGTATTAGCAGTAATACTCCATTCTGCAATGGCACTTCTGCCAGTCTGAATCAGTTTCACAGGACGATAAAGTCCGGCACCTGGATACCAACGGCTACTCTCCTCTACGTTCTGCAGATGAACAGCCAAAGTGTTTGGTTTCCCATTCTTATTCACAAACGAAGTCACATCAACATTGAAAGCATTATATCCATATTTCCACTCTCCTGCTTTCTTTCCATTCACATACACTTCCGGTTCTGCCATCGCTCCGTCGAAGTTCAGAATGGCTCTTGCACAGTCTTTATCAACTGTAAAACTGGTACGATACCAACCGCTGCCTATCCAAGGCAACGAACCACTGCGCCCGGTTTTCTCCGTAGCTTCCTTCTCTCCATTCTGCTCTATGGCAACTACCTGCTTGTCTATTTCCTTATCGAAAGGACCTGCGATTGCCCAGTCGTGCGGAATACTCACTTCCTTCCATCCCTTATCATTGAATTTCGGTTGTGCCGCATCAGTACCGGTGAGATTTTCTGCTCTTGAGAAACGCCAGCCGTCTCTGAGAATTGTTTCCTTACGTTGTGCATCTGCATGTTGAACTGCGCCCAGTAAAAGCGCTACAGCAAGCAATTTGCGAAATAACTTTGTTTGTGTCATTTTTATCATTGTTTTATTAATTTGTTCTATCGGTTAATAGAAATAGTGGTTGTCGGATTAGGCAACAGAGGCGACGAAGCACGAATTGTCAGTTGTCCACCCTCTGTCGCAGGTTCGATATATGCCACGAGTCGTCCTCCATAAACGCGTAAACGATTAGGACGCTGACGACCCGCAACTGTCACATCTGACATATTGCCGTTCTCCATACCTAAGAGTCTTGCACCACGAACAAACAGTGTCACTTCATGGTCTGCATTCTTCACAAGATTACCATCTTCATCAACCACTTCTATAAAGACATGAGCCAACGAATCGGTAGTCACCTTCAGTGCATGAGGTGCCTTTACCGTCTTCACCTCATAACTGCTGCCGTTGTCTGCTACACATGACAGAGTTCCCGGAGCATAATCTATATCCCAATACAGTATGCCGGAATTTTCATCTTTGGTCGGTTCACCGCCTATAGTCTGTCCGTTGAGCTGGAGGTGTGCAGATTTAGCATTGGTATAACAAACCACGCGAACCTTCTGTCCCTCTTCGTAGTTCCATGTATCGTTTGCATAAGGCGACACATAAGTAGTACGCTGATTATTCTGACGCGAACCGAAACGTTGCGGTCCTGCAGCATAAGTACCTATGTAGCAAACAGGCTTATTGCTCCACAACGCAGCACGATACCAACCGTTAGGTTTACGCTGCCCTGCCAAGTCGAGCAAACCGGCTGACGAACCTCTGGCAGGCCATACTCCACTTTCGCCCAGATAGTCTATACCTGTCCATAGGAACTGTCCGAAGATGTGTTCATTTTCACTCACAGCCTTCCATGCAGCAAGGTCGTGACGGTTTTCCGAACCATATAATACTCGTTTAGGATATTTTTTATGATCCACTCCATAACGGCTTTCTGTATAGTTGTAGCCAACCACATCGATTGCATCAGGATATGCAGTCTCGTTAGACATCACTACACCAGCCAAAGCTCCTGTTGTAGGACGCGAGGTGTCTATATCACGAACAATCTTCGACAATCTCTGTGCTATCAGACCTATGCGCTCAGCATTCGGCTGCTCAGGTTTGTATCCTCCATACACAGGCTGCGTAAATTCTGTACCACTACCATTGAGCACAGGATGAGAATAAGGGTCGTTAGGATAATCCACTTCGTTACCGATAGACCACATAAAGACAGATGGGTGACAACGGTCGCGACGTACCATATCTGCCACATCACGGTCTATCCATTCTTCAAAATAGCTGTATGTACCTTGGAAACCAGGAGCACCCTGATTCCAACCCTTCAACCACTTACGCTTAGGAAACTCCCATTCGTCAGAAGCCTCATCCATAATAAGCATACCCATCTCATCGCACAAGTCGTAGAGTTCTGGAGCATGAGGATTATGACTCAAACGCAAAGCATTAGCACCCAACGACTTCAGTTCTGCAATACGACGGCGCCATACTTCCTTAGGAACGGCAGTACCCAACACACCGGCATCATCATGCACACAGACTCCCTTCACCTTCATCCATTCGCCATTCAATGCAAAGCCCTTGTCTGGCGAGAACTGCAATGTTCTCAATCCTACTTTCACCTCTGATGCATCACCGTTCGACAACAGTGTTGTCAATGTGTAGAGATACGGATTGTCAAGAGTCCAACGCTGCGGATTCACAACATTAAGTTTTACAGTTTTCTTTTCCTGAGTTCCTATCTTCTGTTCTGCCTTTGCAACAACCCTACCCTCTGCATCTTTCAATTCTATTGTAGCCTGTAATTGCAAAGGACTTTTCTCTGTTCTGCAATCTGTAGTCTCCACATCTACCTCCAACTCTGCCTTCTTCTTGTTGATATTCTTCAGTCTGTATGCTGTTCCCCACTGAGCCAGATGTACTTCGGGCGCACTGATAAGCCACACATTACGGTAGATTCCGGAACCTGTGTACCAACGTGAATCATTCTCCTCACTATGGTTCACCCTCACTGCTAGAACGTTGTCGCCCGTTCTGTTCAGATATGGTGTCATATCATACATAAACGAAGCAAATCCGCTTGGACGCTTACCAAGCAAATGACCGTTGAGATATACTTCAGAGTTGTTATACACGCCCTCGAAATACACATACTGCTTCGGAGCATCAGCAGCTCTGAAATGCTTCCTATACCAAGCTATTCCACCTGGCAGATAGCCCTGACACGAACCTTTATCGGGCGACATAGGTTGTTCTACACCCCAATCGTGCGGTACAGAAACACGACGCCATCGGCTGTCATCAAAATCTGCGTCCTTCATATCAGGACGCGACTCTGGCATACGTTCACCTTTACGAAGGCGTTCACGAATATTCCACAAAGTGTCGATACGCAAAAAGTGCCAATCACTATTAAATTTTTCAGCCTTGCCAAAGGACACCTGTGCATCTATCCCCATGACAATAAGTTGTGCCAAAAACACTAAAAACAGTCTCTTTTTCATAACTCATTTATTTTATATATGCTCTTTTTATTCTGACCTCTGCCAAAGGCACATCCTGTGCATTGGTTTTGATTTTCTGTATTTTTTCCACCACAGCCATACCTTCTACAACCTCACCAAACACAGTGTATTCACCATCAAGCCAGGGAGCACCACCTCTGCTGCGATATGCCGATCGTTGTGCTCTGGTATAAGTGAGAGGAGGATTTTCCATCATCTTCATTCGAGCCTCATCGAGCAGAGTCTCCAATTTATCACTTAGGCGTCTTTGTTCACGAGCTGCTCTCAAAGCATCTATCTCTTTTTGATGTTGCTTGCAAATCTTTTCAAACAGAATCTGAGCATCACGTTCTTCTCTTGCCGACTCATATCCGTCCAGGTCGTCGTCAGAACAAACCTTGCCTGTGATGATATAGAACTGATATTTATCCGACATTCTGTCAGGGTTTTCATCATCACCGTCACGGGCTGCACCCACAAATCCTCTCTGATGGAAATACTTAGGATAGACAATCTCAGCAGGAATACGCTCTGTCGGAGTCTTGGCAACAGCACTGTCTGACGCTTGTGCCACTCCATTTGTCCCCTTAGTCGCAGGGTCTCCTGTCTGAATCATAAAGTTACGAATCACTCTATGAAAAGTCACTCCGTCGTACTTTCCGTCCTTCACATTCTTTACTATATTGTCTCTATGTCCTGGAGTATCGTCAAAGAGCACGATATGTATATCACCCAAAGTAGTTTCCAGCACCACTTCTGTGCTTGCTCCTTCACGTTTCTGTCCGTTACAACTGACAAACAGAAGCATAGAAAGCAGAAAGAATAAACTTTTCTTCATCGTTGACTGTTTTTCAAAATTATTGTTTCCTCAGAACTTCACTCCCCTATACACTCTGATACCGATATGCGAAGGTTGCTTTGCCTCATAGTCGTAGAATGTCGTCTTGTCCATGACCACTTTCTTATATAAACTGGATGCATGCATCAGATGCAACTTACCGTCTTCCCAAAAGGCAATTCCTATATGTTGAGTGTCAAGTCCCTTTTTCGAAGTAAGTATCGAAATGATGTCTCCGTCGTGTATTACACCCAATGCAGAAGACTGCGGCATATTCAGCAGGCGTTTAGGAATATAGCGGAACTTCTGCCCCTTAGAAGCTTTCTCATACTCGCCTATCTTTTTCACAAACTGCTTATTGCTTTTCAGGTGTTTATAATATTTTGTAAAAGTAGTCATATAATTAATATCTATCATCTGAGTCTCCACAAAAACTTGCGGATCATACACCTGACAAACCAGTCCCAAACGTTCATTATCCTCTCCCCACCACGTGAAATAATGCAGTCGGCTTGTGTAGTCTGTCATCTTACCATGGCGGTATCTTAATGTGGTGAGCCACTGACAATAATCCTTGAATGTACGCTGATCATACGAATCGCACAACGACAATGCAGCCACAGTCTCAACAAACGTAGTGCAGTCAAGTCCGTGAAGATTCACAATCAGGTGTTCCCTGTCACCATTTTCCAACGTATGTGCCACATATGGCAGACCCAGAAACTGTTTTCCGAAGTAAATCATCCGCGGTTCGTCCCCACGTTCTGTCTTTGCTTTCTGCAACAATTGAACAACAAGAGCAGAGTCTTCAGGAGTCACTTCCACCTGAGCTCCGATTGTGCCACACAAACAGAAAAAGAGAAGAAATACTATATGATTTTTCATGAGTCTTAAATTTATCTGCACAAAGATACATGTTTTCTTAAAAAATAACCAAATTCATGGAAATATTATGACTTTTCCGTTCCTCTTCACAAATATTTTATTGACAATTTGTCATACTTTGTCAGTCCACATGTCAGTTTCGAAATACGTGGCACGTTTCTTGTAGATTAATCTGTTGTCAGTTTCAAACTGCTGAATAGCACATACGAAACTGCACAACCAAATAACAAGAGTATTAACAACAAAAACATTATAAGATTATGGGAAAAATTATTGGTATTGACCTTGGCACAACAAACTCATGTGTCAGCGTATTTGAAGGCAACGAGCCTGTAGTAATTGCAAACAGCGAAGGCAAGCGTACAACTCCTTCTGTTGTAGGTTTTGTAAAAGACGGCGAACGTAAGGTAGGTGACCCTGCTAAGCGTCAGGCTATCACAAACCCAAAGAACACAGTATTCTCAATCAAGCGTTTCATGGGTGAAACCTACGATCAGGTACAGCAGGAAATCGCACGTGTTCCTTATACTGTAAAGCGCGGTGACAACAACACTCCTCGTGTTGACATCGACGGAAAACTCTATACTCCACAGGAGATTTCTGCTATGATTCTGCAGAAGATGAAGAAGACAGCAGAAGACTACCTCGGTCAGGAGGTAAAGGAAGCTGTCATCACCGTTCCAGCTTACTTCTCCGACTCTCAGCGTCAGGCTACTAAGGAGGCAGGTCAGATTGCCGGACTCGACGTAAAACGTATCGTCAACGAACCAACAGCCGCAGCACTTGCCTACGGTATCGACAAAGCCAACAAAGATATGAAGATTGCAGTGTTCGACCTTGGTGGCGGTACTTTCGATATATCAATCCTAGAATTCGGTGGCGGCGTATTCGAAGTGCTCTCTACAAACGGTAACACACACCTTGGTGGTGATGACTTCGACCAGGTAATCATCGACTGGCTTGCAGGCGACTTCAAGGCAGCAGAGGGCATCGACCTTACACAAGACCCAATGGCCATGCAGCGTCTGAAGGAAGCTGCTGAAAAGGCTAAGATTGAACTCTCAAGCGGTTCTTCTACAGAAATCAACCTGCCATACATCACAGCTGTAGGCGGTGTACCAAAGCACCTTGTAACTACACTTACACGTGCTAAGTTCGAAAGTCTTGCACACAACCTCATCCAGGCATGTCTCGAACCATGTAAGGCTGCTATCCGCGATGCAGGCATCTCTACAAGCGAAATCGATGAAGTAATCCTCGTTGGTGGTTCAAGCCGTATCCCAGCTGTTCAGCAGCTCGTTCAGGACTACTTCGGCAAAGTTCCTTCAAAGGGTGTTAACCCAGACGAGGTAGTAGCAGTAGGTGCATCTATCCAGGGTGCCATCCTCAACAAGGAAGAAGGTGTAGGCGACATCGTCCTGCTCGACGTAACTCCACTGTCAATGGGTATTGAAACTCTTGGTGGTGTCATGACAAAGATGATTGAAGCAAACACTACCATCCCTTGCAAGAAGACAGAGACCTTCTCTACTGCAGCCGACAACCAGACAGAAGTTACTATCCACGTACTTCAGGGTGAACGTCCAATGGCATCACAGAACAAGTCAATCGGTAACTTCAACCTCACAGGCATCGCACCGGCACGTCGTGGTGTTCCACAGATTGAAGTATCATTCGACATCGATGCAAACGGTATCCTTAAAGTATCAGCTAAGGATAAGGCAACCGGCAAGGAACAGGAAATCCGTATCGAGGCATCAAGCGGTCTTTCTAAGGAGGAAATCGATCGTATGAAGGCTGAGGCAGAAGCAAACGCAGAAGCCGACAACAAGGAACGCGAACGTATCGACAAGATCAACCAGGCAGACTCTGTAGCATTCCAGACAGAAAACTTCCTGAAGGAGAATGGCGACAAGGTTCCTGCAGAAGACAAGCCAGCTATCGAAGCAGCTATCGAAGAACTGAAGAAAGCAAAGGACAGCGGCGACGTAGCACAGATCGATGCAGCTATCAACGCCCTCAATGAGAAGATGCAGGCAGCAAGTCAGAAGATGTACGCTGCAGGTGCTCAGCCAGGTGCAGGCGCAGCCGGCGCAGGTGCAGGATTCCAGGGCGGTCAGCAGCCAGGCAACGACAACCAGTCAAACGGTGGCGACAACGTTCAGGATGCCGACTTCGAGGAAGTGAAGTAAGGTTAGATAAGCAACAATAAGAAAATCATAGAAAAGTGGTGTAATCCAAGTGGTTACACCACTTTTTGTTATTGTTAAACTTTGTTTCATTTCTTGCTATTTTCGGATTTTTACCGTAATTTTGCGTCATATTTGCGACACGACTTATTAGTAGAAAAGGTTAAACTTATAAATACTTGTCGCTATTTAGATGGTTTAAATAGTAGAAAAGATATGCCAGCATTAAAATTCGAGATTAAAAGGAAGTGCGAAGTCTGTGGAAGTATCTTCGTTGCCAAGACGCTTGATTCCAAGTGTTGTTCTGAGAAATGTATGAAGGTAGCATGGAAACGCAGAAAGGATGAGGAGAAGAAACAAGAACGGCTCAAAGCAATAGCCGATCAGGTTCCTGACTATCGTGAGTATATCTCCATTCCAGAAGCTGTTGCCATGTATGGCGTTGGCAGAGACACCCTGTACCGACTCATTCGTATTGGACAGATACAAAGCATCAATCTTGGTGCTAGACTGACTCGTATTAACAGAAAAGAAATAGACAAGATGTTTCCAAAGCGGTTTGAGAAACCTAAGAAAGATAAAGACCTTGTGCCATTATATAATATGGAGCCAGAGAATTGTTATAC
>DDQG01000012.1 GCA_002342585.1 Prevotellaceae bacterium UBA2448
GGACTTTTTTAATACTGACAAAAATTGCGTGCGTTTTTTTTGACAAAAAACCGCGTTTTTTCACTTTTTACGCTCAGGCAGCATAAAAACAGTAACAAAAGAACAATAAAAAACTAAATTTCATCAAAGAGAGGTAATACAAGAAAATATTATTTACTCTTCAAAACTATCGTTTTTTATATTGCGGTATGCGTGTTTGAGGTCATCTTTGGTAATTTTTATACTTCGTTCCACAGGCCTTCCTGGGTCTTTTAGCGAATGGGAGAACAGCCAGTCGTAAGTTTGAGATATATAAAAATAGCGGGAAGGAAGTTCATGCGACCCTCCTTTCAACCAGTCGTAACGAAGGCGTGCGTCGTTGTGTTGTTTTCTCATAGTTTCCACAATCACTTTAGACTCTTTAATGTTTACAGCTTTGTCTGCTGTTCCATGAATAATCCATAATGGTAGTCTGCCCAATGGCTCATAATCTTTGATAGTTGTTCCTCCACAAAGAGCCATTGCCGCAGCAACTTTTTCTGGATATGCTGCAGAAAAGTCAAGTGTGCCATAACCTCCAAGACTCATACCAATGACATAAACGCGATCGTGGGCAAAAGCATAATTCTGTTTCATCCATTCGAGAATATCGTTTATTTTCATTGGGCACCAAGGACCGCCTGGATTGTGAGGAGCAATAACAATGGAATGTATCGTGAGTCCGTATTTCATAGCATTTATTGGTCCATATTTTATAGCTCGGTTCAAACTACCGCCACATAAGCTTGCTCCATGTAGAAAGATTATAAGCGGAGTATGTTCTTTCGTTTCTGGGTAGTCTTCTGGTAATTGAATCCAAAAACTATAACCTTTTGGATAGACATTGTGGTGAGACTTCAATTGTTCACCTCCTGCAAACATATTGAGGGAACAAATCCACATCGCTATATATATATAAATAATGTGTAGTTTCTTCATCTTTTTTTGACGTTCTTGGTACAAAGGTAACTTTTTTTATTAAAATGATGTACATTTTTTAAATATATTACATTTGCAGCCAATTACTAATTTACATAAATAACAACCTTATTTCTAATTGCGCATGAAAAAAATTCTACACAACACTATTAGTGTTTGCATTCGCTATGATGGCAAATGCACAAAGATTACCAAAATCCGTTTACACTCTGGATTTTGAAGAAGCAGAGTCCGTAGCAGATTTTGGAGGAATTCAGCACGGTGACGGCACATTAATTAAATCTGAGGATGAGCATTTTGGAACATACTATCAGAACAGCCCAAACTGGACAGCCTATACACTTCAGACAAACTTTTTGGAAGTTCCTACTAATGTACTAACAAAAGTATTAGCAAAAGACACTAAATCTATATCTATTGGTTTTGGGGTGAATGCTACTACTGGATGTGGAATGCATACGATATGATTTAAAATCGTGGGTTGTACGCAGGTAATGAAGTTGTCTTCGTAATTTCAGAAGAAAAGAGTGACATAACAAATGGTGCTAGCAAAGTCACTACTATTCCTAACGACTGGGCTATCATCGACAACTTCCAACTCTTCTACATGGGTCAAGATATTCCAGATGCTATCGAAGACATCACTGAGAGTACAGTAGAGAATTCTGTTCCTGTAGCATATTACACAATCAGTGGAGCTCAGGTAGCAAATCCACAAGCAGGAATATATATTGTTAAGTACGCAAATGGCAAAGTTGCTAAAAAGTACATCAAGTAAAAAAAATTACAAAATACTGATAAAAAAAACGAGGGCAGGCGAACACTCACCTACCCTTGTTTTTTTTCATAACTATAAAAATTATGTTTCTTAACTATAAAAAAATATTTTCTTAACTATGCAACAAAAAATAGCAAACTAAGCGTTTCAAATTTGTAAGTATAGAAAAAAAATTATTACCTTCGTGCTGTAATGTAAAAACAAGATTATGAATATCATCTCAGCAGAGTATAAAAGTTCGAGTCCAAGAGCAGATATGTGTCCACAGACGGATAAGCCAGAATATGCATTCATTGGCAGGAGTAATGTGGGCAAATCTTCACTCATCAACATGCTGACAGGTCGCACCAAACTTGCAAAGACCTCCCAGACTCCAGGTAAGACAATGCTGATAAACCACTTTCTTATAAATGGCGAATGGTATTTGGTGGATTTGCCTGGTTACGGATTTGCACAAAGAGGTAAACGCGAGATGGACAAGCTGAAAAATCTGATAGAGCACTATGTACTGGATCGCACGCAGATGACTCTGCTTTTTGTCCTTATTGACATCAGACACGAACCGCAACAGAAAGATTTGGATTTTTTACAATTCTGTGGCGAGAACGGAATTCCAATTGCACTTGTTTTTACAAAAGCCGACAAACTGACCAAAGTGAAAGCTGGAGCAAATGTAGAAAGTTACTTGAAAGTGTTGAAAGAACAGTGGGAAGAATTGCCACCTTATTTTGTAACGAGTAGCGAACGAGGCACAGGGCGTGAGGATTTGCTTGCATACATAGAATCAATTAACAAAGAGCTAGAAAAATGAAAAAGGCACTTTTGATAGCACTGAAAACTGTGGGGTGTTTGGTAATTGTAATAGTTGCATTAGCAGCCGTTGCATTCTTTATTGTCAACTCTTCATCTATTCAGAACAAAGTTCAACGCAAAACTACAGCTATTTTGGCTCAAAAATTGGGGACAAAGGTGGAGATTGACAGCGTAAGCATCGACCTATGGAAAGGAGGAATAAGCCTATACCGACTTGAGCTGTGGGATCAGAAAGATGTGAAGATGCTTAATGTTGACACATTACAGGTCTCGCTTGGTTTATGGGCTTTGGCACAGAAAAACATAGAAATAAAAAAAGCTACACTTGCAGGATGTAAGGCTGTGCTCTATAAGCTATTACCCGACACGGTTGCAAACTATCAATTCATTATAGACAGCCTGAAACGTAAGCCAACAACAGACACGACAGTAAAACAAAAGAAAAAGAAGAATAAATTCTCACTTGACATAGGCAAGGTAACTTTGCGCCGTATAGAACTGAGCTATGAAACAAGCAAAACCAGAATTCCTCTGATATTAAGGAGCAAACGCATGAAGCCTATTTTGGCGGCACAAAGAAAAAAAGGCAAGTTTGTCGAACCTGAAGAGGAAAAGCGTTGGCTGATGCAGAAAGTCAGTTTAGGGGAATTTGTTTACGAAAAAGCCCGATTCGGCAGACATAAAAAAGGTGTGGTTACAGTAAGAAATCTGAACTACAGGAACGACAACGGACTGCCGCGCAAGAACACAGGCAGGAAGAATCGTGGATGGTTTGACTCCAAGCACATGGATATCACCATGAATATTGATGCCAAGGTGAACTATCTGGAGCCAGACAGTATGAACTTTTCTATAGTCAACATAACGGCTAAAGACTCTGTGACAGGCTTTGATTTTAGTAATCTGCATTTCAACGCGAGCTTAAAGAAAGGCATTGCAAAAGTGACAGATTTTCATGTAACCCAGCAACAGAATACAACACTGGAATTTGACAGTGCAACATTCATATTGCCAAGCAAAAAGATTGGTCGCAAACTGCAATACTGGTCGTCTGAGATAAAAGGAAAAACATTGCTGAAAAATATATCACGTCCATTCGCACCAATGCTGAAGGGATTTGAATTGCCTTTGGAACTGAGGGTACAAGTAGAAGGAACCGACACTACCATGATGTTCAACAACATTTATGTGTACAGTCCAGACAGTCTAATTCAAGTATATGCTTATGGCGACATACAGGACATGAAAAACAAATATGACCTGGTAGTACATTTCAAAGTGACGAAGATGATAGCAAGGGGGGCAATAAAGCATCGAGTCATAAATCAGTTCTCCGTTAAGAAGTACATGATGTCACAGGTGAACAAGCTTGGTAATATCAGATACAATGGTAACATATATGTACTGTGGAAAAAAGTGGCATTTGATGGAGTTCTTGGCACAGCTTTAGGCGGTTTGAATTTCGACTTTTACATAGACGGGAATGACAAATATCTTGTGGGAAGAGTTTCGAGCAAAACACTCAACCTTGCCAAACTGACCGACATGAAGAATCTTGGCAACCTCAACTGTAGTGCTTCATTCAAGTTTGATATCTCAAAACCACGAACAGCCCTGATGAGAAAGAAGATTGGTGGCAAATTGCCTATGGGTCGCGTTGACGCAGTAGTGAATGAGACTTACTTCAAGAAAATCAAACTTTCAAACATTTATGCAACTATTGAAAGTAATGGAGCCATTGCAGAGGGTAATGTTGTGATGAAAGGTAAACGAATGGATGGATTATGTAAATTCTCGTTTACTAATACAGACTCTATCTCAAAAATGAAGATCAGACCTGGAGTCCGATTCCACAAGATGTCGGATGAAGACAAAGCTGCACGAGACAAAGAAAAGGCAAAGAAAGCCGCAGCAAAAGAAAAAGCTGCACAGGAGAAAGCTGCTGCAAAAGAAAAGGCTGCAAAAGAAAAAGCTATAGCAAAGGAGAAGGCAGCACAAGAGAAAGCAGCAGCTAAAGCAGCTAAGAAAGCAGAGAAAGAACGGAAGAAAGCAGAGAAAGCAGCAGCAAAAGAAAGAGCAGCACAAGAAAAAGCTGCAAAAGTTCAAACAGGAACAACATCTTCTGAATAGTCAACAAAAAGAGCATAAATTAAGCATAGAAGCGAAAAATGAGAAGTTTTTTGAATTAAGCATAAAATTTTTCATTTTTCGTTTTTTTATTTTCAATTATAGTTCGTATCTTCGCAGCGTTTTAGGAATATATAGTGATTTTACTAAAACACTCTGATTCTTTAATCAGATTGCTAAAATCCATTATACACATTATATTTATTATATAGAAGCAAAAGCATGACCCACTTTTATGTGGTCATACTGAACGATATATACAATAGTTTTTATGTACAATTTAGAACAGCTCGCAACCAAAGAGTTGAGTGAACTCCAGGCTATAGCAACAGAACTGGGGGTAGAAAATGCAGATAAATTAGAGAAGAACGACCTGATGTTTCGCATCATCGACGAGCAAGCCGATGCTGCTGCTACCGGTGCAAACACAGAGAAAGCAACAAGAAAACGCACGAGAGTAAGTGTGAAGAATGTTGACAGGGTTTATTCCGCATCACAAAACAAAACAACTAAGATTGACAAAAAGATGCAAGTAGCTCTGAACGACACCTTGTTCGGCAGTCTGTCGCAAGAAGAGAAAAACATGCTTACACCTTCAGACGAACAGCAGACAGATGTTCCTGCAACAGAGAGTGCTCCTCAGACAGAGGAAGCTCCAAAGAAAAGAGGTAGAAAGAAGAAGGAAGAGGCAGAGGTTCCACAGACTGAAGTACAGGCAGAAACTGAACAACCAACTGAAGCCCAGCCTATAGAGAGTGCTCCTCAGACAGATGAAGTTCCAAAGAAAAGAGGTAGAAAGAAGAAAGAAGAGGTAGAAGTTCCACAGGCTGAAGCACAGGCAGAAACAGAACAGCAGACAGAACAGGTTATTGAAGAGCCAGAACTACAATTTGACGAGAGTTCAGATTTTATCATTCTTCAGGACATCCCAGCAGCTGAGGACTATGTAGAACCAGACCTTATGGATGTATTCCATTCAAAGCGCCAAAACGAAATGGAACTTGAGATGGAAGATATTGAGGATGACTTCTACGACGAGGCTCCATTAGAGTCTAATGAAATAGACGTAAAAACATCTATGAAAAAACAAGCCGAACAATACGACTTCAGCAACATAATTAAAGTCTCGGGTGTTCTTGAGGTAATCGAAAATTACGGATTCCTTCGTAGTAGCGATTATAACTATCTGCCATCCCCAGACGATGTGTATGTGAATATGCAACAGATACGTCATTGGGGACTGAAGATGGGTGATGTTGTAGAAGGACACGTGCGTCCACCACATGAAGGAGAGAAATTCTTCCCATTGGTAGATATTGTAAAGATAAACGGATGTACACCAGAGCAAGTACGCAATCGCATTGCATTTGAATATCTCACACCACTCTTCCCAGATGAGAAATTCAAACTCTGTTCAGGTGCTGGCGACAGTAAGTCTTCACGCATTGTAGATTTATTCTCACCTATTGGAAAGGGGCAGCGTGCACTCATCGTAGCACAGCCAAAAACAGGTAAGACACTCTTGATGAAGGATATTGCAAACAGTATTGCAGCCAATCACCCAGAGGCTTATCTGATGATGCTTCTTATCGACGAGCGTCCTGAGGAAGTAACCGATATGGCAAGAACAGTAAAAGCAGAAGTAATAGCTTCCACATTCGATGCCCCAGCGGAAAACCACGTAAAGATTGCCGGTATAGTACTGGAAAAGGCAAAGAGAATGGTAGAATGCGGTCACGATGTAGTAATATTCCTCGACTCCATAACACGTTTGGCACGTGCCTACAACACTGTGAGTCCTGCCAGTGGTAAGGTACTCTCTGGAGGTGTGGATGCAAATGCACTCCACAAACCAAAACGTTTCTTCGGTGCTGCACGAAACATTGAAGGCGGAGGTTCGCTGACAATCATTGCCACAGCTCTTATCGACACAGGTAGCAAGATGGACGAAGTAATCTTCGAAGAGTTCAAGGGTACTGGTAACATGGAACTGCAGTTGGATCGCAACCTCGCCAACAAGCGTGTATTCCCAGCTGTCAACCTTGTTGCTTCATCTACTCGTCGCGACGATTTGTTGCAAGACCAGCGCACACTGAATCGCATGTGGGTACTTCGCAAGCACATTGCCGACATGAACCCACTGGAGGCAATGGACACAGTGATGAACTACATAGAAAAAACAAAGAACAACGAAGAGTTCCTCATTTCTATGAACGGATAATCGAAGTAATTAAAAATTTCAGAACAATCAGAGTAATCGAATTACTCTATAAACAAAAAGAAAGTCACTTCAAAATCGAGTGGCTTTCTTTTATTTTCCATCACAGAGTTTCATATACTTCTGCACATGAGGGTTAGCTTGAAAATCCTTTGGAGCCCTACTGTAGATTTCGTCAATCTGAGGAGTTGTATTCGGATATCCAAAGCGTTGATAAGTTTCGTTGCATAGTTCCATAAACCAACTAACACCGAGCACATTGTCAAAATTGGAAATGATGAAATTTGTTTCCAGTTTATCCATTGCCATGCGTACATCTGCCTCAGCCTCACCCAAGGTATGCAGGATGTAATCATGATCGTATCCCTCAAGAATCATTTGACTCTCTCGACGCGGCAGGTCGGTAAGAATCATGATGAGCGAATCGCGCGAAGCCAGGAATTTATAAAGTACCTCATTAAGTTCTGTTCCCTCCACCTTTACGGTCTGGTTCTCCGACGACACACGAATCTCTCCACTCTCCAACACGAGAGGCAGATGGAAATCACCCATGTCAAGTGTGACACACATAACAGAATCGAGCGGACCGGACATTGTAAACTGTCCGTGAATGATTTCACAGGAATCTAATGAAGAATCCTTGCCATCAATCAGATTACTGAGGTATACCATTTTCCCATCGAAAACTGAATGCATAGAAGTTCCAACAATAGTATATTTGTCAGAACAAGAAGAAAGCAACAAAAGCGTTGCTACTACATTCAATAGGGATAGTAAGTATTTTTTCACATCACAAAGGTATTGCATAGATAAAACGTGACAAAGGATTTTAGATTTTGTTAAACGATTTTACCACTTAATCATCAAATATTAACAATTAAAATCCATAATAGCAGTGCTATTTGCCGTACCTTCGCGACGAATAACAACAAAAGAAACAAAACGACCTTAAGATTATGTGGAAAAAAATAGTCTTTTTTGCAGCAATAATATGTTGTAGTTACAACGCGATGGCAGATTCGTACGCCAAGCAGTTGAAAGATAAAATCACTAAGATAGAAAAACGAAGTGATATAGATCCGGACAGTTTTGCCATTGACATAAAGACATTGGAAAACGAACTGGCAAAACTGAATACCGAGGGCATCAAAATGTCTTCAGAAAAGCGTACCACCTACAAAGCTATTCTGCGTGGAGTGTTGGCTACTGCCTACAATAGTATGCTCTACAGCAACATCAATGCTTTTGATGAAGAGACAAAAAACAAATACAGAGAACTGAGCAAGAGTCATTTCAATCGTGTTCTTGAGGACATGCCGACTCTATCAAAGCAAAACAGCAAAGACTACGAACCACTTATCGAAAGGACAGGTGGCAGTAGCTATTTCGGACACAATATGTTGGGTGTGATGCTTGACTTCCGACTCGATAACGACAATAGACTGACAAAAGCGGAGAGGGACAGTCTTCACTTGGCAGCGAGACGTGTTTTCCAGATGAATGGTGACAGGAACTCTGATGCTATGCTCCGTCTGAAGGAATTGGAATATATGCCTGATGGAAGAGAAAATGGCGACAAAGAAAGGCAAGAATACTGCAAAACCTTGGAGGCATTGCTCGATTCAACTAAAGACATCACTGTCGGACAACTCGTCAGCAACAAACTGGAGATTGCCAAAACCATTATTAAGGAAAGTCGTCATGTAAACATTCGAATTGAAGAAAACCTGTTGGCCGACAAACCATTCAAGATGCAAATCCACTCTGCCAACACACCTTTGGTTCAGTTGCAAGTGATGGAATACAATGGTGAAAAAACATATAACATTAAAGAGAAACACATAGGCAGAACAATTCTGCGCAGAACATACACCCCGACCGATGATGAAAAGATGAAGGCATGTTGGACAAAGTACTTGCCAACACGCGACTCGCTTGAGGATGCAATGTCGCTGCCAGTAGGCAAATACCTTTTGCGAGCAACTATATCTGGCGACACCGCTTCGGTAGTAGCACAGATAACGAGTCTGCATCAGATTATGTACAAGACACCCGACGGGAAATCGCACATAAAAGTGGTTGACAGGATTACAGGTTTTCCTCTAAGTGGAATAGCCGTGTTGCTTTATCACGAAAGGAACAAAACAAGCAAACACGAAACCTTCATAACGGATAAGAGTGGCGAGGTAGTAGTTGAGAATGAAAAATACCAGACTATGCGTGCCGTAAGGGACACCGCCCTGCTCGGCACCAGCAAGGAAGACGCTACAGATTACATCTATATACGTTCCTACGACTACCATTCGGAGGATGCTCAGCAAACTCTTGGAAGGATTTATACAGACCGCGAACTGTATCGCCCAGGACAAGCCGTTCATGTTTCGTCGATGATTTACACTTTGTTTGGCGACGACACAAAGGTGAAGACAGATGGCAAATACGAAGTGAGTTTGCGAAATCCTGATGGTGAGACAGTCGCTGCCGACACATTGAGTCCAACCAAAATGGGCACGATGACTTGCGACTTCACCTTGCCAAAGGGAAAACTAGGTACCTGGTTTATTTATCTGAAGACATTGGGCAGCAACAAGTGGGACAACATCGAGGCTACAAACATCAGAGTAGAAGAATACAAGCGTCCTACCTATACCGTGGAGTTTGCGAAAGACACAACAGTATATTCGCCAGAGGACAAGATAGAAGTTGCACTTAATGCGAAGGCACTCTCCGGAATGCCTGTTCAGGGAGCAAACGTATCGTTAACAGTCGAGGCATGCAAACAGGGATTCTGGTACTACAGGAGTTCCGGCTGGCAGTGGGTTGACAACATTAAAGGCACCACCAACGACGAGGGCAAAATGCTGTTCGACATCGTTCCTGCCGAGAAGGAGACCGTAAAGAACATTATTGCCAACGCACGTGAGAAAGAGAAAATGCTGTTGCGCATCACAGCCGAAGTAACCGACAATGCAGGAGAAACGCATAAGGCAGTTACCACCTATCTGATTCCTCTGAAGCCTGTCAAGCAGGAGGAAGAGACAAAGGAACCCGAACCTTTGCAAGTGTCGAAGAAGGAAATCCACGCAGGTGAAACACTCGACATCACATTTACGCCAAAGCACAAAGATGCCTATATAATATATTATGTAGTGGCAGACGGAAAGATTATCGACTCTCAGGAGAAGATTGTCAACGGCAAGATGACACGTTCGCTGAAGTGCAGCAAGCAGTGGGGCGACGGTGCTAATATATATATAATGTATGCCAAGGAGGGCAAAATTTACTATTACAGGAAGACGGTGAACGTTCCGAAGCCTGACAAGAAACTGAAACTTGAGTGGCACACCTTCCGCGACCACCTCGTTCCGGGTCAGCAGGAAACGTGGACACTCACCGTAAAGGACAAGAACGGCAATCCTGTTGTGGGTGCAAACCTCCTGGCAAGCATGTACGATGCATCACTCGACGAACTCAGTTCGTTCGACTGGACATTCCAGATTCCGTTCGTCAGCCACATCACATCCATGTGGTTCCGTTACACGAGTTCTACATCCGTAAATCCTTTGATGTTGCATTACAGTCCTGCAGTCAGAAACATCATGCCGACGGAGTTCGATAACCTGAAACCGTTTGAACATGCAGGCGGAAATCTGAGATTCAAAGGCGGACTTCTCTACAGCAGAAACTCCACTTTGAGAGAAGTGACAGTTAAGGCAAAATCAGCCAACGTAGCCGATTATGCTCCTCTGGCAGCCTCAGCTCCGTTGCAGGGCAAAATAGCTGGTCTGACTATTTCTGAGAACTCAGCCGAACTCGACGCAGAAGAATCTATGCGACTGCAAGGAACAGGAGAGGCGAATGGCGAAAATGCCGGTATGGCAAACATAAAGCCGAGCATCCGCAAGAACTTCAGCGAGACAGCATTTTTCTATCCTAGCATCACTACCGACAGCGAGGGACATGCACAGATACAGTTCACCTTGCCTGAGAGTCTGACGACTTGGAAATTCCAGGGATTTGCCCACACCGACGACGTTCGCTACGGCATAATATCCGGAACGGCAGTAGCAAACAAAGACTTCATGGTTCAGCCGCAGATGCCTCGATTCGTACGCACAAACGATGAAGTAACCATCCAGGCTCGCATACAGAACCAGTCAAACACACATACTGCCGGACGTGCCACGATGCGTCTCATCAGTGCTGCCGACGAAAGCAAGGTACTGTGGAAAGACGACCAGGCTTTCTATGTTGAAAAAGGCAAGACAACAATAGTTACGTTTAACATTCCTGACGGAACTCTTACTGACGACGTAGTGTGTGAGATAACGGCAAACGACGGGGTTTGTAGCGACGGCGAACGCAACTTATTGCCAGTGCTGCAGACCAAAGAACAGATTACGGAGAACATTCCGTTCTATATCGAAGGTGCAGGCAAGAAAGAAATAGACTTGCAGACCTTGTACAACAATAATAGCGAGACTGCAACCGACCGCACGATGGAAATTGGTTACACCGACAATCCCGCACTCGACGTGTTCCGTGCACTCCGTGCCACACAAATGCCGCAGCACGACAACGCTCCTTGCTATGCAGCAGCTTTGTATTCCAACACCATCATGCTCGACATAGCAAACAAACTGGCAGAGTACAACGACACGCTGATTCAGAACTTCGACAAGACAGAGGCGCGCACCCTTGCAGCAGAAGCAAGTACCAAACTCGCAGCATTGCAACTGTCCGATGGTTCGTGGAGCTGGTTCAAGGGTATGGAAGGCAGTCCGTACATCACCCTTGCAGTAGCCGAACACCTCAACCGCCTTGGAACACTTGCCGACGAAAAGGCTGTCGATATGCTTCGAAACGCGATGAACTATCTCGACAAATACATGCAGGAAAACTACGAGGAAAGGAAAGCAAATAAATGGTCGATGACTCCAAGCGAATTCGACCTGCGCTATCTTGACATTTGCAAGGCAGAACAGAACGAGATGGTGAAGACATACCTCAGCGAAGTGGTGAAGAATATGAAGCGCACTACGATTTACGGCAGAGCGAAGTGTGCCGTGATACTTCAGAAATTTGGCAAGACAAAAGATGCTGTTAAGTTTGCCGAATCAGTAAAGCACTACCTCGTCTTCAAACCAGGTTTTGGTCGCTACTTCGCCACCGACAAGGCATACTACTCTTGGCAGGACTACCGCTTGCCTACCCAACTGGCAGCTATGCGTTGTCTGCAAAAAGTGGATAGCAAGAAGAACAGCGCCCTGTTGCCCGATATGCAGATGTGGCTCCTGCGCCAGAAGCAGACACAGCTGTGGCGCAATCCGCTCAATGCCATCGATGCAGCCGACTACCTGCTCACCTACTCCAAGGAAGAGAGCCTGCGCACTGCCGACACCCTCCACGTCAGCTTTGCCGGCAAGACATTCCGTCTGGATACACCGGGCAACCTGGACGTACAGGCAAACCTGAGCACAAACGGAAAGCTGGAGCTGCAAGGAATAATCAGCCACCCCACAAGCATGACCGTCGAGAAGCATTCAGCCGGCATCTCTTGGGGATATGTTCGCGGCACGTTTACCGAGGAGGCAGAGAAATTGCAGAACTACACTACTGGCGAACTCTCCATTCAGCAGAAATTCTATGTGAAGCAGGGCAAGGAGTGGGTTGAGACCGACCTTTCCGCACCGCTGGCAGTTGGCAGCACCCTTCGTATTCGCAACATAATCCATGCAGACCGCGATATGGACTTCGTATCCGTAAAGACCAAGCAGCCGGCTTGTCTCGAACCAGTTCGCACCCTCTCCGGCTACACATGGTTCGGCAACCGAGGCGGTTATCTGGAACTGCACGACACAGAAACCGACGTATTCTTCGACTGGTTCTCTCGCGGCACAACAACTCTCGATCTGGACTACTACGTGACTCGTTCAGGTCTCTACCATGCTGGCATCACTACTGCCACCTGCGAATATGCTCCCGAATTCGGCGGCTATGCAAAAACATTCAGTATAAATGTGAAGTAATATGAAACTACTTATAGACATAGGTAACACCTCAGCTAAAATAGCCATAGGCAACGCAGACGAGATTATCTACACGGAGCATTTGGAGCAGTCGTGGACGGATACTATAGAACGACTTCTGCAACAGTATCCGATACAGCATGCGGTGATTTCGGATGTGGCAGCAAAAAGCGCTGAACCAATCTCTATCATACAAAAACGGGGAATCCCCATCGTGCAAATCTCCGACACTACGGAGTGTGCCCTGAAGAGTATTCCGAAGGGTTATGGAGCCGACCGCATTGCAGCCGACCTTGGAGCCTTGGCAAAACATAAGGGGCGCACCATCCTCGTTGTCGATGCAGGCACATGCATCACCTACGACCTGATAGACCGCGAGGGGAATGTCCTTGGAGGTTGCATCTCGGCAGGAGTCAGTCTTCGTCTGAAGGCTATGCATGAGCACACCGCTGCCCTGCCCCTTTTGGAAGCCGATGCCGACACACCGCTCTTGGGTTACGACACCCGCACTCACATGATGTCTAGCGCCATCCACGGCACGCAGTTCGAGTTGGAAGGCTACGTTCGCAGTTTTGCGAAGACCTATCCCGACCTCGTTGTCTGCACCACCGGCGGAAACGATCTTGAACCCACCGAATCGCTGCCGGCAGAGGTGGAACACGACCCATTGCTTCTTTTCCGCGGTCTGAATACTTTGTGACAGAAAAAAAATTCATACCTTTGCATACGAAATTTTTTAAAACACTATAACAATGGAAATAGCAAAAAACATCAAGTATATCGGAGTTGACGATATGGACATCGACCTGTTCGAGGGTCAGTACGAAGTGCCGGAAGGAATTTCTTATAACTCATACCTTATCGATGATGAGAAAATCGCAGTGATGGACACAGTGGATGCACGCAAGACCGAGGAGTGGCTCTCCAACCTCGAAGCAGCTCTTGCCGGTCGCACGCCCGACTACCTCATCATCCACCACATGGAGCCCGACCACGCAAGCAACGTGCGTCTGCTTCTTGAGAAATATCCTGCCTGCAAAGGTGTTTGCACACAGAAGGCAGCAGTGATGGTAAAGCGTTTCTTCGACGTTGACTTTACCGACCGTCTGCAGCTCGTGAAGGAAGGCGACAAACTCTCTCTTGGCGAACACACCCTCACCTTCATCATGGCTCCGATGATTCACTGGCCGGAAGTGATGATGAGTTACGAGCAAAAGGAAGGCATACTCTTCACAGCCGACGGCTTCGGTAAGTTCGGTGCACTCAGTCATCCCGATTCTGAGGGAATGGCAGCCGACAAGTTGCACGGCACAGTTGACGGCTGGGCATGTGAGGCTCGCCGCTACTACTTCAACATCGTAGGCAAATACGGAGCTATGGTTCAGACTCTGCTGAAGAAAGCCGCTCCGCTCGACATCAAGATTATCGCCCCACTCCACGGACCGGTTCTTGACAAAGACCTCGACTACTACCTCAATATTTACAACACCTGGTCGAGCTACAAACCGGAGAACGAAGGTATCTTCATTGCCTACTGCTCGCTCCACGGCAACACACGTCAGGCAGCCCTCAAGCTTGCTGACATTCTGAAGGAGAAAGGCACAGTGAAGGTAAGCACTGCCGACCTCGCTCGCGACGACATGGCAGAAGCCATCGAAGATGCGTTCCGCTACGACCGTCTTGTGGTAGCAGCTCCTACCTACGACGGCGGCGTCATGCCAATCATGCACGACTTCCTCCACCACCTCAGCATCAAGGCATACCAGAACCGCACCGTAGCCATCATCGAGAATGGTTCGTGGGCACCGGCTGCCGGCAAGAAGATGCTCGAAGCCTTCCAGCAGATGAAGGACATCACCATCATCGAACCAATCGTCACCGTAGAATCTACCGTCAAGGCAAAGACAATCGAAGACTTGAAAGCCCTCGCCGACAAACTGGCGTAAGCCTTTCAAGCGATGACATAATACATTTAAGCAGCAACTTTTTTGTTGCTGCTTTTTTCTTTATTCATGGGCCGCGCACCACCATTTTTTTTACGCTGAAAAAAAAGTTAACACAAAAGTCAACTTTTTTCAGCGTAATATTTTTTTTATCACCATATTTGCAAGCAAAATGAAACAGCTGCTAATTATACTAATGATTTTGCGCTCCGCTGCGGGGGCGAGCGCCGATAACTATTTCTCCGTGATGACGTACAATGTGGAGAACTTGTTCGACACTATTCACGATGCGGAGAAACGCGACATGGAGTTTATACCCGAGAGCGAACGCCACTGGACCGGTTTCCGACTGAGGAAGAAGATGAAGGACATCTGCAAGGTGATTGCGGGAGCAGACACTGTGGAGGCATGTCCGGTCATCGGACTGTGCGAGGTGGAGAACGACAATGTGATGAGGCAACTGACGGAGCACACGCCGCTGAAGGTACAGGGCTACAAGTATGTGATGACCAACAGCGAAGACCCGCGCGGCATCGACGTTGCCCTACTCTACAAGCCCGACCGGTTCAGACTTATCAGGCACAAGAGCATCAGAGCGCAGACAAGTGTGCCGACACGCGACGTGCTCTACGTTTGCGGCACAATGGACGGAAAGGACACGCTCGACATATTCCTGCTCCACCTACCGTCGAAACTGGGCAAGGAGGTGGCTGCACGGAACAGAAAGATTGTCACGATGGAGACGCTCGTACGCGCTGATTCGGTTTTCAGGAAAAGGCAGAAGGCTACGGTCATCATAATGGGCGACTTCAACGACGAACTGCGCGAGGAACAGATGGAACCGTACCGGCGATATGGTTTTCGCGACCTGACCGAGGGACTGCAGCCGGGCTCGTATAAGTACAAGGGCGAGTGGAGTTTTATCGACCACATCATGCTGCGCACTTCGACCTCGAGGGAGACAAAGGCAAGGGTCGTAACCATGCCCTTCCTGCTGGAAAAAGACAAGAAGGAAGGCGGCAAGATGCCACGCCGCATGTATATCGGTCCGAAATACCACGGAGGCGTGAGCGACCACTTACCTGTAATTGTCAGACTGGACTGTTCAGACGAGAAAAATCAATAAATCATGACGAAAAAAAGAAATTTTTCTGCTTTCACATTGATTAAATAAAAACAATAGCTATCTTCGCGAACAAATCAATTCATTATCCAAAATAAACTATCATTATTATGAAACCTACTTTATTTTTGCTTGCTGCAGGTATGGGTAGCCGCTACGGCGGCCTGAAGCAGCTCGACGGTCTGGGACCAAACGGAGAGACAATCATGGACTATTCAATCTACGACGCAGTGAAGGCTGGCTTCGGCAAGATTGTATGGGTAATCAGAAAGGACTTCGAAGAGCAGTTCCGCACTCAGATTCTTTCGAAGTATGAGGGCGTGGTGCCATGCGAACTCTGCTTCCAGAGCATCGACGCACTGCCAGAGGGCTTCAAGTGTCCGGAAGGTCGCCAGAAGCCATGGGGTACGAACCACGCAGTACTCATGGGCAAGGACATCATCAAGGAACCGTTTGCTGTAATCAACTGCGACGACTTCTACGGTCGCGACGCTTTCATGAGCGTAGGCAAGTGGCTGGCTAACCTGCCAGAAGGTTCAAAGAACAGATACGCAATGGTTGGTTTCCGTTGCTGCAACACTCTGTCGGAGAACGGAAGCGTGGCTCGTGGCGTCTGCGAATACGACCAAAACCGTCACCTGACCGACGTTGTAGAGCGCACAGAAATCATGCGTCAGGCAGATAAGGGCAATGCCATCTGCTACAAGGACGAGAAGGGCGAATGGATTCCACTCGACGAGAACGTACCTGTAAGTATGAACATGTGGGGCTTCACTCCAGATTACTTCCAGTACAGCGAAGACTACTTCAAGAAGTTCCTCAGCGACCCAAAGAACATGGAGAACCTGAAGGCTGAGTTCTTCATCCCTCTCATGGTGAACGAACTCATCACTAGCGGCACAGCTACATGCGAGGTGCTCGACACTACCAGCGTTTGGTTCGGAGTGACTTACGCAGCTGACCGCGAAGCAACTGTAGAGCGCATTGCACAGCTCGTGAAGGACGGAGTTTATCCAAACAAGTTGTTCTAAAAGACCCCCTCTAACTCCCCCTGTTTAGGGGGAGAACTTCAAAGGAAATACAAACAATAAAAATCCTGATAGCTGCGAGGCTATCAGGATTTATTTTATCTTGTCTTTTGTTTCCTAAGCCCTCCCTAAACAGGGAGGGTTTGGGTGGGTCTTTTTAGAAAATCTTACCAGTCAGACGGAAGTTGATACATGGCCAAACACTGAACTTAGAGATAACATCGATAGCCTTACCTACGTCCTTGTCCCCAGCCTTGTCTTTGTCAATAGTGATGTTTGTGTTACCCATGTCGTCGTAACCGCTATAAGTAACTGTTGGCTTAGACCAGAAAATACATCCGATTTCAGCAGAGAAACCGATGCGATGCTTCTTTGGGAATGGACGACCGAAACCGATACCGAGGTATGGCTTGAAACCGTTAACCTTGATGTCGAAAGTTGCATTACCCTGAGCATTAGGACCGAGTTTGTATTCTCCCACCTCAGCAAAGATTGGTTTCAAACTTGGGTCGATGCCATAAGTAGCTGCATAAGGCTTTGTTGCAATGATAGCAGCGTTTGCCTGATTTACAACCTGCAAAGCACCGTCTACCTTATTATATACAGAGATAATCTGTGTACCACCGAAGTAAGCACCAACTGTAATGAAGAATGGGAAGCCAGTGCTCTTGAATGGGAAGAAGTCGATGAGAATCTTACCATTTGTAAAGCCCAATTTTCCCTGAATGTCATACTCATTAGCTACGCGCTCAGTGATAGGTGCCAGACTAGCAGCAGCAAGAGCTGTATTGACATTATTAATGTCGTTGTTGAACTTGTTAACGTTAGTAGCGTTCAACTTGATAGAAGTGCTGTACTTGAACTTTGGCATAATAGCAAGACCAGCACGAATCTGTAAGTAAGGGGTGCAAGTAGTTGCAACGTCGAAACCGATCAGACCAGGTGTACCTGTAGTAATACCCACTGCGAGGTGGTTGAACAGCATCTTGTCATTCTGCTGAGCATGAGCTGCAGAAAAAGAAAAAAGACCAAGTGCTGCAATAGCAAAGAGCTTTTTCATAATAATTAAAGGTTAAAAGGTTAAAAAAATACTTTTGTCTGTTAATTACAAGCGCAAATATATCTGATTTACTATAAAGAACAAAACGAAAGTTAAAAAAAGTTTCCAAATTTTCTTGAAATAGGAAAAAATTGCAGGATTTGAGAATAAAATTGTATCTTCGCGCATAATTTTAAACTCAATAAGAAAACCAAATGAAAAAGTTACTAACCTCCATTTTATGCGGAATCGCATTAAGTGCCAACGCACAAGTAGATATTAATATTGACATAAACAACGTTGGACCGAAAATATCACCTACACACTACGGAATTTTCTTTGAAGACATAAACCACGCTGCCGACGGCGGACTCTACGCTGAACTCATTCAGAACCGCTCGTTCGAAGACAGCGAAACTCTGCCTGTTCACTGGAACGCAGTGCACAACAGCAAGAGTAATGCCAAGATAGAAGTGACAGCCGAAGACCCGCTGAATAGTGCTCACAACAAGTCGCTGCGAGTTATGGTGACTGCTGCCGACGACGTGAACCTTGCCGGAGTAAGCAACGAAGGCTATTGGGGCATCAACATCGTGAAGGGCAGAATCTACAAACTCTCCTTCTGGGCAAAGAGCGACAAGAAGTATAAGGGCACACTGAAAGCCCTGTTGAGAAGTTCGGGCACCGTGAAGTTCATGGGCGAAACAGACATTCCTGTGAAGCTGAACGAAAAATGGGAGAAAGTCACAGCTACCATCCAGGCTACTGACAACTGTCCTAACGGCGTATTCGAACTGCTTGCCAACACTCCGGGCACATTCCAACTCGACGTAGTGAGCCTCTTCCCGCCTACATTCAAAGACCGCGAGAACGGTATGCGACCAGACCTGGCACACATGCTTGCCGACATGAATCCAAAGTTCATGCGCTTCCCAGGCGGTTGCTTCGTAGAAGGTCAGCTCAGTCCTGAAAACGCTTTCCGCTGGGAACGCACCATCGGTCCTATCGAAAACCGTCCCGGACACAAGAACGTAAACTGGGGTTACCGCACAACCGACGGAATCGGTTTCCACGAATACCTCCAGTTGGCCGAAGACCTCGGCGCAAAACCGCTCTACGTAGTAAACGTGGGCATCTGGCACGGTGGCTATACCCCACTCGACTCTTTGCAGCAGTGGATTGACGAATGCATGAATGCACTGGAATATGCCAACGGCGACGTGACTACTAAGTACGGAGCCCTGCGTGCAAAGAACGGTCACCCTGCACCATTCAACATCGAATATCTGGAAATCGGAAACGAAAACTATAACTTCTCAATCGACACAAACTCAGACCAGTCGATTGAATATCCGGAACGCTACAAGCGCTTCTACGATGCCATCAAGGCTAAGTATCCGAATATGGTTTGCATCGGAAACGTAGAATCGTGGGGTACTGACGAACCAAGTTGGAGAAACAACCACCCGGTTGACATGCTTGACGAACACTACTACCGCAACCCTGAATGGTTTGCTGAGCGTTTCCACAAATATGACAAGTACGACCGGAAAGGACCGAAGATTTACGTTGGAGAATATGCCGTAACAAGTCAGTTCGGTAAAATCGGAAACCTCAACGCAGCTCTTGGCGAGGCAGTGTATATGATGGGTATGGAAAACAACTCCGACATCGTACCGCTCAACTCCTACGCTCCTATCTTCGTAAATGAAAACAACGTGGCATGGGCTCCTGACATGATCCGATTCAACTCGAAAGACTGTATGGGCACTCCATCATACTACGTACAGAAACTATTCCCGAACAACATCGGTACACGCGTCATCAAAACCAAATGGACCGAGAAGTTGCCAGAAAAACCTGCGGTCAAGAAACACGAGAACCCTGTTCGCATCGGTCTTGCTACATGGGCTACAAACGCTTCGTACAAAGATCCTCACTACATCGTTGACGGTAAGGAAATTCCACTCACCGAACTGTCGAAGTGGCAAAGCGTGAAGGGTATGTGGAGAGGCAAAGGCAACGAAATAAGTCAGCGCTCACACCTCGATCCTGCAATGCTCATTTCGCCAGAAACATTCACCGACAAGAAATTCACATACAAGGTGAAGGCAATGAAGAACGGCGGCAACGAAGGCTTCCTCCTCATGTTCGACTATGTTGACGAAGACAACTACAACTGGTTCAACGTAGGCGGTTGGGGCAACTCACGCAACAACATCGAACAGGGTACCGACGGCGGACGCATCCAGCTGCACCACGGCACTCGCTTCAAGGTGGAAAACGGACAATGGTACGACCTGCAAGTGGACGTTGACGGCGACAACATCAAGTGCTACATCGACGGAAAGCTCGACTGCGAAGGCAAACTCCGTCCAAGCATGATGAAGGGCGTGTTTGCAAGTACTACCCTCGATGAGCAGACAAACGAACTGATTATAAAGGTAGTCAACACCGGTTGGGGACCTGTTCCCGGAACCATAAACCTGCAGAACTGTCATGCAGAATCAGCTACCCTGCAGCGTCTCTCATCAGAAAAGGGTTCCGACGAAAACACAATGTCTGACCCAACCAAGATTGTGCCTCGCAACGCAGATGTTCATATAGCTCAGCAGGGCAAGAAACTGCTCTTCGACGTACCTTCTTACTCTATCAACATCATCAGGGCAAAGGTGCAGAAATAAACCGACAGTAAGAACTTTCCACCAACAACCTATACAAAAAACATGGAACAAAGTGTAAAGCGATATCTTTTCCGAATGAAATATGTTTTGGCTTTCGCAATATTTGCGATTGCCATCACATTCTTCGGGGAGAGCAGTCTGATAAACAGAATGTCGCAGAAGAAAGAGATAGACAAACTCAGCACAGAAATTGAGGAGCAGCAGCAGAAGTTCAAGCATGACAAAGAAACACTCAACAGTCTGAAGAACGACCCTGAGGCTCTGAAGAGAGTGGCTCGCGAACGCTACTACATGAAGGCTGAGGACGAAGACATATTCGTAATTGAGGACGAAGAACAATGAAAACGTTAGGATACATGGAGATTGGAGGAGAGTTCCTTGTAGTTTTCAGTGCTCTCATATGGTTAAGCCAGATAGCAGCTGTGCCTTACATCTTTGCAGTGGGAACCGTGCTGTTCTCCATCGGCAGACTGGCACAAGGCAACGACCACATCCTGGCGGAAATACCAGAGAGCAAGAGGCTGCAAGCAGAACGCCTGCTACGCCAGCGCTACTTCGGCATCGTATTCCTATTCATAGCCTCAGCACTGATGTTCGCCAGGACCCCAATGCACCTCTACCAGGGTATCTACATCATGAAGTCATCGTGGCTCGTACCATTCATCTGCTTCACTGTAATCGAAGTTTACACCGCTTTTCGCATTCCACAACTAAGTAAATAACAAATAACCGCCAATACATTATAATTATATAAAGAAAATTCGTAACTTTGCATCGATTTTTAGGAAGAAAGAAAAAAACAAGAGACCGTCTTGACGACGCAGCTCTTTATTTTATTCAGAAAGAGAGACAGATAACATTTATTCAAGAATAACACTTACAAAAAGTAAAACCCACAAGATGGAACTTAATGCACTTACGGCTGTTTCACCTATCGACGGTCGTTATCATGGCAAGACAAAAGACCTTGCAAACTTTTTCTCAGAATACGCACTTATTAAATACCGCGTAAAAGTTGAGATTGAATATTTCATTACTTTATGCGAACTGCCGCTGCCGCAGTTGAAGACTTTCGACAAAAATCTCTTCCCTGCCCTGCGCAAAATATATACAGAGTTTTCCGAGGCCGACGCTCAGAGAGTGAAGGACATAGAAAAAGTAACTAACCACGACGTGAAGGCCGTGGAGTACTTCATCAAGGAAGAACTCGACAAGATTGGAAATTTCGAACAGTACAAGGAATTCATCCACTTCGGTCTGACCAGCCAGGACATCAACAACACCAGTGTGCCACTGACTATCAAGGATGCCCTCAACGAAGTATTCTATCCAATGGCAGAGGAACTCATCGGACAGTTGAAAGAATATGCTGAAGAGTGGAAGGACGTTTCCATGCTTGCAAAGACTCACGGTCAGCCAGCCAGTCCTACACGTCTGGGTAAGGAGGTGATGGTTTACGTTTACCGTCTCACCGAACAACTCCAGCAGCTCAAGGCTTGCAAGATTACAGCTAAGTTCGGTGGTGCTACAGGTAACTACAATGCTCACCACATTGCATATCCACAGTACGACTGGAAAGCATTCGGCAATAAGTTCGTCAGCGAAAAACTGGGTCTGGAACGCGAACAGTGGACCACTCAGATTTCAAACTACGACAACCTCTGTGCCGTGTTCGATGCAATGAAACGTATCAACACCATCATCATCGACCTGGACCGCGACTTCTGGATGTACGTATCAATGGAATACTTCAAGCAGAAAATCAAAGCAGGCGAAGTAGGTTCGTCAGCTATGCCACATAAGGTAAACCCTATCGACTTCGAAAACTCGGAAGGCAACCTCGGCATGGCAAACGCAATACTCGCTTTCCTCAGCCAGAAACTGCCAATCAGCCGTCTGCAGCGCGACCTGACCGACTCTACAGTACTTCGTAACGTCGGTGTTCCAATGGGACACATGGTCATTGCTCTGCAATCTACACTCAAGGGACTGCGCAAACTCCTGCTCAACGAGGCAGCAATCAACCGCGACCTCGACAACTGCTGGGCAGTGTGTGCAGAAGGTATTCAGACTATACTTCGTCGCGAGGCTTATCCTCACCCATACGAAGCACTGAAGGCTCTGACCCGTACAAACTCAGCCATCACTGCCGAGTCAATCAGCCAGTTTATCGACGGACTCGATGTGAGCGAAAGCGTGAAGGCTGAACTCCGCAGCATCACTCCTCACAGCTATACAGGAATGTAATCGCTGAAAAAGCGTAAAACCATAGACAAAAATTCATTTTCTCAATAAGAGATAGAACCAATAAACAATTATCAATCATTATTAAGCATTTAAAACATTAACAATTATGTCAAACTTTGATGAATTGCAGGATAACACTGCAAGTGAAAACACACAGAACAGTGATGGCCGCGAGGGTTATCGTTCTTTCAATCGTGATAACAATCAGCAGAACGGTGAAGGTCGTCCCCGTCGTCAGCGTATAGTTCGTTCTGACCATGCATACACTGCAAACCAGAACGAAGGATTCCGTCCGGCAAGTTTCGGAAACTCACAGCGCGAAGGCGGATATCAGCAACGTGAAGGCGGATATCAGCAGCGTGGCGGTTACCAGCAGCGCGGTGGATATCAGCAGCGCGGAGGTTACAGTCAGGGAGGCTACCAGGACCGTCCAAGATATAACAGCTACAGCTCTCAGGATGGTGGCGAAGGTGGTTATCAGCAGCGTGGAGGTTATCAGCAGCGCGGTGGTTACAATCAGCAGCGCGGCGGATACAACCAGGGAGGTTATCAGCAGCGCGGCGGTTATCAGCAGCGCGGAGGATACAACCAGCGTGGTGGTTATCAGCAGCGTGGCGGATACAATCAGGGAGGTTACCAGCAGCGCGGAGGATATCAGCAGCGCGGAGGTTACAACCAGCGTCCACGTACTGCCGACTACAATCCGAACGCTAAGTACAACATGAAGAAGCAGATCGAGTACAAGGAGTACCTCGAGGATCCAAATGCACCAATTCGTTTGAACAAATTCCTCGCAAATGCCGGAGTTTGCTCTCGTCGTGAGGCTGACCAATACATACAGGCAGGTGTGGTAAGCGTAAACGGACAGGTAGTAACTGAACTGGGAACAAAGGTTCAGCGCACAGACCAGGTTCACTTCCACGACCAGCTCGTTTCTATGGAAAAGAAGGTATATGTAATCCTGAACAAGCCAAAGGACTACGTTACCACAAGCGACGACCCACAGCAGCGCAAGACTGTTATGGAACTCGTGAAGGACTGCTGCCGCGAGCGCATCTATCCGGTAGGACGTCTCGACCGCAACACTACTGGTGTGCTGCTCTTCACTAACGACGGCGAACTGGCTACTAAGCTTACTCACCCAAAATATCTGAAGCGTAAGATTTACCACGTACACCTCGACAAGAACTGTGCAGCAAGCGACTTGCAGCGCATCGCTGAGGGTATCGAACTGGAAGACGGTTTCATCCGTGCCGACGACATCGCTTTCGCAAGCGACACAGACCGCAAGCAGGTAGGCATCGAAATCCACTCTGGTAAGAACCGCATCGTGCGCCGTATCTTCGAACACCTCGGATATAAGGTTTGCAAACTCGACCGCGTGATGTTTGCCGGACTCACCAAGAAGGGTCTGAAGCGTGGCGACTGGCGATTCCTCACTGAGCAGGAAGTAGCTATGCTCCACATGGAGATGGGCAAGTCAGAGAAATAAACTGCCTAATACATTAAATGTAAAACAAACACACTTCATTCGTATGAAACGTACAAAAATCATAGACCTCCTGCAGCGCACCGACTTCGGTGCCGAGGTCACCGTAATGGGTTGGGTTCGTACCAAGCGTGGCAGCAAGGCTGTCAACTTCATCGCCCTGAACGACGGTTCTACCATTAAGAACGTACAGATTGTTGCCGACGTGGAGAAGTTCGACGAAGACCTCTTCAAGGACATCACCACCGGAGCTTGTCTGAAAGTTGTCGGAACAATGGTTGAAAGCATCGGTTCGGGTCAGGCTGTCGAAGTGCAGGCTAAGGAAATCGAAGTACTTGGTACTTGTCCTGCCGACTACCCAATGCAGAAGAAAGGACAGTCGTTCGAATATATGCGTCAGTATGCTCACATGCGTCTGCGTACTAACACGTTCGGTGCCGTTATGCGCATTCGCCACAACATGGCAATGGCTATCCACACCTATTTCCACCAGCACGGTTACTACTACTTCAACACACCTCTCATCACAGCAAGCGACTGCGAGGGTGCAGGCAATATGTTCCAGGTTACAACCAAGAACCTCTACGACCTGAAGAAGGACGAGAACGGAAAGATTATCTACGACGACGACTTCTTCGGCGAACAGACTTCGCTCACCGTGAGCGGACAGCTCGAAGGCGAACTCGGAGCAACAGCTCTCGGTGCTATCTACACCTTCGGACCTACATTCCGTGCTGAGAACAGTAACACTCCACGTCACCTCGCCGAGTTCTGGATGATTGAACCGGAGATTGCTTTCCTCGACCAGGAAGAACTCATGGACCTCGAAGAGGACTTCATCAAGTACTGCGTGCGTTGGGCTCTTGACAACTGCAAGGATGACCTCGAGTTTCTCAACAAGATGATCGACAAAGGTCTTATCGAACGTCTCGAAGGAGTGCTGAAGGACGACTTCGTTCGTCTCCCTTACACCAAGGGAATCGAAATCCTCCAGCAGGCAATCAAGGACGGCAAGAAATTTGAATTCCCATGCAACTGGGGCGACGACCTCGCATCAGAGCACGAGCGCTACCTCGTTGAGGAATACTTCAAGAAGCCAGTCATCATGACCGACTACCCACGTGCGTTCAAGTCGTTCTACATGAAGCAGAACCAGGACACTACCGACGGCGGTTCTGTAGGTTACAAAGGTGCAGTAGCTCCTGGTCCTACAATGCAGGGTACCGACGTACTCTTCCCACAGATTGGTGAGATTATCGGAGGTTCCGTCCGTGAGGAGAACTACGACAAACTGATGAACGAAATCAAGCGCCGCGACATGGACATGACCCACCTCTGGTGGTACATCGACACCCGCAAATTCGGTTCTTGTCCTCATGCCGGCTTCGGTCTCGGTTTCGAACGTCTCATCCTCTTCGTCACAGGAATGCAGAACATTCGCGACGTCATCCCATTCCCACGTACACCAAAGTCTGCCGAATTCTAAACAGAATAACATTTCCACATATACAGCACTCGCATCAGGAATATTCCCGATGCGAGTGTTTTATTTATTCATCATTTGTTTTAATTTGAATAAAAACATCTATATTTGCACATCATAATTTGAAACTATGAAAAAGTATAGCAATTCATACGAAGAAGACGAATCAAGCATGGCTAACGAAACGTTAGTTGTGAATGTTATTAATAACAGGAATGACATCAACCGTGCTATTACAGGAGATGAGCTGCTAAATCGACTACGTCCAAGAATCAAGACTCTTTTCCAATGAAACAGGTATTATTCTAAACTATAGATTATATGATAAAAATCGCACCAGGAGGTTGTCTCTTGGTGCGATTTTTATTTGCCATACAGTTCGGCGATGGCTATGAGTTAGCTTTCATCAGTACCGTCGTCGGTACCTCCATTGCCTCCACCACCTGGAGTTGGGTCTGGCGTAGGATCAGGTGTTGGCGTTGGAGTATCGCCGCCGTCGCTTGGAGTATCACCACCGCCGTCAGGAGTAGGAGTTGGGGTTGGAGTAGTTCCACCTGAACCGCCTGATGCGGAGCTGCCGCTTCCTGCAAAGACAACCTTTTCGTAATAGTTCACGTCCTCGATGAGCTGCTGCAACAATGTGTTGTAGCGCTGCTGCTCGTCGGTGAGGGCGTAGGCATTGGTTATCATCAGAAGGTGAGCATATTCATTGTCGGTAGCCTTGCGGAGGTTGACCATTTTCTCCTGAGAGGCAGCTGCGCGGTCAGCATTACGCTGGTCGATGAGCAGGCGGCACTGCTCGTTTGCCTCCTTCAGGGCTGTATAGAATGCTGTTGCACCGATGGCTGCAATAGCCTGCTGAGCTGCGCTGTCGGCATCCACCGCCTGGCAGAACTGCAACGTTCTGGAACCTTGCAACTCATAATTATCGTTGATGTTCAGTTTATAAAGCTTCATCATGTCAAGCACCTTCTGACCTGCCTGCTGCTTAGCGGCATCGCCAGGATTCATGGCAAAGGCCTCACCCATGGCACGAAGCGACGAGGTGTTGTTGTCGCGCTTAGTGTCCCAGTCCTTTATATTCCCTGTCAGTTCGCTGGCAGTAGTTGCCTTGAAAAAATTATCCTCACCGTCAACGGCGTTGTTGAAGCACGTCAGCTGTGCCTGAAGCAGTGCAGGATAAGTGCCGAAAGTGGATAAATAACTCTCGAAACGACCTTTTACACGCAGATAGAAATTCACATGATAGTCGTGACCTTTCTCCCTGATTTTGTAGTAGGGATTTGCTTGCAATGTGTTAGATAGCATAGGCTTAGAAAATTAAAAGGTTAATAAATTAGGTTTATTTTTTCTATCACTCGCGCCGCGAGTGGTCAGAAAATGTCTTTGGGAGCATCACTCGAGCCGCGAGTGGTCGTGTCAACGACGTTTTTTAAGTACTCGGTGCACCGAGTGGTCATGCCAACGACCTTGGGAGCATCACTCGAGCCGCGAGTGGTCGTGCCAACGACGTTTTTGTAGTACTCGGTGCACCGAGTGGCATTTTTTATAGAGAGCCCCGCACCATTGCGGTGTGCTCCGATGCGGGGCGTAGAGGATTACTTTATGAGCACTTTCTTTCCATTATGAATATAGATGCCTTTCGTAGGCTTGGCAACCTTGCGACCGCTGAGGTCGTAGTAGGTCACGTCGTCCACCTTGCCGCCCTTGATGCTGATGATGGACGTGCTGCCGTCGTCATACTTAACCTCCAGCTCCACGTCAAAGGCGGGCATCGAGGTTATAGTCCATGTGCCGTCGCCGTTGTCAATCAGCACCACTTCCTCCGCGTCGGGGTCTATGGGCTCGTCGTCCGCGTAGTATTCCACCACCAGCTCCACGTCGCCCGCGGGCATCGTCAGCGTCCATTCATTATTGTTGGCAGATGGCGTCACGCCCACCTCTTCTCCGGTGGCCTGCGCCATTGCGCCCGTCACGCCCAGCAGGGCAGCGAACGTCAGCAGATATCTCTTTAATGCCTTCATATTACGTAAATGTTAAGCGGTTTATTCAATTTGATTTTTCTATTCGCCGGGAGCTGGCGCAGCCTTCTTCACGGCCTTGATGCTCTTTACCTTCTTCGTACCTGTGTAGGTGATGGTCACAGTCTGACCTTCCTCGGCAGTGGCGGGGCTGATAGTCCAGTTGGCAGCATCCTCGGTGCCATCGGCGAGGGTGACGGCGAACTTCTGAGCGGCAGGTGTAGCATAGCCATACACCTCAATCTTTTTTATACCTTTAGACGTGTATGCCAGAATGGGTGTGCCATTTACTTGCGGTGTCTTATCCTCTTCTGTGGTTTCTACAACGAATGGAGCTTCGCTGTCTGTTGCTGTACGATTGGCATCGTCATAGAATATACATTTGGTGATGGTATATCCTTCGGCAGCGGTGACGGTTGCCGACCAACCGTATCCCCACCATCCCCAGTTAGCGAGGTATGCTGAGCTCCCTCCTGCAGTATAACTGAATGAAACGGTTGC
>DDQG01000040.1:0-388 GCA_002342585.1 Prevotellaceae bacterium UBA2448
TTTCATAGTCTAACACGAACAGCCTCTTCTAGTTTGTCAACAAATTCCTCGACTGTGTGCAGACGCTCAGTCGGGGTAGAAGAAACATAATCGACAGGTTTATGTTTTTTTCGTCCAATCGCTGCCGATGGTGAAGTATAAACTGTTTCCATAATTCTATGTAATTCTTTCTGCAAAAATACGAGTAAGCGAGCAAAGTACAAAATAAATCTCGTTTATTTTTACTTTCGAGCGAGAGTATTTCGACGAAGTCAACATACGAGTAAGCGAGCAAAGTACAAAATAATTTTTGTTTATTTTCCTGATTTTTGTTGACTGTCCTTGCTTCTTAGCCCTTAAAAAAGTTGACTCGGTTATTCGTTAAAACTGATTTTTGTTGACTGTTTGC
>DDQG01000040.1:481-27581 GCA_002342585.1 Prevotellaceae bacterium UBA2448
TACCTCACTATAGACCTCACTATCCGATGATAAAAACTTGATATTTTCAGAGAATGAAGTGAGATATATAGTGAGGTTTAAGTGAGGTTTATAGTGAGGTTTATAGTGAGGTATGTTTTTGCCTTAACTAACTAAAAAACTATTACTTAATCCTATTTCAAGTGAGGTATCGGCAAAAATTGAAAAATTCTTCAAAAAAATCAAGAATTAGAGAATAATTTATTCATGGGTCATTCATGATAATTCATGTTTAAAAATAAACATTCCCATTAGTTCTTATTTGACAATTTTTCCGTTTTCAAGGAGTATTTCTGTTGTGTGTTTTCGGAGTGTGCAATATTTTTCAAGACCTATGAAAAATGGGCATTTTTGTTTTCTAACTAGAAAAAAATTTTTTCCTAACTGGAAAAATAAATTTTCCTAGTTATGTAACAAATTTTATATAACTAAGAAATGTTTTTAGGGCAATAGTGTGCAATCTTGAGCATTTAACAAAAGGTCGGATTTGGGTAATAGTTTACAGGGTAAGAGTTCAAAGTTCAAGAAAAAAAATCGACTGCATAGCAGCCGATAGAGGGTTGGAAAAAGGGATTATTTTGTAGAAGATTTTGTACTGAATATTTCTACAATATGTACCTCAGAGGTGTTGAACCAATAATAAATCCGGCTTAGAGGATGCGATAGGAATGAACGATACTCACGATTATTAAGTTTCTTTTCAAAACGCCCTATTGTGGGTGTCTTTACAATCGTATTTACGGTTTCCTTTATATTTTGTTCAAATGTTTCTGCAAAAGAATAGCCTTTATTTACATGATACCACAAAGCAATACGATAGTAAGACTGTGCTGCCTTACGATTTATTATTAACTTTAGCGATTCCAGATATTGAAAAGAGCTTGAGTTTCAGCATCAGATAAAGTTCCACGATTCTCTGATTCCAAAAGTACTGAATCTATCTTGCTTTCATCAACAACATTTGGCATAGGCTGATCAATCATAAAATCCTCAGCTTCCAACTGTTTTGCTATTTCATATGGGAAATGAGCATAGGCAAATTCACGGGCACGTTGATAACGAACTTCAAATGGTTCTGGATTGTCATCTACTATCTGACTTAATCGTGAAAGGAAGGATGGGTCATTGACTGTTGCAATCCGTCGACTAATGTGCCTACGCATCGCACCTACTACAGGGGCTGTATAGTATGCTGCAGCAGGTTCTGAAACTTTATTGTACTTTTCTTCTTCCATAAATCTATTATTTCACTCGCAAATATACGAGTAAGCGAGTAAAGTACAAAATAAACGAGTTTATTTTTATTTTCGAGCGAGAGTATTTCGACGAAGTCAACATACAAACTTATTTCTATACTTCTGCAAATCTTAATGGATATTTTTTGAATAAGTTGATGTTTACCATTGGAAAAGGACTGGATAAAAATAATAGATAATAGTTTATTGGTTATTGAAATACCCTACGAATGACAGCTCCTAGCCTGTACCTAAGCTCCTCTTAAGCTCCACTTAGGCTGCTTATAAGCTTACTCATGAGTAAGGCTAGAAGCAGCTTAGAGTAAGGCTAGAGTAAGGCTAGAGTAAGGCTAGAAGCAGCTTAGAGTATGGCTAGAGTATGTGACAGGTGGTATCTGTGTGAGATTAAAAAATTCGAGGTTTCTCTAATTCTTGATAAAAAGTTGTACCTTTGCAATCTCAAGAGGTCTGAAGTAGGAAGGCTGAGGACACCAACCATTAATCATTAATCTTGAACCATTAACCATTAATCACTCCTATGATTTCATTTGAATGCGACTATAATAACGGAGCACACCCAAAGGTGCTCGAGAATCTGATAAAGTATAACGATGCTAAACCAACCCCTTACGGGTTTGATGAGTTTTCTGAGAACGCCAAAAAACGCATCCGCGAGGTGATTGGTATGCCTAATGCTCAGATATTTTTTCTGACTGGTGGCACTCAGGCGAATGCTACCACCATCGACTCGATGCTTTTGCAGTATGAGGGTGTGATCTGTGTGGAAACTGGTCATATCAATGTACATGAGGCTGGTGCGGTAGAGTTTACGGAGCATAAGATAACTACTCTGCCTGGAGAACTGGGTAAGATGAATGCCCAGACTCTCGATAAGTATCTCGATGATTTCATGCACGACGGCAATAATGCTCATGCCGTGTATCCAGGACTGGTCTATATCACTTTCCCTACGGAGTTGGGTACTCTATACACGGCTAAGGAGTTGGACGATATTTATAAGGTTTGTCAGTTTTACAATATCCCACTTTATGTTGACGGAGCACGACTGGGTTACGGACTGATGGCTAAGGGGTGCGACATCACCCTACCCTATCTGGCTCGCCATTGTGATGTGTTCTATATCGGAGGTACGAAGATAGGTGCTCTCTGTGGCGAGGCTGTAGTATTCACGAATCGCAGGGCTCACAAGCATTTCTTCTCCATACAGAAGCAGCACGGAGCTGTCATTGCCAAGGGAGCGTTGATCGGTCTACAGTTTGAAGCACTCTTTACCGATGAACTTTATTTCAAGCTCTCGCGCCATGCTA
The DNA here is from genome assembly GCA_002342585.1 of Prevotellaceae bacterium UBA2448. GTDB lineage: Bacteria > Bacteroidota > Bacteroidia > Bacteroidales > Bacteroidaceae > Minthosoma. The sequence goes on from DDQG01000040.1 coordinate 3,063, forward strand.
TCGAAATGGCTATGCGGATGAAGGAAATTTTCCAGGAGAAGGGTTGCGAGTTTTTCATCGACTCACCTACCAACCAACAGTTTGTCATCCTGCCCAACGAAACTGTGGAACGACTTTCGAAGGACATCGAGTTCACTCATTGGGGCAAGGCTGACCTCACTCACACCGTTTGCCGCTTCGTCACCAGCTGGGCAACAACCGAAGAGGAACTGGACGAGCTACAGAGATTGCTGTGAAAGGTGAAAGGTGAAAGGTGAAATGTGAGATGTGAAAGGTGAAAGGTGAAAGGTGAAAATTTTTGATTGAAAATTTGGTGGGAAGAAAAAAAGTGCATACTTTTGCGGCCGTAATCGAAAATCATAGGTTCTATCACAAAAATTTTTAAATAGAAATTGTAGCAAAAAAAATGAACAAGTTGACAAGGAAAACGAGCTTTCGAACAACTAGCTGACACAGATGTTGTATCTGTAGCCGGAAAGTTGTCGTGTGCTTTGTGCCTCGTCAGTTCATTTGACCAGCAATGGTCTTATGTTCACTTGTTCGTGGAGGTTATACCTCTAAGATCAATTTGGTCGTTGAGGTTACACCTCTAAGATCAATGGCACTCGAAAGAGCATTAAATCAAGCTTTAGCTCTTTACTCGTTGTTGCGATCTTTGAAATATTGCTACAATTATTTTTTTACAATTTGTGATAGTGTAATCCGAAAAGATTTACTCTATTAATGTACTTGGGCTGGGGCTTTAAGCAACTGCCTACCCTATTGTTGTGTGTCCTCAGGAGGAGTCTGTGGGCACACTGTACGATTGTGTTTTTTTTGACTAAAATGATAGAACCATGATAAGATTATTGACTAAAGTTATTAAAAATTGCGACAAAGAAGAACTGACTTATGTAACAGGAAAACTGAATTTCATTCTGACACTCGACGAGGCTTACGACGTCTCTGACGGGTACACTTTCACCCTTTACAATGATTACCTCTGTCAGTTGCTCCATGCTGAATCGGGCGACGGACAGACGAAACATAAGGAAGGGGTTTGCAATGTGCGTTTCAACAAAAGCATCATCTTACTGCCAGGACATTATTTCCTGCTTTTCCGTTGCGGATTCTTTGTGCTGCGCTTCGACCTGGAGATGCAGGAGAAGGGTGTGCTGAAGGAGACTGGAATAAAAAAGTGTCAGCCACTCAGTATGGAGGATGTACTCGAAAACAGAATTTCAGGTAAATTTGCATGGAAGCATTTAAGTATGAGACCCGGACTGCGACAATGGAAACTCTGGATGACTAACAGAATGCAGCAGAGGGAACTGAATGTGTTCCGTTCGGAAAATCAGCAATGGATGTTTGACTACTGCAATAATATGCTGATAACGAGTGAAACTACAGACGGTATATGGCGAGATCTGAGATTGCTCTGCTTTTTGACAGAGATAAAAAATGTGAAGTCATGTACGGATTGTACAACATTATGCAAGGCTCCGGAGAACCCTTACAAAGAGGTTGACAACATCTTCCGCGCGGAGGAAAATATTGATAATATTTTCGGCATTCCACTACCGGATACAAAAGAACGACAGTATATTTTCTATAACATAGGAAAGATACTGGAAACAGGCAAGGAGGAAATGCTGGAAAGAATTTTGCATTATGCACCTGGAGAACACATTAGTGTTATTTTCTGCGGAACAGAAAAAGACATTGCCCGTCTGCTTGAGATGAGACCAGAACTCAAGAATATGATTCCTGAGTACAACCGCTTTGCTACGGAACAGGCTGGAGTTGAGGAACTGATTCTTACGTTTTTCAGCGAACTGGAACAGGTAAAGACAGATGTGACTCCCGAGGCTACTGATGCTATATGCAAGTGGTTTTACAGAAAATACAAAGAGGGAGAAATCTGCAACTGGACTTTTCTGGATGTGCGCCAATTTATCAAAAACAGGCTGTTTCCTAAATATGTTTGCAGAGCCATTGCCAGCATACAAGCTGGGTGTATGCCAGACGAGGCATTATATATAATGCCAGAGGATGTGGATTCCATCTAATATAAATAATGTGTTAGTTTTTTTAGTTTTTGATTTTTAAAGTTTTTTTGTTATGGATATTAAGAATGAAGTTTTATTTACAAGTAAACAGAATGATGAAGAGTATGATGAATTTGAGAAAAGATTGGAGGAGTTTATAAAAGATGCAGATAACTTTAACCTTGACGATAACGGGACTTCGTACGGAAACGATAATGATGACGAAAACGATGATTTTGACTTTAATTTTGACGATGAAGAATCATCAAACTCTCAAGAATCGGATGATGAAGATGATACGGAGAAGGAAATGAAAAAGAGGATTCGGGCTAATATCCACGAGGACACGTCGGACTGGACTGACGAGGATTGGGAGGAAGCTGCATGGGAAGCAATGACTGATGAGGAGTTGGACCAGCTGTATCCGACTAATGAGTTTGAGCAGAACACATCTCTGTCGATGAAGGTGGAGATTCTGAAGCCATCGAAGAATCCGCAGGAGGAGTTGAATAAACTGGTGGGATGCGAGGAACTGAAGCAGAGGATGGAAGAACTGGTGGCGCTGACCCAGTTCAACAAGAAGATGAGAAGGGCTTATCCGGATAAAAAACGCCACCAGATTTCTTTGCACAGCATTTTCTATGGACGTCCCGGAACGGGCAAGACGACGGTGTGCAGGATTTTCGGAGGTCTGCTGAAAAAAGCCGGAATACTGAAATTGGGACATGTGGTGGTATGCGACCGAGGTACGTTTATCGGCACTCTCTGGGGCGACGAAGAACGTTCTGTGACGAGTGTGTTGGAGAAAGCGAAGGACGGAGTGCTGATGATTGACGAGGCATATACTCTGTATGGGGAGAACGAGAAAGACCCAGGCAGAAATGTACTGCAACAGATGATGACTACCCTTGCCGACGAGTCGAAACGCAACATGGCTGTGGTGCTCTGCGGATATAAGGAACCTATGCAGAAGATGCTGGATTCGAATCCGGGACTGGAATCAAGATTTCCAAACAGGTTTGAATTCAAGGATTTCACCTTAAACCAACTGCTTGAAATCACTCAACTCAGGGTGAAAGAGTATGGGTATTCGTTCTCAAAGGCAGGATGGGCAAGGTATAAGGAGGTGCTCATCATGGCATACAAAACGCGTGACGAGGAGAAATGGGGCAATGCCCGTTTCGTAGCTAATCAGTTGGAACGCATATACTTGCAACATGCCGTGAGATGCATGAAACAGAATGTAAGTAAAAGGTCAATGCTCATTCTGACTGAAGAGGACATTGTGCCTATACCAGTAGCAAGGAGCGAAAGAAGAAGGGTCGGATTTTGAAAATTGGAAATTGAAAGTTAGCCCCCAACCCCCAAAGGGGGCTAATTTCAAACGAAAACGAAAACTCTTTAACCGTTAAACGTTAACCGTTAAACGTTAGTTTTTTTGGAGATACAAAAAAAATGCTGTATCTTCGCAAAAATTTTGGGGCTCGGTAGCTCAGTTGAATAGAGCGTCAGATTCCGGTTCTGGTGGTCATGGGTTTGAGTCCCATCCGAGTCACCATACTAACGAGAACGAAAACGAAAACGAAAACTCACTAACCGTTAACCGTTAACCTTTAACCGTTACTGAGGTCAATAACCTATAAACTAAATATCATGTATAGCAATCCGAAGGAGTGCTTGTATTGCACTAATAATGAGACACTGCACAATCTGATGATTCAGTTTGCAGAGCTGAGAGTTTCAAGAGTTTTTTTGTTTAAAGAACAAACTTATCGTGGTCGATGTCTGGTAGCATACAACGGACATGTGAACGATCTGAATGAGTTGACAGACGAGGAGCGCAATGCGTTCATGGCTGATGTAGCTCAGGTGACACGTGCTATGCAGAAGGCTCTGAACCCCGAGAAAATCAATTATGGTGCTTACAGCGATAAGTTGAGTCATCTGCATTTCCACTTGGCTCCGAAGTATGTGGACGGTCCCGACTACGGAGGTACGTTCCAAATGAATCCGGGTAAAGTTTATTTGACTGATGATGAGTATCAGGAACTGATTAATAAAATTAAGGCTGAGCTGTAAAGCAGAACTGCTACGGCATACCCCTATAAACAGTTGAGCATCCACTGACCTAACGGCTAGTGGATGCTCTTTCACCTTAAAAAACTTTATTATTAACTAATACCTATTGTGGTATTTCTTAAGAGACGAATTTAGAACTTATAGTCAACTCCGACACCAATTACGTGGTTGGTACGTGAATAAGTCTCTAATCCGTATGTATTCTGTTTCTTGTAGTCGCTATATAGGCTGGTGAAGTAGCTGGCATTGAGACGAACATGTTTGTTGATGTTCCAAGCCCCACCAAGACCGATTGACCAGCTGTTGCAAGCAAAAGATGTGTTCTGCTGGTAACCGTCGGAGAGTCCGTAATCGGTACGCTGACCACCACAGCTGACAGTAAATTTGCGATTGATATCCCATTCGATGCCGGCAAGGATTTCGTGAGTTCCACGAGTGAGTTCCTTCTGACGGTCATGAGCCATCTTAGCATTCTTGTCATCGTAGAAGTGATATTCAACAGCAGCACGGAGGTTTGGCATGAATTCGTAACCTACAGCTACGGAGAGGAGTGCAGGCATATCGTAACGAGTCTTTTCATCTGGCAGGTAATCGGCAATCTTGTCTGCCATAGATCCCATCGCTGTTCCTAGTGCTGCAATGGTGGCTTCATTACCAATTTTCTCAGCCATAGCCTTAACATCTGTTGCCTTACCATTCATATCAACAGACAAATTGTTGGTTCTGTTTTTTGTCTCTACCTTGGTACGGAATTCATACTTAGCAGCCAGAGTGAGTTTGTGGATTTTATAGTTGACAGAGATGACTGGAGTGAATCCCCATCCGCGCTGATCGACGTCGAGTTGAAGATTGACAAGCTGTTTGCTTCCTAATGCAGGTATAGTATTTGCAATTACATGACCACGATAGTAGCCGTTGTAATAGTTGACACGGAGACCTGCAGCTGCAGAGAGGTGATTGGTCAAACGATAGGCGAAGTTAACCTGTCCGCCATAGATGTACTGCTTACCTTTTACCTGAGAATCAAAATCGTACTTATCAGGTGTCAGTCCTTTTTGATAAAATGCTCCCATAAGTGGTTGGTCGAACATAGGCAGACCGTTGTCATATTTGACAAATCCACCACTACCAACGATTCCGAACATAGCTCCGAGCGACCAGCGATTGTGCTTGTAGGAAGCAAAGAGTGCTGGCACGATTGGCGCATAAGCTTTGCCATTGTATTTTTTCTGGAACATCAAAGGGGCACCTGTAGCATCCTTTCCATAAGCAAAAGTGGCATCAATATCGCGATGTTGCCAGGGTTTCTGGAAGTTGAGTGATAGTTGCCATCCTTCATGTCCCCACGCAAGTCCGGCAGGATTGCTGAATACACCATCGATTTCTGTTGTTGTTCCACGAGCAAACATACGATCGAAGGCGATGTGGTAGTTAGTGTTGGTCATAAGACCACCAGCCATCATGCTAAGTGATGATACTGCTGCAATGATTAATGTAAATACCTTTTTCATAATACTTAAGAGAATTGATGATTGATCATTGGATATAATTTATAATGTGCAAAGGTAAGGGGAAATAATGAGACAAATATTGTTAAATAGTGTGGAATAATTGCCAATTTGTAAGATTTTTGGAAATAATTACACAAAATTAGCCAGATTTACTTACCTTTAGCTCCACAATAAAGAAAAAGAGGCAAAACGGGAAAGAATTATGCTGGTAGATACTATTTCACTAGATTTGTTGAAGAACAAAGCTGAATGGCAACAACATGGAGGGCTGCACCTGCACGAAGGTTTTTTCATGTTGAAGGACTTCAGATTCAGGGACAAGGAGTTTCTTCTGTCTTCACAACCATATTTGTTGCAAGGCGGCAGAGTGGTATATGTGAGACAAGGAAGTGCGGACTATGCGTTTGACTTAGTGGATTACCATTTCGAGAAAGGCGACTTGATAGTATTTTACGAAGAAACACTTATAGAAAAACGTAAGTTGTCGCCTGACTTCATGTTGGATGCTTTCACATTCGTGAACACTCAACAGGTAGGTAGCAATTATGTGTGTGTACACCCATACGAAGTGAGCAAGAAATTGATTGACGGACACTTAAGTCTGCTTTGGGACTTACTACAGGAAGAGCAAATTCCTGTGGAATGTGTAAATCTGCAGACTCAGTCGCTCCTGCACATAGTGGCACAATTGGAAAGTAAAAAAGAACATCCTAGGATGGTGAATCGCAAGGCAGGTACGCTAGAGAAATTCAAGGCTCTGGTGAGTCGTCATGCGGGAAAGGAAAGAAATATTGCTTTCTATGCCGACAAACTATGTATTGCTCCGCATTACCTAAGTACGCTGATTAAGCAGACAAGCGGATCGACTCCGATGCAATGGATAAACAAAACAGCCGTGAAGGAGATAAAGGTGTGGTTGGCATATAGCGATGAGACTACAGCTCAAATAGCAGACAGAATGAATTTTCCCTGTCCGTCGTCACTTACGAAGTTTTTCAAGAGGGAAACAGGCATGACTCCATCGGAATATAGGCAGAAAGGCAGGTAAATGTTTGGAAGATTTCGGACTAAGAACTATTTTTGCAGCAAAATACATATATATAAATAATGTATGGATAAGAAAGAGATGCGAAGGCTCGTCAGGGAGAGAAAAGCACAACTGAGCGAAGAGGAGCGCAGTAGGGAATCAAATGAGGTGTGTCGTAAGGTGAAGGCTTCTGACATATGGCAGAATACTAAGACCGCCCTACTCTATTGGGCTCTGAAGGACGAGACCGATGTAGGGGAACTGATAGACGATTTGTATGCTAGAGGCGGAATGGTATTGTTGCCCACATGTGTTGGTGATGATTTGGTGCTAAGGATATACGAAGGTAAGGAGAAGATGGCTATAGGGGCTTTCGACATAGCAGAACCCACAGGACAGGTTTTTGAGGAGAAGGACTACGGAAAAATAGACCTGGTGATAGTGCCAGGTATGGCATTTGACCATAAAGGAGGACGACTAGGCAGAGGACGAGGTTTTTACGACCGACTGCTGAAGAAACTGCCAAACTGCTATAAGATGGGTGTGTGCTGGAGTGTGCAGATGATGGAAGAAGTGGTGATGGAAGAGGAGGATGTGAGAATGGAGGAAGTGGTTAATGGTTAACGGTTAAAGGTTAATGGTTAACGGTTAAAGACCTTGTAAAGGTTAAGGGTTAAGGGTTATTGACATTAGACATTAGACATTTGACAAAAAATATGAATATACGGACAATTGGAATAGGAATGGTGCTGGCAGCAATGATTTCGAGTTGCGGTCAGCAGACGAATAATGCTACAGAGAAGAAAAGCAAGCAAGAGGTGAAGGCTGTAAGCGAGTACTTGGATTCGAGCCGATGGGGAAAAGCAATGGCGAAGGATGTGGAAGTTGACGATTTCGATGCTTTCAAGTCTGAAGGAAACATAGAGGTTGTTTTCAAACAAACTGATGTGTGTGTAGTAAAAACCGTGGGACACGAAAAGTCGCTGGCTCTGTACGAAGTGGACGTGAAGGAAGTTAATGGTAATCGGCAATTGGAAGTAAGACTGAAGGACGGAGCAGAAGAAAAATATGACAATATACCGACTATCACGTTATTGCTGGGTGCTCCAATTCTGAAGGAGGTAGTTGTAGCTAACGGCGATGTTGAACTTAAGGGTTCGCTAATTCAGAACGAAGACTTGGCGATGTACATTAGGGACGAAGGTGACGTGATAATTAAGGATATAGAGGTGGGCAGTCTGAAGATGGTGATTGACGGAAAGGGTGATGTAACCATAAAGAAGGCTAAGTGTGACGGAGATTTAGATATGCTTATAAACGACGAAGGAGACATTGAAGGTAAGGTAAGATGTAAAGATGCAAAGTTGCAAACCAACGGTAGCGGAACTATTGACCTAAACCTGAAATGCAAGGAGCTGACAGCTATCTGCAACGGCAGAGGCGACATAGAACTGAAGGGTGAATGTGCTGTAATAAAGAAGAAAGAAAGTGCCTTCGGTAGTGTGGATTCAAGAAAAATGATTGCAGATAATGTAATTTTATTAGAAAAATGATAATTTTTTGGTCAGTTTGTTTGCTGATTGAATAATTATCTATAATTTTGCAACGTTTTTGAAAGAAACAGAAGAGACAATGAAGTTTAACTTTGGTGCATATTACTATTTTTACTTTTACTTTAGCAAACGGTAAGAGCGGGATAGTTTATGCAGCAAATCAAAAACAGAAAGTAAACAAAAGTAACTACATGATATAATCCCGCTCGTATGAGTGGGATTTTTTTGTGGGAATTACACATTATATATTATAAAGAAATGAGAAGAGTAGCAATACAAGGACAGGTAGGCAGTTTCCACGATGTGGCAGCACATTGTTATTTCGAGGGTGAGGAACTGGAACTGGTCTGCTGTGACACATTCGAGGATGTGTTCAAAGAGATGAAGGCAGACTCGAACCTGATTGCCATCTACGCTATCGAAAACACTATTGCCGGTTCGTTACTGCACAACTACGAACTACTACGCGACAGCGGAATGCAAGTGGTTGGGGAACATAAGTTGCGAATAAAGCATTCGTTGATGTGTCTGCCAGACCAGGAATGGGACGACATCACAGAGGTGAATTCTCACCCGGTAGCCCTGATGCAATGTCGCGAATTTCTGAGTAAGCACCCAAACCTAAAAGTTGTGGAAACAGACGATACGGCTGGTGCTGCGAAGAATATCTACGAAAAAGGACTGAAGGGACATGCAGCTATTTGTCATAAATCAGTAGCAGACCTGTATGGCATGAAGGTACTGGAGGAAGGTATTGAAACCAACAAACATAACTTCACCAGATTCCTTGTACTCTGCGACCCTTGGATGGCTGAATCAATGATTAGTCCGAGAAAATCAAACAAGGCCAGCATCGTATTCAGTTTGCCACATAACGAAGGTAGTCTGTCGCAAGTGCTCTCAATCTTCTCATTCTACAAGATAAATCTCACTAAAATACAATCGCTCCCTATCATCGGCAGGGAATGGGAATATATGTTCTATGTGGATGTAACCCATGATGACTACACTCGCTACCGCCAAAGTATAGATGCTATGCGCCCACTCACAAAACAACTGAAGATTCTGGGCGAGTATATGGAGGGGAGAAGCACGATTTAAGAGTTGAAAAGTGAGAGTTGAGAGTTGAAAGTTGAGAGTTAAGAGTTAATAGATAAAATTAAGATATGATACAACCAGCAGATAGACTTTCATTGGTATCGGAATATTACTTTTCGAGAAAACTGAAAGAAGTAGCAAAGTTGAACGCAGAAGGCAAGGACATTATTTCACTTGCTATCGGTTCACCCGATATGCCTCCAAGCAAGGAGACTATTGACACACTGTGTGAGAACGCAAAGAAAGCAGACGCACACGGATACCAGCCTACAGTAGGTATTCCTGAGTTGCGAGGAGCTATGGCTAATTTCTATAAAAGATGGTACGGGGTGGAACTGAATCCAGCTACTGAAATTCAGCCTCTTATTGGTAGTAAGGAAGGTATCCTACACGTGACTTTAGCACTATGTAACCCAGGTGATAAAGTATTGGTGCCAAATCCAGGTTACCCAACATATACTTCACTCAGCAAAATACTGGGACAAGAAATTGTAAACTATGACTTACTGGAGGAAAATGGTTGGCAACCAGATTTCGATCAACTGGAGAAGATGGATCTAAAGGGTGTAAAGCTGATGTGGACAAACTATCCGAATATGCCTACTGGCGGAAGAGCAACACGAGAACTGTACGAGCGACTCGTTGCATTCGCAAAAGCACACGATATAGTTATCGTAAACGACAACCCTTACTCTTTCATCCTAAACCGCGACGAACACCTGAGCATTTTGCAGGTGGAAGGAGCAAAAGACTGTTGTATAGAGTTCAACTCAATGTCAAAGAGTCATAATATGCCAGGATGGCGTGTAGGTATGCTGGCAACAAACAGCACATTTGTTCAGTGGATTCTGAAAATTAAGTCGAACATCGACTCAGGTACGTTCCGGCCTCTCCAACTGGCAGCTGCTCAAGCATACAGCAATAGTGACGACTGGCACAAGGATGCGAATATAAAGACTTACAGCACCAGAAGAAAAATTGCTGAGGAGATTATGACTACACTTGGTTGTACTTTTGACTCAAAACAACAGGGCATGTTCCTTTGGGGACGTATTCCAGACTCTTACGGAGATGTAGAGGAACTGACAGAGAAAGTGCTCCACGAAGCAAGAGTATTCATCACTCCTGGATTTATATTCGGAAGTAACGGAAAGAGATATATCCGCATTTCACTTTGTGCAAAGGATGAAAAGATGCATGAAGCGCTGAAAAGAGTTAGAGAATTGAAGATCAAAAATTGACAAATTACGATATAACAAAAACGATATATAACTATGGAATTAGAATTAGAACCACTGGGATTGCCAAGCGATTTGGAACGCCCGATAGTAATTGCAGGTCCCTGTTCGGCAGAAACTGAAGAACAAACATTGAAGACAGCTCGTCAGTTGGCAGCAAAAGGTTGTCATATGTTCAGAGCTGGTGTATGGAAGCCACGTACGAAGCCAGGAGGTTTTGAAGGAAACGGAGAAGCTGCTCTGCCTTGGTTAAAAAGCGTGAAAGAGGAAACCGGTATGATGGTTGCAACAGAGGTTGCTACAGCAGAACACGTAGAACTCTGTCTGAAGTATGGTATTGATATTATGTGGATAGGTGCACGTACAACAGCCAATCCGTTTGCTGTGCAAGCTATTGCTGACGCATTACAAGGTGTAGATATCCCTGTATTTGTGAAGAACCCTGTAAACCCAGATATTGAACTATGGATAGGAGCCTTAGAACGTATCAACGGAGCCGGTATCAAACGACTGGGAGCAATACATAGAGGTTTCTCAAGCTACGACAAGAAAATTTACCGCAACCACCCTATGTGGCAGATTCCTATCGAGTTGCATCGTCGTTACCCTAACCTACCACTCGTTTGCGACCCAAGTCATATAGGCGGTCGTCGCGACCTCATTGCCCCACTCTGTCAACAGGCAATGGATATGGGATTTGACGGACTTATTGTGGAGAGTCATTGCAACCCAGAACTTGCGTGGAGCGATGCAAACCAACAGGTAACTCCAGATATTCTTGACTACATATTGAGTATGCTTGTGATTCGTAACGAAACAGTAACTACTGAAAATATTTCTACTCTGCGTAAGCAGATTGACGAGCTGGACAACCAGCTCATTGAGGTGTTGGCACAAAGAATGAAAGTATGTCGCGAAATCGGTGAATACAAGAAAGCACACGACATGACTATCGTTCAAACAGCCCGTTACAGTGAGATTCTCGGTAAACGCGGAGCACAAGGTAGTCTGATGGGAATTGGTCAGGACTGTGTAAAAGGTATCTTTGAACTTATTCACGAAGAAAGTGTTCACCAGCAGATGGAAATTGTGAATAAATAAAATTGAGAATAAAATGAAAATACTGATACTGGGAGCAGGCAAGATGGGGTCATTCTTCACCGACTTGCTATCGTTTGACCATGAAGTTGCTGTGTATGACATAGATCCCAAGAAATTACGATTCATGTACAACACACAGAGATTTACGAAGATGGAGGAGATTGAAGACTTCCGTCCAGACCTAGTAATCAATGCTGTTAGCTTGAAATACACCCTAGAAGTGTTCCGTCAAGTAATGCCTTACTTGCCAAAAGAATACTGTATACTAAGTGATATTTCATCAGTAAAGACTGGATTTAAAGAATTCTATGAGGAAAGCGGATTCCACTATGTATCGACACATCCTATGTTCGGACCTACATTTGCGAACCTAGGAAAACTAACATCGGAGAACGCTATCATCATCAATGAAGGAGACTTCATGGGCAGGTGTTTCTTCAAGGAACTGTACTCAAGACTGGGACTTAACATCTGCGAGTACACTTTCGAGGAACATGATAAAACAATGGCATATTCGCTGAGCATTCCATTTATCTCAACGTTTGCATTTGCAGCTGTTATGAAACACCAAGATGCTCCGGGAACAACTTTCAAACGACACGAAAAAATTGCACGAGGAGTGCTGAGTGAAGATGATACTTTGTTGAGAGAAATCTTGTTCAACCCATATACCAAAGGACAAGTGGAACAGATTCGCGAAGAGATGAAAGAGTTGATTGCTATTATCGACACGAAAGACGAGGAACGCATGCAACGATTCCTTACAAAGATTCGAAATAACATAAAATAGCAATGAGCAAAGAAAAGAAGCGCCAGTCAGAGGAGAAAAATCTGATTGGCGCTTCTTGATATTAGAATACTCAGTTTTTGAATTGTCCGCTGAGTTGTTCCTGTAGGTCGGGACGCAGTTCGAGGGCTCGCTTCATATCCTCAGCAGCTCCACGTTTGTCACCATAAGCCATACTAATCTGTCCGCGAATGATGTATGCCTCGTAACATTGAGGATCGCTTTGAATAGCTTTTGTAGCCTCGACCGTAGCAGTAATCATATCATTCCTCTGCATTGCTGCTATAGCTGCCTGCAGATGTGTGTTTTCATTATTCATGTTTCCAACGGATTGTTTTGTTATTTTCAAATACTATATCTTCACTAAGCAGATTATGAAGCACAGAACGCACTAAAGAGGGACTGAAAGGAAGAGTGTCTATTTGGTAAAGAGGATGCGATTCTCCATCGGCCAGAAGACTATAGATCGCATCCGCAACCTCTTTCTCCTTGTTGGCCGCACTACCCTTTCCGCGACGACGCTGAAGACAGACATCGCAATGTCCGCAAGGTTTACTGTCGTCCTGTCCAAAATACTTGAGCAACATCTGACTGCGACAAGTGTCGTTACTCTTGACATATTGAACAACATAAGAGATGCGGCGTTCGTAATCGGCACGACGATCAAGATAAACATTTGGCGGCAGGGACACCCGATTGGTCTCGATACGAGGTTCTAGGAAAGTAATGGTTGGCGAAGCACGATGTGGTATAAAATCGATTATACGAAGAGCTGCCAATTGTTTTAGTGACATATAGACATCTGTGGGCGTGAGTCCAGTAAGCTTTGCCAGATGTGACTCTTCAACAGGAACCATCTGTGCAAAGAGTCCAGTATAATTTCGCATGAGCGCAGTTAGAACCTTATCAAGTTTCTGGTCCTGATTGTACCATGAATAAAGTTCATCCTTGCGAAGCAAAACTTGAACTAAGGATTTGAAATCGTTATCTTCCTCATAATCTATATATCCAGCATTACTGAGCAGATGAAGAGCACTATTAACTGTAGCACCAAATAGGCGGAATCGCATAGAGAATTCGACAGGATCAAAGAGAAATGTACGTCCTTGAGCCTCGCCCACTCCAATCTGGTAGAAATAGCAGAGGTTTTCGTATATGTTACGAATATATTCAAGAGAAGGATAGCTATTGACAACACGATGAGAAAACTGTGCGAGGTCACTTCGATCATAAAGAAGTACTGCATAAGAAGTAAGTCCGTCACGACCTGCACGACCCGCCTCCTGGTAGTATGCCTCAAGAGTATCAGGAGCTGAATAATGAATTACAACTCTCACGTCGGATTTGTCAATTCCCATACCAAAAGCATTGGTAGCAACGATAACTCGGACACGGTTTTGAGTCCAGTCATTTTGTCGGCTTTCGCGTTCTGAAGGACTAAGTCCAGCATGATAACTCTCAGCACTGATACCACGTTCACAGAGTTGTTTTGCAACATCGCGAGTTAGTTGGCGACTACGAATATAAATAATAGCACTACCTTGCGGAACACCATTCAAAATCTGTACAATTTCATCTATCTTACTCTCTGTCTGACGAACTACATAAATGAGATTTTTGCGTTCGAAACTCATTCGGAACACATTTCGCTCACGGAATCCCAACTGTTGCTGTATGTCATCCACAACCTCAGGTGTAGCTGTAGCAGTAAGAGCTAGAATGGGAACATCTTTCTTCTGAATGAGAGAACGAATTTCACGAATTTTCAGATATGAGGGACGAAAGTCATAACCCCATTGCGATACACAATGAGCTTCATCAACTGCTATCATCGAGATGTTAAACATACGTTGTAACTTCTCGCGGAATAAATCAGTGGTAAGTCGTTCTGGAGAAAGATAAAGAAACTTGTAATCTCCCAAAATACAATTGTCAAGAATACGAACTATGTCTTCGTGGGACATCCCAGAATAAATGGCTTCAGCTTTAATTCCCAAATCACGAATACGTCGCACTTGATCACGCATGAGAGATATGAGCGGAGTGATGACTAGACACATTCCGTAGCGTGAAATGGCAGGTACCTGAAAACAAATGGACTTACCACCACCAGTGGGCATAAGTCCAAGTGTATCACGCCCCTCACCAATGCTTCGGATAATATCTGCCTGTATTCCCCGAAAATCGTCGTATCCCCAATTATGTTTCAAAATTGAGCGATAGACTTCCATATCTATCGGTGCGTGTGCTATAAGCTATTAGGCTTTATATCTTCAATCTTCAACTGAACTTCTCCATGTCGATGTGTGTTCTCCTCGATAGTATAAACAATATCGAAAGCTTGCTTAGTCTTTATGTAACGAGCCTGACTACTCTGACCAAAAGCAATGCCATTCATCACACGATTAGATTTTCCATCAACCAACTCGAGTTTGATGTGTTCCTGATCCTTTCCTACGACCTTGCTGGTGCCATAGTCGTACACTTGACGAGAGCAGAAAATAGGTTTGGAGTTGTCTGGACCAAAAGGACGCATACGTTTCAGGTCGGATTTGAAACGAGGGGTAATATCGCTAAATGTTAGCACTTCATCAATATCGAGCACAGCATTTGTCTGTTCTGGTTCTATATATTGATCCACATAATGCTCAAAACGTTTCATAAATTCAGGAACATTCTCCACCTTCATCGAGAGACCAGCTGCATAGGTGTGTCCTCCGAAATTCTCAAGTAAATCACTGCAACTCTGTATAGCCTTATATACATCAAACCCACTAACTGAACGAGCTGACCCAGTTACCATATCGTCTGTACGTGTGAGTACAACCGCTGGACGGAAATATATTTCTGTAAGACGCGATGCAACGATTCCGATGACACCCTTATACCAGTCTTCGTTATAAATAACTATAGACTTGCGATTCTTCATCTCTGGATGTGCTTCGACATAATCGCTTGCGTCCTGAGTCATCTGCTTATCCAATTCTCGTCGTTCTTCATTATAGAGTTCGAGTAATTCCGCCTGATTATATGCCTTGTCATAATCGTGTTCTATAAGAACTTCAACCGATTCTGCCCCATTCTCCATTCGGCCAGAAGCGTTAATGCGAGGACCTATACGGAAAACAATATCAGACATGGTGAGTTCTTTATCTTTCAGTCCACACACATCAACAATTGCCTTCAATCCCACACTAGGATTGTTGTTCAACTGACGGAGACCATGATAGGCAAGAATACGATTCTCACCCATGATAGGCACAATGTCACTGGCTATACTGACAGCCACAAGATCAAGTAGCGGAATCAGTTTACTAAAGGGGATTCCGTTACTGATGGCGAATGCCTGCATAAACTTAAAACCAACGCCACAACCTGAAAGGTCGAGGTAAGGATAGGTATTGTTTGGCATCTTTGCATTCAGTATAGCAACTGCTGGTGGCACTACTGAATCAGGTACATGATGGTCACAGATGATGAAATCGATGCCATGTTCCTTAGCATACTGGATTTCTTCAACTGCCTTGATGCCACAATCCAAAACGATGATTAACTTAACTCCATGTTCTACAGCACGATCTACTCCTTGCTTTGAAACACCATACCCTTCTTCATAACGATTAGGTATATAGTACTCAATATGGGAATAATACTTCTGCAAGAACCTGTACACAAGTGCTACAGCCGTGCAACCATCCACATCATAATCTCCATAAATCATAATGCGTTCGCGGTTGCCCATTGCTCTGTTCAGTCTGTCAACAGCCTTGTCCATCTCTGCCATAAGGAATGGATCGTGAAGGTCGTGAAGCTGCGGACGAAAAAAACGCTGAGCATCTTCAACCGTGGTAATGCCTCGGTTGATAAGCAACCTGCACAACACTGGACTGACTTTGAGTTCCTCAGCCAGAGCTTTCGCTGCGTCTATTTTTTCTTGTGTCGGAGCTTGGTAGTTCCATTTGTAAGTCATTATATATGTTCATTTTTTATTGTCTAAATTAAGATGGCTAAAACAAGCCATAAAAGGATTATATTTTTATATCTATACTACACAAATTTCAAATCAACACACATTCAATTTGTAAAGGTACGATATATTTTCTATCTTCTCACATTTATAAACGTTAATTTCGTTTAAATCAATTTTTCGTCTCTAGTGAGAAACCTATACTTTCTACTGCAGCACGTACTTTTTCTGTCTCAATATCAGCACCGGAGATATTCATACGTCCACTTTGTAAATCAACAGTCACACTTTCTACTCCAGGGATATTGCTGACTACCTTTTCTACATTCGCCTTACAATGATTACAATTCATTCCTTTTACAATATATTCACAAGCGTCATCAGAACAAGAATCACAACAATCACAATGGTCGTGATGATGGTGGTCGTGTCCAGTCAGTTTCATACGAACTACATTAAGCAGAAGAATAAGCAAGAGGACTGTGCATGACCACTTGAACCATCCTGCCTCTTCGTGACAACACTCAGAACCACCAATAAGATGGGAGGTAAACCACTGACGAGGTAGCAAGTAGTCGATACCGATTCCAAAGGCAATAGAACCCCAAATAATGGCTATAAGATAACAAATTAGTGTTTTCTTACCCAAGACTTTATTGATTACGAGAATAGATGCAAAGTTGCAAGCAGGACCAGCCATAAGCAGCATAAGAGCTGCTCCAGGGGTAAGTCCTTTAGCCATCAAGGCAACAGCAATAGGAATGGAGCCAGTTGCACAAACATACATAGGGATTGAAATACAGAGAACCAGCAACATAGACATAAACGTATTATCCTTAAAAATAGCAAAGAACTCGTTTGGGACGAATACTGTAATGAGTCCAGCAACGATGAGTCCAACAACCAGCCATTTGCCTATATCTTCCATCATCTCAATAAATCCGAACTTAAGTGCTTCAATCATTTTTTTCAATAATGGCAAACGTTCTCCATTGTGGCAAGTGGAAACAGCTGTTGGTTGAACTGATGGCTCTACCTCAGCAAACGCATTAACAAAAGCACCACCCATTAGTGCTGTAACAAGGGCTGCTACAGGACGTACTAGGGCAAACGGAAGCCCCATCAAGGAATATGTAGCAAATATACTATCGACCCCTGTTTGGGGAGTAGCTATAAGAAATGAAACAACGGCACCCTTTCCTGCACCCTCACGACGCAAAGACATTGCAGTAGGAATTACACCACAAGAACAAAGTGGAATAGGAACTCCGAAAATAGCAGCACTTACGACTGAACGGAAAGAATTGCCCGACAAATATTTTGAAAAGAAATTATTGGGAATAAATACATGCATCAGTCCTGCTATCAGAAAGCCCAACAGCAAGAATGGTGACATCTCATTTATAAGTTCTATTACTTCATGCATACACTTATCCATTATTTTTATGCGAAGGTACGCAATTTTTTTATACCTTTGCACAGTTTTTTGAGAAATAATAAAAATGAAAGAAATAGTACTTAGCGGCATACGCCCAACTGGAAATCTGCACTTGGGAAATTACTATGGTGCGGTGCAGAACTTTGTCAAGATGCAAGAGGATTACAACTGCTTCTATTTCATAGCTGACTGGCATTCACTGACAACCCACCCCAAGCCTGAGAATATTCAAAATTCCACAAGAACAATTTTAGCTGAGTATCTGGCATGCGGCATTGACCCGGAGAAGTCAACTATCTATATACAAAGCGACGTACCAGAGACTATTGAATTGTATTTGTACTTGAACATGAACTGCTATCTAGGAGAGCTGGAGCGTGTAACTACATTTAAAGAAAAGGCTCGTAAACAACCAAATAATGTGAATGCGGGTTTGCTCACCTACCCTACACTGATGGCTGCAGACATTCTGCAACATCGAGCAGCAAAGGTTCCTGTAGGCAAAGACCAGGAGCAGAACATGGAAATGGCACGCAAATGTGCACGACGTTTTAATAATATATACGGTGTAGAATTCTTCCCTGAACCACAGAATTTCTATTTTGGCGACCATGCAATTAAGATTCCAGGACTTGACGGAAGTGGAAAGATGGGTAAGTCAGAAGGTAACTGTATTTATTTGTATGAAGATGCAAAAACAATTGAAAAAAAGGTAAAGAAAGCCGTAACTGATTCAGGACCGACAGAACCAAATCAAGAAAAGCCTGAAGTTATTCAAAATCTATTTACTTTGATGGAAATTGCATCAAGTAAAGAGACATATGATTATTTCAACGAGAAGTGGAATGATATGAGCATTAGATATGGCGACCTGAAAAAACAGTTGGCTGAAGACATTGTAAATACTTTAGCTCCAATTCGTGAACGCATTCTAGAATATCAGAGCAATCAAGAATTGCTGGATAAGATTGCCAAGCAAGGAGCAGAAAAGGCTCGCGAGAGTGCTGCTGCAACACTTAAAGAAGTAAGAAAAATTATTGGTTTTAGAGTGTACTAATTATTAGATTGATATAAACAAACAACTACACAAATATAATGATAGAGCGAGGAAAACTGGAAATCACCTCGCTCTTTTTTATTCTTTCATCAGTCGTATACAGCACCGACGAATATTCTCTGTTGCCACATCTGGATTCAACAATTGCTCCATAGGTCGGGAGTCCCCATCGTTTATACAATATATTTTATCAAACCCCAAGGCTAACAGCTGGTCAGAATCATGAATCTGACCTGACATGAGAATGGTTTTAACTCCATATAATTTAGAACGATGAAGCACGCCTGCTGCCACCTTACCATTAATGGTCTGACAGTCAGAACATCCTTCGCCAGTTATAACCAAATCGACACCGGATAATTGTGCATCAAAACCACATGAATCTAATACAATATCAATTCCGGAACGAAGTTCAGCCTTTAAATATGTAAGTAATGCATAACCGAGTCCACCAGCTGCACCTGTACCAGGCTTCATGGCATCCTCAGGAGAAGCCAACCCACGTTTTTCTGTAATATAGGCAAAAGAGCGCAGACGCATATCCAACTGTTTCACCTGCTCTGGCGTAGCTCCTTTTTGCGGAGCAAAAACATAGGCGGCACCAGATGAACCATAAAGCGGATTCGTTACATCGCAAGCAACTGTTATTTTAGTATCCGCCAACATGTTATCACCTAATGCCTTTAGCATTCCAGCACCTGCATCACATGTTGCAGAACCACCTATTCCCAAAACAATTTGTTTTACTCCACGTTTTTGAGCATCTATAAGCAATTCTCCCAAACCATAAGTTGTAGTCAACAAGGGGTTACGTCGATGAGGAGGTACCAAAGTCAAGCCGCAGGCACTTGCCATCTCAATATATGCAGTACGACTATCTGAAGAAATAGCGTAAGTCGCAGTAACTATCTCCATAAGAGGGTTATGCACAACAACCTGTACGGCATGCGCCACTCCAATTGATATAAAGAAATCTACAAGTCCTTCGCCACCATCACTCAAAGGAAAAGAGACAATATCTGCATCAGGATATGCTGCTAGCAGACCTTCAGTTGCAGCTTTGCAAACATCAGATGCAGAAAGACATCCTTTATAAGAATCGAAAGCAAGACAGATTTTCACTTTCGGTGTTTTGTTTTATCATGCATCTCTGCAGTAGCAGTAAAAAGCACATCACTACTGGAATTGAGAGCTGTTTCCATTGAATCTTGAACTACACTAATAATAAAGCCTACAGCTACAGCTTGTATAGCTATATCATTTGATATACCAAAGAACGAGCACGCCATCGGAACGAGAAGCAAAGAACCACCAGCCACACCTGAAGCGCCACAAGCTCCAAGCGTTGCAATTATACTAAGGAATAAAACCGAAAAGAAAGAGGCCTCCACGCCAATTGTATGAGCTACTGCAAGTGAAAGGATAGTGATTGTAATTGCAGCTCCATCCATATTAATTGTAGAACCTAATGGTATGCTGACGGAATAGAAATTTTTATCCAAGCCCATGCGGTCACATAAATCCATATTTACAGGTATATTAGCCGCTGAAGAACGAGTAAAAAAAGCATTAAGTCCACTTTCCCTCAGGCAAAGCCACACTAAAGGATACGGATTCTTACGTATGTAGAAAGCCACGATAATTGGATTTACTACTAAAGCAGTAAAAAGCATACAACCAACAAGTAGAAGGAGAAGTTTACCATAACTTGTGAATATTTCCAATCCACTTTCCGACACAGAAGAGAACACAAGTCCCATTATTCCGAAAGGTGCAAACTGAATTACCCAACTTACAACCTGTGAAACGACTTTAGCAAAATCGTCTACCACTTCAATTGTCTGTTGGGTAGCACGGATTTTTAGTCCAAGACCTGCTATAATGGCCCAAAATAAAATTCCAATATAGTTAGCTGAGGAAACAGATACCAAGGGATTTGCTACCATATTGGTAAGCATACTGGAAAAAACTTCAATCAACCCCGTTGGAGTCGCATTTGTCACTGTGTTCTTTAAAACGATCGTTACAGGAAATAAAAAGCTACCAACAACAGCAACGATTGCTGCCAATAAAGTAGAAAATAGATATAGTGATATTACAGTCGTAAAACGTTCTCCTAGGCCTCTATGCGCCTTGGCGATAGAAGCTGCAACAAGAACAGCCACAAGCACTGGTGCAATAGCTTTCAGCGCACTAACAAAAATCTTTCCCAGAATACCTATGACTGTCAGCTGTGGGCAAAATACACCTAGCACCGCACCTATTGTCAAGCCTATTAGGATGCGAAATACAAGACTTATTCGAGTCCATGTTTTAATATAATTACTTATCTTCATATTACAAAGGTAGCTATTATTTATTACTATATGAGTAAGTAAATCTTTTTTCATGTATTCATAAACCAATAATTCACATTTTATCCTTAATTTTGCAACACGAGATGAACATGTCATATCTAAACATTAATAATATTAATCGGTTTGATGATGCCAATCAATCAGGTGGTACTGTGGAGTATCATCCGCTTATTCCATTCTTGCCAGAAAATGCCAAAATTCTTTTTTTAGGAAGTTTTCCTCCACAACGGAAACGCTGGTGTATGGATTTCTATTACCCTAATTTTATTAATGACCATTGGCGCATAGAAGGTCAAATTTTCTTTAATGACAGAGATTATTTTGTGAATAAGGAACTAAAACAGTTCAAGATAAACGAAATAATTCATTTTTGCGAAGAAACCGGTTTGGCGTTTTTCGACACTTCGTATGCAGTTCGTCGTCTAAAAGACAATGCTTCAGATAAATTTTTGGAAGTCGTGGAACATACAGACATTCGAATGCTATTAAACAAATTACCACACTGCCAAGCTATAGTGACAACAGGAGAAAAAGCAACAGATACACTTTGCAATTATTTTAATATTGAAACACCACCTAAGGTAAACTCTTTTTGTGCTATTCCAAACATATACAATAAAGAAGGTAAACAGATTCTTCTCTATCGTTTACCTTCTTCATCTCGCGCCTACCCTCTTGCATTTGACAAAAAAGTTGGAGCCTACAGAAAAATGTTTAAAATGATTCTATAGACAGAGCACATCTACTCTGCAACCCTTATCTTAACATTCTTGAACTTAACATTACGGAACTTTCCTTCCATTCTATTTTCACCTGTAAGTACACCTGTCCACACACAATTCTTTACTAAAACGTTCTGTATCTGCTCTGACTCTTCAAGTCCAACTATATAAGCCCCATACTTACTCTTGTGACAATTTACATTTTCCAAATTCACATTTCTGACAGTTGGAATAAATCCACGTTGCGCTTGTTCACGAGGTTCGTAATTCAGATTGATTTTCAAAACTGCTTCACGGCACTCACCTACTTCCACATTACGAACATAAATATTTTCAACAATACCTCCACGACAGGTATTTGTCTTAATTCGCACTACACGATCTAAATTAGGACTATCCATCTGACAATTCTCAAGAAACAAATTACGAAAACCGCCTGATATTTCACTTCCAACAACTATACCTCCATGTCCATCTTCCATTTTGCAATTTCTGACAATAACATTTTGACATGGCATTCCCCATCTGCGTCCATCCGCATTTCTACCACTCTTAATTGCAATACAATCATCACCTGTACGGAACAGACAATTCTCAATAAGAACACGATTGCATGATTCTGGGTCGCATCCATCACCATTTGGTCCTTTATTGATAATAGTTACACCACGAACCGTAACATCATCACACATAACAGGATGAAGAACCCAAAACGGAGAACGAAGAAATGTTACTCCTTCTATAAGAACGCGCTTACAGAACATAAAATTTACAGTTTGTGGACGCATTGGATTACTAATATCAAATCTACGTCTTTCAACATCTATTTGTTCCTCACTCCACTCCTGCAACTGTTTTCTACTTGCTTTTTGATTATACATTCCTTCTTTCCATCCAAAGCGTGTCACTCCTGTCCATGCCCACCAGGTTTCATTTGTTCCACCACCATCAATTACACCTTTTCCTGTTATAGCAATATCTTCCGCATCGCGTGCATAAATCAGAGGAGAAATATTATAACACTCGAGTCCCTCCCAATGAGTAAGTACTTGAGGATATAAACTAGGATTAAATACAAACTGTAAAACAGCACCTTTCTCAACTACTAAGTTTACATGACTAAGGAGTGTAAGAGCACCAGTGTTCCATACTCCTGCAGGAATAATAACTTTCCCTCCACCAGCAGCATTGCAATCTTTAATAGCTTTATTTATAGCTCTTTGATTTATCTTCGCTTGAGCATCCACTCTTGCGCCATAATCACTTATGTTTACGACTTTACTGTCATAACATATTGGAGTCGTAATACTTTTAAGTAAACGAGGAAATTCTTTTTTCCAAGGGTTTGCATTCGCAGACAAAGTGGTAATATACACTAATATAAGAAGACTAATTCTAAAATTCATAATATTCTATATTTAAGTAAACGTCGCAAATATACATATTTTTATTTACTTCCTTTGTCTAAAGCTATAAAATACGTATTTTTGCCAATATTCATTATATTATATAAGAATATACAAATTTTATGGATAAGCAACCTACTATATACACATACGGACACACAAATATTACTTCCGAACAACTAATACCGTTATTGATAAAAAACGGTATCAACTGTATAGTAGATTGTCGTTTCATAATTACAGAAAATACATCACTCAATACTCCTACAAACGAATTAAAAATAGTATTAAAACAAAACAACATAGTATATTTACCCTTTTCTCAACACTTTGGATATATACCGAAAGAAGCTATTAACAAAAGAGGAGAAATAGTATACAAAAAATTTATTCAGACAGACACATTTCTAAACGGAATAGCACGAATAAAAACCGGAGTAGAAAAAGGTTATACAATATGTATCATAGACAATGAAATTGACATTGTTCATAGCCGACGGTTTCTCTATATTGGCAGGTATCTGCAAGACACTATCAACATAATTCACATCATTCCCGATGGGAAATGTATGTCACAACAACAAATAGAGAAACAAATTCAATATACTCGGGATGTGCACCAACGCAAAAATCAGGAATCGCAAAACATAGGACAAATAGGAGAAGAACTGGCTACCAATTATCTTGTCAAAAATGGCTACCGTATAGTAGACAGAAACTGGAACTTACACCATGGGTGTGAACTTGATATTATAGCTTTAAAAAACTATCATTTACATTTCGTTGAAGTAAAAACACGAAGTATAAAAAATTCAACTATCCCAAAAGAAGAAATACACCCAGAAATAGCTATAGACTATAAAAAGATTAAAAATATATCGAAGGCAATACAAGCTTATCGTTATCAAAAAAAACTATTTAATATAGAATATCAAGTTGATAGCATAGCAATTATATACATAAGCTCAGAAGACTATGAATTACACCACTACCTTGATATAAGCACCCCAAATCATGCATGTGAAGAAATAATCTACAAGAGTAAAGATAAGACGAGATAAGACAAGACAAGATAAGATAAATAAGACAAATTATAACAC
This sequence comes from Prevotellaceae bacterium UBA2448, assembly GCA_002342585.1. GTDB lineage: Bacteria > Bacteroidota > Bacteroidia > Bacteroidales > Bacteroidaceae > Minthosoma. The sequence goes on from DDQG01000040.1 coordinate 27,531, forward strand.
AAAAAATAAGAGCCCTCCGTACTATATAGTACAGAGGGCTCTCTCATTAAG
>DDQG01000027.1 GCA_002342585.1 Prevotellaceae bacterium UBA2448
ACTCGTACGCACACGAAAAAAAAATCGTACGCACACCTGCAAAAAAAGAAAGACGAAAAACGAAAGACGAAAGACTGCCTGGCGGGTGGCGATAGTTCTGAACAATAATTTAAAATAATTTAAAAATAATTTTATTGGTTCGATTATTGGTAATTGTTTGCAATTATTGTTGGAAAATATTGCGCCAAGCAATAAGAATAAAGCCTAGGTGGCTTTCACCCAAAAATTTGAAATAAAAGTATTATTGTAAGAAGATGAAAGGCGGAAGGGAAAGGTGAAAAGAGAAGTCATCCGGAGGGCAACTCCTAACTCCTAATTCCTAACTCCTAACTTAAAAATATGTTAAACCCTTAAATTTAATAAACTAAAAGAACGGCACTTCAGTTCGTGTTTCACTCCTTTTTAACTTGCATGATAAACATCTAAAGACACGAATTTAACGAAAATTAATTAAGTCACACGGAAATCACGGAAAGCACGGAAAGATTTTTATTCCGAACATCTAAAGACACGAAATAAACTAAAAGTTGTGCTGAGGTAGATTTTTAGATGATTAGTTTTATTTGATTAGAAGAACTTCTTCAAGCTAGCTTGGGAGATTCTTCAAACAAACAAAACCCTTGTTCTTCAACAAAGCAGTCTTTGAGAAGACTGTCATCTAAAATGAGTGTGAAAAAAATTTGACTACGTCTTCCTCCGACGCGACTCGGCAAAGTTCAAACGAGTTTGACTCTGCACTCGCTGCTCCGTCGGTTCTGTGGTATCTGTGCTTTCTGTGTGAGATTAAAAAAATTCGGATATTTAGTATTTTTCGATGTTAAAACTAAAAACTATGAAACGCGATATTCTTGAGACAGTGGTGAAGGTAGTAGTAGCCGCACTCACAGCATTTTTGACAGCTATCACAACTACAAGTTGTATGGGACATGGACCCTTTTAATAATGCATAATTCATAATGCATAATGCATAATTAATTGATAGTTGGTAATTGAAAGTTGACCGGGCAAATCAAACTTCGTACGAAAGACGAAAGACGGGCTTCGCAGTGATGCGAGGCTCTTTTTTTTATTTCAAATTGTTGCAATGTTGCAATGTTGCAATGTTGCAACACATTTTTCAGGGTTAAGACTTTCTTGTTACCATTTTTCGCTTTCTCGTTTTCAAAATGTGTGATTTCTTGTTTTTATTTCCAGAATATGTTATTTTTGCGTCCAAAATGAAAAAAGAAACACTTCCAAACAATACAACCCTGTACGAGGTTGAACAGAATGGTTTCATGGCTGGACGTAATTCACGGTTTGAGCATTTGAACGAAGACTATGTGCTACCGTACATAGTGTTCAGTTTGTGTACTAATGGCAGTTCTCGTGCACTTTACGATATGCAGGAGGTCGTTCAGCAGAAGAATGATTTGGGCTTCCTTATGCCCGGACATCTTGTTAGGGAACTTGAGTGTTCGGACGATTTTACTTATACGTGGTTTATTATCTCTCCGAAAATGATTAATGAGGTGCTGTCAGAGGAGGATATATCCCGTTTTGGCAGAATGCCTATGTGCCGGCTTACGGACGAACAGACGAACAGGTTGATGGCGGTGGTTGATCAGTTGATGTATATTTCCAGTCTTTCAGAAGAGAAGATGCCACAATGCCATTCGATGCTAAAGTCGGAACTGACAGTTGGGTATGAGTTGCTCCTGCATTTCAGGGAGGTGCAAGACCCTGAGTGGAATAAGAGCACGAAGGATTTGCTGTATTCGCGTTTCTGCGATTTGGTGGTGGAGAATTATACTAAGTCACGCAATGTGAATTTCTATGCCAAACAACTGGGATATGATGCAAGGTACTTCTCAAAGCTGTTCCGCACCATGAGTAACGGTATTTCGCCTTTGGAGTGGATTGAACAGTATGTGGCAACACAGGCGAAGTTTGTTATTACGGCAAATCCGAAGCAGAGTATTAAGGAGACGGCTTTTCAGCTCGGATTCCCCAGCACTGCTAATTTCTGCCGCTATTTCAAACGGGTGACAGGAATTACTCCGGAAGAGTATAGGAAAATGAATTTTTAATGGCTGTTGGCTATTGGCATTTAGAACTTTGAACTTTGAACCTTAAACTTTGAACTAAAAATATTATGGAAAGTAAAGAAAATCGTACTGAGAGGCTCCGTAAGTTGGTTGGAGCTGTGATGGGACCTTTGTGTGCCATCGTTTTGTGGTTTATGCCTATAGGCGGTTTGTCGGATGAGGCTCACCATCTGCTGGCAGTGATGTCGCTGGTTGCTATTTGGTGGATTACGGAACCGGTGCCGATTCCTGTGACGTCGTTGCTGGGACCGACTTTGTGTGTGGTGCTGGGTATTGCACCTATTGGGGATGCTTACAAACAGTTTGCTAATCCGATGATTTTCCTTTTCATGGGTGGTTTTATGTTGGCTAAGGGTATGATGGTGAACGGACTGGATAAGCGCATTGCTTACGGCATCATGTCGATGAAGTGGGTGGGCGACTCTCCGAAACGTATTTTCCTTGCTATAGGACTGGCTTGTATGCTCTGTTCGGGATGGATTAGCAATACGGCCACTGCTGCTATGATGTTTCCTATTGCCCTGGGTCTGCTTGAGGCTATTAAGGATATGATGGCGGCAAACGGCAAGACTATCGATTTGTCTAATTATAAGTATGCTACGGGTCTGATGCTGATGACGGCTTATGCTTGTAGTATTGGTGGCGTGATGACTCCGATTGGTACTCCGCCTAATATCATTATGATTGGATTTCTGAATCAGATGGCTCCGGATGCTCCAGAGGTTTCGTTTTTCCAATGGATGATTTGGGGTATTGTAGCTATGGTGCTGTATTTCATCATTGCTTATGTGGTGCTGTGGAAGATGTTCCCGGCTGATGTGGATCGTATTAAGGGCGCCAAGGAGTTTATACGCAAGTCGGTGGATTCGCTTGGTGAGTGGACTCGTGCTCAGAAGAATACAATGATTGCTTTCTCAGTAGCAGTGGTGCTGTGGGTAGCTCCAAGTGTGCTGAGCATCATTCATGGTCCTGACTCCGATATCATGAAATTTTACGATAGTCACTTCCCAGAGGCTATCGCTGCTGTCATAGGTGGACTGCTACTGTTCTTCCTGCCTGTTGACCTGAAGACGGGCAAGATGACGATGAGTTGGAAGGATGGTGTGGAAGGCATAGAGTGGGGCACACTGTTGCTCTTCGGTGGCGGACTGGCAATGGGTTCGATGATGAGCTCTACTGGTTTGGCTGAATGGGTAGGCAATGGCATAAAGGATCTGCTGGGCGGCAGTCCGTCAGAGGTTTTTGTCGTAGGTGTGTTCTGTATTTTAGCTCTGGTACTGTCGGAACTCACTTCACATACAGCTTCTACAAATCTGTTGGCACCTATAGCCATCGGAACTGTAATGTCTATGGGCTTCAATCCAATCCCAGTTGCTATTGGTATTGCTCTGTCGTCGTCGCTCGGATTTATGATGCCTGTATCTACTCCTCCAAATGCTATCGTTTATTCCTCAGGTTATGTGCCCATAACGAAGATGATTAAGTCGGGCGCCATAATCGATGTCGTTGGCATCCTGTTTGTCACCATCCCTGTGATTATGCTCCTGGTGAAGTGGGTGATGGGAGTGAGTTAAAACCAGAGGGGCCCATTGCCGGTGCCGATGTGGAGGGAGGAACCGCTGCGGATGGCTTCGGTAACGAGGGCTTTGGCTACAGAAACGGAGTCGGGTAGGGAGTTGCCTTGGGCAAGGGCTGTAGCAATAGCTGAGGAGAGGGTGCAACCTGTGCCGTGAAGATTTTTCGAGGCGATTTTCGGTGTGGTGAATGTGTGATGAGTACCTTCTGCGGTAAAGAGATGGTCGGTCATGTCGAGAGTTTCGGCATGACCGCCTTTTAGTAAGAAGGCTGTCCGGTAACGGGAGGTAAGTTGTTTGCCTGCCTCCATAATTGTTTCTGTAGTGGTGAGACGGAGTCCTGTCAGCGATTCAGCTTCTGGAAGGTTGGGGGTGATGAGTGTGCAGAGCGGAAAGAGCGCATCACTTACATATTCTATACATTCGGGCTGCATAAGAGGTGTGCCACTGGTGGATATCATCACTGGGTCGTAAACTACAGGTAGAGGATGTTTGGCAAGGTATGAATCCAATAGGCTGACTATAGCCTGAGCCACTGCCTGAGTGGGTATTTGTCCAATCTTAATGGCTCGGATGTCGAGGTCATCGAGGAGAGAACGGAGTTGGGAACTGACTACTTCGGGCGGCACAGGCATAACTCCCTGCACACCTTGCGTATTCTGCGAGGTGAGGGCTGTGATAACTGTTGCACCATAACTGCCCATGTGGGTGATGGTTTTGAGGTCTTGCTGTATGCCTGCCCCTGCTGAGGGGTCGCTGCCTGCTATGCTTAGTACTATTTCCATGCGTCGCCGAGGATCATGGCTCCTCCGAAGCCCATTTGTTGTATTTCTGATAATTTGTCGAAAGTGACACCACCCAGTGCCATCACTCGCTCATCTATTATTCCTTGCTCATGTGCTTCACGAAGTTCTGCAGTTGTGAATGCTGCCCTGTAGCCTTGCTTGGATATGCTGTCGAAGATAGGCGAGAGACTCATATAGGCAAAGGGTTCTTTGCGTCGCTCTGCCAGTTCTGCGATGCTATGACACGAGATACTCACTGCTCCCAGCCAACCCTTCGGAGGTTTTGGATTACGACTGTTCAGATGCACTCCATGCAGGTGGTATTGTTGCGCTAACTCATGATAGTCGTGCAGCACAAGACGATTATAATACTGTGAGGGAATTTTTTGCAGCAGTCGTTCCACCTCAGCTTTCGTTGCATTAGGCTTCCTGATATGAATAAAGTCTATATCGGGTCGCTCTAAGTACTTCTTTATAGCTGTATTTTCAGCTACAAAGAATGTTGGCAGGGTGATGATGATGAGCATTTAGTTTACCGTTTACTGTTTACTGTTTACCGTTTACCAGTTTTCGTTTTCGTTTTCGTTTTCGTTTATTTTTTCTTTATGCAGCCGAAGAGGTCGAACGATGCATCCCAGTCTTTCCATACTGGTTCGCGTCCTAATTCCTTGAGACGCTGATTGATTGTTTTGGCTGTGCGTTCGTCGCTGACAGTAAACTGTTCGAGAGCCTGCGGATAGGTGTGGTAGCCACCTGGGTTCACATGACTCTCTGCCGACATTGTGGTGACTCCGAGAGTACACATGTTATCGCGTATGTAGGCTGGTTCACGAGTGGAGTAAGAGATATCTACGTCGTGGTCGAAGATGCGCATTGCGAAGGTTGCCTGTGCCAGTTCGCGGTCGGTCATAAAACAGTTCGGATGGAAGCCCTCGTTATGTGCCGGACGCATGCGAGGAAAGTTGACGGAGTACTTGGTGCGCCAGTAGTGCTTCTGCAAATAGCGCAGATGATAAGCCATCATGGTGACATCGGTGCGCCATTCCTTCTCAAGACCTATAAGCACACCCATGCCGATGGAGTGAACACCAGCCTGCCCCATGCGGTCGAAGCCGTCGCAGCGCCACTCGAATTTGCTCTTCATACCACGAGGGTGGTAGAGGTTGTAGTGGTCGCGATTGTAGGTCTCCTGAAAACAGATGACGCCATTGAGTCCGTGGTGGGTGAGTTCAAGATAATCCTCGGCAGACAGCGGCATCACCTCTATCTTGATGTTAGAGAAGTATTTCTTCGCTATGTCAATAGCCTTGGCAAGGTAGGGCACACCAGCCTTGGCAGGGTTCTCGCCCGTCACGAGCAGTATATTCTCGAAGGGAGCGAGTTGCTTAATGGCTTTATATTCATCTTCTATCTGTTCGGGGGTGAGTATGGTGCGAGCCATAGGATTTTCACGATGGAAACCGCAATAGACGCACGAGTTGGAACAGGAATTGGTGATGTAGAGCGGAATGAACATAGAGATGGTCTTGCCAAAACGCTCTTCGGTATATTTGCGTGACAGACGCGCCATAGTCTCAAGATAAGGCTCGGCAGCAGGTGAGAGCAGAGCCATAAAGTCGTCAACGTCACAGTGGCTCTTGGCAAGAGCACGACGCACATCGCTGTCGGTCATGGAGGCAATGCGCTCGGTGGTCTCCTGCCAACTGATATTTTTTAATTCGTCTGAAAACATTTTTAGTTTATTTGCTTAGTAGCTTAGTGGCTTATAGGTTTATAATAAAACTATTAAGTGTGCTGAGGTCGATAGTGTAGAGACGATCGATGAGTGGGTCGCCAAAACCGCATATCAACTGAATAACCTGACTTGCTTCGATGCTGCCTACGATGGCGGGGGTGGTGCCAACTACTGATTTGTCAGGATTGGACATTTCTTCTGTCACTTCCTCAGCACCCATCAGTGTGCGATAGGTCGCCTTACCCTTGCAGAGCACAGCTACTTGTCCCTCCATAGCTCGGATGGCTCCATAGACATAGGGCTTGGAGAGGCGTTCGCAGGTGTCGCTGATAAGGAAACGGACAGCGAAGTTGTCTGTACCGTCAACGACTATGTCGTACTTACTGATAATCTCTTCTGCATTCTCTGATGTCAGCATACATTGGTAAGTGTTGACTGTAACATCGCTATTGAGCGAACGAAGTCGCTGGGCGGCACAAAGAGTCTTAGGTTTTCCTACCTCAGCTTCGGTATATAGGACTTGGCGTTGCAGGTTGCTTATGCTCACGGTATCACCATCGACCAATCCCAGGGTGCCCACTCCTGCTGCAGCAAGATAGAGAGCTATGGGCGAACCCAGTCCACCAACACCGACAATGAGTACCTTAGCACGCAATAGGCGCTCCTGTCCCTCTTCGCCGATGCCCTCATGGATGAGGTGGCGGTTATAGCGTAGTTGCTGATTAGAAGTAAGTGCCATCACTTTTTCACTTTTCACATTTCACATTTCACTTTTCACCTTTTCAACTTCCTCAGGTCATGGGTTAGTTTGGCTGCGCAGAAGTTTGGTCCGCACATGGTGCAGTACTCGCCATCGGTGTGACCTGCCTCCTCGAAGTACTTGAGAGCCAGTTCGGGGTCGAGAGAGAGGTGGAACTGATCGCGCCAGCGGAAATCGAAACGAGCCTTTGAGAGTGCGTCGTCGCGAATGGTAGCACCTGGGTGACCCTTAGCGAGATCGGCAGCATGAGCTGCTATCTTGTAGGTCACTACGCCTGTGCGCACATCTTCACGATTTGGCAGGGCAAGGTGCTCCTTTGGTGTCACATAACACAGCATCGCCGTACCCAGCCAAGCTATCTGTGCTCCACCAATGGCACTGGTGATATGGTCGTAGCCCGGAGCTATGTCGGTGACGATAGGGCCGAGGGTGTAGAACGGTGCCTCGTGGCAGTGCTCAATCTGACGCTCCATATTCTCACGAATCTTTTGCATGGGCACATGACCGGGACCCTCGATGAATGCCTGCACATTCTTTGCCCAGGCACGAGTGACGAGTTCACCCATAGTGTCGAGTTCAGCAAACTGCGCAGCATCATTGGCGTCTGCAGTACAGCCAGGACGCAGACCGTCGCCCAGAGAGAGGGCTACATCATACTGTGCCACGATATCGCAGATTTCGTCGAAGTGTTCGTAGAGGAAACTCTCCTTGTTGTGAATGAGGCACCACTTGCTCATGATGCTACCACCACGACTGACGATGCCACAGAGACGGCTGTCGGCAAGATGCACATTCTGACGACGTATGCCCGCATGGATGGTGAAGTAGTCAACACCCTGCTCGCACTGTTCGATGAGGGTATCCTTATATATCTCCCAAGAGAGGTCTTCGACCTTGCCGTTAACCTTCTCGAGAGCCTGATAGATAGGTACTGTGCCTACGGGAACAGGACAGTTGCGCACAATCCATTCGCGGGTTTCGTGTATGTTAGCACCTGTGGAGAGGTCCATCAGCGTGTCGCCGCCCCATTTGCATGACCAAACAGCTTTATTTACCTCCTCTTCTATAGAAGATGTGGTGGCGGAGTTGCCGATGTTAGTGTTTATCTTCACGGCGAAATTGCGACCGATAATCATCGGCTCACTCTCGGGGTGGTTGATATTTGCGGGAAGTACGGCACGACCCTCGGCAATCTCCTTGCGGATGAATTCAGGGGTGATGTGTGACTTAATGCCCAACTCTTCGCAGTTCATATTTTCGCGAATGGCCACATACTCCATTTCAGGAGTGATGATGCCAGCCTTGGCGTATGCCATCTGTGTGATAGCCTTGCCAGCCTTAGCTCGACGAGGCAACTGGATATGTTCGAAACGAAGTGAGTCGAGGGAGTGGTCGGCAAGGCGCTGACGACCATATTCAGAAGACACCTCAGCGAGCTGCTCTGTGTCACCGCGCTGCTCTATCCACTGCTGACGGATGCGCGGGAGACCCTTCTTCAGGTCAACCTTGATGGCAGGGTCAGAGAACGGACCACTGGTGTCGTAGATATATACTGGAGCATTCTGCTCGGTGTGAGTCTTACCGTCGGCATCCTTTGTAACGGTTGGTGTGAGATTCACTTTCGTCATACCTACACGGATTTCAGGGAAGAGTTTACCCTGCATGTAGGCCTTCTCACGTTTAGCGTATGCTTTGTTGTCGTTTGGCATTTGTGAAGAATTGACAATTGATAATTGATAATTGAAAATTAGTTTAGGCCAATAACCTATAACCATTAATTAAGGAATGCGGTTAGTGGACTTGATGCTTCGGCGCTGTCGCTGATGGCTCCTAGTCCGGCTTCATATGCTTGGCGTCCTGCGATTACAGCCTGACGGAAAGCGTCGGCCATAGCTACAGGGTCGCCTGCTACTGCGATGGCGGTATTGACGAGACAGCAGTCGGCACCCAGTTCCATTGCCTCGGCAGCATGACTTGGTGCTCCGATGCCAGCATCAACGACAACGGGAACGGAGGACTGCTCGATGATAATCTGCAGGAAGTCTCTCATGCGAAGTCCTTTGTTAGTACCGATAGGTGCTGCAAGAGGCATCACTGTAGCTGCTCCTGCTTCTTCAAGATGCTTGCAGAGTGTAGGGTCTGCCTGACAGTAGGGGAGAACGACGAAACCCAGTTTCACGAGTTGCTCGGTAGCCTTCAGCGTCTCGACAGAGTCGGGGAGAAGGTAACGAGGGTCGGGATGTATCTCGAGTTTGAGCCAGTTGGTGCCGAACGCCTCGCGGGCCATCTGTGCTGCGAATACAGCTTCTTCGGCATTGCGAACACCAGATGTGTTTGGAAGTAACTGAATATTTCCGTACTGAGTGATGTGGGTGAGCAGATCGTCCTGCTTGTCGTCGAGTTCGATACGTTTCATTGCCACTGTAACCATCTCTGTGCCAGAGGCCTCGATAGCTTTCGCCATGAGTTGGTTGTTACTGAATTTTCCTGTGCCCAGGAAAAGACGCGAGTTGAATTCGCGACCTGCAATTACTAGTTTTTTCATTGTCCTATTATTTTGATTATTCGTTTCATTTCTTCAACTGGGTCGGCAGCATGAAGTACAGTTCCACTGAGGGCGATACCTGAGACTCCTGTCTGCATGATGTCTTCTATATCGTCGGCTGTGATACCGCCAATGGCTACGATGGGAATGTTGACACCATTTTCCTTCATCTGTCTAATAATGTCGTGATACCCTTCAAGTCCGAGGGTGGGGGAGAGTTTTTCTTTTGTAGTTGTAAATCGGAAGGGACCACAACCTATGTAGTTTGCACCGGATGCAAATGCAGCTCTTACGTCAAAGTAGGTGTTGGCTGTGCTACCTATGATGGCAGACTTACCCAATATGTCGCGAGCCTGAAGGATAGACATATCTGTTTTGCCCAGATGAACTCCATCGGCATGGAGTTCGCGAGCTAGTTCTACGCGATCATCGATGATGAAAGTGGCACCTACATCGCGACACATCTCTTGGGCACGAATGGCTATGGGACGAACATTATCGTCGGTAGCTTTCTTAATACGAAGTTGAATCCAACGACAACCTCCCTCAAGTGCTATGCGAATAGAATCGAGGTAGTCGTATTTTTCTGTGTAATGTGAAATAAATTGAAGCATCTCTTAAGTGTTTTTACATGAATAAGTATAAAGGTTATCCTCCGCATGCAGCTTTGATGATTACCACATGAGCTCCTTCCTGAAGGGTAAAGTCGTTCCACTGGTCGCGTGGAATCATCTGATTTTCTACTGCTACTGCAACACCCTTTTCCGGGAGGGTGAGTTCGTTTGCCAACTGCTGCAGCGTCTTAGCTGCAGTATCGGTTGACTTGTTGTTGATGTTGATTTGCATAAAAAAACTCGAATAACTTTGTGTTGTTACTCGAGGTGTATATCTGTTGTGAAGCGAAGGCTTTGTCTGCTCCCTACGGCGGAATTACCCGCACAGGTTCAATGGGTATAATCTCAGCTTCTGCCATAGGCTTCAGCACCCCGAGTATGTTTATGGGTGCGAAGTTACGAGGAAAAGAACTAAAAAACAAATATTTTAGATTTTTTAGAATGTATAGCGCAAGAGTAGTTGGATGTCGGCTCTGAATGAAGAGGCTATTTTCTGGTCTCCTGAACCTGTGGTGTCGTGATCGAGGTATTTTGTCATGCTGTAACGTCCGGAAAGGGTGAGCCCGTTTATAGGAGTCACGTTTGCTACAAGGATAGCACGAATGGCTTGATAGTAGTACGATTTGATTCCGAACGAATAGAGCAGTGAGGGTTCGTAGTTATATACTCTGGCATTATACGTGTCGGTATCGACATAGCTGAGTGAGAAGTTAAGACGCAGCAGGTTTTTTATAACAGTCCAACGGACGTTCTCGGCGATGGAAAAACCTACTTCGGGGGAATTCTTGGCGAATGTGATGCAGATTCCGTTGGCGGTAGTTACTAATGTTAACTTGGGATGAATCTGAACGGTGTGTTGTAACTTTACAGTCTGACGAGTGTTGAAATCCTGTGAGACACTTTTGTCTTCGTTAGTGTAGTCTTTCTGTTTGCTTTTGATGTGATAACGTAGGAGAAACTGATGTTTTTCTCCTGGAGCCCAAGTGGCTTGTGCCATATAGTCAATGCCGAAAGACGAAGTAGTTGATACGTCGCTTTTCAACCAAGGGAAACGCATCAAGTCGAGGTATGTGTATATGTCGAGTGAGGGGGTCAGAGAAGATGTCCACGAAACATATATACCCTGCTCGTTTTGGGGTTTTGCGTTTTCACTGAAAGCATGTCCTTGAATAGCTGTGTACTTGGCTCCATAACTACGTACCAGCAACTGTACATTGTTGCGTATGTTGGGACGAAACCGCAGTCCGTTGAGAGTGGCGAAACCACCTTGTCCTGTGCTGGTATTGCTGAATGCTGTCTCACCAATGAATTTGAATTTTCCGAATTTGTAGGAGTAAGCGACACTGTAATTCAGTAATTCTTTTCCACTTGGGTTATATCTTCTATATAATGAGGCTCGAGTATTGTAAACAGGGGTGAGAGGAATGGAGTAGTGGGTGTACATAGATGTGAAGGAGAATTGGAACTTGTTCAGTTCCCAGTGTAAGTTTCCACCTATGTTTGTTTCCTCCAGATTGTGTCGTTTGCTGTATTCGAGAGTTGTGCGGTGAAGTCCGTCTGTTTTGATAGATGTGATGCCTGTAGAGTCCGAGTTGAAGTTGCCATCCAGTTTGTTGAATGCCCCAAATACTGATGCTGTGAATTTTTTATATCTGTATCTGAAAGCACCTCCACTGAGGTAGTTTGACTCTACAAAAGAAGAGTGGGGAGAGAACCCCTTATCGATAGACGAGAGTACGTTTGCCTGCATGTTTTTTCCGTAACTGATACCTGTGTTTACGGCAAGACCAAGACCGAAATTGGCACGATAATTACCGACGATGAGTTCTCGAATCTCACTATTCTTACCGGTATTTATGTCTTTCAACATAACGTAACCGGCAATGTAGTCGTAACCACGTTCTCCTTCATCTTTCTCTGTCTGAATGCTGGCATATACATGATTCATGCTACGGAAGGCGTAACGTAATTTGTTTCTCATTCGATTACCGCGATAATTGCCATTGCGCTGTCCTTCAGTTAAATATAAAGGGAAATCGCTACGGAGGAATACTTCGTGTTTGCAGTATTTAAATATGTTTTTTAGAGTAACTGGTTTGTAGCGCTGCACCTCTCCAGCAAAACAGAACAATTGTATTATTTCCCAATCTTCTCGGTTCAGCGATTTGACGTACATGAGTTCGCCTGTCGATTCGAAGGGATAATTCTTGGTACGGTAATTGATGATGTCCTGAGCTTGCTCTTCGGTGATGGTGGGAATCTGCAACAACTGTTCCACTGTGGCTGTGTTCAAGTCGATAGGGTGCAGTCGCAATTCGTTCAGTTGTTCATAAATTAATTCCGTTTGCGAACCATTCTCCTCGTTATTGAATATATAATCCTCTACAAAAGTATTCCAGTTGAGTTGGGCAAAACAAACTACCTGCGTTGTGAAAAACGCAAAAAATGCAAAAATAAACTTGTGTAAGAGGTTTGTTCCCAACTTTTAATATCAACTCTCAACTGTCACCTATCACCTGTCAACTCTCAACTATTATCTATTAACTATTCAAATGTGTCCATCCTTGTGCTTTCAGTGGGAACTCGTTGCCGTCGCGTGTAATAAGAACAGTGCCGAGGTTAGACTGTGTGATATATCCGATTTCCTTCACTCCTTCCATAGCTTCGATTTTCTCATGGTCGGCAACTGGAACTGTGAAGAGGAGTTCGTAGTCTTCACCACCATTAAGTGCAGCTGTGGTTAGGTTCATATTCATCTCTTCACTCATTACGGCTGTTTGGTAATCGATAGGAATGCGTTCTTCGTAGATGCGGCAACCAACTCCAGACTGTTTACAGATGTGGAGCATTTCGGAAGAAAGTCCGTCGCTAATGTCAATCATCGAAGTTGGTTGAATGCCTTGAGAACGGAGTTGTTCAATGATGTCGCGTCGAGCCGACGGACGCATTTGTCGTTCTATGAGATATTCTTTTCCTGCAAAGTCGGGTTGGCTTACTTCGGACAATTGTTGCTGTAGTTGTTTTTTCACTGACTCGTCGGTAGCAGCAGCTATTTTCTTTTGTATTTCTTCTATCTGCTTATAGTACACCTGTTTCTCGCGTTCCAGAAGTTGAAAACCCATATAAGCAGCACCTAAATCGCCGCTTACACAAATGATATCTGTTGCTTTGGCTCCATTTCGTCGAACTGCTTTTCCGTGTTCTACAGTTCCTATGGCTGTGATGCTGATGGCAAGTCCGGTCATACTGCTTGTGGTGTCACCACCAACAATATCTACCTGATGTTCTTTGCAGGCAATTCGAAGACCTTCGTAAAAATCTTCCATATCTTCAACCTGAAAACGTTTGCTGATGGCAAGACTAACTGTAATTTGTTTTGGTGTACCTCCCATAGCATATATGTCGCTGAGGTTTACAATAGCACTCTTATACCCCAGATGTTTCATTGGAATATAGGTGAGGTCGAAGTGTATGCCTTCCATCAAAAGGTCTGTGGTGACAAGTATATCAGTGTTGTCATCACCACGTAATATGGCACAATCATCACCCACTCCGCAGAGTGTTTCTGAGTTTTGCAGTTTTATGTCTTTAGTCAGTTGGTCGATAAGACCGAACTCTCCAATTTCTGATATATTCATGTAGAGGATGTATTATTACCTTAAATCTGTTTGAGAACTTCTTTTATCAGTGCTGTCATACGAGGTTGTGCGGCAGTGGCTGCTTCCTGCACCTCTTCATGACTTACTTCTTTTACGTTTTCATAACCACCGAGGTCAGTGATGATGCTGAAACCAAGTACGCGAATGCCACAGTGAACGGCTACGATTACTTCAGGTACAGTGCTCATACCTACAGCGTCGGCTCCCCAACTGCGGAACATACGGTATTCGGCAGGAGTCTCGTATGTAGGTCCAGCAGTTCCTACATATACTCCGTGCTGAATATTGATGTCGAGACGTTTCGCAGCTTCGTCAACTAAACGGATAAATTTGCGATCGTATGCTTCATGCATAGAAGGGAAACGTGGACCAGTTGGGAAATTCTTTCCTCGCAGCGGATTCTCTGGGAACGAATTGATATGGTCGGTGATAACCATTATGTCACCTACGGAAAAGACTGGATTCATGCCTCCTGCGGCGTTGCTGACAATAAGATTCTTGATTCCCAGTTCATACATGACACGAATGGGGAAAGTCACTTCCTTCATGCTATAACCTTCGTAGTAGTGGAAACGACCATCCATAGCGATGATATCTACACCAGCTAGTGAACCGATGATAAGTTTTCCGGCATGTCCCTCAACTGTTGATATTGGCATATTGGGAATGTCGGAATATGGTATTTCACATGTCTTGTCGATAAAACAGGAGAGATTGCCAAGGCCAGAACCGAGTATGATGGCAGTCTTTGGTTTTGCCTGTAATTTCTTACTGATGAAGGCGGCTGTTTCTTTGATTTTGTCGTACATGGTCAAGTATGATTTTATTGAATTTCTCTTCTTCTTTTGCGATGAATTCCACTTCGATAGGAATTACAGTGTGAGGCAGAGACTTCAGTCGTGTTGAGTCTTTTTCCGTGGTTATGATATGTCGTCCGGCAGCACGTTTCTTGATTGCTTCTATATCTGCATCGGAGAATGCATGGTGGTCAGGGAATGCCATCAGTTCGAGTCCAGGATAAAATTTTCTGAGGTCTTCCTCCATATGATGTGGCGAAGCGATACCAGTGACGAGTAGTGGGGCTTCCTTAAATTGGGGCATCAGGATAGGGTAGGACATAGTAGTGAAGAAAATCTTCTGATGATAGCGAAGTGTCAATTCACGTTCTATGCCATTTCGTTCCACAGGAGTGATGTCGGCAGGACACTTCGTAATGATGACTATGTCTGCTCGTTCCTTACCCATTACCGATTCACGCAATCGTCCCGCAGGCAACAGATAGTCGCGAGTGATAAGACGGTTGTAGTCAACCAGCAGAATATTTATGTCAGGTAGAACGTATCGATGTTGGAAGGAATCGTCCATGAGAATCACATCGACAGCGGGACTTATGTCGTCAGCAAGGAGTCGGCTGATTCCGTTTCTGCGGTTTGCATCCACAGCTACATGGATATCAGGAAACTTGGTTTTCATCTGCAAAGGTTCGTCCCCGATTTCCTCCATCGTACTTAATTTATTCGCTAATACAAAACCATTAGACTTCCGTTTGTATCCACGTGAAAGCACAGCTACCTGATAATCTTTTTGCAGCAGTTTTATCAGGTATTCTGTGTGAGGAGTTTTGCCCGTTCCTCCCACAGTGATATTGCCTATACCTATAACGGGAATATCGTACGATTTCTGTTTCAACACACCCATGTCGAAGAGCAGATTTCTAATCGCTACAATAACCCCGTATATCCATGCCAATGGCAGTAACAAGGGGTAAGTCTTTATTTGTGGATCACTCAAGGCGGTTAATTATTTTAAGGGAAACAGATTGAGATAAATTCATTGTTTTAGAAATTGAATGTGATGTTATAAGGCAGGCTTGCCTGAATGCCGGACTTCTTGCTGATGCTTTGCACTTGACGGAACATCTCATAGTATTCACCCAGTGAAGTCTTCAGTTTTACGTCTGCATATGAACCTTCTTTGTCTTCGCTCAATAGGTCGTCAATGAAGTTGCTCTTTGCAGGGTATTCCTTGATGCTGTATTCGTCAATGTCAGCACGTCTCTTAGCCACCTTGACAGCATCGTAGAGTGTACCTAACTGGTCAATAAGACCTAGTTGGAGAGCATGCTTACCAGTCCATATTCTGCCTTCTGCAATTTTCTTTATGTCGTCAACAGACTTTCCGCGGCTGAAAGCGCAACGAGCTGTGAACAGTTCGTATCCGTTGTTTACGTATTCCTGAACGATAGCAGACTCTTCGGCAGTGAATGCTCTCGACATAGTTTGTCCGAGGTCTGAGTGAGCATTGGTCTTAACTGTAGAAACGTGGATTCCCAGTTTTTTGTTCATCAGTTCTGTTGCTTGAGGGAAGAGTCCGAAGATACCAATAGAACCAGTGATAGTGGTTGGTTCTGCAACTATCCAATCAGCAGCACAACTGATGTAATAACCACCGCTGGCAGCATAGTCTCCCATGCTTACGATAACAGGTTTTTCGGTTTTTAACTGTCGTATTGCGTGCCAAATCTGTTCTGAGGCATAAGCACTTCCGCCTCCAGAATTTACTCGGATAACGACAGCTTTTATGTTTTCGTCATCAGTCAGTTCCTTGAGATCTTTGACTGTATTCTTGCCGATGATTTCGTGTTCGTTGTTGTAACCAGGAACGCTATGCGAACTCTCCTGAACGATGTCGCCATATGCGTAGTAAACAGCAATCATATTACCTGATGTGCCTTTGGGCTTTGACGAAGAAATAGATGCCAGGTCGCTTACGGAAATTGTTTTGTAGTCGCTTGGTTCATCAAAGTCCTTTGTCATGTTACAGATGATTTGTGGCACTTCGTCGCTGTATGCCAGTTTGTCTGCCAACTTCTCAGTCTTGTAGTTTGCCGGTTGTACGAAAGCCATGAAGTTGTCTGCCAACTGATTCAGTTTTTCAATACTAATCTTTCGGCTCGCACTTACTTCACCAGTCATCTCAGTCCACAATTCACTGGAAACGAGTGTGAGCTGTTCACGATTTGCTTCACTCATTTCGTTCAGTAGGTATGGTTCTACAGCACTTTTATATGTACCCACTTTGAATACCTGCATGCCTACACCTATCTTGTCGAGCAGATCCTTATAGTAGGTAGTCTGCATAGAGATTCCGTGCCAGTCAATCACTCCTTGTGGATTTACTATCAGCGAGTCGCTCACACTACAAAGGTAATATGCGCCTTGGGTGTACATGTCTCCGTAGGAAACAATAAACTTCTTTGATTTCTTAAAATCTATCAATGCCTTACGAATTTCTTGGAGTGTAGCTGGAGCGGCACCAACGAGGGTTCCTGCCTCGATGTAGATTCCCTTGATGTTATCATCGTCTTTAGCATGACTGATAGCTTTCAGAATGTCCTCCAGACTCTGACTCTCTGCGATGCTGCCAGCCAGAAATGTTGCCAACGGATTATCCTCAGTGCGTTCGTCGATGGAACCAGTCAGGTTTATAACGAGAATAGAATTCTTATCTACAGTGGTTTTAGAGGACTGTGCTCCTGCAAATCCGATAATCGTACTAACGGTTGTGAACAAGAATATTATGCTCACGATAATCATGCCGACAATAGTGGCAAGAACATATTTTAAAAAAGACTTCATTTATCAATATTTATTTCTTAACTTTCAACTTTCAATTTTCAATTTACTTCAAATATTTGGTATATTCGCATGCAGCGAGAAGCCATGCACCTGTGCCGAATGGAGCCTGCGACTTTGCATCTACCGTTTTTGTCGGGTCGGGTTTTTCACCAATCGGTTGTACATATCCGATGCTGCCGTCAGTTTGCATAGCAGTGTTGGAGAGGTAATTCCAAGCTTTGTCTATGCAACTCTTATAATCTTTAGCAGGGAGAATGCCATTGTTCACACCCCACAGCATTCCATAAGTGAAGAAAGCAGTTCCGCTGGTTTCGTAACCAGGTGCATCGTCTTCGCAGAGCATAGAACGACTCCAGTAACCGTCTTCTTGTTGACAAGCCTTTACGCCCTCTGCCAGTTTCTTGAAACGATCAACATAGAAAGTTCTGTATTTGCAGTCCTTTGGCATGTCTTGCAGAACCTTTGCCAGCCCTGCCAATACCCATCCAGCACCGCGAGCCCAGAAACTTTTCCCTTCGTTGCAGGCTGTCTTTACTTTTGGATAGACATATTTCCCGTCGCGATAGTACAGTTTTGAATCTGTGTCGAAGAGCAAACTGTCTGTCCAGCGGTAACACTCATATTGTTTGTCGAGTAGTTTCTGGTCGTGAGTCACTGTGTATAATTTCGAGAAAACGGGCATACCCATGTATAGTGCATCTGCCCACCACCAATAATCGCGATCTGGTGTTGATGCCTGGTAGCACATTACCTCCAATGCTCTCTGTAGGCGTTCTGCTCTATGTTCTAATTTATAAAGGTCTATATACACTTGGAAACAAATCTGCCAGTCGGCAAAGAGAACGAAATCCATTCCTTCACCGTAAGTCTTATATCTCCATTTACGTTTATCTGTCTGAGTGGCACCTTTCCAATGGTTGTATTCAGCCCATTTGATGGCATAGTCCAGATACTTCTGTTCTCCAGTCAGTTCATATACAGCCTGATTACCTGTAAAGTAAGCGGCATTATCCCAGAATCCACGACACTGAGCCGAGTTGTGTTCTTGCCAATAGTTATTTACCTTTTTGATAGAATTGATTACATCTTGTTTTCCCTGTGCAAACGTGGTTGAGAATGCTGCAGTAAGGAGTAATAAAGATAGAAGTTTTGTTTTCATGGATTTATGTTTTTTGAGTGTTGCTGCAAATATACGGATTAATTCCGATTCGTTCCGCTTCTTTTATCAAGAGATTTTTGGCAGGTTCATATTCGTTTGGTATTTCCCCGTCAAGAATAGCGTCTTTGATGCGTGTTTTCAGTATTCCTACCTCCTTGCTTGGTTTCAGGTTGAACATCTTCATGATTTCCTCCCCGCTGATAGGTGGTTGGAAGTTGCGAATGCGGTCTTTCTCCTCTATGTCTATGAGTTTCTGTCGCACCAGTTCGAAGTTTTGCAGAAACCTTTGTTTCTTCTCTTTGTTTTTCGATGTAATGTCGGCAGTACAGAGAGTCATCAGATCGTCAATGTCGTCCCCCGCTTCGAAGAGCAGTCGTCTAACAGCACTATCGGTTACTTCTTCGTCGGCAATGACGATTGGTCGCATGTGTAGTCCTACGAGTTTCTGCACGTATTTCATCTTCTCGTTCATCGGCAGTTTCATCCTGCGGAAAATGTTTGGAATCATGCGTTCTCCGATGTCATTATGGTTGTGGAACGTCCATCCGAGAGTGTTGTCCCATCGTTTTGACTTCGGCTTACCTATATCGTGGAGAATGGCTGCCCATCGGAGCCACAGAGTCTTTTCCTCTTCCGGGTCGGTGCTTCGTGCTACATTGTCGAGTACCTCGAGCGTGTGGTAGAAATTATCCTTATGTGCTCTGCCGTTTCGAGTTTCCACTCCTTGCAACTGAGCCATTTCAGGGAAGATGAGCGACAGGAGTCCGCAACGTTCCAAATCGATGAAGCCCTTCGATGGAATGGGTGAAAGGATGATTTTGTTCAGTTCGTCGCTTATACGTTCAAAACTGATAATCTTTATCCTTTCCTTATTACGTTCTATAGCGTTGAAAGTCTCGTCTTCTATTTGGAAATTCAGTTGTGTAGCAAACCTGATGCAGCGCATCATTCTCAGAGGGTCGTCGTTGAATGTAATGTCCGGGTCGAGTGGGGTGGCGATAATTCCATCCTCCAGGTCGAGTTGTCCGTCAAATGGGTCTATGAGAGTACCGAATCCGTTGCGGTTCAGTTGCAGAGCCATAGCATTTATAGTGAAGTCGCGTCTGTCCTGATCTTCAGTCAGAGTGCCGTCTTCGGTAATGGGTTTGCGTGAGTTGTGATCGTAGCTCTCGCGTCGTGCTCCAACAAATTCTATTTCTATGTCCTTATGCTTCAGTTGTGCTGTACCGAAATTGCGATATATGGCTATGTGCGCCTTCTTCAATTTTTTCTTCAGTTCTTCAGCGAGGACTATGCCTGGCCGTTCTGTTCCGTGGCCTACCACGACAATGTCTATGTCCTTCGATTTCCTTTCCAAGAACAAGTCTCTTACCCAACCGCCTATGACATAACAGTCGAGTCCCAATTCATCGGCAGTGTCACCAATCAGTCGGAACACAGGGTGGTCCAGTGCTCTTACTAGGTCGTCGTGTGTTAAGTGTCTCACTACTTTCTTATTGAAATTTACTGCAAAGGTATGAATTTAATTGATAATTGACAATTGATAATTGACAATTGACAATTGTTTTGTACTTTTGCAGAAAAATTGCGAGGAAATATGTCTGCAGTGGAAAAACTTTGGAACAGTAATTATATAAAGGTGTGGTTTGCCAACTTTATGATTTTCTTTTCATTTATGGTGGTCACTCCTTTGTTGCCACTCTATTTGAGTGAGGAATTCGGTGCCGACAAACACACTATCGGAGTGGTGCTCTCAGGTTATACACTGACAGCTCTGTTCATGCGTCCCTTCAGCGGATATCTGGTCGATAGTTTCCCTCGAAAGGTTGTTCTCCTCACATCTTATTTCCTTTTCTTTGCACTCTTTGCCGGTTATCTCGTGGCGGGTAGTCTTACTCTTTTTGCTCTGTTCCGTACGCTACATGGAGGACCTATGGGCGCAGTTACTGTGGCAAACTCCACTTGTGCCATCGATGTGCTCCACCCTAGTCGTCGTGCAGAAGGTGTTGGTTATTATGGTTTGAGCAACAACTTGGCTACGAGTATGGCTCCAACCATCGGACTCCTCATCTACGATTATGTGGACAGTTACGATGCCATTTTCGTTGTGGCTCTGCTCGTTTCTTTCGTCGGACTTATGCTCAACTCCTCTGTGCATTTTCCGGAGAAAGAGATCATTCCCAATAAAGCTCCCATCTCGCTCGACCGCTTTTTCCTTGTGAAGGGTTCTCTCTTAGGTGTTTGTATGGTATGTATAGCATTCTCCTATGGTGTAATTTCCACATATATAGCTATATATAGCAAAGAGGAATTGGGAATGAAGGCGGCTTCTGGACTTTGGTTTGCGGTGCTTTGTGTGGGACTTATGGTTTCCCGGTTAATTGGCATTCGCAGTCTTCGTGAGGGAAAAATAGTCGAGAATGCCAGTCATGGTTTTCTTGTGAGTCTTGTGGGTTATTTCCTTTTTGCAACTGTGCACAATCGTTTTGGTTATTATGGAGCTGCACTAATTATCGGACTTGGCAATGGTCATGTGTGGCCGGCTGTTCAGAATATGTTTATCAACCTTGGTACAAACCGTCAGCGCGGAACAGCCAACTCCAGCATTCTCACTTCGTGGGATGTGGGTATAGGACTTGGAGTAATACTTGGCGGTATCATTGCCGAGTACTACAGTTACACGTCTGCTTTTCTGGCAGGTTCTTTGATGAATGGGTTAGGTGTGGCTGTGTTCTTCCTGTTTGCCCGTGACCATTATCTGCGCCACAGGGTTACAGCCTAAACCATGTGCACGTCGAGTTGTGGGAACGGAATTGAGATGCCTGCTGCATTAAGGGCATCGTAGATTTTTTCCGTAGTTTCAAATTTCACCGGCCAATAATTGTCGGTATCTGTCCACACCCTCAGTTGGAAATTGATGCTGCTGTCTGCCATCGACGTCATCGGCAGGTATGGTTTTCTGTCGCCTTCTTTTTCTATGCGGTCATCGGCATTGCAAATATCGAAAACCACCTTCCTCACGTCTTCGGGTCGGGTGCCGTAAGCCACGTTTATGTCTATATCTACTCGACGTCTGTTTTCTTTCGTTATGTTCTTGATGGTTCCTGTAGCCAATCCACCGTTTGGAATAATGATGGTCTGGTTGTCGGGAGTAGTTATTACAGTACTGAAAATCTGAATCATCCTTACTATGCCCAAGTGTCCCTGAGCCTCAATAAGGTCACCCACTTTGAAGGGTTTAAGTACGAGAATCATCACTCCTCCGGCAAAGTTCTGCAGAGTTCCCGAAAGAGCCATACCTATGGCTACGCCGGCAGAGGCTAGTAGGGCAGCAATCGATGTGGTTTCTATTCCGAGTACGGCAACAATCGATACCGCGAGGATAATATAGAGTCCTATGGTACAGAGACTGTCGAGGAAAGTGAACAGTGATGGTTCCACTTCTCTCTTCTGCATTATTCGTCTTATCAGCTTCAGCAGTTTGCCGATTACAAACTTTCCTACTATATATATAATGATAGCAGCGAGTAGGTTCTTACCCAGTGTTATCAGATATTCGGTAATGTTATTGAGCGCGAGGTCGCCCAACTTGTCTGTGAGTGTTTCTGTAATTTGATTCTTCATACTGTCTGATCTCTATCTTTTAGTACAGGGAAATTCTCTCTGAATAATTGTAGTTTTAGCATATTTAGTTTTACGGTCAAGCAACTTTCCTTGCCTTCTTCGCATTCTCCTGCCACTCGTCCGTAAGGATCTATAAACATAGTGCCTCCGGAGTAGTCACAAGCCGAGTCGTTGCCTACGCGGTTTACTCCGCATACATAACATTGGTTTTCTATGGCACGAGCCTTCAGCAGGGTCTTCCATGCCTCCAGTCTTGAGGTAGGCCAGTTGGCTACATAAAGTGCACAGTCGTACTCTTCGCGGTTTCTGTTCCAAAGGGGAAAACGCAGGTCGTAGCAGACCATAAGGAGAAACTTCACTCTGCGCCATTCTACAATCATCCTTTCCTGTCCGGCTGTGTAGCGTTCGTTTTCTCCGCCAAAGGAAAACAGATGGTGCTTGTCGTAGTAGATAACCGAACCATCAGGTTTCACGAAGTACATGCGGTTGGCATACTTCCCTCCGCCAAGATCGGTGGCTATGCTACCAACGATGGCGGCATCGGTTTTCTGAGCCATTTGTTTCATCCACTGCAAACCCTCGTCGGTGCTGTCGGCAATTCCTTCGGGCTGGGTGGCAAACCCAGTGGTGAACATCTCAGGCAATACATACAAGTCTGCTTTGCCTGCCTGTTCAATCATCTCAGTAGCCCGTTTCAGATTCTGCTGAGGACTATTCCACGATATATTGGTCTGTAAAAGGGAAATTTCCATCCTTTTTTTCAAAATATTGGCACAAAGGTACAAAAATGCTGACATTCTGTGTTGTTTTTTACTTTTTTTATATAATTTTGCGCCGCTAAAAATTAAAAAAGTAAACAAATAATTAAAATTTATATCAAATAGTCACTTGGAATTGAAAAAAACTAAACAATGAAAACAAAATCACTCCTTTCTCTGACTTTTTATTTTTTGTCTTTTGTATGCACTTTTGCTGCTAATCCGTTGGAGACAGAAAATGAGTCTCGCGTTGACGATGCAAATTCTGGTAACATCACCACAGAACAGATGGTGAAGGCAGTAAGTCCTAATGCTCCCGACTGGGCACTCGATGTGGCTTCGCGTATCAAGCTTCATGGTTATGCTCAGGGTGGTTATTATTACAAGCACTCATCCCATGCTGATGCCGACATAAACTCATTCGAGACAAAGCGTACCCTCTTCTGGGTCGATGCACAGATTACTCCTCGTTGGTCGTTCCTCTTTATGCACGATTTCAACAGTATCGTACAGGAGTTCTATACCGACTTCCGTGTTACAAACAATAAAGCCCTGACTCTTCGTCTTGGTCAGTTCAAGACAGGTGTCACAATGGAAAACCCTTGGTCACCCACATCTATGGAAGCTATCGATGTCTATTCCGAAGGTGTCACATACCTTGCTGGTTGTGGTTCCGACCCACTCTACGGAGTGCAGTATGGTCGTGACCTCGGATTCTCGGTTCGTGGTGAACTCGCAAAGGGTAAGTTTGCCTACGACCTCGAAATCCTCAATGGTCAGGGTATTCAGAATGTGAAGCGCGACTTGAACAATAAGAAA
This sequence comes from Prevotellaceae bacterium UBA2448, assembly GCA_002342585.1. Taxonomy (GTDB): domain Bacteria; phylum Bacteroidota; class Bacteroidia; order Bacteroidales; family Bacteroidaceae; genus Minthosoma. The sequence continues at coordinate 23,758 of DDQG01000027.1, forward strand.
GACTTCGTAGCTCGTCTTGAGTATCGTCCTTTCGCTGGTTTCAATATCGTAGCTACAGGTCAACTCGGTTGGGGCAATGCCCTCGTCGCAGCACCTGTGTTCTGCCCTACAGTGAATCTTGGCGACAACTACCGTCGCAACCGATATTCTATTGGTGTTGATTACAAGTCAAAACCATTCAATGTGCATGGTGAATTTCTTGGTGGCAAAGACGACTGCACAGTAAGTCGCGGAGCTTACGTGACAGGTTCTGTTCGTCTGTTCAACAATTTCGATGTTGTAGCTTCTTACGACTTCTTCAACTTCAATGTTGACGACAAGATGGACATGCATAAGATTATTGCCGGAGTTCAGTATTGGTTTTTCAAGAAATGCCGTTTCCAGGTTCAGTACATCTACAAGAGTGCCGACACCGACTACCGCACATTCTTCTCTCATGGCAAGAACCACGCAGTCATGGCTCAGATGCAGATAAGATTTAATTAATATTTAATTAATGCATAATTCATAATGCATAATGCATAATTGGTGCCCAATAAGCCCAATAAGCCCATTTTTTCATTTTTAATTAAATACAGATGTTTTTACGAATTTTTCTCACAGTCCTCTTTCTCCTTATCATGGTAGGGGTAGGGGTTTACTCGCGCAAGCAAGCCAACTCAGTTGATGGTTTCGTCTTGGGCGGTCGCAGTGTAGGCGGATGGCTCACAGCCTTTGCCTATGGCACCAGTTACTTCTCTGCCGTAGTGTTCATCGGTTATGCTGGACAGTTCGGCTGGAAATACGGAATGTCAGCCACATGGATAGGTATCGGCAATGCCGTCATCGGTTCACTCCTTGCTTGGTGGATACTTGGTCGCCGCACAAAGGTGATGACCCAGTACATCGGTTCGCGCACTATGCCCGACTTCTTCGGTATTCGTTACGGCAGTCAGCGTCTGCGTGTCGTAGCCTCAGTCATTGCCTTCGTATTCCTCATTCCTTACACAGCAGGAGTATATAAAGGCATATCGACCCTCTTCGAAATGGGTTTCGGCATACCTTATATATATTGTGCAGTCACAATGGCATTCCTTACAGCAGTATATGTCATTCTTGGTGGCTACAAGGCAACAGCCATCAACGACTTCATACAGGGCTGCATCATGATATTCGGTATCGTACTTGTCATCGTAGCAGTCATCAACAGTCAGGGCGGACTCACTGAAGCAGTCGGCAAACTCGCAGCCATGCCGTCTGATGCCGATCCGGCAGTAAACGGGAAATTTGCTGACCTTTGGGGACCAGACCCTTGGAACCTCCTCGGAGTTGTCATCCTTACTTCCCTCGGCACCTGGGGCTTGCCTCAGATGGTAGGAAAATTCTACTCTATCAAGGATGAGGCTGCCGTGCGTCGTGGCACAGTCATCTCTACTGTCTTTGCCTTCCTCGTAGCCGGAGGTTGTTACTTCCTCGGAGGCTTCGGCCGCCTCTTTGACAGTCCTGCAATATATGCTGCTGACGGCAAGATAGCATTCGACAGCATCATCCCGTCTATGCTCGTCACTCTCGACGATGCCATCATCGGACTTGTTGTTCTGCTCGTCCTTGCAGCCTCAATGTCAACCCTCGCCGGACTGGTGCTCACCTCCAGTTCTACGATGACGCTCGACCTTATCTATCGCGATAAGCGTGCATCTGAAGCCGAAGTGCAGTCAGGCGAAATCGACGACTCCGTTCGTGGTAACATTGAGCGCCGTAAAGTCATTGTGATGCGAGTGCTCATCGTATTCTTCATCGCCATCTCGCTGCTCATAGCCCTCAATCCTCCTACGTTCATCGCTCAACTCATGGGTATCTCGTGGGGAGCACTTGCCGGAGCTTTCCTCGCACCGTTCCTCCTCGGACTCTACTGGCGCGGAGTCACTCCTGCTGCCGTTTGGGCAAGCTTCATCTGGGGTGTTGGCATCACAGTAGTCAATATGCTGACAAATAATGCTATTGCCAACCCAATCAACTGTGGAGCTATCGCTATGGTTGGCGGTTTCCCTGTAGTCTTCCTGGTGAGTCTCTTCACCAAGAAACTGAGTCAGGCACATCTCGATCGCATCTTCCTTTGCTACAAGCAGAAATAATCAATCCACATAAACATAGTAAAGTACCTTGCATTTTCGTGCAAGGTATTTTTTTAATCCGACCTTTTGTTAAATGTTAGGAATTGCACACTATTGCCCTAAAAGCATTTCCTAGTTATATAAAAATTGTTACCTAACTGAGAAAATTTATTTTTCCAATTAGGAAAAAATTTTTTTCTAGTTAGAAAACAAAAATGCTCGTTTTTCATAGCCCTTGAAAAATATTGCACACTCCGAAATTCACAACAGAAATACCCCTTGAAAAACGGAAAAATTGTCAAATGGTAATGAGTGACGAAATGTGTTCCTTTTAAACATGAATTATCATAAACCCCCGCAGTGACGACATTATTGCTATGCGAAGTTGCCTCTGCGAGGAGCATAAAGTAATAAGGAGTAAGCAACCGGTTCAACGGAGTTAATGTCCTTGAATAAACAATTCTCTAATTCTTGATATGTTTTAGTCGCGGCGGAAGATGTCGCGAGTATAAACTTTTTCTTTTACGTCGTCGAGGACTGTATCGTAACGGTTGGCTATGATGGCATTGCTCTTTGCCTTGAAGTCGGCGAGGTTGTTGACTACCAAAGAACCGAAGAAGGTGGTGCCGTTCTCGAGGGTTGGTTCGTAAATGATTACGTTGGCTCCCTTTGCCTTGATGCGCTTCATGATGCCCTGGATGGAGGACTGACGGAAGTTGTCGGAGTTGGATTTCATTGTGAGTCGATATACTCCGATGGTCACCTGACGTTCCTGCTGCTGGTTCCAGTGGGTGCGGTTGCTGTAGCTGTAGTAACCTGCCATCTGAAGTACGCGGTCGGCAATGAAGTCCTTGCGTGTGCGGTTGGAATCGACAATGGCTGACATCATGGTCTGAGGCACGTCCTGATAGTTCGCCAACAGCTGTTTGGTGTCCTTCGGCAAACAATAGCCTCCATAACCGAATGACGGGTTGTTGTAGTGGGTGCCGATACGAGGGTCGAGTCCCACACCCTGGATTATAGCTTCTGTGTCGAGTCCTTTCACTTCGGCATAGGTGTCGAGTTCGTTGAAGTAGCTGACACGAAGTGCGAGGTATGTGTTGGCGAAGAGTTTTACAGCTTCTGCTTCCTTCGTTCCCATGAAAAGTACTGGTATGTCCTCTTTGATGGCTCCTTCAACGAGGAGGTCGGCAAAGGTGTGGGCTGCTTCTTCGAGGTGTTCGCCACAGATGGCGAGGATAGTTTGGTTTTCTGTTTCGTTTTCTACGCCCTTGATGACTTTCGGATAACCCACGATGATGCGGCTGGGGTAGAGGTTGTCGTAGAGAGCTTTCGACTCGCGAAGGAATTCAGGCGAGAAGAGCAGGTTGAATTTCTTGCCTGCCAATGCAGGATTGGTCATGAATTTGATGGCATACTTGCAGTAGAGACTGCGGCAGTAGCCAACGGGAATGGTACTCTTGATGACCATGACTGCATTGGGGTTTACTTCGAGTACGAGGTCGATAACTTCTTCTACGTGGCTCGTGTCGAAGTAGTTCTTCACGGGGTCGTAGTTTGTAGGAGCTGCAATGACTACGAAGTCGGCATCTTTGTATGCCGCCTTGCCGTCGAGTGTGGCAGTGAGGTTGAGTTCTTTCTCTGCCAGATATTTCTCGATGTATTCGTCCTGAATGGGTGATTTACGATTGTTGATGAGATCCACTTTTTCGGGTACTACATCGACTGCTACTACTTCGTTGTGTTGTGCCAGCAGGGTGGCGATGCTAAGTCCCACATATCCTGTACCTGCTACGGCGATTTTATAATTCATAATTCATAATTCATAATGCATAATTTGCATTATCGTTAAATGGTTAATGGTTTATACTGATTCTGATTATAGCAAATGAATAGGCTGGCAGGGTAACGTTGAAGGTCTTGCCAGTGGTGATTGTCTTTGTGGTGTTTTCCGACCACTGATTAGCTTTGTTCGGGTCTTCCGGCTGACTGAGCAGGAGCATCTTTGCTTCTTTCTTGTACTTGCTAAGGTCGATGGAATCGCCCAAATCGATGGTCAGTTCGTTGTCCTTACCCACAAGACTTACTATCTTTATGATGATATCTCCTGTCTTGGAATCCATCACTACGGAATTGCGTATGCGGAGGTCAAGATCGCCGCGACCTGCTCGCTTGTCGTCGCTTACGATGTCGGCATGGAGTCGGGAGTATATATACTTGTCACCGGCATTCTGTCCGAAGGCGCGATGAACATAATAGTTGGCTGTAGGGTCAGCTTTTGTTTCGTTGAAGAAAATCATGTCGGGCGACCAGTTCCTGTGGTCGTAGTGGCAGAGCAGAGGTGCATAGCTCGACATAACTACTACGTCGGCATTGCGTTCTACATTAGTCATGTACATAGCTTCGACGAGGGCATTGGTAACGCGGTTGCCCTTCGATGCCCATTCCCCAAGATAGACCTTTGTGCCATTGCGGTCGTAACGGTCGTAGAAGTCCTGATGATGAAAGTACCAGCCAGGGGTGTTGTAGTAGTGTTCGTCAACAATTTCGATGTTGTTCTTGCGAGCTGCCTGCCATCCGTATTCGTAGTCACTGCCTTCCCAGAACGGACCTACAGTGCCGACGATGGTAATCTCAGGATGAACTGCCTTCACTCCGTTGATAAGGAAGAGGTAGCGCTCCATGAAGGTGTCGCTGATGAGGTCTTCGTTGCCAATACCGAGATATTTGAGGTTGAATGGTTTCGGGTGACCAGCCTTAGCACGAATCTGAGCCAGTTTGCTGGTCTTGGCGTCACCGTTTGCCCACTCGATGAGGTCGAGCAGTTCCTGAAGGTACGACTCCATAGTGAGTGGTTTGCCGTTATAGGTATAAGGTGATGGCTGACCCTTCAAATCACGTTCGAAAGGAATGCCGCCCTGTTGTCCGTTGCCTCCGCGATGGGAGTTCTGACAAGGAACTCCAGCTGCGAGTACTGGCAGAGGTTCTGCACCCATATCTTCACAATATAGGAAATACTCGTAGAAACCGAGTCCGCGACTCTGGTGGTAGTTCCATATATTCATGTCCGGCTGACGTTCCCAAAGTTCGCCAACGGTAGCCTGCCAGTGGTAAATGTTGTCGATACCCTGTCCGTGGGAAGCACAACCGCCAGGGAAACGTACGAAACGAGGGTGAAGGTCGGCGATGAGTTCTGCAAGATCCTTGCGCAGACCATTCTTGCGACCTTTATATGTGTCTTGAGGGAAAAGGCTTACGAAATCGATGTCGAGCCAACCCTTCTGAAGGGGTTCGATGACCAGTTGAGCTTTGTCGGCAGAAGCAGAAGGAGTGAGTACTGCTTTCGACTGTCTCCATTCCTTTTTGGCTGAGAGGGTAGTGGAAGCAAGGACTGTGCCGTTGTCAACGATACTTACACGCACCTTTCCACTGCCTTTGATGAAAGCGGAAAGGTCGTAACGGGATTTTGCCTTCACTGCAATGCCGTTCCAACCATGATTGATGAGGCGAGTGCCTACGGCGTTGGTAGTAAGAGTGATGTAGTGGGGATTGTTCTTGTGGATAGGAGCCTGAGTCTTCACTTCCCACGAACCGTCGCCTTCAAAACTCCATGCTGTCTGCGAGTTCCAACCACCATGGTCGGCAGCTGTGTATTCGAAGTCGCGGTTTTGCAATAGTTCGGCATACAGACCGCCGTCAGCTGCATAACTTATGTCCTCGAAGAATACTCCATAGAGCAGTGGGGAGATGTCCTTTTGGTCGTTGAAATCGACTGTTATGTTGGTGCGGAACGACTTCGCAGCCTTGTTAAGACCAGCTCCACTCTGTATGATATTCTCTTGCTCGTTCTTCGCATTGGCTGCTGCTACCTGTGCTCGCTGCATGAGTCCTTTTACATCACGGAAAGGCACTTTCAGTACGCACGACTTGCTTGCTGTCTGCAATTCCTTTTGTTTTGCAGCAAAGGCAGCAGGAGTGAGACGAGGGTAGTCTTGCGGTTTCCAAAGAACGAGGTCACAACTCTCCGTAACACCTATCTGCGGATTCTTCGGACTCGGAATGAACTCGGCACTATAGCGCTTGCCATCATATTGAAGCACTACATCGTAGAGTTTCTTCTCACTGCCCCAAGGACCATAGTCGCTACTGAAGATAGTGTAGTCGATGAGGCTCCAGTGTTTGCCGTCAACGGAATAGTCGAGTTTCAGAGGTGAACTGCCATTCTTGTAATGAGGACGGATGAAAACTGAGTCGGGTGTTGGCTGAGCCAAAGCAGACAGGCATCCTGTAAGGAAAGCCAAGGCGATTGCAAGATTTCTTTTCATAACTATTTAGTGAATTTGTTTGTTATCAGAATGGTTCCGTTCTGAGCTGTCAACACAACTGTGATGAGAGCGTCGGACTTAACATGGCGGCACTGGAAGGTGTAACTCTTTACTGTGCCTGCGACAAGGTCGGTGAGGAAAGTCTTCCACTTAGCATTGTCGTCTTCGTCAGCGAGGGTGCCGTATTTTGTCATAGCTGTTTCGGGGTCGTATTTGTCGCCAGGAAGCAGTTCTTCTGTAATACGTTCTGTGAAGAGGAAGTTAACTTGTTTCTCTATGGCTATGACATCGTCGTCGGTAATGGTTGCACCTGTTATGATGCCGCTTTCGTCGCGGATAATGCCGGAAATGGAATAACTGCGTTCGTCGTCAACCTCAGTCAGTTTGTTTGACTTGAATTTATATACAATCTGACGGGTGAATCCATTGGCAGTTGTCTTTGCAGATGCCTTTCCTGCTGCATCGAATTCAGAACCTGTGAAAGTAGTGTCGTTGACGTTAATATATTCAGTAACCATCTCGCGAGTGTCGCCAAAGTTGGCATTGATGGCATCCGCCTGCAACACCGTAATCGCGGTCTGTTTTGTAAGAGGAGGAAAGAGAATTGACTCGCCCTCGGACGATGTGGCACTCTTATTTACAGAAGGAGTGCGGAAGGTGAGTGAGTAAATGCCAGGACTGAGTGGAAGTGTTACCGAGTAAGAGAAATTCTGCGGTATTCTCAAGTCCTTATCTTTGAATACAGGAATGGAATCGGTATTCCTGCCTTTTTCATTTATCTGACTTGTAAAACAATCGGAAGAGGAGAAATAGACATGACTTCCGAGGTCGGAAAAAGAAACGGCAACTGTAGCCTTCTGACCCGTGTAGAGATGTGCAGGACTAACTGCGATACTGCCCAATATAGGAGGGGTTGAGGATGTTTTGTCATCTGAGCAACTGCCCAAGAAAAGTGTCGAGATAGCTGCGAATGCTACCCAAAAAGATTTGTTCATAAGGTATTGATTTTACGTGTGTGTAAAATAAGTAGTAATAAGATTTTGGCACAAAGTTAACCGCTTTCAATAGAAAAATCAATATCTTTGCGCAAAATTATATTTTATTATGTTTAGCGGAATAGTTGAAGAATTTGCTACAGTAGTAGCTATCGAACACGAAAAAGAGAATATTCACCTTACGATGACATGCTCATTTGTAGGTGAACTGAAAATCGATCAGAGTGTGTCGCATAACGGAGTTTGCCTTACTGTTGTAAAACTGACAGACGACACTTATACAGTTACCGCAATGAAGGAAACTCTCGATAAATCGAACCTGGGTATGCTAAAAGTAGGCGATAAGGTAAATGTGGAGCGCTCCATGATGATGAACGGAAGACTCGACGGACACATCGTGCAGGGACATGTGGATATGACCGCTGTGTGCACATCGAAAACAGACCAGAATGGTAGTTGGACTTTCCGTTTTGCCTACAACTTCGACAGAGATATGGCTCGCAAGGGATATTTCACTGTGGACAAGGGTAGTGTGACTGTGAACGGAGTGAGTCTGACAGTGTGCAACAGCACGAATAATTCGTTCGAAGTAAACATAATACCATACACATACGAACATACAAACTTCTGCGAGATTGAAGTAGGCAGTACTGTAAACCTCGAATTTGATATTCTGGGCAAGTACATTGCACGACTCAATCAGCTAAACCAGTAAAAATAAACTTGATAAAATTAATATTACACTATGAAAAGAAACTTAACAATCTTGACTTTTGTTCTTTTTGCTGTGACAGCTTTTGCTCAGCAGAAAGTAACGGTGAAATGGGGACTTAGCGATGCTGCTAATCTCAAGGCAACCACTATTACAGGTGACACGGAAGGTGTGTTGTCAACAAATTTTCTGAATGGTACTAACATCGCAACTACCGAGCCTATGGCTTCCGGTAATGCTGAATCAAGTTATACACCTCCAACCTACGACCCTGTGTTCATGAAGTTCGGAGTGACGACAAAGGTAACCGCAAAGTCTTATGGACACAATATTGCAATGAGTGTTGGTCCAGCAACAGGACATACTTTCAAACCTACAAAGATTTCGTTCGATGCTGCTAAATGTGGTACTGATGGCGGAAACTTCGACGTGTATGTCAAGGGTGGTGCTGTGACAACTGAAAAGGCTGTGGCTACAGGTGTTTCTCCTCTGCGTAATAGAACTGGAAAGGATAATCCTAACGGATATTCACACCACGAATATACTGTTAGTGACATACTCGTAGAGAGTGGCAACTTCGTACTCTTCCTGTATATCTACAACATAAATGGTGTGGACGATGCTAATCCAAAGCAGATTGCTTTCAGAAATGTTGTAATCGAAGGTGTTCTCGACGAACCAATCTACGATGTAAGTCACTATGTCACTGCTGCAACATGCAAGACAGCTGGAGGTGAAGACATCAATCTGTATGACATTACGAAGAGTCTGAGAAACAACGAACAGGCTACTTATCCGACAATAGTGTATGGAGATCCTACAGATTTCAGTCTGACCCTTATTGACGGATTCACTTATACAGTTAATTACAAGGACAAAGTCGCTACATATAATATAAAGGATGCTGCAAACGAAGTGGTGTTTACATTTAGTGTGCTTTTCAAGGTGACTCACCGTCAGCCAAAGCCTGCTGCAACTCCTCTGAAGCGCGGACTCGTGGCTGTAAACTTGTCGCAGTCAGGCGGCTCTGGAAACCTCGTTTCTTGGCGTTCAAGAGAATATGACGGCAGAAACTATAAGTTTAAGTTGTACTATGGCACAAGTGCTACAAGCATTAATTCTAAAATCAATAGCGGAAACTTCATCACCGGTAAGACTAATTTTGCACATACTGGCGGAGGAACATCGACATACTATCGCTTGGAAGTGTTTAACGAAAATAACGAGATAGTAGAGCGAGATACTTGTAAGGCTTGGTCTTCACAGGTGATGTACATAGACCTCGAAGGTGGTGCTCCGAAAGACATTTGGAATAGGGGAGCAACATATACTCCGAATGATGCCTCTATCTGCGATATGGATGGAGATGGAGAGTATGAGATAATACTGAAGTGGAGTCCTTCAAACGAAAAGGATGCTGCAAAGAATGGTACTACTTCTCCTGAATACTTCGGATGCTACAAGATGAATGGAAAACGTCTGTGGATTCTTACCGGTGGTCCTAATATGTTCTCATCTGCTCACACTTCTTCTTTCGTAGCATGGGACTTTGATGGCGATGGATACGGAGAATTTATGATTAAGACAGGTCACGGAGCTATCGACGGCGAGGGTAACTACCTCAGTGTAGATAAAGATCCTACGGGCAATTACCTCAATTCAAGAGGAAAACAGGTGAGTGGTGAGGAATGGATTACAGTGTTCGATGGAATGACTGGTGCAGAACTGAAGACTATTCCTTATCATACTGACTATGCTGCAGGCTCATCATATTGGGGCGACAGTAACCAAAACCGTTCTGAGAGATATCTTGCCGGCATAGCTTGGCTTGACGGAAAGAATGGAAATCCAAGTGGTATCTTCGCTCGCGGATATTATAGTGGTGCCTTCATCGGTGCCTATGACTGGGATGGAACAGATCTCACTCTGCGCTGGGTTCATAGGGCATTTACTGCATCAAACGGTGAAGTGAAGTATGCCAATGGAACAACAACTAAACTCTCCAAAACAGTATATGGCGAAGGCTGTCACTGGTTCTCTGTTGCTGACGTAAACCTTGATGGTAAGCAGGAGATAACTTATGGCTCAGGAGCCCTGAAGTCTGATGGTACGACACTTTATCGTACAGGGTTGAAGCATGGCGATGCTCTGCATGTGAGTGATTTCGATCCTAATCGTCCAGGACTGGAGGCTTTCATGGTTCATGAGGATAGTCCTTATGGTATGGATTATCGTGATGCTACTACTGGTCAGCTGTTGTTGCACAAAACTGCTTCTAGCGATACAGGTCGCGGATTTATGGCAAACTTCGATCCAGAGAGGGATGATGCTCTGTGGCAGGCTTCTGCTTGGCCAAACATCTTCGATAAAGATGGAAATAGTGTAGTAGCCGAGAAAACTTGGGGCGGTGGTGCTTCTGCACAAGATAGATTATACTGGACAGGAACACTTGGCGAAGACTTCTGGGGAAAAGGTGTTCTTGAGACTTGGAATCCTTCTTCAAAGAACTTTGACAGGTTGATTGGTTGCGTAAATGGTGGCAATTATACATACGGAAAAACCAATAATGCCTCGAAGAATAATGCCAGCCTGTTGGGAGATGTCTTTGGCGACTGGCGAGAAGAGGTAATATGCTGGTCAGAAGGAGGAACGACTGGCTATCAGCTGGTAGTGAATGCTACAAACTATCAGACAGATTATATCGTACCGCATCTGTTGGATGATATTGACTACAGAGCACAGATAATAGCAGAAAACTGCTGCTACAACCAGCCACCTCACTTGGGATACAACCTGCGTGAATCTAAGAAGATTACTGCAGAGACATTTGAAGTGGAGGATGCTCCAGATGGCTTAGGAAAATACTGGGGTGCCATCTATGTTACATATCCTGTAATAGTTCCGGAAGGTGTTACTGCTTATTCTGTTGCAAGTTATGAATACAAGGATGGATATGACACAATAAAGGTTGCTGCAATTACTGCAGGTAAGATAATTGCAGCCAACAGACCTATAGTATTCAACTCTAAGGTGAAGAGTCCTGTATTTGTTCCAACGGCCGTTGCTTCAAATACAACAATATCAACTAATTATGTAAAGGGATTCTATTGTGATTCCATCCCTGCAATTACTGCTTCGCAGGCATCATATAAGTTTATATATGAATTCCGCAATGGCGACAGAGGTGTAGGTTTCTACAAGACAGATGGAACTTGGAAGGTTCCTGGTGGTACTGCTTACGGATTGTTCGGAACTAGTGCAACCTACCCAGGTGCAGACTCTTATGTATTGGGAAGTCCTTTCAATCCAACTCCAACAGCCATCTCTTCTTACTCTGCTGACGAACAGACTGCAGACGAAGTAATCTACACTTTGCAGGGAATTCGTCTGCAAGGAAAACCTGTTGCAGGTGCTGTTTACATCGTTAAGAAGAGCGATGGTTCTGTGCGCAAGCAGATATTCAAGTAAGAACAATACATATCCAAAAGAAAATCACAATCTACTTTTAGGTTGTGATTTTTTTGTTTTTTTCACTAACGTACTCACTCTATTTCATTTATTATGCGTATCTTCGCGGCAAATAATAGAAATAGAGAATGAATATACTGGAATTGTCGGAGCAGGAGATTCAGCGCAGAGCGAATCTGGATGCCTTGAAAGCTATGGGAATCGAGGCTTATCCTGCTGCTATGTATGAGACAAATGCGTTTTCAACTGATATAATCTCTGAGTTTGTTGACCCAGAGACAGATGAAGAGGGAAAACCTATTGGCAACCTGAGAGAAGTAAGCATTGCCGGACGTATGATGAGTCGCCGTGTGATGGGTAAGGCTTCGTTTGCAGAGTTGCAGGATTCAAAGGGCAGAATTCAAGTTTATATCACTCGCGATGATATCTGTCCTGATGAAAACAAAGACCTTTATAATGTAGTGTTTAAGAAGTTGCTCGATTTGGGCGACTTTATCGGTGTTAAGGGATATGTGTTCCGCACTCAGACTGGAGAAATATCTGTTCATGCTCAGTCGCTGACTGTGTTGGCAAAGAGCTTGAAACCGCTGCCTGTGGTAAAAGAAAAAGACGGACAGGTGTTCGACGCTTTCGAAGACCCGGAACTCAGGTATCGCCAAAGATATGTTGACCTGATAGTTAACCAGGGTGTGAAGGATGTGTTCCTGAAACGAGCTACAATCCTGCGAACTATGCGTCAGGTATTTGACGAGGCAGGTTTTACAGAAGTAGAAACTCCAATACTCCAGCAGATTGCCGGTGGTGCCACAGCTCGTCCGTTCATTACTCATCACAATGCTCTTAACATAGACCTCTATCTGCGTATCGCTACCGAACTCTATCTGAAACGCCTTATCGTCGGTGGTTTCGAAGGTGTTTATGAAATAGGCAGAAACTTCCGCAACGAAGGTATGGACCGCAGTCATAATCCTGAGTTTACTTGTATGGAACTCTATGTTGCATATAAGGACTACAACTGGATGATGTCTTTCACAGAACAACTGTTAGAGAAGATTTGTGTAGCTGTGAACGGTTCTACAGAGGTTAAGATCGGTGATAATATCGTAAGCTTTAAGGCTCCGTATCGTCGTTTGCCAATTCTCGATGCAATCAAAGAAAAGACTGGTTACGACCTTGAGAAGATGTCGGAAGACGAAATGCGTGAGGTTGCTAAGAAACTGAATATAGAGGTTGACGACACAATGGGGCGCGGAAAACTTATCGACGAGATATTCGGTGAGACTTGCGAAGGCACATTTATTCAACCTACATTCATTATCGACTACCCTGTGGAGATGTCTCCACTTACTAAGATGCACCGTTCGAAACCGGGACTTACAGAACGTTTCGAACTTATGGTGAACGGTAAGGAACTCGCTAATGCATACTCAGAGCTTAACGATCCTATCGACCAGGAAGAGAGATTCGTAGAACAGATGAAACTGGCTGACAGAGGTGATGATGAGGCTATGGTTATCGACCACGACTTCCTTCGCGCTCTCCAGTATGGTATGCCTCCTACAAGTGGTATCGGTATCGGTATAGACCGTTTGGCTATTCTTATGACTGGTCAGCCAACTATTCAGGAAGTACTTCTCTTCCCAACTATGAAACCGGAGAAGAAGATGCCAAAGGATGGGGTAGAGAAATTCGTAGAACTCGGATTCAACGAAGATATAGTACCAATTTTGTATAAGGCTGGTTATAATCTGGTGAGTGACCTGAAAGACGGAAATGCTCAGAAGATTCAGCAGCAGATAGGCGAAATCATAAAGAAATTCAAATTAGAAGTGGTGAAGCCAAGTGTGGATGAATTGAATAATATAATCGGTAAGTTATAATGCAATTCCAAAGTACAGGCAGAGTAGCAGTTCTAGGTGGCGGCAGTTGGGCAACAGCTGTGGCTAAGATAGTGATGCACCACGAAGAGCATATCACTTGGTATATGCGCCGTGACGATCGCATAGAAGATTTCAAGCGTTTGCACCATAATCCTGCATACCTGACTGGCTTACATTTCGATGTAGATAGAATCACATTCTCCAGCGACATCAACGAAGTGGTGAAGAATAACGATACTCTGATTTTTGTTATTCCGTCGCCATACATTAAAAGTCACCTGAAAAAACTGAAGGCAAACCTAAGAGAAAAGATGGTTGTTACAGCTATCAAAGGTATAGTGCCAGAAGAATCGATGACTGTAAGTAGCTATATGGAGAAGGTGTATAACATACCTGAGGAACAGGTGGCCTGCATCGGAGGACCATCGCATGCTGAAGAAGTGGCACTCGACAGAATCTGTTATCTTACTATTGGTTGTAGCAGCTTGGAAAATGCCCAAGTAGTAGCTGACTTGTTCACCAATAAGTATGTGAAGACGAGTGTGAGTCAGGATATAGAAGGAATAGAATATGCGTCTGTGCTGAAAAATGTATATGCTATTGCCGCAGGTATCTGTCACGGACTGAAGATGGGTGATAACTTCCAAGCTGTGTTGACAAGTAATGCCATTCAGGAGATGAAACGTTTCCTTAATGAGGTGCAGCCGGAGGAAGGACGTCATGTGTCAGCGAGTGCTTACATGGGTGACCTTCTGGTTACTATGTATTCTAATTTCTCAAGAAACCGTACATTTGGAACGATGATAGGACAGGGCTATTCAGTGAAGACTGCTCAATTGGAAATGGAAATGATTGCAGAAGGTTATTATGGCACTAACTGTATGAAGATTCTGAATAAGAAATATCATGTCAGTATGCCTATCCTCGATGCAGTATATAATATATTGTACGAGAAAATCAGTCCTGCTGTGGAGATAAAAATTCTTGGCGATTCATTCAGATAAAAACATAAAAACAATGAAAATCAACATTTCAAAAGCACAGCAGTTCTTGGCTGCTGGAGCAGTTGAGGCACTGGAACCTCAGGTAAAGGCTGCACAGAAGGCTCTCGAAGAGGGTACATGTGCTGGTAACGACTTCCTTGGTTGGTTGCACCTTCCAAGTTCAATCACTCCGGAATTCATCAAAGAGATAAATGAGACTGCAAAGGTGCTGCAGCAGAATTGTGATGCTGTAGTAGTAGCTGGTATTGGTGGTAGCTATCTTGGTGCTCGCATGGTTATTGATGCTTTGTCGAATACCTTCGGATGGTTGCAGCCATCAAAGACTCCACGAATCCTGTTTGCCGGAAACAATATCGGTGAAGATTATCTTTCTGAGATGATAGGTTATCTGAAAACCGTAAAGTTTGGTGTAATCAACATTTCAAAGTCTGGTACTACAACAGAGACTGCCATCACATTCCGTCTTCTTAAGAAGATGTGTGAAGAGCAGATGGGTAAGGATGTTGCAAAGAAGGTGATTGTAGCAGTTACTGACGCAAAGAAAGGTGCTGCCCGCACTACTGCCGACAAAGAAGGATACAAGAGTTTCGTAATTCCTGATAATGTAGGTGGTCGTTTCTCTGTACTCACTCCAGTTGGTCTGTTGCCAATCGCCGTTGCCGGTTTCGATATCGCAGCTTTGGTAAAGGGTGCTCAGGATATGGAAGCACAATGTGATATCAATGCTCCGCTTGCAAACAACCCTGCTGCCGTTTATGCAGCTACTCGTAATGCTGTTTATCAGGCAGGAAAGAAGATAGAAATTATTGCTAACTATCAGCCAAAGCTCCACAATCTGGGCGAGTGGTGGAAGCAACTCTATGGAGAGAGCGAAGGTAAGGATGGAAAGGGTATCTTCCCAGCATCAGTTGACCTCACTACCGATTTGCACTCAATGGGTCAGTGGATTCAGGATGGTGAACGCACAATCTTCGAGACAGTTGTTTCTGTAGAAAAACCAAATACTACACTTCAGGTACCTTCTGACGCAGAGAACCTCGACGGTCTGAACTTCCTCGCAGGAAAGCGTATTGACGAAGTAAATAAGATGGCAGAACTCGGTACTCAGTTGGCTCATGTTGACGGAGGAGTTCCAAACATCAAGATTTCTATCGAAAAACTCGATGAGTACAACATCGGTCAGTTGATTTATTTCTTCGAAAAGGCTTGTGGTATATCTGGCCTTATCCTCGGAGTAAACCCATTCAACCAGCCAGGTGTTGAGGCTTACAAGAAGAATATGTTTGCCCTGCTGAACAAACCTGGTTATGAGGCTGAGAGCAAAGCTATTCAGGAACGTTTGAAATAATAGAACATATATAAAAAGAAAGTGTCATTTGCAGCAGCTTCTGTAAATGACACTTTTGTTTTTATTGCATATCGTGGTTGAGCATCCGATGTTCAGCCATCTTTTCGTATTTGGTGCCTGGAATGCCGTAGTTGGCATATGGATAAATGCTGATGCCGCCACGTGGAACGAAAAGTCCAAGTACTTCGATGTATTTCGGTTGCATCAGTTTGATGAGGTCCTTCATTATAGTGTTTACGCAATCCTCGTGAAACTCTCCGTGGTTGCGGAATGAAAACAAATACAGCTTTAGCGATTTACTCTCAACCATTTTCTTGTCTGGAATGTAGTTAATGCGTATCTCGGCAAAGTCCGGTTGTCCTGTGATAGGACAGAGGGACGTGAACTCAGGACAGTTGAAACGTACCCAATAATCGTTTTCACAGTGTTTGTTCATGAATGTCTCAAGCACCTCTGGGGCGTATGTAGTCCGATACTCCGTAGTCTTGCCTAAAGCCTTCAGATTTTCATTTTGACGGTTGTTTTCCATAATTTTAAGTTTTATTGGGCACAAAGATACAATTTTTTTCTATTTCTGATTTTATATTTAATATTGTATATTGTATCTTTGTGGCAAAATAATTTAGTTATGATGAAAGGCATAGACTGTTGCATTCCCTATATTGATGAGGTGGCAACGACAAATCTGATTTCCCAACTGAGAAACACTTCTTTAGTACGTAACATCTTCCTGATGCAGACATCGGACATGTCCGTAAAGGTGGAAGGCACGAAAAATCTTTCAGCCCGTACATTCTACAGTTCCGACATGATTCGCAGAATTGCAGAGAATGTGACTACCGACTATTTCCTGTATGTGCATCCGAAGGCAGTAAGTCTTGGTTATCAGGCTCTCGAGCGTATGTATAATATTGCTCAGAATGTGAAGCCTGCAATGATTTATTCCGACCACTATGCTCAGCATGGTGACAGCATTGTCAGGATGCCGAAGATTGATGTTCAGTTGGGTAGTGTTCGTGACGATTTCGATTATGGTTCTGCTCAGTTGGTTTCTACTGAGAGTCTTCGTAACTGCGTGAAGGAACATTCCATGAGTCAGTGGAAATATGCCGGTTGGTATGAGTTGGCAATGTATATGTTGCGCCATTCTGCCCAGGCTACTGTGCTGCACCTTCGCGAATATCTTTATACAGAGACAGAACTCGACTTGCGCAAGAGTGGCGAAAAACAGTTCGACTATGTGAATCCAAAGAACCGCGATGTACAGGTTGAAATGGAAAAGGTTTGTACCAACCATCTGAAGCGCATAGATGCATATATCCCTTCCGATGTCATTTCAGATATAAATGTAGAATACTCAGACTATCCTGTTGAGGCTTCTGTTATCATACCTGTACGCAATCGTGTGAAAACTATCGCTGATGCCGTACATTCTGCATTATCTCAAAAGACTTCTTTCGAATATAATGTGATAGTAGTTGACAACCACTCGACCGATGGCACAGGAGAGATCGTAAAGGAAATAGCTGCAAAGGAACCTCGTTGCATCTTGATTACTCCTGATCGTACAGATCTCGGAATAGGTGGTTGCTGGTCGATTGCTTTCAATGATGAACGCTGCGGAAAATTCACAGTTCAGTTGGATAGCGACGACCTCTATAGCAGTCCTAACACCTTGCAGCAGATAGTAGATAAGTTCTATGCTGAGAAATGTGCTATGGTAATCGGTTCGTACCGTATGTGCAACTTCCAACTGGAAACCCTTCCTCCTGGTATCATTGATCATAAGGAATGGACCGATGAAAACGGTAGAAACAATGCTTTGCGTATCAACGGACTTGGAGCTCCACGTGCTTTCTATACTCCTCTGTTGCGTAAAGTAGGAATGCCGAATACATCATACGGAGAGGACTATGCACTCGGTTTGGCTTTCTCCCGTAAGTTCCGAATCGGCAGAATTTATGATGAATTGTATCTGTGTCGCCGTTGGGAAGGCAATAGTGATGCAGCCCTTACCCCAGAACAGATAAATACCAATAATCAGTATAAGGACCTGTTGCGCACGATGGAGATTGAAAGTCGTCAGGCTCTCAATAAATATTGGAGCATGAACCTGACTTACGATGGTGCAATGGAATTCTTCGATAACGAACTCAAGCAGTGGAAGGAAGTAGGGGATAGGTATGCAGCACTTGCAGAAGTACGACAGAACGAGATGCTGATAGATAATGTCAAGGCTTGTGTACAGTGGAATCCGGCTCGCATTCAGTCAACTGGAGCTAAGGTTGATAAAGCATCAATCAAAAAGCGTCCTTGTTTCCTCTGCGAACTCAATCGTCCGCTCGAGCAGTCCGACTTCCCGATTGCAGGAAAGTATCAGTTGCTTGTCAATCCATATCCTATTCTGCCAAAGCACTTCACCATTCCTCATCATCAGCATCGTCCGCAGAGCATTCGCAATTCGTACATAGATATGATGCGAATTACTGTGCAACTGAAGAATATGCTTGTGTTCTACAACGGACCTAAGTCAGGCGCTTCTGCTCCAGATCATCTGCACTTCCAGGTTGGTCCGCTTAATATAGTACCATTACAGCGAGACTGGGAAGAACTCTACCGATTCAAGCGTGATAAGTTGTTCCCTCTCACAGATAAGGACTATCTGGAGTCACTGAGAATGGAAACTCTGTCCGACTCCTTCGGACTCTTTAAACTGAAGGAATATCTCTGTCCTGGGTTTGTTGTTGTCACAAAGACTCCAGAGGCAAATAATGCACTCTTCCAGAAACTCTATGATGCAATGCCTGTGCAGGAAGGCGACAGCGAACCACAGATGAACATCCTTTCGTGGATAACTGTAAGTACTGTGACAGGCGAGAACTACATAACTACAGTTGTAATACCTCGTGCGAAGCATCGTCCCGACTGCTATTTCAAGGAGGGCGACCAGCAGATTATGGTTAGTCCGGGGGCACTCGATATGGCAGGACTCATCATTACTCCGCGTGAAGAGGATTATAAGAAAATCACTCCGGAACTGCTCGCTTCAATTATTCGTGAGTGTGGTTGTTCTGCAGATGTAGCTAAGGAAATCATCGATAAGATTAAGAAATGATGTCCGTCATAAAGGTTGGTATTGTTACGGCAGAACGGATACGTTTCAGACTGAATGGCGATTATCTGTTTGGAGATAAGGAGTTTGGTGCAGGTGAGGAAACTGTAACAGCTACTGAGACAGCTATCAGATGGCGCGACCAACTCTACCACGAGATACTGTTTACACCTAAGGAGGCTTCCAACGCCTCCTTCTCTTTGTCTGATGTCACCATCGGAGTCAATTTCCATTGGCAGCGACAGGAGACACAGACCTTCCGTGGTTCACTCCGACTGATAAACGACGGTGGACGAGTTTGTGCAATCAACATCCTGCCACTTGAGGAATATCTGAAAAGTGTCATCTCAAGTGAGATGTCAGCAACAGCATCGCTGCCATTCCTTAAGGCTCATGCAGTAATATCCCGCAGTTGGTTGCTCGCGCAGATAGATAAGAGTTCAAGAGTTCAAGGTTCAAGA
>DDQG01000036.1 GCA_002342585.1 Prevotellaceae bacterium UBA2448
CGGCCTGCCTGGAAGTTGCTCACACCGATGGCACGCACCTTGCCTGCACGATAAGCCTTCTCCATAGCCCGCCAAGTGCCGAACACGTCGCCGTAGGCCTGATGGATGAGCAGCAGGTCGATATACTCCGTCTGCAACTTACGCAGACTCTCATCGATGCTCTTAGCAGCCTGTTCTTCACCAGCATTGGATATCCAGACCTTTGTTACAAGGAACAAATCTTCGCGCTTGATGCCACTCTTGCGCCAGGCATTGCCTACACCTTCCTCATTCTGGTAGGCCTGTGCCGTATCAATCAGGCGATAGCCCACACTCAAAGCATCGCTCACACAACGCTCACACTCGTCAGGGCTTACCAAAAATACACCGTAGCCCAATGTCGGCATCTGAACACCGTTGTAAAGTTTAATATACTCCATATTATTCATTTTTTAATATCCTAAACCATTAAGCCACTTCTCGACCATTTTCTTTTCCGTACGCACTTCGTGACCGTAGATGCTGAAGCCCTTTGTAACATTTGCACCAGGGAAGGCTTTCTTTACATCCTCCACACAGTTGGCCAATCCAGAACCTTCGTGAGTGGTGAAAGGGATGACTGTCTTGCCTTTCAGGTCATTAGCGTGTTTCTTGAAGAAGGTAAACATTACTTGAGGATAAGTGCCCCACCATACGGGGCCACCAATAAACACAGTGTCGTATTTGTTTAGGTCGATGTCGCCTTCATATTCAGGCAACTCACCGTTCT
This sequence comes from Prevotellaceae bacterium UBA2448, assembly GCA_002342585.1. Classification (GTDB taxonomy): domain Bacteria; phylum Bacteroidota; class Bacteroidia; order Bacteroidales; family Bacteroidaceae; genus Minthosoma. The sequence goes on from DDQG01000036.1 coordinate 749, forward strand.
TGGTCTCTTCCTTCGCCAGATTGATGAGTGGTGTATAAGCCATGCCATCATACTTGTGGGTGACAATCTCAAACTGCTCAGCGCCCGTCAATTCTGTGATGTAGTCGGCCACAATCTTCGTGTTGCCCACTTCGATGTTACCTACTGCGTAGTTGTCTCCCGCATGTGAGAAGAATACTACCAAACTTTTACCATCCTTGTTCATAACTTTCTCCTGTTTTGCGCCACCGCTGCAAGCTGTGGAAATCAGCAATGCTATGGCGGCTGTGATGATACTTTTGAAATTCATTTTAAATATACTTTTGAATTTGAGTGCAAAGTTACGACGATTTCCTGATACTTTTGTTTCACAAATTACTTCACAATTTTCAATTTTTGCCTAAATCGTTCTTTTATATATAAAATAATGTGTAATTTTGCGCAGTAAAACTGCGCGAACTTGCTCATGCTCGGCAAAAAGCAAGCTTTCTGCGCTCGCTTAATCGCAATTTTGTCAGTCATGAAGGCAGATTTTCAATATTCCACAGACTTCTATGGGATGAATGCCCATGAGTTGAGCCACACCTGCATGCATCTGCTTTGCTTGGCAGGTGAGGCAAGTTTTGTGTTCAACGAGCATTGCTACCACATTATCAAAAACGACTTGGTTGTGATACCGATGCCCGATAGAGTAAGAAACCTTGCGGCACATGATGACTTGCAGGTAGAATGGTTTGCTGCTGATTATAAGTTTCTTCAAAACCTGCTGCCGTCGAACAACTACAGCATCGGTGGCAGTATCTCTCTGAACCAAGACCCCGTCATCAAACTGACGGATGAACAAGCACGACATCTGCTTGATGACTTCCATCGTCTGCGTGACCGCAAGGACGAGCGCCATTTGCAGTTCTATCGCGAACTGATGGGCAGCCTCTGCCTGACGATGATGTACGACATCTTCGAGGCCCATGCCCAACGTGATGCAACAGACACCCATACTGACCGCACAGCCAACATCGTGAAACAACTGATGGCTCTGCTGGCTACTGGCATCAGCCGAACGGAGCGTGATGTGAGCTACTATGCCGAACGGCTGAACGTATCGCCCAAATATCTTTCTGCCACCATCAAGCGCGTGACGGGACATAGTGTCACCTCATACATCGACCGTCATACCATACCTATATTAAAAGACTATCTGAATGATGAACGCCTGTCACTCACCCAGATAGCCGACTTGATGAACTTCACGTCGCTCTCTTACTTCAGCCGTTACTGCACCAAGCACCTTGGCCAGTCCCCCAGCGAATACAGACTGAGTCTTCAACCGAAATAAAGTGAAATCTAATTTGTTGACAGTTCATATAGCACATCTGTTATCGTATTATCTTTTGATACAACTGTATTTGCCTCTTGTCAAGATTGGTAATCTTTATCTGAACCTAGGTTGGATGCGGTACGTCATCATGCATAGACATAAGTACTTTTGCTATTACCTGTTCAACATTTAAAAAAGAGACCTGCCCAAACGGACAGGTCCCTTAAATTTATATCAGTGTGATAATTACTCTTCGACTGCTGCCTGCGCGGCGGCTAATAAATGTTGATTATCAGCTATTTACAGGTTTGGTGTAAAGTACTGGCACCTTAAATCCGACACATTCTGCGCGTTTTTACATGCTCATAACAACGATAATCGTGTTTTACAGTAGTGTTAAATCTCCATCTACAAAACCGACTGCCAATCCTTGCCGTTCTTTTAATGCCTTTCCATATTTACCTTTTTCCAAATAGTCTTTTATCATTTTTACAGTCACAGTCTGGACATCTTGCCATTCTTTATTATCATTCCAAGTAAGAGGTTTTTCTCTGGTAGTAAACACTTCATCGCATGCCCAGTCACTATCAGTTGGATCAAATGAACTAGCTCCTATCAATTCGAGAGTCCAACTTTTATTGACATCCTCATACAAGTTGAAACAGAAAGCCACGACATCATCGGGAATAGTCATTCGCATAACTTCATTCAGCCATGTTTCTAATTCACTATATGTCAAACCAGATTCACTCTTCTTCTTGAAAATACCAAATAAATTCATATCTAAATTCCGATTATAAGTAAATTCATTTTTTTACTATTCTCTATTACTTGCAACGATATACGAGCAATATTTACTGAGCAGATTGGACAATGGTAAATCGCCTTTCTGATATCTATCTGCATCAAGTTTCAGAACTCTTTCACAAATTGTTTTCTTTCCTTTGAACTTTGCTTTGAGATATGGAATGCCATTTTCTTCAGTAATGCTTACCTCTGTGAAGAATTGCGTCAAATCCTCTGCATCATAGACGATGGAGTAACTGGGGCGCTTGGCTCCGGGAATGTCCTCTTTCAGTATGTTCTTGTCAACCAAGTCCTGTATGTCGCGTATGGCCGTGTCTTTCGAGCACTTTGCTAATGTTGCCCATGTCTTTGACGTTATCTTTGATTCATAGCCATCAAGAAAGAGATTGAGCATCTGAGTCTGTCGCTCAGTCATTGGAACAGACGAAGCTTTCTGCCAGAAGAAACTCTTATTCAAGATGGTAGTCACGATGGTATCTGCCTCGTCGAGCGCATCAACCAATTTCTGCATGTACCATACCAACCACTCAGTAATGTCGCCATCACCATGCTGCATACGTTCAAGAATCTCGTAGTAGTGGTTCTTGTCCTTATTTATCTGTGATGAGACATTGTAGAAGCGGAACTCACTCTTTTCGCCACGTGCCAGAAGCATGTCGGAAAGGATGCGAGCCAAACGGCCATTGCCATCCTCGAAGGGATGGATACTTACAAACCAGAAATGAGCGATGGCAGAACGGATGACACTGTTCACCGGCTCCTCACCATCAAACCAAGTGATGAACTTTTGCATTTCCTCTTCTACACGGTCTGGTGACGGAGCAATATAATGAATCTTCTCACGTCCGAACATCCCGCTGACAATATGCTCCTCGTTTGTTCTATATTTACCAATCTCTATCTGCCCGCCATCGCTATAGCCTGTTGGAAAGAAAGCGGCTTGCCAAGCGCACAATTTCTCTTTACTGAGGGGCATATCATAATGCTGAACCGCTTCGAGCATCACACCCACGACGGAATCGACATAATGCGATGGCGCAGTATATTTCACATTCTCAATGCCAAGCTTTCTTGCGATGGAAGAACGCACCTCATCTACGTTCAGCCGTATGCCTTCAATTTCCGAAGAATACACTACGTCGTAGGTCAGGTTCTCCGCCATCGCACGTAATTTGCTGTCAAAGCCCAACGAACTCAGCCTCCCGTAAAGCAAACCCTGCTTACGGAATACTATCTCCTGAAGAAGCGACACCTTAGAAGTGTCCCAACGGAAGTTTGTCCAATTATATCTTTCGTGTATATACATAATGTATTCCTACTTTGTGCAACGAAATAACAGATATAATGTCGCAAATTATGCGGCAAAAATACGAAATTATTGTCGAATAGCCAAACAAATCTGCAAATAATCGCATATTATGCGACGTTTTTGTCTCCAAAACGTCGAAAGCATACTTGAAGACACAAAAAAGGACCTGCCCAATTGGACAAGTCCCTTTCATTTTTGTAAGAGTGATAATTACTCCTCGACGGCTGCCTGCGCGGCGGCTAACTTTGAGGCTAATATGCTGATTATCAATGATTTACGTTTGAACTGGTCAACATTTGGACTGCAATTTTCGTGCATTCTGCACGTTCTGCACGTTGATGTCTCGTAATATTTCGCAAGAATATTCATTTTTCTGCAAGATATTCGTTCTTTTTGCAAGAATATTCAATTACGTAATAAAATCAGTCTTCATCCAATCTTTAATTAAAGGGTTATTACTCAATTTGGTCAACAATCTGGTCAACATTTTGCCAGACCATTTTCACTGTAGTTGCATCACATACTCAGTAAGGGAAATAATCCCCGAAAAGCACATTCTGCAAACTTTGTTTGCAAAGTTAATGATTTCTTCTGACTTTACGTTCATTCTGCACGTTTTTCTTGCAGAATGTGTTTGCTTTTTAACATATTTAGACGAATTGACATCTCATCTTGCCATTATTTGTTTCAATTAAAAGAAAAACAGACGGATTCTTGCGGTGTAAGTTTAGGTTTAAGTTTAGATGTTCTTATATATATAATAAGGTAAAGTAAACCCTGAACATGATGATTGTAGGTTTAATCTTTAAGTTTAGAGGTGCATGTATATATACATGGGTAAACGTAAACCTAAACTTTGCAGAATGAAACGACTTGATGTTTCCCAAAAATCACATTTTTCTTTTTACTGAAAATAAACCGATTTATTCTCTCCCCTTCTCATTCCACTTTCTACTATACAGCCAATCTATGACCATCGTTTTGTTATATCTCATTTTGCAAATTATATTACACATGATATTATGTGCAAATACATATATAACAAAATTACTAATCAATTGCTTTGGGGGTAGCTTTCGGATTATAGCAAGAAAACTCGCCAATTTGCAGTTATTTTGCATTTTGACGAGTTTTCTTCTTGAATTTAGGAAAATAACTCTGAAAAGTATCTTCTCATTATTTAACATATGTGGCATAAAATTCGCAGAATGCCTTCCTAATATC
>DDQG01000038.1:0-239 GCA_002342585.1 Prevotellaceae bacterium UBA2448
ATTAAGGCAGTGGAACGACTGCTTAAGTTTGACAAGGAATCTACAGGCAAGTACCGCTACGTGATGAAGCCTGAGATGTACTCCAGTCTGAATCAGAACAAGGTGATTCGCGAGGCTGCTCTGCGCAGCGGAGTGAACCAGGGCGTGATGAAGGCATGTTGGGATGCAGCAGGCGAAGTAATCAAGGCATGGGCAACAGAAGGTCACTCAGTGGCGCTGCCAGGACTCGGCAACATGCG
>DDQG01000038.1:281-22276 GCA_002342585.1 Prevotellaceae bacterium UBA2448
CGCATCATCTTCATCCCTTCTGTAGATCTGAAGGACGAACTGGCTAAAACGGCAGTTCAGATTACCTGCTACGACCGCAACGGCGAACTGGTGAAGCGTGTGACTACCGATGCCGGCGAAGTTGAAGACCCAGAAGGTGATGAGACTGGCGAGTCTGATGGCAAGACCGATGGTTCTAACGAAAACCAAAACGAAAACGGCTCTAACCAGAACCAGGGTGGTGGTAACGAAAACGAAAACGAAAACCCAAACCCAAACCCAAACCCAGGCGGAGGTAACGGAGGTGGCGGCACCGAAGATGGCACTGACGAGAGCTAAACGATGTGAAAGGTGAGCCCTTCGGGGCTCCCGCTTTCTCTAACGAAAGACGAATGACGAAAAACGAAAAACCTGTAAACAGTAAACGGTAAACAGTAAACTAAACATTATGAAACGCGATATTCTTGAGACAGTGGTGAAGGTAGTAGTAGCCGCACTCACAGCATTTTTGACAGCTATCACAACTACAAGTTGTATGGGACACGGACCATTCTAGGTGAAAGTTGAAAATTGATAATTGATAATTGATAATTGAAAAAGCTGACTGGGCAATCGCCTTGTCAGCTTTTTTTGTTGCAATGTTCCAATGTTCCAACACATTTTTTGAGGGGGCGATTTAAAATTGCGCACGATAATAAATAATGGTTATAGGTTATGGGTTATTGAGTTGTAACGGTTAAAGGTTAATGGTTAAAGGTTAAAGAGTTTTCGTTTTCGTTATCGTTTTCGTACAAAGTCCTTGGAACCTGGAACTTGAAACTTTGAACTTAAGTAATGGTTAGAGATTAGTGGTTTGAGTCGGTTTTGGTACGATTTCTGCATATATTGTTACATTTTTGCTGTTATAGCTTTGGTTTATTTAATAACTTTGCAGCAAAGTAATAATTAACAAACGTATCGAAGACTATGAAAAAGCATTTTCTGACTTTACTTCTTTTGGTGCCAGCCTTGATTTCAACGCAGATGCAGGCACAACGTATTCAGCAACCACTGGGTCGTGGAGTGGTAGCTGTGGATCGTACTTATAATTCATCAACTCGTTTTGGCGACCAAGGGAAACTGATTTCATGGCGAAAACTGGCACAGGAACCGGAAGACACCCGATATAATGTATATAGCCGACCGAAAAACGGAAGTTCGTGGACTCGCATTGCTTCGAATCTGTCGAAGACTAATTATGCTCATACAGCTTTATCTGCCAACACTGAATATGCTGTAAGTGCCGTAATCAACGGAACTGAGGGCGAGAAGAGTGCACCATTCCTCTATACTACTCATCCTTGGCCGAATGTGTGGTTTCAGTTCGATTTCGACAATACTGTCTTGGAACGGAATAACTACCGCACTAAGTTTGCCTGGCCAATGGATCTTAATGGCGACGGAGAATTCGATGCCATCGTAGTGGACCGACTTTATGCAGGAGCTGGAGAGGTAGATCCAGACGGGGATGGCGGTACTGTTGACCTGACTACCAGTCATAAGATTCAAGGATATAAGTTGGACGGCACTCTGCTCTGGACTGTGGATATAGGTCCTAATATCAATATCTGTGGCGGACAGAACGATATGGTCGTTGCCTACGATATAAACTGCGACGGAAAATGCGAGGTGATGATTCGCAGTTCCGACGGCACCCGTTTCTGGGACAAAGCAAACAACACTTGGGGAAAGTATGCAAATGGCAGCAGTTCACCCGACACAGATGGCGATGGAATCGTGAATTACAGTAATGAATCGACAAAACTGCCACCATTCTATATTTCCGTAATCAACGGTGAAACCGGCGAAGAAATCGACTGTAACGAGCTGGATTACTCAACTGTGCACGATGGTTCCGACACATGGAGTCGCACGGGCAGAAGCAAGTATATGAGTTTTAATTATGCAGTACTCGAAGGGCACTTCTCTATCTGTTACCTTGACGGCATACATCCTTCGCTCGTGATGGAGTGTCTGGACAGAGATACCGGCAAGACTCACCACAATTATGTTTTCTCATGGGATTATACATGGACTGACGGAACAGCTTCGAACTGGCACCATAGTGCCACCTGGAGCCGTAACGACAAGCGTCCCTGGCCTGCTGAGTTCCACCAGTTGCGCGTAGCAGACGTAGATGGTGACGGATTTGACGAGATGGTGCAAGGCGGTTACAGTGTGAATCCGCTGAAGGGTACTTTCCACAGTCCCGGTATCGGACATGGTGACCGATGGATTCTAAGCGACATAAATCCTGACCGTCCAGGAATGGAGTGCTTTGCCATTCAGCAGAGTGCTCTGCTCGGACAACTTATCTATGACCCAGCCAATGGCGAGAGACTCAAGGAGTGGTATCTGCCTAGTGTGTATGATGTAGGTCGTGGTGCCTGCATGGATATAGACCCGAACCACAAGGGGTATGAACTGTATAGTTTTACGGACGACTACATATATAATGGTAAGGGAGAACCCACAGGCGAGACTCGCAGTCAGTGGGGAATAAAGACTATGTTTGAGGGTGTGTGGTGGAACGAGGATTTGCTGCGCGAAGAACTCAGTTCTCCTGGTGGCAGCAATTACGGAACCAACCTTATGGTAACCACAGTACGCGGAAAAAGCAGACTGATTGAGTTTTCGCAAGAGTCTTTCTGGGGAGCCCATGCAGCAACAGGTACTCGTCCTGCGTTTATGGGAGACATTATAGGCGACTGGCGCGAGGAGGTTATACTTGCTGTGCAGAACGACGGTTCCAGCACAGGACTGGTAGGTTACACTACTGCCATTCCAACCAATTATAGCATTTATTGTCTGCAGCAAGACCCTCATTACCGACTGGACTGCACAACACGCGGATATTATCAGCATCCGAACACGAGTTTCTATCTCGGTGTAGGTATGCCTATGCCTCCGCTTCCTCCTGTGATGCAGGCAGACCTTCGTTATAAGTCGGGCAACTGGGCACAGGGAGTATCGTCGTTTACCACTTATGACCAGAAGCAAGCACAGGCATTTGCTGACGGCAAGAGTGTTATTTTCGATGTAAGCGGAAATAACAGCAACGACATCACTATCAGTTCGGAAGTGCGTCCGTCAGCTACTTACTTCATCAATCCACTGCAGCACGACTATACTCTAAACGGAAATATTGCAGGAGGAAAGATTTTCAAGTCGTTATTAGGCACAACTACTATAAACGGCAACATAACATCGACCGATTCACTTATCATCAGCGAAGGAACACTCGTAGTAAACGGCACTATCACTGCCCCACTCGCTCTGAGAGCAAAGGGAACTCTGGCAGGAAATACAACACTCAACGGCACAGCGGCTTTTGAAGGAGGACTCAACTATGAAGGTTGTCGTCTGTCGCCAGGAACTAAGGCAGAGCCATTCGGCACTTTCACTTTCAACGGCAACCTGACACTTACAGGCGATGTTTTCGTGGAAATCAATCTGAAAACAACAGATGGTGTAAACAACGATAAAATCAAGGTAAATGGCGACCTCACACTGAAAAAGACCAATACCATATCGTTTGTCCTGTCAGAAAGTGTGCCTGCAGAGGGTACATACACACTGATGGAATGTACAAGAACGCTCACTGCTGATCCTGCCAAGATTCTTGTTCGCGGTTTGGTCGGTCTGAACTACGCAATAGAAACAGAGGACGGAAAACTCCAACTGGTAGTTCGTGGCACTCGTGAACCTGCAGAGGGTGTAACCTGGACAGGAGCTGAAAGCAATGTTTGGGACTACCAAACAGCTAACTTCACACTGAATGGTGAACCGACAACTTTCGTCGCAGGGGATAAGGTTGTCTTCCCTGACGGAGCAGTACAGAAAAGCATCATCATTTCAGACCTTATGGTTACCAACGGAGTGGAATTCACGAACGATAAAGATACATACACTTTCAGTGGCGAAGGCGGTTTCAGCGGTGAAGGCGACTTGCTCATAAGCGGCAAGGGCACAATCAACCTGCGGACTGCAAAAAGCAATTACACCGGCAAGACCATCATCAATGCAGGAACTGTCACTGTGACCAATCTGGAGAATAGCGGTACTCCATGTTGTCTTGGTGCAGGAACAGTTGTAAGCATCGGCAAAGGTACGCTGACAGTAAACCACACGAATGCTGCTACAAACCGTTCTTTCAATCTGACAGATACTGCTACAATCAACATTCCTACAGGAACACTCACACTGCAATCCGCAGTAAAGGGCACTAACGGAACTCTGCTGAAGAAAGGCAGCGGACAACTTAACCTGAACTACGGAGGAGCAAACAGCTATAAGGAGACCATTCTGGCAGCAGGTACAATATCGCAGGGAGCATGGAACGCTACAATCGGCAAGGCAGGTTCTCCGATCCATGTAACAGGAAATAGCACACTGCGAATCTTCAATGTGAACTCCACATCGACTGTGCCAAACATCACGAATGCCATAACCATAGACAAAGGAAAGACTCTCACCGTCAGTGGAGGTCAGCGTTGTAAGATGGGCGGTTCGCTTCTGGGCGAAGGTACTTTGGCAATCAGTTTCCCGTACGTAAGAGGCGATTTCTATTCAAATCTTTCAAACTTCTCAGGTACGCTGAACATCACTTCGGGTGAATTCCATATTACGTCAGCCCTCCAACTCTCAAAGGGTTCTCTGACACTGGGAGCAGGTGTTTATACTGCCGGATATAACAGTCAGAGTTCGACCCAGACTAACATGACTCACAAGATTGGAGCTCTGACAGCATCGGCAACAGACTGCACACTTGCCACCGGCACTTGGAATGTGGGATATCTGAATACTAACACTACCTATGCCGGACTATTCAACAGTGCTGCCACAATAAACAAGTACGGCACTGGAATACTCACATTAACAGGTTCTTCGGAAGGCGGAATCAATATTTATGAAGGAGAAATAGAAGCTAAGAATACTTCCAAACCAATTACAAATGGTACAATAACAATCCAGAACGGAGGACTGCTTGGCGGTAGCGGTCAAGTAAAGAGCGTCGTTGTACGTTCAGGAGGCACAATGGCTGCTGGCAAGACCACTTCGACAACTGTGAGCAACATCACTGTAACAGGTAACCTGACAATGAACGAAGGCAGCTATTTACGAGTACGCACACGTTCTACAGTTAGCAAAACCAATAGCGATGTGTTCAAGGTGACGGGTAATGTCACACTCACTTCACCTATCATCCTAATGTCTCAGTTGAACGACAATTATAATTATCTGCCTGACACAGACATCAAATTTATCGATTGTTCAGGCAATATAACCATAAACGGCGATGTGACTATCCAGCCAGCTATTCCAATGGCAGGTTATAAATGGGACACAACCGATATATCCAGTGGTATTATCAGAGTAGTGACAGACCCAACAGCCATCAATCAAATAAATGCCGATGAACTCACAACTGATGACGTTTTATTCGATATTAGCGGGCATCGTCTTAGCAGTATCACAAAGAGTGGCATTTATATTGTAAATGGAACAAAAACTTTCGTAAATAAATAACTTATCACTATAAAGACATGAAACAAAAGATTATTCTCTCCCTGTGTGCTGTTTTTACGTTCTGTAGCCCGACAGTCATAGCTCAGCGTCAGAAACTCAATTTCAACGGTGACTGGCAAATCCACTACCCTGCTGAGGCGCTGGAGAATGCCGGCAAGATTCGCTCTGTCACCCTGCCTCGTGCATGGAACGAAGATTGGGCTTATCGGGTGAATAATGCTGATATACCTGACGACACCTGCAGATATACAAAGGTGTTTACAGCTCCGATGGAATGGTCAGGAAAACACGTCTTCATAGAGTTTGAAGGTGCCCGCCAAAGTGCTGAGGTATGGCTGAACGGCAAGCGTCTGGGTATTCACCAGAACGGTGTGATGGCTTTCGGTTTCGACCTGACTCCATACCTCAAAATCGGTAAGGAAAACCGATTGGAGGTGCTTACAGATAATGACTGGGCATATAAGGAGAAGAATGCCGACGGCAGTCCGTTGCTCGTAGAGAAAGGTGCTACGGAGAGCAAGGACGGCAATAACCTGCCAAACAACAAACTGGCACCTACAAGTTTTCAGTGGAACAATAAGAATTTCAATATGAATATGGGTGGTCTGCCAAAGAACGTGAACCTGCACGTCACTGATGCTGTGTATCAGACTCTCCCACTCTATTCAAACCTCGGAACCATTGGTACTTATATTTATGGTAGCAAATACGACATAAAGGGAAAGAAGGTGACTGCCAATGCGGAGGCACAGGTAGTCAATTCGACTAAGAGTGCCCAAAAGGTAAGTCTGGAAGTCGAAGTCATCGATAGTGACGGCAAGAAAATCGCCCAATTCAGCGGCAAGTCGAAGTTGATTGCAGCCGGCGACACAACCATACTCTCTGCCTCGAAACGTCTCTCAGGCATTCATTTCTGGTCATGGGGCTATGGATACCTATATACTGTAAAGACAAGTCTCGTGGTAGGTGGTAAGAAGGGCGACACAGTGACTACCCATACAGGATTCCGCAAGACGGAGTTTGGCAATGGCCTTATCTGGTTGAACGACAGATGCATCATGATGCACGGATATGCTCAGCGCACTTCGAACGAATGGCCGGGCATAGGTATCGACATACCTGCCTGGTTGGCAGACTACAGCAACGACCTCATGGTTCGTTCCGGAGGAAACCTGGTGCGCTGGATGCATGTAACCCCTTCGAAACTCGACATAGAGAGTTGTGACCGTGTGGGACTTATCCAAGCTATGCCTGCAGGCGATGCTGAGAAGGACGTAACAGGTCGCCACTGGAGTCAGCGCACAGAACTGATGCGCGATGCAATCATCTATAACCGCAACAATCCTTCTATCCTCTTCTATGAGGGAGGAAACGAGAGTATTTCACGTGAACACATGAAGGAACTCATCGCTATCAGAAACGAATATGACCCTCACGGAGGACGTGCTATCGGTTCACGCGAGATGCTCGACATTAACGAAGCTGAATACGGAGGTGAGATGCTCTACATAAACAAATCGGGCAAGCACCCTATGTGGGCAATGGAATACTGTAGAGATGAGGGTTACAGAATGTACTGGGACGACTATTCTTATCCTTACCACAAACAAGGAGCTGGTCCATATTATCGCAATGCTCCGGCAGACATCTACAACCAGAACCAAGACCAACTGACAATAGAACAGATTCGCCGATGGAATGACTATTATGTAGTGCGTCCGGGTATGGGAAAGCGAGTCAGTTCGGGTGGTGTGAAAATCATCTTCTCCGACACAAATACTCACGGGCGCAGTGAGATGAATTTCCGCACGAGCGGTGTGGTTGATGCTATGCGAATAGAGAAAGATGCATTCTATGCCAATCAGGTGATGTGGAACTCATGGGTGGATGTGCAACACAAAGGCAGTCATATCATCGGTCACTGGAACTACCCTTCAGGAGTAGTAAAAGATGTGTATGTAGTTTCTACATCGCCAATAGTAGAACTCTTCGTCAACGGAAAGTCGGTGGGCAAGAGTACAGAACCACAATACACTTTCCTGCACACCTTTAAGAAGGTGCATTACCAGCCAGGAGAGGTGAAGGCAATCAGTTATGCTGCTGACGGAAAGACTGTAGAGTCAGAAGCAAGTCATAAGACAGCTGGACGAGCAGATCATCTGCAACTGACCCTGATGCAGAATCCTGACGGAGGCATGAGAGCTGACGGCAGCGACGTGGCACTCATACAGGTAGAAGTGGTAGATAAGGACGGACAGCGCTGTCCGGTTGACAACCGCTTCATACATTGGTCTCTTGAAGGTCAGGGTGAATGGCGCGGAGGCATAGGAAAGAGTCCTGACGGCGACAATTACATCCTTGCCACTACCCTTCCTGTAGAAGCCGGAGTGAGTCGAGTATTGGTTCGTTCTACTACCACTCCAGGCAAGATTCGTCTCACAGCCAATGCTGCAGGTCTGCCTTCTGCAAACATAGAATGGACAACCACAGCAGACAAGGAACAAATCAGTGCCGGCATGTCGCGCTATCTGGCATCAGACCACCTGCAAGGCAGTCTGCTGAGAGGAGAAACCCCTGCTACTGCTTCATATACCGACAAACTGCGTACTATAGCCATTTCATCGGCTACAGCAGGAGCAAACGAGAACGAGGCAAAGCAGTCGTGGGACGATAACGAACTGTCTGAGTGGAGGAACGACGGAAAACTGTCAACCGCTTGGATTACTTACCAACTTGCAGAGGCTGCAACCATCGATGAAATCAGCATAAAACTCACAGGATGGCGTCAACGCTCCTACCCCATAGAGGTGCTTGCAGACAACCAAATTGTATGGAAAGGAAATACAGACAAGTCACTGGGATATATCAGTCTGTTCATCGACAAACCAGTGAAGGCAAAGACATATACAATACGTCAGACAGGCAGTGCTACGGATAAAGATGCCTTCGGACAGGTAACAGAACTGGCGGGCGGTCCGGCAACGGAACTGGATCTTTACAAAACTCCAGGTAGCGAGAAGGTGAAGGGCGAACTACGTATCGTTGAAATTGACTTCCTACAAAAGATAAAATAATGAATTATTTAAGTGAAGATTATTCGGACATAATCGATTTACCACACCACGAACCGACTCGCAAGCCCCGAATGCCGAGGTATAAACGGGCTGCACAGTTCAAAGCGTTCATTCCCTTCAGTGGATTTATGGAGGGTATAGAGAAGTCTATAGAAGAGCAAAAAGTCGAAGGTGAATCGTACTATGTTACTGATGAGGAGTAAACGAAAGACGAAAAACGAAAGACGAAAAACCCTCAATAACCAATAACCATTAACCACTAACCATTAACCACTACGGCTTCTTTATGCATACCATCTATCTTGATGGTAAGAGGGTTTGGAACCCTTACATGGCGCACATGTGTGGTTTCTGCTACAGCCGGAAGTGAATCAAAATAATCTTGACGATATATTCCATCTCCGATGAAATCGTTTACTGTGAGATAACCCACACCAAAGCTGGTAAGGTTCTGGAAGAAGTGTGTACCTTGTGACGGATCAACATGGAAATTAGGTAATCCTGCCTCAACGATAACCTTAGCAGCAGAGATATGTGGCCATTTCACCGGTATTCCGAGCCACGGATCGGATGAGCCCCAACGACCTGGACCTATCAACAGATAATGTTTGTCGCCTTCGTCAAGGAATGTGCGGTTGATATGTTCTATCTCGTCTGCAATCTGCTGAGTGTCGGCAGCAGAGAAGTTTTTCGTCTTGACATAGACCACATCGTACACGTCTGAAATAATACCATGACCGATTGCATTATGGCTGCGCACAAGACAGTCGGAATCCGGAATGAGGGTGATGTCCTCATCGAGTTGCATGGTATTGTCAACCATAGGACGAATCTGAAGCAGGTAGAATTCGGCAGTTTTATCAGCATTCAGATTCACAGCAAATTCTATCTCAACTGGTCGAGCCATTTCTTCCTGACCGTATTTAAGTATCTTGCGAAGTATTTCCGGCAGAGGTATAACTCCATGCTGGAGGACACCTGCAAAACTGATTATCTTACGGTTTTTACCTTCATAGAATCCGTCGTAGATAGTTTGGTCATAAGGGTCGAAAGTAGATACGATCCACTGCAAAGAGCCGTCTGCTTCAGCATCACGGACTGTTACTGTTTTCAGATTGAACGCATCGTCAATCTGGAAATTGGCAGATGCCTGTTCGTTGCGTTCGAGAGCGTAGAATTTAGTTTGGGTTTCACGAAGTGCCAAATCCTGTTCGCTCATCTGAAGAACCTTATCCGGATGGGCAGGACAAACACGAAGACTGAGTCCGCCATCGACGATGTATTTTCCCAGACCAAGTGCAAGGTTTACAATACCCTCCTCAGCCTTTTCATCGCCAATCGGGTAGTAGTTGATAGAACGTGCCACACCGGAGATAGCAGGATAAAAGCCCGAAGGATAATGCTGACCTACCACCTCTTGAAGGATGATAGCCATCTTTTCCTGGTCGATGACATTGGAAGTTGCTGTCATGTAGTCTTTCGAAGCACGATAGAACACTGAGGCATATACACTCTTGATTGCGTTCGAAAGCATTTCCAGCCGCATGTATTTATCTTCGACAAAAGGTATCATATAGGTAGAATAGATACCCGCGAACGGCTGATAGTGACTATCCTCTAGCAGTGACGACGAACGGATGGCAAGAGGAGCATGAACCACATCGAAGAAAGACATAAGGTCGTCTGCCAATTCCTCCGGCAAGCGTGCATGAAGGAAATACTGAAGAATCTGTTCGTCGGGAATGTCCGAGAGAGCCACCTCGTACAGGCTGTTGGAATCCATGAATTGGTCGAAGATATCAGTACAGAGAACGACAGTCTTTGGTATGAGCACCTTCATTTTCTCATATTCATTCAAGTCCGTACGGCGCTTGATGATATTATCCAGAAAGGCAAGACCACGTCCTTTGCCTCCAAGAGAGCCCTCACCGATGCGGGCAAACTGGCTATAGGAGTCGTAACGGTCGCGATGGAAGACGGCTACCACACCTTGATTCTTCATTCGACGATAGGTAACTATGGCATCGAATATGTACTGACGGTGGGTATCGACGTCGTTGATTTTATCCCAGGTGATTTTCTTCAGAAATTCAGAAATCGGGAAGAGAGCACGCGATGAAAGCCAACGCGACACATTGTTACGCATGAGGTGATAACGGAGAGATTCCGAAGGTATCTTGAAAATATTCTCGTGGAGTTCCCTCAGATTATGGACTCGAACGACTTCCTTCATAGTCTTAGGGTCACGGAAGATAAAATCGCCAAAACCGAAGTGCTTATAAAGGGCTGTCTTCAAGTCGTGATCGAGTTTTTTTGAGTTTTTGTCGATAAAAGCGGCACGACACATGTCGGCATACACCTTGCGTTCCGGTTCGCTGGAATTGAGTACCAGAGGCACGTAGTTATCCACCCCACGGATGGCTTGAAGCAGTTTGTAGCCTGCAAGTTCATCAGTTTCTTTCGACCCTGCTGCAAGCGGGAAGCGGCAATCACTGATAACGCCCAATACATTATCGCTATAACGGCTATAGAGCAACCAAGCCTCTTCGTAGCTGCGGGCAAGCACAATCTTAGGACGACCGCGCATACGAAGCATCTCGAGTTGGGAGTTGAGGGCTTCAGTAGCAAAAAGCAGACTCTGCTGCAGGACAAACTTATACAGGTTGGTAAGGATAGAAGAATAGAAACGGATGCTGTCTTCAACGAGCAATATCATCTGCACACCAGCTGCCAAATCGTGTTCGAGATTCATCTTATCCTCAATCAGTTTGATGATGGAAAGCAGCAGGTCGGTATTTCCCAACCAGCAGAATACATATTCAAAGGCACTGAGGTCTTCGTTCTCCATACGTTTTGTGATACCATGAGAAAATGGGGTAAGCACCACGATAGGTATGGAAGGCAATTGCGATTTTACATCACGGGCTATGTCGAACACATCATTATTGTCTGTACCTGGCATACATATAATGAGGTTGAAATCATATTGTTTCAAATAGCGAACCACATCGTCCTGAGTGGAAGCACGGAAGAAACGAGGTGGGTAACGCAGACCTAACTTAGCGTATTCATCGAAGATTTTTTCATCTACACGGCCATCATCCTCAAGCATGAAAGCGTCGTATGGATTTGCAATGATAAGGACATTGAAGATACGACGCTGCATGAGATCAACGAAGCTTGTATCACGAAGTTGTAAATGGTTTGTCATTGAATTATATATTTTAATTTTATGTTTCGAAAGCTTTATTTTAGGAGTTAAAGGAGTTAAAGAAGTTAGAGGAGTTAAGACGATACTGGAGTGCGATAAGTAGTTAAGAAGTTAGAGAAGTTAGAGGAGTTAAGACGATACTGGTCTAGGTTTTTTTATCAAGAATTAGAGAATTATATTTTTTCAGTTTTCAATTTCTCTAACATCAACTCTCATACGTCTTTAACTTCGAGCGTAGCGATAACTTCGTTAACTCCTTTAACTCCATTATCAAACTACCATTCTAAGTATCGTCTTTAACTTCGAGCGTAGCGATAACTTCCATTTAGCCTCTCTTTTACTCATCCTTTGCACTTTTACCCTTTGCTTTCATCAGTGCCAGTCCGATAATAGCCCAGAAGAGTTCACGTACTCGGCATATTATGGATATGAACATACCGAGGGCACTTGTCATGCCAAGGGCTGAAACGGATATAGCAAAACCGCCTTCTCGCCCGCCAAGCTGGAGGGGAAGGAATCCCAGGAGGTTGGCAAAAAGGGAGGTGAAACTGAGAATCAGAAATGAATAGGAGAACAGAAGCAGGAAATTGCCATTATGATCGAAAAGAAGGAGCATGAACAGAATTTCAAAACTCTGACAAACCCTTCCTACGTATTCGATGAGAAGACTCTTGTAGAATGTGAAACGTTCCTGACTGTGAAGTTCTGCAATCTGACGGTCGATGCGTACGAAGTCGTCATGGCGTTCTTTCAGCATACGTCTGCCCCACCCTCGCAAACCGGGGATATAACTGATTATGATGAAAAGGTGGCGTACCAGTCCGTAGCGATAGCCGCGACTGAAAAGGTATATGCCAAGGCTGCAGAATACTGTCATGAAAAAGAGCACGAGAGCCGTTCCGACATTCATGGGCAGAATGCCAAACAGTGCCAGCAGAAGGTATAGCAATATACTTGACGACCAGAAACAGAAATGTGCAAAGACGTGCATCATGGCAAAGAGTACCACGGAAGAGGTGGCTCGCTGCACACCTATGTGCGGGGTCATTTCAAGAATCTTATACGGCTCGCCCCCGAGGAGCCCGATGGGAGTCGTGTAGTTTAGTGCAAAACCGGAAACGGTAAGTCTGAGCAGATAAAGGAAACTGACGGGACAGGGACCGCTGCCGCGTATTATGACCTGCCACGCCCAGGCATTCATCAGGTAAAGAATGCCCCATAAGGCAAAAATGGCGACAAGCCAATAACCTGCATGACAGATGTAGTGCCACAACTCGACAAAACTCACCTCGAACGTAAGCAGCATTATCACTACTGCCACGATTCCAAGGATGAAAAATATGTTTTTTATTCGAGCTCGTGTCATGTTTTCTATCCTGTTATACGTTCGAGTCGAATCGTGTCAGTTGTATAATCGACGACAGTCTGACGATGCGTTACGAATATTATTGTTCCGTTGCGATAGTGTGCTTTCAGATTTTGCAGAAGGTCGCGCTCTGTGTCTTCGTCGAGTGCTGAAGTAGCCTCGTCGAGCAAGAGAATACGACATGGTCGCAAGAGGGCACGGGCGATGGCAATACGCTGAGCCTGTCCCTCGCTGAGTCCGCCTCCATGTTCGCTACAGACGGTACTGAGTCCGTTTGGCATTTCAAATACGAAGTCTGCCATAGCAATCTGCAGGGCATGCTCCATTTGTTCGTCGGTAGCAGAAGGATTGCCGAGAAGGAGGTTTTCACGGATAGTACCGGAGAAGAGTGTGTTGCCCTGAGGGATATAAGAGAAGTTGCAACGAGTCGATGGTGAAACCGTGTAAGTGTTTTCATCGTTATAAATCAGCGCCTGTCCTTCCACAGGGTTTATAAGAGAAAGCATCAGGCGGATAAGAGTCGTCTTGCCTGCTCCGGTTTCTCCTAAGATAGCCGTAAAACTGCCCGGCTGGAAATCGTGGGAGAAATGGCTGAGAACCGTACGGCCGCTGCGCCCGTTCGAAGGCTGGTAACGGAAAGAGACATCATCGAAACGAAGTCCTACTCCACCCTGCAGGGATACGGGTTCGTCGGCCGGTTCGAGCGGCAGTTCCTCCAGTTCCATAAGTCGTTCGGAACTGGCAAGCGAATTGACAAACACAGGCAGGATGCGTGCCATTTGGAGCATCGGACGCTGAATGCGGTTGATGAGTTGCGTAAAGGCTATCAGCACACCGACTGTAATGATGCCGCTCTGCAACTGGAAAAGTCCCCATACGAGACCGATAAGATAGGCAGAGGTAAAACCGATATTCACAAGTGTTTTTGTGAGAATGGCAAACTTGGCACGCTGTTTTACCTGATGACGCAGGAGCGACTGCCGGTTCTCCAGACGTTCCATCATCGTATCAGTGCGTTCAAGGGTCTTTATAACCATCTTATGGATAATGCTCTCCTGAATAATCGACTGGATAGCCGAGTTGGAGTCTTTGATATGGCGAACGATGCGGCGCATATGAAAGAAATAGAAGCGCGAGAGGAGCAGGAACGCCGGAGAAACAATCACGAGGATAAGGGCAAGGGTGCTGTCCATCATGTAGAGATAAACGAGCGAGGCGAAGAACTGAACCACAACGATAAGCGTCGAAGGTACTACTTCGGTCATCAGTCCGACAATGTCGCTTACGTCGGTAAAAAGGCGGTTGAGCACGTCGCCGCTATGGTATTTCTCAACACCGCTCCACTGCCCTTTCAGCAGATGACGGAAGAAGAACTGCTGCATCTGATTCTGAGCACGCACTCCAAGCACGGCCTCAATCCATGTAGATAGGATGTGGAGCAGCATCTCCGAAAGGAAAACAAGTGCCAGGAGAACAGACATCCAAACGATACTGCCCTCGCGAGCGCCGGAAGCTATGTCGGTCAGTTTTCGAAGTGTATCGACGCCAAGCAGACCCAACGCGACCATGGTCAGACCAATCAGGGCGTTGCAAATGGCTTGTATGCGGCAGCCTTTATGATGACGCCACAACCATGCAAGGATAGCACTCCACGAATATTTTGTCTTATTTATCTTCATCCTCTACGATCGGCTCCCCACATCATCTTTTTGCGGAGTGTGGAGAAGAAATTATGTCCTGGTTGCGTTACAACATTCACAGAATAAGGGGCTTTTCGGATGCGCAAGTGAACATTGTCGCGATAACTCTGACTGCGTCCGTCGAGCGAAATAAGGAAATTGCCCGAACGGCTCTCGACACGAAGTTCTATTTCTGCATCGTCGCACAGGACGATTGGCCGCATGTTGAGCGAGTGAGGAGCTACGGGAGTGAGACAGATAGTGTCGGACTGCGGCACGATAATCGGTCCGCCGACACTGAGCGAATAAGCCGTACTGCCCGTAGGCGTGCTCACGATGAGTCCGTCCGCCTGATAGGTAGTCAGGTGTTCATCATCAATATCCGTATGAATGGTAATCATCGAAGAAATGTCATGCTTCAGGATGGCAATTTCGTTCAGCGCAAAAGGATAGCCCTGCAGTTCAAGGTCGTCGCAGAAGAGCTGCAAGACGCTGTGGGCCTCTATATTATAATTGCCGTTGTAAATGTCAGCAATGGCATTCTCAATGCGCGAAGGCTGATAACTGGCAAGAAAACCCAGCCTGCCCGTATTGAAACCGATGATAGGAATCTGCTTGTCAGCCACGCGACTGGCAACATCGAGGAAGGTTCCGTCGCCGCCAAGACATACTGCGAAGTCGGCCGAAAAGTCATCTCCGTCAATCAGTTCGCACTGAGGCACATCTATTTTCACGCCATCCTTCAGAAAACTGTAGAACTGCTTAGGCATGGCGATCGAAGCCTCGTACTTCTCCGCTACCGCAAAGAACTTTTGTACAACCGCCGACTTGCGTTCCTGATAAACATTTCCAAAAAGTGCAAATTTTAATTTCTTTGCCATATTTTTCTGTATTTATTTCTTACATTTGCAAATGTAAGGCAAAAATCCCAAAAACAAACAAAAAACTGATTAATATTATGATTTACACATTCCTTGCCAACGGCTTTGAAGACGTAGAGGCTCTTGGCGTAATCGACGTTTGCAGACGAGCAGGGCTGCCAGTAAAAACAGTCAGCATCATGCCCAGTCAGATGGTTGAAAGTTCCCACGGCGTACAGATGAAGGCTGACTCCATGCTTGCCGACAACAACTACGAGAACGCAGACATGCTGTTCCTGCCCGGCGGTATGCCCGGAGCACAACATCTGAACGACTGCAAGAAACTGCAAGACATCATCCTTGCCCATTTCCACGCAGGCAAACCACTTGCCGCCATCTGTGCCGCCCCGATGGTATATGGCAATCTCGGCATACTGAAAGGCAAGAAAGTCACCTGCTACCCGGGTTTTGAAAAATTCCTCACCGGCGCCACATACACCGGCAACCTGACAGAACGCGACGGACAGTTCTTCACCGGAAAAGGTCCCGCTGCCGCCCTCCAACTGGGCTACGACATCGTCTCTGCATTCTGTGGCGACGAAATCGCACAAGAACTCGAGAACGGCATGATGTACTCCTTTCTGATGGGAAAAGACTAAGCGCCCTCGCCCGCAGCAGACAAACCGAAAAAAGGAAGTTGACAACCAAATGTCAACTTCCTTTCGTTTTTATCAAGAATTAGAGAATTTTTCGGTCACTCGGCAGACCGAGTGGTCAGAAAATGTCTTTGGGAGCATCACTCGAGCCGCGAGTGGTCTTGTCAACGACGTTTTTTAAGTACTCGGTGCACCGAGTGGTCATGCCAACGACCTTGGGGGCATCACTCGCGTCGCGAGTGGTCGTGCCAACGACACAAAGCGAGCACTTCAGTGGTGAAGTGGCATCCTTTTGTTCTTTGAATCCCCGCCCCCGCACCGAAGCTTTCCGCCGCAGTGCGGGGGTGAGGGGAATAATAAATTTCTACTTTACATCGCGAACCAAGCGGACACTGTGCCCGCAGCAGCGACCGTCGCCGTCGTCTGCGTTCAAGCCGTCCGAATTGAAGTTCACGTCGTAAGCGATGTTCTCGGCGTAAGCGATGTTCTCGTCGACGGCCGTAGAAGACCAGTAGTAGCTGTACGTGCCGGCATCGTACACCGAATCTCCGCTGCGGTAGCCGGCAGCAGGCAGGAACACCGCACCAGCAGACTCCATGTAAGACCAGTTCTCTGCACTATATATGTTGGCAGACCAACTGGTGGTGGAAGAACCAACGAAAGCACGTGAGCCACCATTATTGTTAGGATCGGTGAACTCGTCGGGCAGGATGATGATGCCATACTTACCAGCCACCGTGGCATAGCCGTACTTGCTGGCGGCATTGGTGCGGGTCTGAAACAGGTACACCCACTCATCCTTGCTAAGCGTGTACCAGCCTTCGCCAATCGTTGCGCCCCAATCCACGAAGTCGCCGGAATAATCGTCGGATGTTGTAGAGGTGTTCATGCCGTAAGTATTGGCAGATGTGCTCCAGCCGAACTTATCCCATGCGTCTGCGCTGTAGCTTGTGTAATAGTCATACTGGTTGTCGAAGAAACTCCATGTGCCCGATGCGTAGCGCAGGTTGCCCTTAGAGAAATACACCTTCTTCTCGGCGCCCACGCTGAATTGGCTATTGATGACATTAGCAACCCTCGTGATGTTATAAATCTTGCCGGCGGCGAACGTTGTGCTGCTGGGAAGGGTGAATTTACTACTACCCACGGTCAGGTTATTAGACATATCTTTTATATTTGCACCAACGGGTACGCCGATGGCAAATGTGGCAACGCCCGAAGCATTGGGAGTCACGCTTCCTGATACAGTAAAATCAAATCCAGAATGTATCTGTAATGACACGTTCTGAGCGCCAGCCTCCAAGCCGGTGATGGTGAAGTTGAGAATGGCATTTCCGGGGCTCAGGGCAAAGCCACTGCTGTAATTGTTGATTGCTTGCTCCCAACTAAGCTGCTCTACGCCTGTTGCCTTTGCAGTCTCTGAGGCAACAAAAGCATACGAACCAGAAACTGTTAGTCTATCGTCCCAAGCTATATCTGTAGTACTGTTGTTGTAAATAGATAAAAAGCCCGTGCTCTCGTAGCCATAAGGCAGCAGGGTGGCGGTGAGATTATCTCCTGCAGAAGCAGCTGTGAAAAGAGCGTCGTATGTGCTGTAAGTATTATCTTGGGCATAGATGGTGCCGCTGAATGTTCCTTCAGACACATAATCCAGCGCGCCGGCAAAAGATTTAGAGCCAGTTGCATATTTACCATACACAAACAGTTTGTCGCCATCGCTGAAGTTAAGCTTACTGCCGTCAAACGTAGCGCGCGTGCCGTCGCCCTGGCGGGTTACGTTCACGGTTACGGGCAGAGCATAGCCCTTATTGATGGCAGCCTCAGTAGTTGCAGGTTTCTCAGAATTGGTTACAGCATCGTCTCCCTTGCCGCAAGAGGTAGTCAGCAGCACGGCTGGCATCAGCATGACCATTGCCACAGCCTTGAAAATATTCTTTGTATTCATTGCTCTTCTTCTGTTTTTGTTGTTAATACTTTGTTTTGCAGCGGGGCATCAGATAGTCTCCTCAGTCCACTCATGGGTCATTGTGGCATCCACACTATCAGTAACGCTGTTCTGCAGTAGAGAGGTCTGTTGTCTTAACTCTACCTCCTCCAGGGATGGCTTCTCATACTTTTTTCTCTTCATGATTTTTTTTGCGAGTATATCTAATTTGTTATAAAAATAAAAATCACGCCCCGACTCCACACAGGGAATCGGAACGTGCCATAGTTATATCGTAGTGCGCTGCAGCGCTCTTTCTGTCAGTTTCAGCCCAAACTTACTGGGAGGGGTATTTTTCTTAATGGTATTTTGCATAAGGTTATTTTTGGTATTTCTTTCCAAACAGGTCGGAATGTGTGCCGTATTAAAGTCATCCTTCTATCTCTTTGATAAGGTCGTCCAGACTATCGTATCCATATACGCGTCCTTCGTCAAGATCGCGAAGGGAACGCTCGTAGGACGATAATCGTTTTATATGCGGTACAGTAACCTTTGTGACACCGCGAACCATGCTAATGGCTTTCTTGATATCACGGAGCATTGAGATATTCTCTATGTTCACCAGAATTTGCCCTCCCGTGGGGGCTGTTGCTACATTTGCCATAGTGTTTTTAATGTCTTTTCTGTTTCGCTCGCAAAATTACAACATTTATTTTATTTCCAAAGATTTTTCACAAAAAAGAGATGAGAGCCAATCGACTCTCATCTCCTTTCTCAAATCACTTCTTCCAGAAGCGATAGGTAATATCTTCAAACTCTCCGGTCTCTGTTTTTCTATACATCCGCTGATTAGTGGTTTTCTTACCAAGCGGACCCAAGTGCCGGATGTAAGGACCCACCTTTATATAGTCAAAATCGGTCTTGTTTACAAAGGACGGAATGCGCAATCGGCCACTATACCATGCCACCTTGTAAGCAGGGTGTTCTTCGTGGATGTATTGTGCCAAACGATTGACTCCACGAGGATCATTGTCGCCGCCCATAAAAGCAATGCAGGTGATGTCTATACCATATTTCTCCACAAAAGCATCTATTGCAGACGTATCGAGCGGTAGTCCGATGTCCTCCCACAGATAGCGACTGTGGCAACCAGGACAATGGCACGGACAGTTGGACAGGTTGATTGCAAGCGTCACTTCATCGGGAACCTCCTGAAAAACGACCCCCGTATTGACATACTTCAGCATCCTATACCTTCGCAGATGCGTAGAAACGACGTGAAGCCTCCTGCTGACGTGGTTGTGAGAAGTTGCTTACGCGCTTCAGATAACCAATAATACGAGTCATGTAGTCCACATTCTTTGAGTGGCAGTGAGGACACTCCTTCAAATAGCGCTTGTCGATATGTCCGCAGTCGTTACATACCGTATTCGGAATGTTGAATGTAAAGTAGTTGCAACCTTCCTGCGCAGCAACCTTAAGAAGTTTTGCGTACTGCTGCTTACTCAGATGCTCTTCCAAGTTCATGTGAAGAGCCGAACCACCTGTCAAGTGCTCAATATATGGAGCTCCGTGAAGCTTAAACTTATCAATAATGGTGAGAGAATCATCTTCTACAACATAGAAGTATGAGTTATAACAATCGCGTGGAACAAAGTAACCGTCCTCACGATCCCACTTCGCATGTTTTAC
Organism: Prevotellaceae bacterium UBA2448; assembly: GCA_002342585.1. Lineage (GTDB taxonomy): Bacteria > Bacteroidota > Bacteroidia > Bacteroidales > Bacteroidaceae > Minthosoma. The sequence goes on from DDQG01000038.1 coordinate 20,291, forward strand.
ACCAACGTTCTCAGCCGGTATCATTTCACAGTTGAACATAACATCCTTAGTACGATACTGCTTGTTATACTTCTCAATAAGTCCAAGCACACCCTGTACAAACTTCTTATAGTCTTCGTTAGGAGTAATCTTCAGACCCATGAATTCAGCTGCTTCCACCAGACCGTTGATACCAATTGTAAGATACTGGCGACCGATATTTATATAACCTGCATCGAACAATGGCAACATACCATGCTCCTGAAGCTCCTTCAGATTCTCATTGTAAGCCATCTGAACCTTATGACAGAGGTCGATAACAGAACCCAGGTATTCCATGTAGTCCATATCATGATTTACGGCATACTGGATACAGCGATTCAAATTGATAGTGAGCACACTCTTCGAACCAGTTGATACACCTCCAGCACCAAGAGTATAACTGAAACCATTGTCAGTAATCTCATTGCGCAGACGGCAGCAAGATGACAATGAGTCCGCATTATCACTCATATATGTAAAGAATGAATGGCCTTCAGAGTACATCTCAGCAGTAAAGTCACCCCACTCTTTATCACGACATTCACCATTTTCATCAGTAAGCAGTGCCATCGTCTCTACAGGGAATGTGAGCAAAGTCTTAGTACGTTCCTTATTGAACCACTTCATAAAGCGCTTCTGCAACCATGACAATCCGTCCCAATCTGGTCTTGAACCGTCAGGGAAATAGAACTCACCAAATATACTCTCAAAATAGAAACGGTCGTAGTATGCAATATTCCAGAACACAGCCTGGTAGTTACGGGCACCTGTCGGCTGATTGAGTGAATAAACAATCTGCTCAAAATAATCCGTGATTACCTTGTCAATAGTACGTTTCTTCAAACTAAGGTCTGCCTGATCGTTAGGACGCTTCCAATAGTCAAGGCCATACTCCTTACCAATGAAGTAGTTCATGTACATAAGAAACTCAGGAGTAGCACAAGCACCGCTCAACATACTTGAAACCATAAACACCATGTTTACAAAGCCGCCGCAGAAAGATTTCAGATTTGTTGGAGCTGTAGAGTTTCCACCAATACTAGTAGTACCACCGATAAGCCAAGGATACATCGTGATAGAAGCACAATAGTTAGCAAGGCTGGTTTCGTCGTTCTTATAAATGAAATGATGAGTCAGTTTATCAATATATTCATTTGCCAACTCCTTTCCATACATTTTCTTAATACGGTCAGTAAGCAAACGACGGTTCAAGCGGATAAAGTTAGACTTTGGCAATTCTCCAATCAATGTAGCAATATTCTTGTGTTCTACATTTGCATTAGCATCATACTTAGATCCAGTAGCCGCATTAACTGAATCACAATACTCTGAAAGGAATTGTAACTTTGCTAAAGTTTCACGATCCTCACTATGCTGCTGACGATAAAGCATGAAAGATTTTGCAACCTTATAATAACCTTCACGCATCAAAGCCTCTTCGACCTGGTTCTGAATATCCTCAACCTTAATATCATCCCTCATCTCTAAATGACTAATGATTTTAGAGATTACACCAAGGTCAGCTGGCTGATCGACACTTTCAAACGCCTTAACAATAGCATTCATGATTTTATCAAGAGAAAAACAATCTTTTGAACCATCTCTCTTGGTAATAGTAAAGTTTTTAATTTCCATATAGTGCTGATATTTAATATTTTAATAAAATTAATATTCTAAATTGTTAGCAAAAACGGAAAACTTTTTCCATCGTTGCTCGCAAAAAGTTTCCCGTTTTGGAAAACTTTTTGCGCTACAAAGATAGAATTATTATACAATTTGTACAAGATTTTAGAAGAAAAAATTACTAGAAAACAAAGAAAAATAATAATATACAATTATTCAAAAAGATATGCCTATGCATCTATAAAATTAATAAAACAAACGAAACACAAAATTCTGAAATAAGACAAATTATAGCACAAAAACAAGAAGTCTTATAAACAAAACAAGAGCCCTCCGTACTAT
>DDQG01000035.1:0-2329 GCA_002342585.1 Prevotellaceae bacterium UBA2448
ACTGGCTGCTTTAGCAACTTAAACAGAATACTGACTACAGCTGCTGTAATCATCAAAATGTATAAATCCTGTACCATAATATGTTTTTAGTTATTCTGCAAAGATTCTACATAATCGGGGTCGAAGTGACTATGGTATTCGATGCACAACTTTTTATAGTATTCGCGCGTAGCTTCGCTGGTGGTGTCTGCGCGGATGATTTCATAGTAGAAATGGGAGAGGCCTGGCTCTACCCCACTCTCTGTATGGATGACGTTGTAGAGCGAGTCGCCCAGCACCGGCCGGCAGATGTCCTCGGGATTGGCTGCATAGTAATTACGGTAGCTCTTGACCTGTATCTCGGTATAGAGGTACTGGAACTTCAGATTGAAGAGGTCGCCCCAATAGCCGCGGTCGCTGGTCTGGTGCTTGTAACGTCCGAAGATGCCGCGCTCAGTGGCCGTCGCTGTCACGTCGTCGATGACTTTGCGTATCGAATCGTACTCGCAGAGAACGGTGGTGCGTGCCAAATCCTTCAGTTCGAAGGGGCTGGAATTATCGGTAATGCACTTGCGTTCGGTACTCTCACGGGTCTTGTAGTTAAGGGGCGTGGTCTTTCCCTTGTGGCGTGCAGCCACCTCTTCGGCAAGCGTCTGTGTAGGCGGACCATAGACTTGCGCCCAACTTAAGGCCTGATCCAGTTCATACTGGAATTCCGTTACTGTTGATTCACCGCTGGGATTGTCGGCGCGATCACAAGAGGTAAACGAGATGCCGCAAACGAGGATGGCGGCCAGCATCCATGATATTCTTATCTGTTTCATATTGTCAAGGCATATGCGTCCTTTTTACAATTATAATAGGTTAGATATAATATTTATTGGTCCAAACGTACATAATGAGATGTCGTTTATGTGTGCAAAGATACAAAATTTCCGCGAAAGTCGTATGGCTTCCGCGGAAAAAATTTCGTGAAACAGGGACCAGTCTCCCTGGTTTTACTTTTTTTTATCTTTTAAAGTTTGTGCGCCTGCGATTGCAACTAGGCTTTACTGCGAAGTGAATCCAAATGACATGCGCCTTCTGTTCAATCAGCAATTCATCGAAATCTTCCTTGTTCAAATCTGAGATGTCGAGCAATATCGCTGCGTAGCGCAAAGCTTGTTCAATGCCGATGCACCTTATATCAACAGCACAGCCCGTTAGATGATTGCTCAGTGTGGCACCACCCACCGCTTTATTCACTGCTGGGCTTCTGAATCCTGAGTTAATGATGATGGGGTCATCCCCTTCGCCATACAGGTCATTCCATCTTTTCCTCAACTTCTCCAGCCAACCACAGAGGCGCTTTAAGTTATTCACCTGTTCCTGATTTGGAACGTTCTCAATTCCCGTTTTCGTTTTGGTTAACTCTCCGAGCGTAAAGTGCTCGGAGAGATTCATTTCGTCATTTTTCATTTCTTTCATTTTCTCATTTCCTTCATTTCTCATTTCTACCAAATGCCACGTTTGCCACGCCACGCAATCAAAGCATCAAAGTACCCGTTTTTCGGAATTTTGATTTCAATTTTCCATTCTCCACGAAATCCTCATACTTTTCTATAATGTGATCGCGTTGCAGACGCATGGCCTTGTTGCGTGCAGAGGCATCACTACCTAGGTTAAAGCATCGCATCACGTCCTCTACAGTAAATTCCTTGGGCAGCTTGTTAAAGCCCTCGACCGTCTTCAGCCGATGCGTCTTCGTAGAGGCATCTTCCGCCTGCTGGTTGTCGAAGTAGTTCTCCGCCATTCCCAGGAAGTAGTATATCTGACAGGCATGATGTATGTTCGTCAGCAGCTCACACAGTTTCCAGTCCTTCTCATCCACGCTGATGTCACCACACCAGTAGGTGCCGTCTTCGTGCATCTGGTCCCAGTGGCGCATCACGACATAAGGTGCCGAGTAGTTCAGTCCATGGTAGGCACACCGTTTGCACAGCATTTCCTCTGCCTTGGATTCATCTTCGCCTGCATCCATCATACGACGTTCCGTCCATTCCCATAAGTTCTTCACCAGTGGCCACAGCTTCAGCTCACCTTTCGTCCTGTCCAGTAGACTGGCCCATTTCCTCATTCTGGACTCCCTTTCGAAGTCGTAGTGGTCGTAGTCCTCCAGCTTCATCATTTTGAAGTTCGTGGCAGGTATCGGTATGCACGTCAGTCGTGTGGGCAGTCCTGTTCCGAAGTTCTTGTTGTTCACCTTGCTTTTCATCGCTAAGGGCGTTCCGGTATAGATGTAGTTCCAGGTCACGTTGAAGTCGTCCTGTATCGAACCCTTGTTGCTGTAAGCCTGACCGTCCTCCTCGTT
>DDQG01000035.1:2396-4476 GCA_002342585.1 Prevotellaceae bacterium UBA2448
CATGTGCAGCTGTACCTCTTCACCGTCAATCACCTCTTTCGTGTTCACCATGTCGGTGATAAATGTCTGGTTTGACGTACGTGCCGGGTGGATGCGAATCTGGGCATGCGGCTTTACATCCCTATCCTTGTTCTGACTCGTGGCCTCCGTGGTCTCCTTCCATGAGTTCACCGCATTCTTGCCCTTCTTGTCGAAAGCCTTGATGGGTTCGCACAGCAGGTCGTAGAGGTCACCAGCCACCGATTTTCCCGAGGCAGGATCTCCGATGACCAGCAGCGAGCAGTTCAGTCGGCGCTTCAACTGGGGTTTATGGTAGAAGCGGTACCAGCATCGTGTCATCAGCGTCATCATGAATCCGCCAGCCAGGAACACCGCAGCAGGCCGCTGCATCACGGGCAGGTCGCCACACACGTCCTTCAGCATGGGGAAGTCGTCGAACAGCTCGCCTATCTGGTTGCCCCATTCCATCAGCCGGTGCTCCATCTGCGTCTGTCGGTCCACCGATGTTGTCCCGTATTCCCATTCCCGGTACGACTTGCCCGTCACCTGTTGGATGGCCTGTTGCATACTCGTCGAGGGGTATGGATGCAGGGTGCCCTTCTCCTTCTTCTTGTTAAATTCATCGGCACTCTCCACCGTCTTCTCCACGTCCTCGTTGCGCTCGTCAATGATTTCCTTTATCCACGGCTGCTTTTCCAGCATCAGCAACGTCTGTTCCTTGTTGCCGTCGGTCATCAGCAGCAGGTCGGAGGCCAGTTCCAGACTACTGTTATGACGGCTCTTACCACCCTCACGAGGCAGGTCGTCGCCGTACTTCGCATCGATGATGGCCTGTAGGTCAAAGCCTCGCCATGTCATTGACGACTGCTCGACCCTTGGTCGCTCGGTCTCAGTTGTCGTTTTACTATTACTATCACTCTCGCTGAACTGATGATGCAACGGTTGCGTCTGCTTCTTTCGATACTCGGGGGTGAACTCCTTGTCGAAGGCCTCGTCATAGTACGTGAACAGCCTCTCCTCGTCGATGAACAGGATATCCTCTTCCTTGGGTGCAAACGAGTTGCGTGTGGCGTCGATGCAACTGTCGTCGGCAGTATAGCCTAGTTGCTCTGCAAGCACAATCTGGTTGTCAGCCAGGTTGCCCAGTGTAATGTCCGCCGTGAAGATAATGCGGATGCCCTGTCCCGAACTCGTCAGGTGCACCAACACCACGCGCTTCATCAGCTCCTCCTGCTGCTGCAGACGTCCCCATACCTCCATCGGGTTCTCTACATGGTCTATGTCCAGCATCACCAGTCCGTTCAGGTGGCATCCCGTCAGTTGTCTGCGTGTCACCATCCTTTCTTTCGGTTCCGGATCGTCCTTGTGCTTTTTCTTCGGCTTGTACTTCACCTTATCGAACTCGTAGCAGCAGAATGTGAACGCTGGCAACGTCCTCTTCAGGTCATCGGCCCATGCCAGCAGCTTCTTGTCCACACCTTTCTTCTTCCATCGGTCCTTGGCCGTTTGTGTTTTCAGACTGCGCACCGTCCTGACGTCGAACTTCCTGAAGTCCTCGTGTGCCGACCACTGCGCCATAGCCTCCGTGTCATGTTGCCCAACCGCTTTCATCACCGCCCGACGCGTATCAATCAGCCAGGGAGTGTTGCTCTTCCGTATGCACTTCCAGAAGTCCTCCCTGCGGCATTTCACCGCAGAGAGATCTTTCGTGTTTTCTTGATAGCAAAACATAGCATTCTCTCCTATTTCTTGATTTGTTTACACTTGCGCAGTTGTTCCAACAACACACACAGGTCACTCTCCAGCACGTCGGCACAACGACTGCGGCCCAGGCGTTTCTTACCCCTCGATTTGATGAAGATGCTGCACTCCGACATATACAGACGTCCGCAGTTCGTCTCATAGATCGTCTCACAGTCACTCCCGCTTCCGCCTTTCTTCTCGGCATCAAAATCCACATGTCCGTCATTGTTCACAAACAGCGATCCCTTGATGCGCTTCTTACGATTCGCCTTGATGTCCTTGACGACATCCTGTTCAATGCTTACAATTGTATTCTTTTTCATAATCGATTCGAATT
>DDQG01000035.1:4531-17426 GCA_002342585.1 Prevotellaceae bacterium UBA2448
TCGACTCGGTTATTAAATGTCTTTAATCTCTCTCAGTGTCAATTCACGGGCCAGTAGATAGAGGAATCTCTCCCTTGCATCCTCGATGCCTACATTTTCCTGCATCTTCAGGATCTCTGCCACGGTCGATGCCAGTCCCATCAGCGCCACCAGCGTGGGATGTTCCCCCTTGACATGCTGTCCCAATACCTGCATCAGCTCCGCCGTCAGCTGCTCCGACTCCATCACTACGGCTTCTGCCGCCTTGTACGCATCAGTTTTGCGCACCACCTTCTTGTTGTTCTTCTTGTTCATTTTCATTGTTTCTTGATTGTTGAAATGTAAATTCTGTTTTCGTAGCGGTCCTGTCCCTGCTGGTCTTGCCAGTCACGGACTCCCATCGAGAGTTGAGTGCGAACGGTGTCGTCCTCGTTCAAGTAACCCACAAGCGAACGGGCATAGTCGCCGGTTGCCTCTGCAAACAAGGTGTCCACACCGTCAGTCAGCACGAAGCCCATACTTGTAAACACCCTCTGTTGACCCTGTTGGTCTTGGTACTGTCTGTCTTGGATAGGCAGCACCTTCTGAATCTTCATTGTTTTTTCCATTTTTGCTTTGAATTTTAAATTAATAATGTGCATCGGGAAACCCTTTGCATTTGATTTCGAAAGCAAAATTAGGCATAAAAAAACCTTTCCACTTAGGAGTAGTGGAAAGGTAGTAAAAGGTTAGTGAAATAGGTAGTAGAAGTTAGTGCAGCTTCTCGTATTGCCTTTCTAGTTCCTGAAAAAACAACTGTCCTATGACCTTGTTTTTCTGGAACACTTCACTTTCGGAATTGGTGGGCTTATAGTCTTCCCATTCATCATAGTCAATGGATGCAAACTTCAGGGCACAGGGCGCTTTCAGGTTGTTGATGTCACATTTTACTTCTAAGGTTTCAGCTATCGCAAGACTGTTTATTCTGTCGCAACTGGTAGCCCATTTCGAACTCCATCCGCATTTTGCGGCCAACACTTTAATAACACCCAGAAACAATTGTTTCTCACAGAGCGGCTTCTGTTTGCCGTTCAAAGCTACGATAGCCCGACTAATCATTTCGTCCGTGTAGTCTGTTGGCAGTCGTTTCTTGTTTTTCTCCTCATGTGAATTATTAAAGGTAGCTGAGCCATTGATTATATTGTAGTTCGTAATGCTACCATAAAAGTTGTTTATGATTCCCCCTTGGAGATTCTTTTGCTCGTTATCCATATTGTCAATCTTTTGTTGGGTTAGGGTGAATGTTTACGTTCTCCACATCCTCTAGGAATTGATTAATAATCTGAATGTTACAATCTCCATAGATGATAATCTTGCCTTCACGAAACCTGTTCCTTGTTTTCTGGCAGCAACGTCTGAAGATTTTCTTGATTCTCTTCAAAATACCAGGGCTACACACTGCCTTTCTTAATGCAGCCCTGCATGGCCTTAAGCCAATTAGCTCGTAGTTTTTCATACTTTTGGTTTTAAGTAGTTATTAAATAATTGTTTTTCAAGATATCTGGTCAAATAATACGTTCTATACAAATGGAGAACGTGAGACATTACAAACACAGCGACCTCATGAACCGCAACGTATCTACGAGTTGCTGTATCTGCAAATGCTCACATCTCCAAGGACGCAAGCAAAAACAGACATCTTCGTACTCGTTTGATACTTTAGATTTGCGGTTCTTGAGGTCTACGAGAAAGTTGTCTTAACTCTATTTTTCCACGATATCTTTTTCGGAATGCAAAAGTACAAATTTTTTCGCAATCATCCAAAGTATAGAGAGTTTTTTTTCTTTGTTTTTTTAAATTCCCTCTTTTTTGCCCATCTGAATAAAGAGCGTAGCCTCTTAGCTACGCCCTTTCAACCATTACTACTAACTTTATCAAACAACGCACAAAAATGCAATCAGCTTCTTACTCATTATGTTTTGCATTCCATACAGTCAAGGCACAGATAACGGACAATATGGCAGCTCCTATCCAGAACCATGACACAAAGGAGAAATCATATTGTGTCACACCATCAACAACGACCTTACTCTTCTCAATAGTCAGTCCACTTACCAAGTCTTGGATAGCAGCACCTGCATAGCTGGCAACGCCAACAATACCCAAAGCAGCACCAGATGCCAACTTTGAAGCGATGTCAGTAGCCATCAATCCTCCCAAGAAGCATATCAGTGCACCGATAGCAAGACCAAAGATTATCATGGCAATACTATCAACCACAACATTATCTTTTGGACCGAATAGGAACAGCACAAGTCCTATCACATTCATTATACCAAAGATTAATGCTGGCAGATTCCGTCTTCCATTGAAGAATTTGTCAGAAATCCAACCACATGACATTGTACCAATAATTCCACATACAGAGCTAATGGATACGATAGAACTAGCCTCAATATTTGTATATCCCTTGTCTGCTTCTAAATAGAAAATTCCCCAGCTATTAACTGCATAACGGGAAATATACATAAAAGCTGCTGAAAGTGCCAACATCCAAATAGCAGGATTGCGTAACGTATCGCGCTGTGCTTTGGCAATTGCAGCTTTGTCCATTGATACATGTGCGGTTTTGGGTACATCACCTTTATATTGTGCTATGGGAGGAAGCCCGTAGCTCCCAGGCGTATCACGCATAAAAAAGGCAAAAATGAAAAATCCGATGAGACCTATCAATCCTGCCCCTTTGAATCCCCATTGCCAACCAGCAAAACTTACAATCCATGCAGTGAAGATAAATGTCAACGCTTCACCAATATTGTGACTAGAAGACCATAAACCATAGAAGGTGCCTCGTTCTTTTTCACTAAACCATCGAGAAAGGCCCACCACACAAGGAGCTGCGCCCATAGATTGCATCCATCCATTGACGGCCCAAAGAGCCACAAAGACATAAAAAGAAGTAGTGAATCCCAAGAAGAGGTTAATCAGTGCCGAGATAAATATACCTACTGACAGAAATCTACGTATATTACTACGGTCTGCTAAGAAACCATTAGCAAATTTTCCTACTGCATAGGTTACAAAAAGAGCTGAGCCTATGATACCTAATTCCGTTTCTGATAGTACACCAGCATCTACAATTGGCTTTTTAATGACATTGAGACTTAGGCGACACACATAGTACATTCCATAACCAAAAGTTGCAGAAAGGAATACCGACCAGCGCAGACGGTTGTACTTCTGCTTTATTTCTTGTTCGTCAGTCAGCATCGGCTTGTCTGGCGAAACACTAAAATAGCTCAAAAAACTCATATCTTATGGATGTAAATTGTTCTTCTTCAAGTAATTTAGCAAAAGCTCTGCACGATCTGTTTGAATAATGCGTGCTCCTAATGTATGAATTAGAAATCCGAATGCAGCATCGGGGTCTTTTAATGCCAGATCATCATCATGGCCTCCACAGAGAGTATCCCAAAGAGTATTATACCAAATCAAAGATTTACCCTTTAGGTCTTTTTTAATTTGAAGCGGGTAGCTAATCTGCTCATCAGTCTGATAACAGAGTTCATAAGCAGCAGGCTTTAGTTTCTTCATATATCCATCCATCTTCTGCTTGGCATCAGCCTTATACACATCCACAACGGGCATATAGATAACCTTGTCGAGGTATTTTCCCCATAATGCAAGAACCTCTTCTGCAGGGCGTTTACCCTTCATGATAATCTGACGTGTAGTACCTGTTTTTTCCAATACAGGGTATAGCAAATCGAAATACCTGTCTGCTTTATCCAGATTGATGAGCACTTTTCCTTTTGCAAAAAGCAATGCCTCTTCCAATGTTGGTATATGGTGTTTGGTCTTAATACCACATCCGTTTTTCAACTTCAATGTTCGCAAGGAATCCATTGTCCAATCGCCAACGCTACCTTTTCCAGTTGTAGTACGTTCCAACTTGCTATCGTGCATCACAATAAGCACACTGTCTTTAGTCAGTTGGAGGTCGAGTTCCACCACATCAACACCTATGGCAATAGAGTGTTCAATGGCAGCTATGGAGTTTTCTGGTGCGTAGCGCCAGTCTCCACGATGAGCAACTACAATGACAGTGGAGGTGTCACCGCTAAGAATCTTCTCTCTCAGCATTTCTGCTCTTTCGTTCTGTGCTGTTGCGCCTGTAATAAACAGGCACAACAGCATCAGTGTAATGGATATTCGATTCTTCATTTACTTACTTAATTGGTTGTTCTTCCAAATCATCCGTTCACCCCAAAATGGCATGTACGTCTGAGAGCAGTTTAATTTAGAGGCACGTTCTAGGCCTTGTTCTAAAGTCCATCGTGAAGAACTTGGGTCTGCATGAGTAAGTTCAAGAATATGCGAAAGCAATACATACTTCGGATTGAAAACGCTGCCAATAACATTGTTCTCAGTCAGTGCATTAGGCGCATAGCGTGGAATGTAGACGTCGATGTCGGCATCCTTTACGCTCTCATATTCCTCTGGCAGGAAGTTGGAGTCGCCAGAATGCATCAATATAAGGTTGCCACCAACTGCTCCGCAATCAACCTTAAACACTGTTACAGGTACGTTTGTGGTTCCATTGTTATGACTCGTAATAAATGTATGAATCTTGAAACTTCCAATCGTATAATCTTTATCTACCTGAGAAGTATAAGAATATTCGCTTGCATCAAGGAAATTCTGCAATACAGGTTTCCCGAGCTCTTTCATTGCCTCAGCTAATGGCAGACTACGATGGTCCTGGTGTATGTGAGTGATTCCGTAGAAGTCCAGATAAGGAGCCAACTCAGCACCACGACGATGGAAGATATCTATACCAAAGCTGCCTGATGAAGTCTTAACAACATACCCCATATTATAGAGCATATAGATATAGGCCTCACCAGAAGCAGGCTTATCGTTCTTCAATCCCTCAAGAACACGTTCAAAAGCCTGATTGTAGCAGAAGATAGCAGGAATGGTCTTCTGCAGTGACGCTGCCAAGGCGTCAGAACCAGCCAGATAGGTTGAGAACATCGTTGACGTGCACTCGTCAGCATACTTCTGTATATCCTTGAATGCCGCAAGACGTGTTGTCATATCTGCATCGAATGGTGATGTAGACCACAACTTGGTCATAGCATCATTCTCTGCCGAAGGCAATACGGACTCTGTTGGCCTCCAATCATTCTTGTCATCACTGCATGCTACGGATAGCATGGATATAACAAAGCAGAGACTCAGGAACAATATAAATTTGTACTTTTTCATAATGCTTTATTTTAGTGAGTTAGAACCTTGTTGATTACCACCACGCATTGGCCATCCACCTGTAGCGAGTTGAACACCAGAATTGAAAGCTTCAATACTACCGTTCTTTCCATAATAGATACGACCATCAGGACCAATGGTAATAGCAGACATGGTTTGTGCACCAATCGCATTCTCAACCTCTACCGTTCCGTTGCCGGAAATCTTGAGCAGATTGAATGGAGAAGCATATTGTGAGATATAGGCATTGCCATCTGCGCCAAGTGCAAAGCCATTATAGATATAGTTCTTGTCCGTCAGATAGCTCCACTTCAATGTACCATCCTTCTTAATGGCATATAGTCCGCCATTCTTTTCACAGATATATACAGTACCCTCTGCATCAACTACTGGGTGATAGCTGTCGTTAGTAGGAGTTGCGTAAGTCCATAGCGTCTTACCATCAGCCATGTTTACAGCAGCCACACCGCCCTTAGCCTTAAGCGTAGCATACAATATGCCATCACAAAGTGCTAGCGAACCTCCGCGTTCTGTGACTTTATGTCCTGTGTCACAACTCCAACGCAAAGTACCGCTGCTAGTGTACGACCATATGCCCGCATTGGTTCCCATATAGATGTTGCCTTCAGCATCAACTGCTACGCCACCAGAATTTCCAGACTGTGTGGCTTTCCATTTCTCACTACCTGTTGCTGCATCAAGCGCATAGAGTGTTCCACCATCAACGAGGGCGTAAACTACACCGTCAGATGTTACAGCAGGTGCTGCTTTCACAGCTTTTCCAAGAGTTGCCGTCCATGCAACGGTTCCATTGGGTGTGAAACAAGTTAAAGTACCAGCGGCATCTTCTGTTCCCAAGAATACTTTACCGTCTGCTCCCACAACCGGACCTGCACCATATGTCGCTGCAGACATCGTCTGTTGCCACTTGATTTCACCCGAAATAGCATTGATGGCATATATAACTTTGGTTGATTGTGATACCGTATAGAAGGTCTGTCCATCGGGCGAGAACACGATGTTGCTTGATTTCTGATAGCCAACGTCGGAAACAGTATTCCATGCAAAAGACTGGACAGTAACCTTTTCTGTTACAGACTCTGATGTTCCGTCAACATAAGTTACCAGCAATTTGATGTCTTGTTCACCTATGGTTGTAAAGCAGTGAGTAATGGACTCACCAATCTCTGTACTTCCATCAGCAAATGTCCAGACAACATTAGCAATTGTTCCTGCAACGAAGTATGCAGGATTCAAATCAAGTTGTGTCAACTCTGCGATACGTGGTGATTCAGGCAAAATAGAGAATGGAGACACCTCTCCTGGCGTAGCAGAAGCCTCTACTGAAGTTGATGAACCATGACCATAGACACAAGTCATACGGAACATGTATTCCGTTCCATTGTTCAGTTCGTTTACGAGGTAAGAAGTTGCAGTACTTGCAGGCTCAAGGGTCTTCAGAATATTACCACCAGTCAGGACATCCAACTTATAGGTAAAGGCTAGCGAGGTCTGAGGAGCAGTCCATGAGATAAATACTCTCTTGTCACCTGCCATAGTCTTGAAGTCCGAAACAGGAATACGAGTAGTCTTTGGTGTACAACTTGCACTTACTTTCCCTGAGAGGCCGTCATTGTAACGTCCCTGTACAGTGAATATATATGACACATTGTTTACAAGGCCTGTAACTACCGTAGAAGTCACATCACTGGCAACTGTCATTGATCCATCACTGACTCCCTCGGCAGATGCCGTCCATGAAATATAAATCTCATTAGGTAGCGGCTTACCCGTCTGCATTTTCCATGTTAAGGAAACAGATTCGTCGCCTGTCACGGCTTCCAATTTCTCTGCCTGGTAGCGATTAAATTCTGAGGAGAAAGAATATTCATCCTTGCAGGCTACCAAAGTGAGCAGAAGCACCAAAAGTAACGGTATATGATAGATAATCTTCTTCATAATGTTTCGTGTTTTATTAAATTAATAACCAGGATTCTGCCACATAATAGACTCGTTATTGATACGTTCAAGTTCTGTGGTAGGAATAGGGAATAATAATTGGTATTGCTGAATGGCATGTCCTTCAGCAGCAGCAGCTTCTTGCGCTCCTCCCAAACGTACGGAATCAAACCAGCGCTGACCTTCATAGGGGAATTCCTTTTGACGTTCCAACATCACAGCCTTCCGGAAGGATGCTTGGTCAGGCACGGAAGTGATGTCAATAGGCGTTAAGCCTGCACGAGTATGCACGGCATTCAAAGCAACTGTAGCAGGTGCTGTCTGACTGCCATTATATCCAACTTCATTTAGTGCTTCTGCGTACATCAGCAATACATCAGCATAACGTAGGATAATGTTGTCGCATCCGTATTGAGAGGTAGTAGCATCACGTGTGTCGTAGAATTTTCGCATCAGACAAACTTTCACGCCAGGAACCTGTACGTATTCAAGCAAAGCTGCACGCTGGTCATTAGTTGAGTAAAGATGATTGAGCGTTGCCGTCCTGTTTGTCTCATCGGTAAGGTTGGTAATTGAATACCATGCCCCATGACCTTCACCAACCTCCTGCTTATTATAGCGGATAGCAAAGATAATCTCAGCATTCATCTTGTTATTGACATCAAAGACATCTGCAATGTTGGGGAGCAAAGAATAAGTGTCAATCATCGTTGCAAGCACATCAGCAGCCTCTTTGGGTTTTTTGAAGGTAAGATATGCTTTAGCCAGCAAAGCCTTTGCAGCTCCTGATGTAACACGTCCTACGTCACTACCAGTGTATTTAGCAGGAAGCATGTTGTTGTCAACAATAGTTTTCAGATCGCCACAGATGATATCATACATCTGGTCTTCTGTAGCCCTACCTATGCCAAGTGCTTCTGAAACAGTCACCACCTTTTTAGAAATAGGAACACATCCCCATGCACGATACATATTGAAGTAGGTATAGGCACGGATGAACATGGCTTCGGCCTTGTACTGCTGCTTCTTGGTTTCGTCAAAATTGGCAGCATCAATACGGTCAAGTACCATATTACAACGGTATATGCCATTGTTGAAATTAGCCCAAAGGTTATCAAGGATACCATTGGCTGCATTCTCCTTGAACTGGTCTATATCATAACGGTCTTGTGTTCCTGAGGTCGGAGCATTCAAAAAGAGATTGTCCGAGCGATATTCACAGAGTTCAATGTAATAGTCCATTTGGGTCTGCAATTTAGAATAGCAGCCACTAACAGCCATCTTAAAATCGTTCTCTGTCTGATATATCTGATCTACGGTAACTTGGTCATTAGGTGATAATTCGAAGAAGCTATCACTGCAAGAGCCCATTAGGAAGGCAATGACCACAACCGATATTGTTTTTATACTTTTCATATTTGTAGTGGTATTTGGGTTATAACGTTGTAATGTTTATACCAATCATGAAGGTCTTGGAAAGAGGATAGGTACCATAGTCCTCACCAGGTGAAAGAGCATTGCTGTTTCGCAGGCTCACCTCAGGATTGTATCCAGTATAGTTGGTCCAAGTCTTCAGGTTGTTGCCTGAGAAGTACACACGAAGTTTTTCAAGATTGAGTTTCTTGGTCCACTTTTTGGGGAAGGTGTATCCGATGGTCACATTCTGCAAGCGTAGATAAGATCCGTCCTCCAAATGCCAGGTAGAGGTGCGACTGTTATTACCAGTAGTTTTGCGGTTAGCACGGTTTGTCATTCCATCGCCAGGATTCTCAGTACTGATAAAACGGTTAAGCGCTATTGTAGTACCGTTAACATTACCCTCCATATTGTCAAGGTATCTGCGATTCAAGTTAAGAATCTCATTACCGTAAACACCCTGGAAGTTAATGCTAAAGTCAATGCCCTTATAATTCAGAGTTCCGCCAAATCCATAGGTAAAGTCTGGCATGTAGTTGCCCACTATGGTACGGTCTTTGTCAAGGTCGATAACGCCATCTCCATCCACATCAATGAAGCGGAAGTCGCCAACCTTGGCATTGCTTACATGCGGATAAGCATCCAGTTCCTCCTGGCTCTTAAAGATACCGTCTTGTACCAAGAGATAGTATGAGCCGATACGCTCACCAACCTGAGTAATGTAATAGGCATGTGATACGCTACCTGTGGAGATGATAGGCGTGTCATTGGCGCCAAGTGCTTTCACCTCATTGACATTACGAGAGTAGTTGGCATTGAACGAATATTTCAGCCCATTCTTATAAGAGTGCTGTGATGTCAATGTGATTTCCCAACCGCGGTTTTGCACTTCACCTATGTTCATACGGGTTGTCTGATAACCGGTAAGGCGAGGTATAGGAACATTGAGCAACATATCCGTTGTCTTTGAGTTATAATACTCAATGGTAGCTCCGAAATAACCATCGAACGCGGTAATATCAAGACCGAAGTTCATCATGGATGTCTTCTCCCAAGTCAAATCGGGATTTTCTACGCCGTTAGGCTTGTAACCGTTTGCACGTGAACCGTCACCTGTTCCAAGCACATAGTCCTCTATGCCCATTGTAGCCAGATGCTCATAGTTTCCGATGTCAAAGTTACCTGTCTTACCATAGCTGAAACGCAACTTGGCATCATTCAACCATGACATGAATTTCTTATCCTTGATGAACTTCTCATCAGAGAATCGCCATGCAACAGAGGCAGAGGGGAAATAACCCCAGCGATGGTTAGAGCCGAAACGGGAAGAACCATCAGCACGGATGGCTGCTGAAAGCATGTAGCGCCCTAAGTAGCTGTACTGAACGCGGGCCAGATAAGAGGCAAGTGCCCATTGGGTAGTTTTTGAGTTTCCATCTGTTACCGTACCACCTGTAATCGTCTGAATATAGTCATTGGGATAGTCTGTGGCCTTTACGTAAACACCACGATAGGTCTCCTTCTGTGCTGACTGTACAAGTACGGCATTGATTGAGTGGTCACCAAAGGTGGCATTGTAGTTCAATTGATTCTCCCAAAGCCAGTTGAAATAGGAGCCATGTGAACTTTCGCCAACAGGATTAGATGGGTTGTCGTAATAAGCTTTGCCCAGCAAAGGTAATGTTGACTGGCGGAAGGTGTCATTCTGTGCTCCATAGTAGTTTCCGCCAAATGAGGTCTGGAAAGAGATTCCATAGCCAAAATCAAAACCAGCATAGATTCTTCCCACAATTGTCATTCGCTCAACCTTATCACTCTTCAGTTTTGCCAAAGCCACTGGGTTAAGGATTTCGTTATGCTGATAATCGTTACCAATTCGCCAATAACCATTACCTTGATAATTGAAACTGCCATCGGCATTGTAAACGGGCCAGATAGGACAAGAGGCTAATGCCGACTGTACAACGCCCTCGTTACCATAGGAACCAGAAGCATTCACTCTGTTGGAGACAGAATAAGAGGGCGCTACGTTAATACCATATTTGAATCGCTTGTATTTTCCGTCAAGATTAAAACGGAAAGAATATTTCTGATAGTCGGACTCAATGATGATACCCTTCCTATCGTAATAATTCGCAGAAACAAAATAATTAACAGCGTCACTCTTTCCTTGTAAAGAGACATTGTGACTGGTAGTGTGACCTACACGGAATATCTCGTCTTGCCAGTCTGTATCTGTCAGACCTTCCTCGCCTGTGAGATAGGGATAAAGTTCTATTGGATAGTTGCTGTAAGATTCTGGACGAATTCCGTTCGGATCGGTTCCTCCTGGATGTAAATCATAATAGGCATTATCGTGAGCCTCCTTTGACACCTGTGCATACTGATATGCATTCATCATGGGAAGCTTCTTGGAAACCTTATCCCATCCGAAGTAGCCATCATAAGATACTTTTAACTTATCAGATGCACCTTTCTTGGTGGTGATGATAACAACACCATTACTACCACGAGAACCGTAAATAGCGGCAGAAGAGGCATCTTTCAGTACTTCCAGTGATTCTACATCGTTAGGATTGATGTTTGACAAACCATTTTCCATAGGAACGCCATCCACGATATATAGCGGCTCATTACCTGCCGTTGCTGATGACACACCACGAACGCGAACCATGATGTTATTTCCTTCCGGATCACCACTGGTTTGTAACACCTGTACACCAGGCATCTTTCCTGCCATTGACTGACGAATATCTGCATTGGGAAGGTCGGCAATGTCTTCTGCTTTAATTTGAGAAATAGCAGTAGATACATCGCGTTTCTTCTGAACACCATAACCTACTACAACTACCTCTTCCAGAACTTGCTTGTCCTCGAACAGTGTGATATTCATATTGGCTTTTGCCTTTTCTTCTATAGTCTGATAGCCTATATAGGAAAAAACCAGTGTGGACTTTGAGTCAGCAGAAAGTGTGAAGTTTCCCTCGTAGTCAGTAATTACACCATTGGTTGTGCCTTTCTCTACGATGCTGGCTCCGATGACACCTTCTCCAGTCTCGTCAATGACTTTACCTTTTATGGTGATTTTGTTAGGAGTAGTGACATCGGCCTTCTGAGGAACTATGACAATTTGATTGCCCTTTACCTCATAGGTATAGCCTGTGCCGCTTAGCAAATCAGCAATGACCTGCGTAACACTCTTGTTCTTCTGGTTAAGAACAACTTGTTTGTTGACATTGAGTTGAGAGGCATTGTAGGCAATCTTGTAATTGCTTACAGACTCAATCTTCTCAAATGCTTGCTTAAGAGTCAGACGTTCATTGTTAAACGAGACATTCTGAGCCCCAACGGATAGACTGCCAGCGAAAAGAAGCATAGCAGAAATCCAAAGAATGAGTTTTTTTCTTTGTTTCATTTTAGGTTCAGTTTTCATTAGTAAATAAAGTTAGTATATTTAGGACAAGATAAAAGCCCTAAATACCCAATCTTTTATTGTTAATAAAACTAAAAAATTATTCTATGTAGACATCCTGTCCCTTTATCTCATAGTGAAGGGCGGGTACCAGCATTTTGATAATAGACATAACTTCTTCAATGGATTCATTAGAATTAAAATGAACACGAATGGTCTGGTCATCAAACTGGTCGTTTCTTATATGGATTTTCACATTATAGGCTCGTTCCAATTGGGTTATGACTTGACGGAATTTTGCATCGTCAAAATATAATGCACCCGTTCGCCATACAGAATAATTATCAATATCAAGATGTGAGATATCTACCTGACCAGTCTGTGAATTATACACAAGATGGTCATGGGGAGACAAGAGATAAGTTTGATTTTTTTCTTCAATTTCCACTTGTATCTTTCCAGATTCAAGCGTTGTGGTGATTTCTGGATTATCAGGATATGAGCAGACATTGAAAGATGTACCTAACACTTTCAACCTTATCTGGTTAACGTCAATAATAAAAGGATGCTCCTTGTCTTTTGTAACATCGAAGAATGCCTCGCCAGAGAGGCAGACATTCCTTTCCTTTGATACAAATTGAGAGGGATAGATGAGCGTACTTCCACTATTAAGCCATACCTTAGAACTGTCTGGAAGGGTTACCAACTCACGTTCGCCGTAAGCTGTAAATTTGTGGATGAACCTAACCTCCTTATAATAGTTTGGCTCATAACTCATGCTCTTATATATAAAATAGGTGGAGCCTATAAGAACAACAGGTATTACCCAAAGAGCAGCTAATCGCAGCCATGCGTATAACTTAGGCATACGGCTATTGC
>DDQG01000035.1:17461-18425 GCA_002342585.1 Prevotellaceae bacterium UBA2448
GCAGCATCATGATCAAGACCGTCCCATATTTCACGAAACGTATCCTCTGTGTCTTCGTCAGAAAGTGCAAGCCGGCGATGTACCTTTGTTACCGTCTCATCTGTCACCTGGTGACTGAAGAAGTACTTGATGATATGATGTATATATCTACTCATTCTTGACCATCCTTTGTTTAATGACTACTACTTTTTATCTCACACCCAATTACATAGTAACAAAATAAGTATTTTTAGCATCTTGCGTATATCTCCCAATGCTAAATTCAGATGATTTTCTACTGTTTTCTTCTGAATGCCCATCTTCTGGGAAATCTCTTCATTAGTCAATCCTTCTTCCCTGCTCATCCGATAGACGGCCTGTCGCTGTGGGGGCATGTTGCTAACTATCATGTCTATCAGAATTTGTAAATCCTGGGCTTCTACTTGTTCTTGCTGTGATGGACTTGGTTCCCTGAGATTCTTGATTGTTTCAATATCAAGGATGTGGGACTTGTTAGAAGAGATGAAATTCAACACCGTATTCTTAGTAATTGTATAGAGATAGGTGTCTATATTTTCTACTTCTGCAAGCATGGAACGCTTCATCCAAAGCTTGGTAAAAACCATCTGAGTGATATCGTCTGCATCAGTTTGGTTCTTAATGAATCCAAGAGCGAAATAATAAACTTTGCCATAGAATGCCTTGAAGACCTGATGAAAAGCATTATGGTCTCCTTCGGCTAATTTCTCTATAATGGCTTTGTTTATGTTCATCTTTCACAAATTTCCTGCAAAGGTAATAATAATATTCAAAGGAAAGACAAAAAATGAGAAAAATCTATTCCATTTTCCTCTCATCATACGTATTTTTAGAATTAAACGAATGAAAATACCGCCTCACAGACACGCTGTGGGGCAATACTTACAAGTTCCATCGGCTATTTTAATAAATCCAGAATATCCTCAGGCTTTGCCTGCATTTCTGT
>DDQG01000028.1:0-32223 GCA_002342585.1 Prevotellaceae bacterium UBA2448
CCCCCCAACGCTACCCGCCAGGCAGTCTTTCGTCCTTCGTCTTTCGTCATTCGTTTTTTTCGTGTGCACACGAAAAAAAATTCCTGTGCGTACGAGGCAATTTTTCTTTTTTTTTGCCTGTGCAAATTTACGACATGAAAAGGGTGGCTTGCAATAGATTTTCGAATTCATTTCGGATTTTTTTCAAATGTTAAAATTGCCGTTTAGGCGCGTCGGCGCGTCGGCGCGTCATTTCGAAAATCAGAAAACGGCTACCCGCATCAAAAATCCTTATATTGAATTATTATATATAATATATTATATTATATATAATAATTTTAATAACTACTTTTAGCACTCCTACGCAATATGAAAAAACAAATGACGCGCCGACGCGCCGACGCGCCTAGCTATGTTTATGTTTTTGTGTTTCCTCTGTGTTTCCCCAGCCTTGAGAAATAATTGTCAAAAAAATACCTATTGAATTTTGTAGGGGAAAACAAAATCTGTATTTTTGCAACCCAAAGATACTACACATGAAAGCAGAAGAACCTATTGCATTTTCAGAGGAAGAATTGGACGAGGAAATAAGCATGTCCATGAAGAGTGGTAATGCATCTCAAGAAGAAATCGATATGGTATTTCAGCGATGGGCCAATTAAAGATAACGTGGAAAAGGAGAGCTCTCCTTCGGGTTTCTGAAATATCAACATGGTACTTTGATACTATGGGGGTTACAGTTGCGAACCATTTTCTGCAAGGTGTGTAAATAGTAATTTTCTTTTGAAAGGATTTGGTTATATCTAGTATAAGTATTATTTTTGCATTCAAAAGTAATACAAGTGTAATACAAAAGGATACATATATGGAAGCAACATTAATTAGAAGACCTACATCTTTTCGACTTAGAACAGACCTTATAGAAAGGCTGAAGCGAAAGGCAGCTCGTGAAAATCGTACTCTTAACAATTATGTAGAGAGTATTTTGCTTGATGTTGTTTATGATGAACCTAATGATGTGACTAAGGCTGCAATAAATGAGGCAATGTCTGGCAGAAATCGCAATAAGGTATATAGCAATGTTGATGCAATGTTTAATGATATATTGAACGAGGATTGATGAAGGACTTGCAACCTACCACGCAATATAAAAAGGATCTTAAAAGGTATAAGAATGACCATAAGAAACTAGATGCTCTAAAAGCAGTTCTTGAAATGCTGAGGGATGAACTTCCAATTCCTGCAGAATATCGACCTCATATGCTTTCTGGAGAATATAAGGGCTGTTTGGAATGTCATATTCAAGGTGATTTCTTGTTAATTTGGATTGATGAAAAACGTGATATAATAGAACTCGTTCGTTTGGGTTCTCATTCAGAATTATTTGGATAATTTTGTTTGTTCAGATTAGTATCTTTTTTTCTGTTCATTAATGAAAACTATCCAATTCATTAATGAAAACTATCCAATTCATTAATGAAAACTATCCAATTCATTAATGAACGGTTTTTGAGGTGTCGATTTCAAAATTGCACACTGGTGTGATGTAAGAGGAAAGACAGGTGATAGTTGACAGGTGACAATATTGCTATTTATTCATTTAGGCGTTTAGGCGCGTCGGCGCGACACTTGCTTCTAACTATACATAAAATCCAGTAGAATATCGGATAGAAAGGACGCCCTGATTCAGGGCACCCTCCCAATTCGGGAGAGTGCCTACACTTCGTTCAAAGTTTTCGTTGCTGCTTGCGTCTCCATGCTCGTTTTCTATGTTTTTCTCCAAAAAAATGTTCTAAAAAAGACCAAATCCTGCGCCGATGTGTAAATTTTGGGAAATTTCTTTGTGGGTTTAATTCTTCTTCGTACATTTGCCACAACTATGTGCATAGTCGTATGCATGCTAGTATTCAAGGCATGAGTCCCCATACTGGTACTCATCCGACAAAATAGACAAATGTGCTTATAATATAAATCTTAATTAACTAATTATTAATCATTTTATTAACTTAAAAACTATGAGAAAATTTACTTTTTCTTTTAAGATGCTTCTTGTGGCATTCCTGCTACTGGGGGGGGCAAATTCTGCTTGGGCGGATGAATGGTCTGTTGATTTTGGCGCTATTATCAGTGCTGAAGGTTTGAAGGACAAAACAGAAGTGTCTGCATCTACAGAATCAACTGTAACAATTGGTGGAACGACAATGGGTACTGTAACATTGGGTAGTACTGCAGTTAATTCTAATTTTGTGATGCAAACAGGTGAAAAATGGCTAGCGCGTACAGGTGGTTATATTCATAATCAAAGTAGTGGTAATAAATCATTTGCAATACGAAATTGTCTTGCTGGTCAGATAATTATACTGAGAGTCGGAAATGCTACAGTGAATAGTGCTACGAATGCTACTCTTTTGTCTGGAGAAAATGGAGTAAATATATATAAAGTTATTGCTGATGGAGATGTTAAAATCTCTCATGCTAGATACCTATATATATATGGTGTTAAAGTGTTGAATTCATATACTATAACTGATGAAAGTTTCCCATTTACATCTTCTTTTGGAACTAATAGTAATCCATTTGTTGGTGCAAATTACAATGTTTCTGGAACTGATGTTAGTAATTTAATTCAAGTTACCAATACGGGCGCTGTAGCTCTGTTTGATACAAGTGAGTCTCCTTCTGGAAAATATGCCGTAAAAGAAGGAGAAAAACTAACGATATCATTCACAGCTTATAATGGATATTACTCTTCTGGTACTACAGGTGTTAGTATAAAAAACTCAGACGGCGTGGTTTTGGCTGGCTATACATATTCTTTGTCAAATTCTGCTGTTACCGTAACTGTTGGGGGGGAGGTTGTTTCTACGGGCGAATTAACTGGCCGTTCTTACTATTCTGGCACTAGTGGCGCTAATGGTTTAAGTAATGGAAGTAATAGAGGCTATGTTGCTACAGCAGGCATGAATCCTGTAGTAACATTGACATTAATGCATGATGGTACATTAACATTTTCAATTATAGGAGGTTCGGCAAATTATACTTATACTACACCAACACCACTGGAAGCTAAAATGGATGTTGCGTCTTTTGCTATATATTGTACAGCTGATAATTCTGACCGTACTTTCTGTATGGGAAACCTAAGTGTTAATGCTGAACCTTTAGTGGTAGCTACTCCAACCTTTACAATTGGCTCTTATAATTATGAAGAAGGTGGATATGCAGTTACTCCATCTTGTGCTACAGAAGGTGCAACACTTACATATACAATTGGAGAAGGTGCCGCTACTGCTTGTACTTCAGGTGTTCCATTCTATGCAAAGGGTGGTAAACTGAATATTACAGCATCAAAGGCTGGTTGGACTTCGTCTTCTTTGGCTGAAAATGATAGGTGGACATTAAATTCTGCACCTTCTTCTACATCACCTGAAACTTTGATTCCTTTCCAGGCTTCTAATGATAATGGTGATAAGAATATAGAGCATGTGTATAAATCAGTGACAATTACTGGTGGTAATAGTAGTGCTATTGCAGGTATTGTTTCTGGAAAAGCATCTGAATTAAAGTTGAGAACAAATCAGAATGATAACACTGTTACATTGAATGTTAATCCAGGATACACAGTTACTAAGGTTTCTATTGCAGCTAAGAGTAATAATGAAGGTGCTACAATAGGTCTTACTAGTACAACTGTTGATGGTGGTGATAACATTATGGCAGGAACTACTACATTCCCTAATTCAAAAGCAGCTAGTGCTGTAGAATATGTTTCAGGCACTATTAGTGCAAATAATAATATCGTGTTTACATTCGATAATAGTGCGATTGATGGGACAACTGGCAAAAAGAATAAGCAGATACAGGCTACAATAAAGGTTTGGTATAAATCTCCAGCTGAAAACGCATATAATAAACTTAAAGATGCAGCTGAGGCTTTGCGTGATGTTCCAAATGATAATAGCGCAGCAAATAGTACACTTTCTTCTGTAATCACAACACAGAATGCAGCTGTTGAAGCAGCTACAAATGATGCACAGATTATTACAGCAAAAACAGCTTTGCAGAATGCAGTGATGACTTATATAGCTGCAGCTAATCCAACAACAGGTAATCAGTTTGATTTGACATTCCTGCTGACTAATCCTAATTTGGAGGGTATTGTAGATTGGGGAGATGCTGCTGCACAGGGATGGTTTACTGATATTCCTCGTACAGGTTTAGGAACATATAATAATTTTGCTGCTCGTACTAATCAAAGTAAAAATTGTGTAGAGAGATACACAAGTGATGTATATACAACAGCAAATACATTTGGCCTCTATCAGAAGGTAACTCTTCCAGCCGGTAACTATAGTTTTGGCGCTTACGCTCTTGCTGATAACGCATCAAATATCGTTATGGCAGCCGGAAATGCAGAAGGTGATGCTGTGACAGCTGGTACCCTTACTGCATACACAGTAGATTTCACTCAAGCAAGCAATAGTGAGATAAAAATGGGTCTCAAGATTAGTGCTGAGGGCACAAATGCAGCTCATTGGATGGCAATTGCAGATCTGAAACTCTACAAAGAGGCTCCAACTTCTGTTACTGCAACTATCTCAGAATATGGTTGGGCAACATTCAGTAGCGACTATGCTCTTGATTTCTCAAAGGCAACAGAAGGACTAGAAGCATATATGATTACTGGTCATGAAGGTAATGTTGTTACAAAGAGTAAGGTTGAAGGAACTGTTCCTGCTGGTACAGGTTTACTCTTGAAAGGTGATGCAGGAGACTATACTATTCCTGTTGTTGCAAGCAGCGAGACTAATGTTTCTGCAAATAAACTCGTTGCTGGAACTGGAGCAGAAGTAAGCGAAGGAGGAGACAATACAAGATATGTTCTTGGTGTCAATGACAATGGTACAGATAGCGATGAGTCTGATGACTTTGCAGAATTCCAGAAGATTGGTGGCACTGCTGCAACAGTTGCTAAGGGTAAGGCATATCTCGAGTTTGTCGGAGTATCTCTAGTTAAAGTCTTTAACATTGTCGATGGCGCTGCAACAGGTGTTGAGGCTCCAGTTGCTGCTGAGGCTGNNGGTCAGCAGGTAACTAAGGACTACAAGGGTATCGTAATCGTGAATGGTAAGAAGTTCTATAACAAATAAATCTAAGGAGGAATTATACAATGAAAAAACAATATATAGCTCCACTCACAGAAGTGGTAAAAATTAATGCTGAGGCGATGATTTGTCAGTCACCTGCATTGAGCAACAGCGAGTATCAGTCTGGTGGTAAGATCCTTGACAAGGAGAATGCTGACTACGACGAAGATCTCTGGTAAAAAATATTAATAATGATTCGATGGCTCCTGTACAGCGATGTGCAGGGGCTTTTTTGATACTTTTTTTTAGTTTTATTTGGTAGTTATTAATACACCTTGTACCTTCGCACGGCAAAAACTTCACAGATAATGAAACGGACAAGTATTTTCCTGGCTATGATGCTTTGGGTCTGTGCTGCTATGGCGCAGATGATGGAGCCTGTTAAGGTGAAAACTGAACTGAAACGAGGGGAGGGCAATGATGCTCAACTCGTGTTTCACATGAAGATTGACGAGGGCTGGCATGTGTATGGCATGCAGAAGCTGGAGAACGGACCTACTCCGACAAGCATCAATGTGGAGGAGATTGAGGGCGCTGAACTCGTAGGCGAACTGGAGTATGAGGGCGACTTGCAGAAGAAATATGATGAGGTGTTCGAACTCGATGTGGAGTTTTTCGAAGGGGAGGTAACCTTCAAACAGAAGGTGAAACTGACCTCCGAGGATTACCGTATTGCGGGCTATTTGGAGTATGCTTCGTGCAACGACCAGAGTTGTATGCCTCCGACAAAAGAGGAGTTTGAGTATGGAAAGAAGACCCTCTCTAACTCCCCCTGTTTAGGGGAAGAACCCGGTGCGGACAGTAATCCCAAGTCCTCCCTAAACAGGGAGGATTTAGGTGGGTCTGGGTCTCTACTTATCCTTCTGCTGTGGGGTTTTCTCGGTGGACTCATCGCTCTGACTACACCTTGTGTGTGGCCTATCATCCCGATGACTGTGTCGTTTTTCCTGAAAAGGGGAGGAGGCGTAAGGGATGCTGTCATTTACGGAATTTCTATCATTATTATATATGTAGGACTGGGACTGATTGTGACTGGTCTGTTCGGAGCTAATGCCCTGAATAGTCTTGCCACGAATGCTGTGTTCAACGTGTTTTTCGCTGTGCTCCTGCTCTTCTTCGGACTCAGTATGGCGGGACTGTTCGAAATCACCCTGCCTGCCAGCTGGACCACTTCGGTAGATAATAAGGCAAATGCCACTACGGGTTTCCTGTCTATCTTCCTGATGGCTTTCACACTGGCGCTGGTAAGCTTCTCGTGCACAGGACCAATCATCGGTTTCCTGCTCGTAGAACTCGCTACCGACGGAGGTAGTCTCTTCGCTCCGGCTGTAGGTATGCTCGGATTCTCTATCGGTCTGGCGCTGCCTTTCACGCTGTTTGCTATGTTCCCGAACTGGCTGAAGTCGATGCCAAAGAGCGGCAGTTGGATGGAAACCGTAAAACGGGTGCTCGGAGTAGTGGAAATCGCTTTTGCGCTGAAGTTCTTCAGTGTGGCTGACCTCGCATACGGCTGGGGACTGCTGAGCAGACGCCTTTTCTTCATCATCTGGATTGTGCTCTTTGCCGGACTCGGCATCTACCTGATTGTGGAGATGCTGAAAAAGAAAAACGGACGACCTGTGTTCTATATCCTGCACACAATCGTGGCTGTGGCTTCGCTGTCGCTTGCTGCTTATATGGTGCCAGGACTGTGGGGCGCTCCCTGTACGCTCGTAAGTGCTTTTGCTCCACCAAAGGAAAGAACTTGGCAGGAGATGGACAAGAATAACATCTTCATGGACTATTATATTGCCCGCAACTATGCTTACGACGATAATATGCCTATGCTGGTGGACTTCTCAGGCTATGGCTGCGTGAACTGCCGCAAGATGGAGGCTACGGTGCTGGCTGACTCTGCTGTTACTGATATCATATACAAGAATTTCCTGTATGTGCAACTCTTCGTTGACGACCGCACAAAAGCCCAGGAGGGTTTCGAGGAAACTGTGGTGGTGAACGGAAAGAAGAAGACTCTGACTACTCTGGGTGAGATATGGAGTCACCTGCAGGCAGAGAAGTTCGGAGCCAACTCGCAACCATTCTATGTAATTGTGGATGCCGACGACCACATGCTCGTAGAACCATACACCTACGACGAAGATGTGGATAAGTTCATCGCCTGGCTGAAGAGAGGACTGAAAGCGTTTGACGAAAGACGCCATGCGGGTAGCGTTGGGGTTTTGAACAATAATTTGAAATAATTGACAAAAAATTTTATTGGAATAATTATTGGTTAAATTATTGGTAATTATTTGCAATTATTGTTAGAAAATATTGCGCCAAGCAATAAGAATAAAGCCTAGGTGGCTTTCACCCAATAATTTGAAATAAAAGGTTGCAATTTTTGACGAAAGACGAAAAACGCAAGACGAAAAACGATAACTATTATCTATTAACTATTATCTTTTAACTACATACAACTATGGCAGAAGAAAAACAAATTCAGATTGAAGTAAAACCAGAAGTGGCTGGGGGCAATTATTGCAACCTGGCTGTAATCACTCACTCGAACAATGAGTTCGTAATGGACTTCGCACAGATGCTTCCTGCTATGCCTAAGGCACAGGTGGCTTCTCGTATTATTATGGCACCAGAACATGCTAAGCGCCTTCTGTTGGCTCTGCAAGATAATCTGCAGAAGTACGAACAGCAGTTTGGCAGAATAGAACTCTCAAACCAGCGCCCAGGCGGAGGCGGCACAGTCGCTCCCTTCGGTATCGGAAAAGGAGAGGCATAAGAAAAACCCCGAAAGCATCGATGCTTTCGGGGCTTTTCTTATTAGGTGATAGTTGACAGGTGATAGTTGATAGTTCTTTAAACTGTAAACTGTAAACCGTAAACTATTTTTCAATTCTCACAAGTGTTGAGCCGGAAGTGTTGGAGTCGGCAGTGGTAATCTTAACTGCATAAACTCCGGAAGGGAGTGATGAGAGGTTGACCTTGCCGTCGGTGGTTGTAGTCTCCAGTTCCAACGCTCCGCTGAGGCTATATACCTTGACAGCTGCCTCTGCAATGCCGTTCATTACGAGTGTCTTTCCAGAAAGAGAGAAGATTACGCCCTCGGGCTGAGAGGTTGGGAAGTCCTCAATCTTTGAAGCCAACTCAAGGACATAGCACAGACCCTTGTAGGCATCGATGGCTCCGTGCCCATACATATTGTTAGGGTAGGTGAGTGAAGCATCAGGATGAACGGCAGTCTTGGCAAATACCTCTTTGACTTGCTGTGGAGTAAGACTCGGATTGGCTTGCAACCAAAGAGCAATGGTACCTGTGACGACTGGAGTTGCCATAGATGTGCCACTCTCTGCATACATGTAGTAGTCTTTGTCGCCTACCTTGAATGTTTCTATGATATCTTTGTTATAGTTGTCTTTGTTCTTATATTTGCTTTCTGGCATTAGGCTGTTGAGAGCTGAAATGACATTATAGCCTGAAGCTGCGATGTCCGGCTTTGTCCGACCTTCAAGGGTAGGACCTGTACCAGACCAGGAAACTATCTGATTGTAGCCATTGTTATTGTAGGCAGTCTTGTAGTGTTCTACTTTGTTCAGATTGGTCAGTTCGTCGCGATAATTCATAGCTCCTACGGCAATGGCATCATTGAACGCAGCTGGAGCACCAACGGTATATGGGCAATTATTAGGACGCAAAGAGAAACGGGTGAAACCAGACAGTGCATAGGTTCCCATCACCTGAACCACTCCTTCGCCTTCAATCTTGAGCTGGGCAGAAGGCGTATTGTAGTGATTCATGTTTCTGTCGGGTACTCTGATTGTTATTTCGTAGGCATAGTCACCATTCTCCATCTGTTTCTTGGTAGCATTTTCAATACCATATACATTAGCCTCGCTTGTGATGTCAATGTATTTACTGTAATTGTTGTCTGAAATCGTCAAAGGTATTTCTTCTGTATTTACAGTCACTTGCGGACAACCTTCGATGTCTGGTTGCAGGGTAAATGTGAAAGGTTTGTCGGAACGAAGAGTTATGTTGACAGTCCTGTTTATTTCTGCCAAATTAAACCACAATGGTGTGTCGAGAACTTCGCCCTGCGGCTTCATCCTGTAGATGTCTGTATCGCTGTCGTTGCCTGCAGAACAGACAATAATGCGACCAGGACCTGTGAGCTGTGAGAATATTTCGTTTGCCAGAATGAGATCTTCGGACAGCTTTTCCTGTGCACCGAAACTGCAATTGATAACACATGGCTGTTTGTGTTCTGCAGCGTAATCCATTATATATTTTATAGCAAGAATCTCTACTGCATCAAATACTCTGAGGCTTTTACCAATCACCTGCTGCCATATAGGATCGCCTGTGCCCTCTTTAATTGATTTGTTTACGTCTGCATAAAACAAATTGCTCAAATCAGATGGTGTGTTTGCAAGCAGCATCGTGCTTAAAACGATATCAGAATCATAAGCTACTCCACGATATTTGCCATTCAGAACGGGACTGCCAGTTGCAATAGCTGCCACGTGAGTACCATGATACTCTGCCTCCTGGTCGGTAGTGCCTTCCATAAGTTTCAAGTCGCTTTCAGAACTATAGACAGAACCGATTTTCTTGTATCCATCGCCCAAACCGGTGAACATATCCCATACCTGCTTGATTCGGGTATGGCCGTTTGCATCATGAAACATAGGGTGGGTGAAGTCGAAACCGACATCAATCACACCTGTGACAACTCCTTTTCCAGTATATGCCTGGGGTAGGTCTTTTCCCTGATAGATTGGAATTATGTTACTGCTTTGTGGCAGACTGTCGAGCGTGACACTCTTCAGTTCGTTGGCTTCGATGCGCACAATACACTCGTCGAGCGAGAGTTCTGCCAAAGCATCGGTTGGTATTACTGCAATGTAAATGTTGCCGACATTGTCGAAAATTGTACATCCGCGGCTGGTGAGAGCCTCCTCCTGACCTTCGTTCTGGAGCTTTACTAAAGCCATGATGTAGCTGCGCTCTACTTTCTGCCCAGACTGAATCAGAGCCTTTACCTTGTTAGCTGACTGCACTTCTTTGGCAACGAGGAAAGACATTTTGGAGTAGTCTGCACTCTGTGCCCAAGAAGAAACGCTGGAGAATAATAAAAGTAATGTGAAAAGTAAGAAATTCCTTGTTTTCATAAGTAAGGATATTTTCAGAAATGTAAAAAAAAAGCGGAAAGTGAGGGATTCGAACCCCCGATACAGCAAGCCGTATAGCGGATTTCGAGTCCGCCCCGTTCGACCACTCCGGCAACTTTCCTTTATGATGTGCCAAGAAATAGACTAGTGAAATTACTAGAATTTCTAAGCGGGTGCAAAGGTAGGTATTTCAGAGAAAATAGAAAAAAATAAAAAGCAGAAGTTTTTGAAAACTCCTGCTTTTTATCTCTTAGCGAAATAGGCAATGATTATTTGCCGTGGTTCTCGCTTGAAACAGTAAGAGACTTGCGACCCTTTCTGCGACGAGCAGAAAGTACTCGGCGTCCATTTGCAGTTTGCATACGCTCACGGAAACCGTGCTTGTTTATTCTCTTTCTGTTGTGTGGTTGGAATGTTCTTTTCATAATTATATGTTTTTTGTTGTATTCCGATAAACTAATAAGCCCGACAACGGGTTTCGGGCTAAAGCGGGTGCAAAGTTAGGTCTTTTCTTTAAACTGGCAAAATAAATCAATTGAAAAATGAAAAATGAATGACTAAAAATGAAAAAAATGGTAATTTATAAATGATGAATGCCAAATAATATCTACCTTTGCAACCGATTTAATTAGAAGAGAATAAAAATATAAACATTTAAAGTATGGCTATTTTAGCAGGTGATATTAAGAAAAATGTATGCCTTCGTCTGGACGATGGTAAGATTTATGTAGTTATTGACTTCCTTCACGTAAAACCAGGTAAGGGTAATACTGTGATGCGTACAAAACTCCGCAATGTAGAAGACGGACGTGTGCTCGAACGTACATGGATTGTTTCTGCAAAGCTTGATGATGTACAGGTTTCACACCAGCAGTTCCAGTACCTCTATAAAGAAGGTGACGAACTCGTGTTCATGAACACAGAAACTTACGAGCAGGTAAATATCTCTAAGGATGTAATCACTGGTGGTGACTTCCTGAAGGAAGGTGAAACTATGGTTATGGCTTCAATCGATGACTCAACCGGTACTATCCTTACAGCTGAAGCTCCAGTAAAGGTTGTTCTTCAGGTTACTTACACAGAACCAGGTCTCAAGGGTGATACAGCTACTAATGCTACTAAGCCTGCAACTCTGGAAACTGGTGTTGAAATCCGTGTTCCTCTCTTCATCAACGAGGGTGACCTCATTGAAGTAGATACTCGCGACGGTTCTTACGTTACTCGTAAATAATCAGAGAACTCCAGACTGACTATAATATTATACAATGTGACACATTATGTGTTGCATTGTATTTTTTTATGCCTGTTATTTGTGTTTTTTAAATGTAAAAGGTTTAAAAAACATGTGTATAGAATATTTTTTTGAATTTAATAATGTTCATTTTACATTTAATTAATTACCTTTGCCCCGATATAAAAATACGAATTTACTAACTAACCTCATTATAATTATGAAAAGAACCTTAATTATTATGTTCCTTGCATGTGTGGCAAGCATGGGTTTTGCTCAGAGATTTACGGACAAGATTGACCGTGGACTTGTAGCAGTTCCTGCAAACTCTGGTGGTGGAAACCTCGTAAGTTGGCGTGTATTCGGAGAAGAATACTACGATGTGACTTATAATCTGTATTGTGATGGTACTTTGATAGCAAAGAACCTTGAAAAATCGAACTTTCAGCATACTGCCGGCAGTGCTACAAGCAAGTATCAGGTAGCTGCTGTAGTACGCGGTGTGGAACAGACAAAGAGTGCTGAAGTAACTCGTTGGAATAGTGGTTATAAGCAGATAAATATTATCACACCTGTGGGTCGTGATGGTAAAGCTGCAGGTGACTATTATGCAATGAATGATATCAGCATCGGTGACCTCACTGGTGATGGTGTGGTAGAGTTTATCGTCAAGATGCCTGCAAGCGATATGAAGGATAAGTCTCAGAATGTGCACTTCCATCATCTGGAGTGTTACGATCTGAGCGGAAACCGTTTGTGGTGGATTGACCTCGGTCCAAATATGTCGTCGGGTCCAGATGAACAGTGGGATGCTGTCTGCTACGACTGGGATCAAGATGGCAAAGCAGAAGTATTGCTCCGCGTAGAAGACGGTGCCATAATCCATACAAAGGACGGTTCTGCCGTTGAAATCGGTAATATGAATGTGGATACCCGTAATATACTTTATAGCGGAGAACTTTGTTATACTCATGGTGGAAATGAGTATCTGATTTATCTCGAAGGTGCAACAGGAAAGCCATATCAGATTGGTCCTGCAGCTCACCCTAACTATATGGACTATCCATTGCCACGTCTGGATCCAAGTGAATTCAGTCAGACTGTGGATTGGGTAGCTGTTTCTCAATATGCTAGTGAAAGTGCTGCAGCTGCCGCCCTGCCTGCATTCAGCGCTTATCTGACAGCTCTGAATAATGCATGGGGTGACACTTCCGGTCACCGTTCTACAAAGCACTACTGGGGTGCTCCATTCCTTGACGGACGCAACCCGAGCATTTTCTTGGGACGAGGTGCTTATACACGTCATAAGTTCTGTGCACTCAGTGTAGATAAGAATACACATAAGTTGACTCAACTGTGGCGCTGGAATCAGTATAATACTTCAAGTCCTTGGTGGGGTAATGGTTATCATAACTTCGCAATCGGTGATGTCGATTGGGACGGACGCGATGAGATTATCTTTGGTTCTATGGTTGTAGATGACAATGGTAAGGGACTTTCAACTACCAGTTATGGTCATGGCGATGCTCAGCATTGTTCTGACTTAGACCCATTCCGTCCGGGTGAAGAACAATTCGCATGTCTTGAGGAAGGTCGTGGTAAGTATGGTTGTAATTTCCGTAATGCTACAACTGCTCAGATTTATTATAAGTGGGATGCAGGAGGTGATGACGGCCGTGCGCTGATGGCTAACTTCACAAACGACTATCCAGGTAGTGTAGGACGTAGTGTTTCGTCACCTTGGATTAGCTCTGTTGCAGATAAGACAGTGCCAGAACTGAATGGTGATTCATTCATCGGATGGGGTGACCTCAACCAGCGCATTTATTGGGATGGTGACCTCTTGGATGAGTATTTCGACAGTCCGGGTACTGAAGGTTATGGTGCAATTTACAAGCCAAGCAGTCAGTCAACAACTGGTGGCCGTTGGAATTTCCCAGACTCAAAGTGTAATAACTGGTCAAAGAACAACCCTGGAGCTATTGCAGATATATTCGGTGACTGGCGTGAGGAACTTGTGATGCGTAAGAGTGATAATACGGCAATTCTTGTTTATACAACAGGTATTCCTACTGAATATCGTATTCCTACTTTGTGGCACGACCACCAGTATCGTAATGCTATGGTATGGCAGTCTATGGGATACAACCAGCCTCCTCACAAGTCTTACTTCCTTGGCGAACTTGAAGGAATCACTGTTGCTCCTCCTCCATACACTATGACAGGACGTGTGGAAGTGGTTAATGGAGGAACAATCTCAACCACAGATGAGCACCTGCTCGTTTGTGAGACAAACAATACTTCTATCTCAGTAGAGAATGGTGCAAGTCCTTATATGATTACTTTCAACATTCCTTCATGGGTACAGGGAACAGCAGGTGATGACTGCATGACTAAGAAAACTCCTATTGATACAGTGCTTTATACTTGTACAGTAACTGGCGGTCCAATTGCTGGCGCAACTCGAATTGTGAAGCAGGGTGACGGTATTCTTACACTTCCTGCAGTGGATATGACTTACACAGGTGAAACAAATATCTGGGCTGGTACTGTTAACTTCAATGGCTCAGCAAAGAATTCTCCTGTTTGGATTAATCGTTTTGGAAAACTGTATTCAAATGCAGCAAGTGCAGAATTTAAGTCGATAAAGGCTAACTATGGTTCTTTGGTTGTTCCTGGCGGTGAGAATGCAGCAGGTTCTATCATTGCTACAGACGAATACTATATGGGCATCGGTAGCCGTGTGAAGATTGACCTTTATTCAGAGAATTTCAAATCTGACTTTATAAAGACTGCTAAGTTGGTGATTGAAAAGAAAGACTGGAAGTATGGTCCTCAGTATATGATTCCTGTACTTGAGGTGGTAGAACATATGGCTGTGGGTGCTGAGACTCTTGAACCGGGCAGTTACCTTATCGCTCACGCAGATGAGGTAGAAGGTACACTTGCAAATATAAAGATTGAAGGCGTTACAACTCTTAAAACAGGTTTGCGACGTGATGAAAATGGTGATATCTACCTTGACCTTGGTTCTGTTCGTGGTGCTACAAATATCGTCTGGACTGGTGCTAAGTCGAACGTCTGGGATTTTGCAACAACAGAAAATTTCTATGTAGAGGGTGATGCAGAGCAGACTCCAGATATCTTTGTTGGAGATGATGTAGTTAACTTCAACGATGATGCTTCTTCGTTCACTGTTACTTTGGCTGATGCTACAGAACTGCCAACTGGTGGTGTGTATGTAGATAATACAAAGGCTTATACAATCAAGGGTAATGGTTCGATTACTGCAGGTTCGCTGACTAAGAACGGTTCTGGCAAACTCACAATTTCTACTACCAATTCATACAAAGACGGTAACTACCTGAAGGGTGGTACTGTTGTAGTAAGTAGTCTGGCTAATAGTACATCTGCAAATGGTAATCTTGGTGGTGTGACAACTACATCTGCTAAGTTTACTATGGAGAATGGTGCTGTGCTGCAGACTACAGCTGACGTGAAGATGGGTTGCCCAATGAAGATGGAAAGTGACGAAGGTGGTGTAATCAACAACGGTTCTCTCTTCACTATGGAAAAACTGATTACTGGTACTAAGTTGACTAAGCAGGGGGCTGGTCGCATAGATATGCAAGGTTCGTTGTCTGTTAAGCAACTCGTGGTTGCTGCGGGTCAGTTCCAATATAACACATCAACTTTCGCTAATAAGGTAGTTGTGGCAGGAACAGGTCATATTACCGGTACGGGCTTCCTCACTACTCCAATCGAAGTAGCTGAAGGTGCGAAGGGATTCCTTACAACTATTAACCGTCAGACATCAAAGAACACGCTGACAGGTTCGGGTCAGATTACTATCTACTGTGCTACAGAGAAGGGTAGCAACTACTATGCAACACGTACTCCTCTCCAACTTAATTTGACAAACTTCGAAGGAACAGTCGTTCCTAGTGCAGTTTACACAGCTGACGGTCGTTTCACACTTGACGTTGCGGGAGGCTCTAATAAGTGTACGTTTAATATCCCATCGGGTATCATCGTGCAGAACTCTGGTAAGTTGTTTAAGATTGGTCAGGTGACCGGCAGCGGAAATCTTGGTGGTACATGTACTTTCTCTTCTGCAAGCAATCCTAATATAAACACTTGGGAGGTCGGTAATGCTGACGACTTCACATATTCAGGTGTTGTAGAAAGCAATGCTAAGTTCACAAAGGTTGGTACGGGCAAGATGACGGTCAATGGCGACTGGACAACTACAGGTGCCGTTAATGTGAATGCCGGTGAACTCCACTTGAACGCAGGCAAGAGACTGGGTACTGGTGCACTTACCGTTGCAGCCAACTCTACTTTGTCGGGCGTGTCTGGAGCTACTGCGACTGCTGCAGCAAAGACTCCAATGACCAATAGCTCTATCACCGTAAATGGTACTATTCAGTGTGGTAGCATGGCTACAGCTACAACCGGTTATTGGAATATGGGTGGAAAGAATCTGAAGCTCAACAGCACTGCTACATGGCGTGTAGGTCTGACTAGATGTGCTACAGCTACAAATCCTGGTTGTGCTACAATCATTGCTCCTGGTGCGCTGACCTTGGCCGACGGAGCAACATTGTCTGTATTCTTAAACGAGAGTATAGTTCTTACAACTGACGAACAGCAGGCGGACTCCTTCCGTATATTCTCCGATGCAGCATCTGTGAATATCGGAAACGTGCAGTTCGACCTTCCAGAACTTCCTGCTGGAAATTACTGGGATACAAGCCGCCTGAACGAGGGTTATCTCTTCGTTCGTTACAACCAAGCTCTTGCAGTAACTTCGGTAGCCAGCGACGAGATGGTTGAGGTAGAGGTGGTTAACACAGCCGGTGCTACAGTTGCAAACTACACTTGTCGTATGGGTGCTGTAGCTCAGACTCTTAAGCAGACTGCAATTCCTGGTGGCGTTTACTTATTGAATATTAAGAGCGAATCTGGTCAGCAGATTACTCTTAAGCAGCTGAAATAAATCGTATTTTTAGATAATATTGAAGGGCACAGCATCTGTATGTTGTGCCCTTTGTTTATTTTCGAATATCTTTCTTCGAATTATTTTTCTCTTTGTTCTTTTTATTCCCTAACTTTGACGAAAATTTTAAATGTATGGGTTTAAAGAGATATTTTTCGGGTAAATCCGGTGCATGGTTCTGGGGCAATATAGCCATGATGATTGTGGTGTTTTTCGGTGCCATATTTGGCTTATTTGGTCTATTAGGCGAGTTTACGCACAACGGCGAAAAGATTGAAGTGCCAAGCGTAATTGGTAGTTCTGTAGAAATTGCCGAACGCACGTTGGAGAACAGTAAACTGCGTGTTGTCATCTCCGACTCTATGTTCAATGCCAAACTGCCTGCTGGGGCTGTCATAGAGCAGACTCCTCGTGCTGGCAACTTCGTGAAGAGCGGCAGACGAGTATATCTGATTATAAACATGAGGGGCGAACCAATGGTTAAGTTCCCTGATATCATAAATAATAGTTCTTTGCGTGAGGCTGAGGCGCAACTCACTTTTTTGAATTTCAGCCTTACTCCTCCAGAACGTGTTTATGGTCAGCCACGCGACTTCGTGGTTGGTGTCAGACAGGGTTTGCGCAATTTGCATGCCGGTGAGATGGTTTCTCGCGAACGGGCTCTGACTATTGTTGTAGGTGCCGGCGAATTAGACTCTACAGAGATTGTGGAAGATTCTTTATTGGACTCTTCAAAAGAAGTAGAACTTGACTTCTGATATGCAGCAGGAAATAGACGATACCGAACTTGACGAGCAGTCAGAACTGTACGAGCACCATCGGTTTGAGTGTGACAAGAGTCAGTCGTTGCTGCGTGTTGATAAGTATTTGTTTATGGTTATGGCAAATACAAGCCGTAACCGCGTGCAAAAGGCTGCAGATGCAGGTTTTATTCATGTAAACGGCAAACCAGTAAAGCGTTCCTACAGGGTGAAGCCGGGCGATGTGGTTCAGGTTATGTTAGACCGTCCACATTATGACAATAAGATTCTGCCCGAGGATATTCCGCTCGACATAGTATATGAGGATGGTGACTTGATGGTGATTAACAAACCTGCCGGTCTCGTTGTTCACCCTGGCTTCGGCAACTGGAGGGGTACTTTGCTCAATGCTTTGGCATGGCACTTTAAGGACGCGCCCGAGTTTGATGTCAATAATCCGGAGATAGGACTTGTACACCGTATAGACAAAGACACAAGCGGACTGATTGTGGTGGCAAAGACAGCTGACGCCAAGACACATCTTGGTCTTCAGTTTTTCAACAAGACAACGAAACGCGAATACAATGCCCTCGTGTGGGGAAACTTCCAGGAAGACGAAGGCAGGATTGAGGGGAATATAGGTCGTGACCTGCGCGACAGACTCCGCATGGCTGTGTTCCCTCCCGACAGCGAAATCGGAAAACATGCTGTCACCCATTACTATATACTTGAACGTTTCGGATATACTACCTTTGTGAAGTGTGTGCTTGAAACAGGGCGAACCCATCAGATACGTGCTCATATGTGTCACATTGGACATCCTCTTTTCTCTGATGCCCGATACGGCGGCGATGTAGTGCTGAAGGGACAACGCACGGCAAAGTATGGTCAGTTCATCGAAAACTGTTTCAAGATATGTCCGCGTCAGGTGCTTCATGCCAAGACTCTTGGCTTCATACACCCTCGCACAGGCAAGGAGATGATGTTCGATTCCGACCTACCTGAAGATATATGTGAATTACTAAATAAATGGCGTAGTTACGCTACAGAATCATGAAAAAAATAATTGCAGTTATTGCAGGAGGCGACTCCTCAGAACACGATGTGTCGATGCGTTCGGCAGCAGGAATCAGTTCGTGGCTCGACCGCGACAAGTTTGATGTATATGTAATTGAGATTAGGGGTACGAACTGGCTGGCTCATCTGCCTAATGGAGCTGAGTCGAAGGTCTTCCTCCACAATTTCTCGTTCAAGGACGAGTGGGGTAAGGACATAAAGCCCGACTATGCATATATTACAGTTCACGGCACTCCAGGCGAGAACGGTATCCTCCAAGGCTATTTCGACCTATTGCAGATTCCTTATTCAACTTGTTCGTTGTTGGTTGAGGCTATGACTTTCGATAAGTTTACACTGAACCAATATCTGAAAGGATTTGGTATTCGTGTGGCTGAGAGCGTTCTGTTGCGCAAGAATATGGAAGTAGATGCTGAGGCAATCATTCAGAAAGTGGGTCTGCCCTGTTTCATCAAACCAAATGCCGGTGGCAGCAGTTTTGGCGTTACCAAGTGCAAGTCGGTTGATGATGTGGCAGAAGCAGTAGAGAAGGCTCGTGAAGAGAGTGACGACGTACTTATTGAGAGTAT
Source organism: Prevotellaceae bacterium UBA2448 (assembly GCA_002342585.1). Classification (GTDB taxonomy): domain Bacteria; phylum Bacteroidota; class Bacteroidia; order Bacteroidales; family Bacteroidaceae; genus Minthosoma. Next base: position 18,908 of record DDQG01000028.1, read on the forward strand.
GCTTTCGGGCGTGGAGATAAGCAATGGCGTGTATCGTTCTAAGAATGGAGTACATGTGTTGCCAATTACCGAGGTGGTTCCAAAGACAGAATTCTTCGACTACGATGCCAAGTACAACGGAATGGTTGAGGAAATAACTCCTGCACGTCTCTCCGACGACACTACTGCACGAATTAAAAAACTCACTGCTGCAATCTACGACATACTCGGTGCCAGTGGCATTATCCGTGTTGATTATATCATCTCAAAGAACGATAAGGGCGACGATGTAATCAATATGCTGGAGATTAACACTACTCCGGGAATGACAGCTACCAGCTTTATTCCTCAGCAGGTTCGTGCCGACGGACTTGAGATGGTAGATGTTCTCAACGACGTGATTTCTGAAAAACTGAATTTTGACTGATAAAATACAAATTCTCATGGCAGATACTTCAAAACCCCAGTTTTCATTGTCCGATTTCGATGATATCCGTCCTTTCGCTGAGGGCGAGATGAAGGAGGCATTCGACTCGATGCTTGCAGACCGCAAGTTCAGCCATATCCTCAAGGGTATGGTGCCTTGGATGCCAGTAGGACTGCGTAATTCCATGCTTCGTATGCTATTTGTTGGCATAAAGACCCCACAGGATTTCCAGATTCGCTACATGAAACATATGGTTTGGTACTGCCTGAAGAAGTGTTCTACAGGATGGAGTTACAATTTCGATTCGAGTCTGAAGCGCGATGGAGCCTATACCTTTATGAGCAACCATCGCGACATCGTTCTCGACTCCGCCATCCTCGACTATATGCTCGTGAAGGATGGATTTGCCAAGACTGTTGAAATAGCCATCGGCAACAATCTCCTGATTTATCCCTGGATCAAGACACTTGTGCGCATGAACAAGGCGTTTGTGGTGAATCGCGGACTTTCCCCAAAGGAGACCCTTCGTAGTTCTATCCATATGAGTCAGTACATGCACTTTGCCATCAATCAGAAGCATGAGAATATATGGATTGCACAGCGCGAGGGTAGGGCAAAGGATTCCGACGACCGTACTCAGGAGAGTGTATTGAAAATGCTTACACTTGGTGGACCTGCTGAGGGAAAGACAACTGCCGACATCGTTCAGAACATAAAAGATATGAACATTGTTCCGCTTACCATCTCTATCGAGTACGACCCTTGTGATTATCTGAAAGCTCAGGAGTTTCAGCAGAAACGTGACATTCCAGGATGGAAGAAGAGCAAGCAGGACGACTTGGACAATATGAAGATAGGTATCTGGGGTAAGAAGGGACACGTGCATTACGAAGCTGCTCCATGCATCAACGCTTGGCTTGACACACTCGATACGTCTGCCATAAGTCATACGGATATTTATCGTATCATTGCAGAACATATCGATCAGGAAATCCATAAGAACTACCGCATCTATACCTCAAACAAGGCTGCCCTCGCAGAACTCAACGGCGAGAAGATTGATGCGCCTGAGTTCGAAAAGTATTTGCAGGACAAGATTTCCCGCATAAAAGTGGAGAATCCTGATGTACCTTTCCTTCGTGAACGTATTCTGACTATGTATGCTAATCCACTGAAAAACTACAATGCAGCACACGCTAAGTAACATATTCATATATATCCTTCTATCCCTATGCTTATGCGTTTCGTGTACAAAGGATGATGGTAATGTCGTGTTGGAAATGCCAAATACATATACGGAATTTTGTGATATGTATATGAACACAGACAAGCGTGCCGCTACCATCACTTTGGACGACGGTACCATGCTTGACATCCTCTCTCAGGGTATTCGTTCCAACGTGGCAGACACGACGGTTCGTGCCGTGGTTACTTATGCCCTGAAGAATGAAAAGCCTGTAATCTACAGCAATACTATGGCATTCTGTGATCAGGCACGTCCGAAGGAACAGTTCAAGATCACACCACGCGATCCTATGAAGATCGTAAGTGTGTGGAAAGGCGGTAAGTATATAAATATGGTATTTGGAGAGATGACCAACAAGGCTGCCAAACACAGTTACGGTTTTCTTATCGAAGGAGTGGATAGTAAGACACTAAACGTTTCATTCATTCATTTCCGTCCCTCTGCCGATTCTGAGTCATACACCGAGAAGAAATATTTCTCCATGCCTATGACAACTCCATACATCTCGGGTTATGACTCCATAGCTATTTCCATAACTACCTATGATGGTGTGAAATCCTATTCTTTTGCAGTAAACTGATACATATAATCCGTTACTCATTTTTAAGTATTAATAGCAGAAAAGTGAGTATCGCATAAAAGAAGATGAGTATTCCGTACTTCGGTAATACTCATCTTCTTTCTTATTTTAACTCAAATTAGGTATTGCCGACTTTTTCTTATCGAGGTAACTTTGCAACGTAAAATAGTGCAGAAGAAAAATTGTTAAATATCGGACATCGGACATATAAGCTTATATATTAATATAATATGAAAAGGTATCTTAGAATTTTAGGATTGGTGGTTATGGTTTTTACTGCCACAATTGTTAAAGCAGAGGGAACAGACACAACAAAAGTATCAAAAATTGAGAAAGCACTCTCCCGTCTCCATCTCGGTGGTTATGGTGAGGTGGCATTGTCGCGTAATTTCTACAGCGATCAGTTTGACAGATATACCAAGGCTGATAAATATTCAAATCATGAAAGCCATGGCAGATTTGACATTCCTCATGTGGTTATTAATCTTGGTTACGACTTCGGTAAGGGCTGGTCGTTTGGTACTGAGATAGAGTTTGAACATGGCGGTAATGAGTCAGCAGTAGAAGTTGATGCTGATGAAAGTGGAGAGTATGAGGCAGAAATCGAAAAAGGTGGTGAAGTGGCTTTGGAGCAGTTCTGGATAAACAAGCAGTTTTGGAAAGGTGAGTTGAATATCAAGGTTGGTGAGATTATTGTGCCGGTTGGTGGCACTAACAAGTATCATATGCCAACTGAGTTCTTCACCGTGTATCGTCCGGAAGGTGAAAATGCGTTGTTCCCATGTACCTGGCATCAGGTAGGTATTTCAGCATGGGGAAGGACAAAGTCATGGGGCTATGAGGTACAGTTCCTGTCGGGACTCGATTCTGAGCGTTTTGGCAGTAAGAGTTTCGTGCATTATGGTGCTAATAGTCCATACGAATTCAAGATTGCCAACAGTTATGCAGGTGTGATGCGTGTGGATAATTATTCTGTTCGCGGACTTCGTCTGAGTCTGAGCGGATACTATGGTCGTACATTTGCAAATACGCTGAAGAAGGCAGGAACAAAATATGATGATGTGAAGGGTACATTGGCAATAGGTTCGTTTGACTTCTGTCTGAATCGTTTCAACTGGATTATCAGAGGTAATGCAGATTACGCATACTTGGGTGATCATGCCAGCATTACAGCATTCAACAAGTCCTTCCCCACTCATACAGGTCAGGACGGTTCGCCATCGAAGCATCAGCCTGTAGCTAAGAATGCTTATTCTATCGGTATTGAGGCAGGATATGATATCTTTTCGCAGATTCATAAGACTCGTGCAATGGGTCAGAAACTCTATGTCTTCGGACGTTTCGAGAAATACAATTCGTATGCTGCCGGCAATCAGAAGTCTGCTTATGAATGGTGCGACATCAGCCGATGGGCATTCGGTGTAAACTACTATCCGATAAAGCAGATAGTAGTGAAAGGTGAGTGGTCGAAGCGTTTCCTGAAGAGTGGATTCCATAACGAGCCTGCAATCAATATCGGTGTTGCTTATGCCGGATGGTTCTTGTAATCGATTCTAAATTTTTATTGTATAACATAACAAAAACATTAATGACAATGGAATTAAAATTCAAATCAATTCTTGGTGTTGCAGTGTTATCTGCGTGTACATTTGTTATCTCTTCCTGTGGTAGTGATGATAATAAACAAAATCCTGAACAGCAACCACAGGGCGGTGATTCTGGCGTAACAGCTAAAGTGAAGTTGTCTGACGTAAATGCAGACTTTGTGAACAAAACAGTCATTCCTACATACGTAGGTCTGATGAAGGGTAATGAAGAACTCTGTGCTGCATTGAGTGACATTAATGATGATGCAGATGTTCAGGCAGCTTGTGCAGCGTGGAAGGAAGCCCGCCAGTATTGGGAGTGGTCAGAAGCATTCCTTTTCGGTGCTGCGTCGAGCTATGGTATCGACCCTCATACAGATACATGGCCGTTTGATAAGAGTGCCTTCGATAATTACATGGCAAAGTTTGATCCTGTAAATAATGAAGCTGATGCAGCTACACTTGCAGAGGCAATTGCCACAGGACAGAACCTGACCGGATTCCATGCTGTGGAGTACCTGTTGTTCCGTGAGGGTCAGCCACGTAAGTTCAGTGATATGACTGCAAACGAAATATGGTTCTGTCAGACAGCTGCAAGAGACCTTTATCTGAATTCTATCAAGTTGGTTGCTGCATGGGGTGGAGAACTCTCTGCCAATGAGGCTCAGGATTTGGCAGATGCAGAGATGGAGCCGGAAGACAACTTCGGTAATGAAATGATTAATGCAGGTAATGCAGGTTCTCGTTGGAGTACCGAACTCGCAGGCACAAAGCAGATTATCGGTGGTTGCCAGAATATTCTCGATGAGGTTGCTCATGCTAAGATTGGTGCACCATACACAGGTGAGGATGTTGACTATATCGAATCTCCACATGCCTACAATTCAATTCAGGACTTCCTGGATAACACACTCTCTTGTGTATATGCTCTGTATGGCGGTCTGGGTGTAGATGCGAAATATACTGATAAGTCTGTGATGGCTTATGCTTATGAGAATTATCCAAAAGAGGCTGCTGCTCTGACTGCTGCTATGATCAATGCAGTTGCCAAGGTTAAGGCAATGAAGAAGCCTTTCGTTCTGTACTATTCAGATGCGAGTGCAGGTGAGGCAATCGCAGCTCTCGAAGCATTTGATGAGGCTCTCGGCGAACTTTACTCTGTAATGGAATAAAGGTGTTTTGAAACAATAAAAAGAATTATTATAACGTTTTTGTGGTATGATATGTCATCTGCCACAAAAACGTATCATCGTAAAAAAAAAGAAAAAAGAATAGAAACATGAAAAAACTTGGTTTTTACTTATGCGTTTTAGCTGCTGGTATGTTTACTGTGGCTTGTTCCGACAGTGAGAACAATAATAGTGGCGGTTCATCAGACAATCCGGAATCAAAAGTGCTGAGTGAAGAATATTATGCCGGAGGTCAGCTCGGAACTGTGTTCAACGAGAGTGCAGATGCTTATCAGGCTGCAGCACCTGCTGTTGAGAATGCGGGAATGGTGTATGATTTCTTCAAGGGTGAACGTATATTTGAACGTGATGCCAACACTAACAAAGACGGTGCTTTCAAGGGACTCGGTCCTGTTTACGTGCGCAGAGGCTGCCTCTATTGCCATCCTGCCTACGGACATGGCAAGCGTCAGGCACGCTATAAGGAGAGCGATATGGGTAATGGTTATCTTCTTGTAATCTACGACAAGCAGACCAATGCTTATATCCGTTCTGTTGCCGGAATGCCTCAGACCGGTGCTGTGGCTCCTTTCAAGCCTTCTATCAACGAGGATATGATAAATATCGAATGGAAGGACTACACTGATGAGTGGGGCAATCAGTTCCCTGACGGAGAGAAGTACGAACTCATCTATCCTGAACTCACTATCCCATTGGAGGCATTCTATTCGCCGGTTATGGTTACACGTGGTGGTCAGGATGTACAGATTACCGATGTCAACGAACTGGGTTTCCGTCTTGAATCTACAATCGGAATCTACGGAACCGGTATGACCGATGCCATTCCCGACGATTCTATCACAGCACAGTGGGAAAAGGAGAGCAAGTACTTCAATTCAATAGGAAAGACTGACGCTCTCAATCCTGCATACTGGGATCAGGCTAATAACAAGTGGATAAGCTACTATACAAATAAATTGTCTCCGGGCAAGCAGTGGGTTCGCCGTTACACTTATGCTATGACTCGTGGTCCTATCCTCGATGCTGCCGGAGCAAATGCAATCTGGAACATCACCAACGTGACTCGTAGCGACCGTCGTTATCATTATCTCGACCTCAACGGTACTTATTATGCAACTACTGCATCAAAAGACCCTGAGGTGCAGGCTGAATTCTACAATTACTTCCCTGAGTGGAACAAGACTGGCGACGTAGAGAAGGATATCTACAACTACCTCACCAGCAAGGAACTGCCTGCTGAGATGAGTGATGAAGACTATCGTGCTCTGATGGTATGGCACCGCGGACTTGCAGTTCCTGCTGCACGTAACCTCGACGATCCGGATGTGCAGGAAGGTAAGAAACTCTTCTCGAAGATTGGCTGCACTGCATGCCACCGTCCGTCATGGACTACCGGACCTGACGAGATTCAGGACCCTAACGGTATGTTCAGCAACAACGATATGCCACGTTATCCGAACCAGAAGATTTGGCCTTATACCGACTTCGTGCAGCACCGTCTCTTCATGAAGAACGATATCCGCACAGGCTGGTGCCGTACTACTCCGTTGTGGGCACGCGGACTGAGCAAGATATGTACTGGTGCTGAAGACCGTCTGCACGACTGCCGTGCCCGCAACACAATAGAAGCCATCATGTGGCATGGAAGTGCTCAGTCTGATGCTCGCAAGTCTGTGGAGGAATTCCGCAAGCTGAGTAAGTCGGAACGTGAGAATGTCGTGAAATTCATTAACGCGATTTAATTATAATGAAACATCTGAAGACTCTGTCTTTTACTTCTTTTATAGTGGTGGTTGCCGTTATGGTAACTGCCACTATTGTCGAAAAAATCGATGGCACCGAGTATGTCCATCGTGCCATCTACGGCTCGTGGTGGTTTGCCCTCCTGTGGGCTCTGCTTGCCGTCACAGGGCTTGTGTATATACTGAAGCGCAAACTGTTTCGCCGTCCCGCCACCTTTATGCTTCACCTGTCCTTACTGCTGATTCTTGTCGGGGCACTGGTTACACATATCTGGGGCACTAACGGCACCATGGAACTCAGCAGCGGACAGTCGGTCTCTGCATATCTGAACAGTGAGACCGACATGGTGGAGGAGCTGCCTTTCAGCGTTACGCTCGATAAGTTCCATGTGCAGTACTATCCGGGCACGCAGTCGGCAATGGACTATGTGTCCACAATCAGTTTCTCCCGTGAGGGCGCTGCGCCGCAGAGTGCAGATGTTTCGATGAATCATGTCGGGAAATACTCCGGTTACCGCTTCTATCAGTCGGGTTATAGCGAAGACGGACAGACCACCTATCTGATGGTGACTCACGACCCGTGGGGCATTTCCATCAGTTATGTCGGCTATTTCCTCCTGTTCCTTTCCATGCTCTTGGTTATGGTGATGCCAAACGAAGGCTTCCGGATGCAGCTGAAGCGCTGGGGCAAGGTGGCAGTTCTTTTCATGGGCTGTCTTATTGCGCCTTCATTCCAGTCTGCTCTTAGTGCCGCTCCGAAGGTGTTGCCTCAGGATGTAGCTGCCGACTTCGGTAACCTCTACACTTACTACAATGGCAGGATATGTCCTGTGCAGACGGTAGCACGCGATTTCACCATAAAGCTCTATGGCAGTCCGAAGTATAAGGGCTACACCGCCGAGCAGGTGCTCACCGGCTGGGTGCTGTTTGCCACCAACTGGATCGACGAACCCATGATAAAGGTGAAGGGTGCGCAGTTGGCTGAATATACGGGCACGTCCGACAAATACATTGCCTATACCGACCTTCTGGGCTATGACGGATACAAACTGGAGACAGTCATTGCTGACATACATGCAGGAAAGAAGGTTGTCAATTCGCGTGCCATTATTGAGGCAGACGAGAAGATGAACATCCTGCTCATGCTCTTCAACGGACAGATGCTGCGAATCTATCCTTATGCCCACGAAGAACACGGACAGACGAACATACAGTGGTTTTCTCAGGGTTCCAATCCTCCGGTTGAGGTAGGGGAGGAGCGCTGGTTCTTCATAAAGAAATCCATGGACTATATCGGTGAACTTGCAGCCAGCGGACAATACGACGAACTGCGTAAGGTGCTCTCGCAGATACGTAAATATCAGACGAAGGAAGTAGGCGCTGCTCTGCCGTCCGACTCGCTGTTCCGTGCCGAAATGCTTTATAACCGCCTGAGCTCGTTCACCATCCTCTCGTTTCTTGTGCTCACACTGGGACTGATAGTCTTCGTCTTCAGTCTCAGATCCTGGCTGAAAGGTACGCCGCTTCCCCGCTATGCCGATGCAGGATTCTTCGTGCTTGTATGCCTCTCAGCCTTGTACGTATTGCTGCTGAGCATCCTGCGAGCAGTCGTGTCGGGTCACTTGCCTTTGAGCAACGGATATGAGACCATGCAGTTTATGGCACTGTCGGCAATGGTCATCACGCTTCTCCTGTGGCGCAGGTTCCAGCTCATACCGCCGTTCGGAATCTTCATTTCCGGACTCGCGCTCCTTGTCAGCCGTCTGGGAGAGAGCAATCCGCAGATAACTCCGCTCATGCCAGTGCTTGCATCGCCGTTGCTCAGTCTTCATGTATGCGTCATCATGATAGCCTACTCGCTGTTTGCCTTCACCATGCTCAATGCCCTGTTGGCATTACCTCTGAGCATGAAGAGCGGCAGAGAGTCGTATGTGGTTCAGCTGACCAACATGTCGCGCCTCCTTCTCTTCCCGGCTATCTTCCTGCTCACGCTTGGCATCTTCATCGGAGCCATCTGGGCAAACCAGTCGTGGGGCCGCTATTGGGGATGGGACCCGAAGGAAGTGTGGGCACTCATCACGATGATGATTTATGCCATACCGATGCACTCGGCATCGTTCCCTCAGTTCCAGCGTCCGCGCTTCTACCACACCTACATGCTGCTGGCGTTCCTCACCATCCTCATGACCTACTTCGGCGTGAACTTCTTCCTTGGCGGCATGCACAGTTATGCGTAGGGGAGTGGTTAGAGGTCTTGTAACGGTTAAAGGTTAACGTTTAACGGTTAAAGATGGCAGCAGCTTCGGGTTGCTGCCTTTTTTTGTTGAAAAATAAACGAGTTTTATTTTGTATTTTACTCGCTTATTCGCACCTTTGCAAGCGAAAAAAGTCTGATAAGAAATAAAATAGTCTGATAAAATAAAAATTTGAAAGATATGATTAGCAAAGATACCCCTCCCAGTAAGTTTGGGCTGAAACTGACAGAAAGAGCGCTGCGGCGCACTACGATATAACTGTGGCACGTTCCGATTCCCTGTGTGGAGTCGGGGCATGCTTTTGCTTTGTAAATATTTTTATTATTAATCTCTAAAATTAAACAATTATGAAAAGGAATTTACTTACTATTTTTATGGCACTCTTCGCAATGGTACAGAGTGCGGTGGCAGCAGACGCAATTACAAGTCTGAAGGTTACTACCAAAATTAATGGTTCTGCAGCGGAAGTTCAGGAACTTCCTCCTATGGGTTTTCCTGGTGTGGAAATAGATGTTACTTCGCTGATTATGCAGAAGATTGAAGTGGGGGTTTCTGGCAATGTGGAGGAAATGGCTCTTCATGCTGCAGTTTATAAAGACAGTCCGAAAGCAGATTCGTGGGACGAGATACCTATGAGTAATATGGGCAACGGAACGTGGGTGCTCGACATGGGTGAAGGCATCGAAATAGTCGAAGAAGGAATGGAGGGCGAGACCCGTACTTTCGAGTTCTACGTTGCCGCTAAGGATGGTTCTGGCTCCGACATTTTCTTCAACAACGGCGGACAGAACTACAAAATCAAATTTACGGTTGGAGTAGACTGGACTGTGAAATATTACGGTAATTTTACGGCTTCGATTGGCATGACCTTTAACGAAACTGACAGGTCGTACTCTTACAGTGCACACGGCATTCGTGAGCAGTACTATGGCGAGCAGCCGGGCGAGGTTGGCTATTTTAATATAACTGGTTTCTCAAATCGTTTCATCTACAACAAGGAAGCAGGAGTTACTATTACCGGCGTGAACCTTCTGTACAATGTGCATCAGGAGGGCACTGAAGGCTCATGGAAGAGTGCTGCTGCTACGCTCGATAAGAGTGAAGACATATATAAAGACAAGGAGCAAGTGTGGGAGCATCGTCTTTTTTATTCTGCAAACAATCTGAATTTGGATGTGATTAAAGCAATCGCCAATCCTTCTACTCAGACAAAGTACGAGATAGACCTTGCCATTGAGGTAGTGCCAAGCACAGGCAATCCTAAGGTGCTGACCAGTTCCGACATGAATCTTCATTTCACCCTGAACGACAAGGCAATGGGCGTTGACGAGGTTCAGGATTCAGAAGCTGGCGACCAGGTTCCTTGGTACACCGTCGACGGCGTAGAGCTCACGGAGAAGCCGACTGCTCCGGGCATTTATATCCACGGAGGCAAGAAGGTCGTTGTGAAGTAAATAGCGAGCCCCTCCCGTCCTCCCCGAGAGGGAGGTGAGCTCCGTTGCAGGGGTGTAACGAGTTAGAAAATCATCCGTCATCAAAATTTTCCCGCGCAGATGATGGCGATTGAGGGATATATTATTTAAGCAGCAATTTTTTTATTGCTGCTTTTTTCGTTGAAAAATAAACGAGTTTTATTTTGTATTTTGCTCGCTTACACGTAATTTTGCGGGCAGAATAAAAAAGAACGATTATGGCAACGACAACTTCCATTCCAAAACCAGCCCAGATGATTATCACGCTGGAAGACAATGCGCTTGTGACAGATATCAAACGTGCCCTGAAGATGATACGTGGCGTGGCTTCTGTACGTGTGGCTGACATTAGAGATGACAAGACCATTACTCCGGCCATGCGTCAATCTATCAACAAGGCTCGTCGCGAATATGCTAAAGGCGAAACTATCACATGCCGTACTGCCGAAGAGATGCAGCGCTATTTTGACAGCCTATGATATATGTGATAGAATATTCCAAGGAGGCTGACAAGACACTGCGTAAGTGGAAGAAGTCTAATCCTCAGCTGTTCAAGAAGGCCACAAAGATTCTGATGGACATCATGGCGCATCCACGTACAGGTCTGGGGCATCCCGAAGCACTCATTGGTGGCAATGATGTGACCTATTCACGGCACATTACAGCTCACGACCGCATCATTTACGATATTTACGATGACCGTGTGACAGTCCTCGTTGTTCAGGCAGAAGAGCATTATAACGATAAATAATAACCTTATGCAAAATACAACTAAGAAAAATACCCCCCCCATAAGTTTGGGCTGAAATTGATTTATTCTGCGCTGCGGCGCACTACGATATAACTATGGCACGTTCCGATTTCCCTTGTGTGGAGTCGGGGCGTGCTTTTGCTTTGTAAACACCTTTATTATTAACCAATAAAACATAATTACTTATGAAACTTAAACATTTACTTCTTTCTGCGCTCCTGCTGCTGTCGGCTGGCTCGGCATGGGCTGATGTGGAGATTAACGAAACGAATTTCCCGGATGTGAATTTCCGAAACTATCTGCTGGAGCAGGATTATGGCAGCGACGGAAAGCTGACTGATGCGGAGATTGCAGGAGTTAAGTCGATAAGTGTTTCTTCCAAGAGTATGCAAAGCCTGAAGGGAATAGAGTATTTTACTGCGTTGACTAAGCTGAATTGCAACTCCAATCAGCTTACTTCTCTTGATTTGTCGAAGAATATTATGTTGCAGAATCTGTTCTGCGATTGGAACCAACTCACTTCGCTTGATGTGTCAAATTGTATTTTCCTCACAATACTACATTGTGGAATGAATCAGTTTACTTCTCTTGATATTTCGAAGAATACTTGGTTGACAAATTTGGACTGCCAATACAACCAACTTACCTCTCTTGACGTGTCGAAGAATATTGGGTTGAAATCGTTGCGCTGCAATGGGAATAAGCTTACTTCACTCGGTTTTTCACAGAATCCTGAACTGTCTATCTTGGATTGTTATCAGAACAAAATAGAGGGTACTGCTATGGATGCACTTGTAGAGAGTCTGCCGTGGGGATCCAACTGTTCGATGTATGTTGTTTACAACGTGAATGAAGGTAATGTTATGACAACTACGCAGGTTGCAGCTGCAAAAGCTAATGGATGGACACCATGTTATTTTGATGGAATTAACTGGTTGGAATACACAGGTGTTGCCCCTGCTACCACTGGTATTGCCATTAACGAAGAGAATTTCCCTGATGAGAAGTTCCGAAACTATCTGCTGAGCATGGAGAGTGGCAAAGATGGTATAATGACTGATGAGGAGATTGCGGAAGTACGTGAGATATATGTTCCTTCTATAAATATTCAGAGTCTGAAAGGAATAGAGTTTTTTATTGCACTGACACGTCTGTATTGCCAGTTCAACAAACTTACTTCATTAGATTTGTCGAAAAATATAGCATTGAAAGAGTTGACCTGCAGCGGCAACCAGCTTACTTCACTTGATGTGTCGAAGAATACTAATCTTAGTAGTTTGTCTTGCTCCGATAATCAGCTTACTTTGCTTAATTTATCGGATAATCTTGCGTTGACGAATTTGAATTGCTCCGGCAACCAGCTTACTTCACTTGATGTATCTAAGAATACAGCGCTGAGAGGTCTGAACTGCAGTGGTAACCAACTGACTTCGTTTGATGTGTTAAACACTTCGCTTACAAGTCTGGATTGTTCCTGCAATCAGCTGACTTCGCTTAATGTGTCTGCATGTATTGGAATAGATGATTTGAACTGCTCCGACAACCAACTTGCTTCGCTTGATGTGTCAAAGAATGTGGCGTTGTGGAAACTTAACTGTTCCTCTAATCAACTGACTTCGCTTGATGTATCGGAATGTCATCTTCTTGGGGTGTTGGATTGTTTCCAAAATAAAATAAATGGCGATGGTATTGATGCACTCGTTGAGAGTCTGCCTACAGTAAACAGTGGTTCGATGGATGTCATATATAATAAGGACGAACAGAACGTAATGACAACCACTCAAGTTGCTGCTGCAAAGGCTAAGGGGTGGACACCACGTTATACAAAAGACGGAACTAATTGGAAAGAATACGCTGGTGTTGACCCTTCAACCGGAGTAAACAATGTAGAAGCCTCTGAAACTGATGATTCTGCTCCTTGGTACACTATCAACGGCACACTGCTTAGTGGTAAGCCAACGGAGAAGGGCATTTACATTCATAATGGCAAGAAGGTGTTTGTGAAATAAATAGAGAGCCCCTCCCGTCCTCCCCGAGAGGGAGGTGAGCTCCGTTGCAGGGGTGTAACGGCTTAGAAAACCATCCGGC
>DDQG01000028.1:32274-92109 GCA_002342585.1 Prevotellaceae bacterium UBA2448
CAACGGCTTAGAAAACCGTCCGGCGACCCCGTTGCAGGGGTGCAATGACTTAGAAAATCATCCGGCGACCTCGTTACGGGGGTGCAACGGAATAATAGTATTAACCATTAAAACCTTAAAATCATGGCTGAAAATGTCCAGATGAACACAGCGTGGTTGGCAGAACTGCCTAACCCGCAACACGATGGCACGACAGAGCAGATTTATGGCAACTGCAGTGCCTATCAGACAGACAATGCCCGTTTCCTGGCAAAGTTGGCAATCGTAGGTCAGTGTCGTCAAACAGAAGACGCAGTGTGGCTGAAAGCACAGCGCGACCCGGCAGTGAAGACTCTTGAAGGTGCCGACGGTGAGCAGGACGGCTACGTAACTGCTGCACGTTACATAAACCTGGGTTATGCCTCGTTGCCCGATGGCGAAGCTCAGAAGGCTGAGGCTGTAGAGTGTGAGCAGATATTCAAGGATTACAAGTTCTCAACCCGCGATGCTTATGGTGCTGAGGCTGACAAGATAATCCAGATGGAGCAGAATTTCCAGTCGCACGTTTCGTACCTCACTCAGATTGGCGCATGGCAGTGGTATCAGAAAGCCATTACGGCAGCACAGCAGGTACGACAAGCACTGGGCGAACGCGCATTCACTATGGGACAGGCAGTGAACGGTGAGATGAAGGCTGCACGTCGCGCAACCGACCTTGCCATCGCCGACCTCTACACGACCATCGAGGCTATGAACGACCTGATGCCAAGTGCCGAACTGACTAACCTCATCACTCAGCTCAAGGGTATCGAACTCTATGCAAAGCAGTACATCATCAAGGATGGCAAGGGCTCTTCGGGCTCTGGTGGAACAACTCCAACACCAACTCCTACTCCTGACGGAGGAGGTGATACTCCAAGTGATGGCGGCGATACTCCAACACCTACACCGGACCCAACGCCTGACCCAACTCCAGACCCTGACCCAACACCGGGTGGTGGAGGCAATGGAGGTACCGACGACGGAACGGACGAAAGCTAAAAATAATGCATAATTCATAATGCATAATTAAGCTCACACAGAACCCGCGCAGAAATCACGGAAAAATTCTCTAATTCTTGATAAAAACAAAGGAAGTTGACAACCGAATGTCAACTTCCTTTTTCGTTTTCGTTTTCGTTTTCGTCTTTAACCGTTAACCTTTAACCGTTATATCACAGGCTCATCTTCTTGATGATTTCCATGCCGCGGCGGATTGCCTCTTCGTTCATCGGGATGAGTTTGTGGTGGCGCTCAGGCAGGGCTTTGTGCAGACCCTTCACAACGTCTTCGACGGTGGCTACGGGACGAACTTTCAGGTAGCCGCCGAGGACGAGCATGTTGAAGATTTTGCTGTTGCCGGAGCGGGCTGCTTCTTCCATGGCGTCGATGCGATATACTTCGATGTCGTCGCGACGGGGCGGTTCGATGATGCTGTGACCGTCGTAGATGATGCAGCCGCCGGGTTTTACGAAGGGTTCAAATTTTTCGAGCGAAGGCTGGTTGAGCACGATTGCCGTGTCGTAGGCACTGACGATGGGCGAACTGATGAACTGGTCGCTCACGATGACTGTGACGTTGGCTGTGCCGCCGCGCTGTTCCGGTCCGTATGCCGGCATCCAGCTGACTTGCTTGCCTTCCATTATTCCTGCGTAGGCAAGGATTTTGCCCATTGAGAGGACTCCCTGTCCTCCGAATCCTGATATGATGATTTCTTCTGTCATGGCTCAACTGTGTTTTTTAGGTCGCCCAACGGGTAGTAGGGGAACATGTTTTCTTCCATCCATTTGTTTGACTCTTCGGGTGTCTTTTTCCAACCGCTGGCGCAGGTGCTGACTACTTCGACCACCGAGCAGCCGAGACCCTTCATGGAGTTTTCGAATGCCTGACGGATGGCGCGTTTCGTCTTGCGTATGTTGGCTACGGTGTGGACGGACTGACGGGTCACGTAGCAGGTGCCTTCGAGGGTGGCTGCTATGTCGGTGATGTGCAGCGGGTATCCGTGCAGATCTGCCTGTCGGCCGTAAGGACAGGTGGCTGTCTTCATGCCCATGAGGGTGGTAGGAGCCATCTGACCGCCTGTCATTCCGTAGATGGCGTTGTTGATGAATATCATTGCTATGTTTTCGCCGCGGTTCATGGCGTGGATTGCCTCGCCGGTACCGATACAAGCCATGTCGCCGTCGCCCTGGTAGGTGAAGACGAGTTTCTTAGGCCAAAGGCGCTTTGCAGCGGTGGCACAGGCTGGAGCACGTCCGTGACTTGCCTCTATCCAATCGACACTGAGGTAGCGATAGGCGAATACCGCACAGCCCACGGGACAGATGGCGATGGTGTCTTCCTCGATGCCCATCTCCTCGATTATCTCAGCAATGAGTTTGTGAACGAGTCCGTGACTGCAGCCCGGGCAGTAGTGCATCGGTGTGTCGTTCATGAGAGCCGGCTTACCATAGACGCGGTTCTCGGGTTGTATGAGTTGTTCTTTTGTTATCATTTCATCCAGTAGCCTTTTGGCCAGTTTTTAGTTACACATTCGCGAGCCATCTTCTTGAAGGCGTCCATCACTTCGTATGGTGAAGAAATCATACCGCCCGAACGGCCGTAGTGGAATACGTGGGTCTGACCCTCGACGGCAAGGCGCACGTCGTTAACCATCTGTCCCTCGCTCTGTTCTACGCAGAGGATGCCCTTCACCGTTTCGGCAAACTTGCTGATCGGTTTGTTAGGGAACGGCCAGAGGGTCTTCGGACGAAGCATACCCACCTTGATGCCTTCTTCGCGAAGCAGGTCGATAGTCTTCATGCTGACGCGAGAGGAGATGCCGTAAGCCACGATGAGAAATTCGGGGTCGTCGTCGGCACGGTACAGTTCGTAGTCAACCTCTTCGGCCTCAATCTTGGCGTACTTCTCTGCCATCTTGCGGTTGCGCTCCTCCATTACGAGCGGGTCGAACTCCAGTGTGGAGAGGGAATTGTAGTGACGGCTCTTCAGTCCGATGCCGTTCGTAGCCCACGGACACTGCTGGCGAATTTCCTCGTCGGTGCGGCGCGGAGTATATGGCGGCAGCTGCACCTTCTCCATCATCTGTCCGATTACTCCGTCGGTCAGGATGATTACCGGCACGCGCCATTTAAACGTAAGTTCCTTTGCCTTGCCCATGCAGTCGCACATCTCCTGCACACTGTTCGGAGCAAGCACGATGAGGTGGTAGTCGCCGTTTCCACCGCCATAGACAGCCTGAAAGTAGTCGGACTGACCTGGCTGGATGGTTCCCAGACCCGGACCGCCACGACCTACGCTCACGATGACACCCGGCAGTTCGTTGCCTGCCATGTAGCTCAGACCCTCCTGCATCAGTGCAATGCCAGGGCTGGAACTCGATGTGAATGCCAGTTTGCCCGTACAGCCGGCGCCGTAGAGCATGTTGATTGATGCCACCTCGCTCTCTGCCTGCAGCACTACCATGCCTGTAGTCTCCCAAGGCTTGTCGGCTGCAAGAGTTTCGAGCACTTCACTCTGCGGGGTGATTGGATATCCGAAAAAGCCGTCGTAGCCGTAACGCTCCGCAGCCTTTGCTATTACTTCGTTGCCTTTGAGCAACAATACGTCATTCTGCTGTGCATCCATCGTCGTTAGTCCTCCTTTTTTCTATAAACGGTTATACATCCATCGGGGCACACAATGGCGCACGACGTACAACCGTTGCACTGTGTCCAATCGGTCTGTTCGGCATAATTGTACCCTTTGTGGTTTACGGTCGCACTGAGTTGAACAAGATTCAGCGGACATGCTATCGCACACAGGTTGCAACCCTTGCAACGCTCTATGTCAACGACGATAGCGCCTCTCATTTTTGCCATTATTAATTACTCTTTATTTTGTTATAATCTTTATACCTTGTTAGTTTCAAGTTCCAGGTTTCAAGATTCAAGTTCCAGGTTTCAGGATTCAAGTTCCAAGTTCAGTATCGTCTTAACTCCTCTAACTTCTCTAACTCCTCTAACTCCTAACTAAGGATTATACTGGTCCTTATTGTAGAACTCGATAATCTGCATGGTCATCTCTCGCAGGTGAACTGCCTCCGAGTCGGGATTCAGACGGATTGCCTCGCTGTAGGAGTCGAGACACGTCTTCCAGTCGCGACGTGCAAATGCCTCCTTGCCCTTATTTATCAGACTTTGCTCTGTGTTCATCTCTTTCGCGTATCTCCTTTCGGCGAATCTTGCCGGAGTGGGTCTTCGGCAGTTCGTCAACAAACTCTATGACACGTGGATATTTATATGGAGCAGTAGTTTTCTTTACGTGGTCCTGCAGTTCCTTGATGAGGTCCTCACCAGCCTTGTCCTTCCATTCCTTTGCCAGAATGATAGTCGCCTTTACCACCATGCCGCGGATTTCGTCGGGCACACCCGTGATGGCGCACTCCACAACGGCAGGGTGGGTCATCAGTGCACTCTCCACTTCGAACGGACCGATGCGGTAGCCGGAACTCTTTATCACATCGTCGGCACGGCCAACGTACCAGTAGTAGCCGTCCTCGTCGAAGTAAGCCACGTCGCCTGTGAAGTAGTAGTCGTCGTGCCAGCACTGATTGGTCAGTTCCGTGTCGCGGTAGTATCCGCAGAAAAGACCCGTCGGACGACCCTTCTTCGTGTTGATAGCTATCTGTCCCTCTTCGCCCGGCTTGGTTACTTCCTTGCCGTCCGACGTGATGAGGTGTACATCGTACTGTGGCATCGGCTTACCCATAGCCCCCGGCTTAGTGTCCATCCAAGGCAGGGTGGCAATGATACAGGTGGTCTCGCTCTGTCCGAAACCTTCCTTTATATATATACCGGTCTGCTTGTAGAATTTTTCGAACACCACCGCGTTCAGTGCCTCGCCAGCCGTAGTGGCATAGCGCAGCGACGAGAGGTCGAACTTGCTCAGGTCCTCACGAATCATGAATCGGTAAACGGTTGGAGGAGCGCAGAAACTGGTTATCTTGTACTGCTCAATCTTATGCAGAATGTCGGCAGGAGTGAATTTCTCGTGGTCATATACGAAGAGGGTAGCTCCCACAATCCACTGACCGTAGAGTTTTCCCCATCCGCACTTTGCCCAACCCGAATCGGACACGGTGAGGTGGAGCGAGTCTTGGGTGAGGTTGTGCCAGTAGGCTGCAGTGCCTATGTGACCCAGTGCATACGACTGGTCGTGGAGCACCATCTTTGGCTGACCGCTCGTGCCCGATGTGAAGTACATGAGCATAGGGTCGTTCACGTGTTTCTTGTATCGGATAGAAGGCACGTATGGCTTTGCCTGTTCCACACCGGCATTCCAGTCTTCCCATCCCTCCGGAACGTTCGGACCGATGCTGATGCGATGGGTGAGAGCAGGAAATTCGTTCTGGGCATCGTTCACGTGACCCAGAATCTCCTTGTCGCCGCAACATATTACTGTCTTTATGTCGGCACACTTCACACGATATACAATATCTTTCTTTGTCAGCAGATAAGAAGCAGGAATGGCAATGGCACCAATCTTGTTCAGAGCAAGCATCGTAACCCAGAACTGCCAACGGCGCTTCATAATCAGCAACACCATGTTGCCCTTCGTGATGCCGAGCGAGAGAAAATAACCGGCAGCCTTGTCGGAAAGCACCTTCATGTCGTGGAACGTAAACCAACGTTCCTCGCCCTTGTCGTTTGTCCATATCATGGCAAGACGATCCGGCGCCTCTGCTGCCCATACATCCATTACGTCGTATGCATAATTGAAGTCCTCCGGAACATTGATTCTGAAGTTTTTCTGGAAATCCTCGTATGAGTCAAAAGTGGTTTGCTTTAAAAATCTCTCTAACATAACATTGTGTTCTTTTTTTTCTCATTCCTTGCCCTATAAAACGTGCCATAAAATTGCACACGCACATGGTGGGCACTATAAAAATCAGTCAAAAGTAGCAAGTCTTTTCAAGTTTTATCAAATAAAAAGTGCTAATTTTTAATATTTTACACATATTTTTTTTGAGTGTGCATAAATGCGGCAAAAAAAATGCACACCCTAATAAAAAGGTGCGCATTGAAAATCGTCTTTCGTCTTTCGTCTTTCGTCTTTCGTTTTCGTTTTGGTTTTGGTTTTGGTTTTGGTTTTCGTTTACAACCCCGCTTTGAGACTTCGGATTACTGCAGAGTTGAATCCTGCATGGTCGAGTTCGTTCAGTCCCTTGATAGTTACTCCGCCTGGAGTAGTCACCTTGTCGATAGCCTCTTCAGGATGCCAACCGGTAGCCTTGAGCAGAGACACGGCTCCCTGCATGGTCTGCAGCGCAATCTGTTTTGCCTGAGCAGGATAGAAACCCATTTCGCAACCGCCTTCCATCTGTGCACGGATGTAGCGCATTACGTATGCTATGCCGCAACTTGCCATCATCATGCCCGGACCGACGAGGCGCTCCTCAACTACGAGTGTGTCACCAACCAGCGAGTAGAGTTTTTCGATTGTCTTCACGCTCTCGTCGGAAGTGGCTACGCCCTTGGCGATAAAACTCATGCTGGCACCAAACTCAGCTGCAATGTTCGGAATTACGTAGAAATACTGACCAGCCGTGGACAGTTCTTCCTCAAGCATTGTAGTGGTGAAGTTGGCTGCGTCGCTGACGATAATCTGGCGACTGAGGTCGAGTACAGAACGTATTTCACCGAGCACGAGCTTCATGAGCCATGGTTTTACAACGAGTACCACCACATCGGCACCCTTCACGGCTACTATGTTGTCGATAGTTGTGTTGATTTTAGGATACTCCGATTTAAACTGCTTGAGCAGAGCCTCGTTCTTGTCTGCAATGGTAATGTTTTCAACTTTGCCGGACTTAGCCCAGCCTTTGATAAGTGCGCCGCCCATGTTGCCAGCGCCAATGACTGTAAGTTTCATATAATTTCAATTTTCAACTTTCAACTTTCAATTTTCAAATCTCTTCGCGAAGGTACGTCTTTTTCATTGCCCCGTCAACTAAACAAGGCAATTTTTTGAAGATTTATACGTTTCTATTATTCAGAAGGGGCAAAAGCTAAAATAAATTTTGCTATTCAATCACATACTCTTACCTTTGCAACGTAAATGAAATTAATACATTATAATTATTTAAAGACGGTCTGCCTGATAATGTTGCTGACGATGAGCTTAGGAACAATTCAAGCGCAGCGACGAACTGTGATGAACAGACCGTATATAGACCAGCGACGCTTCCACTACGGTTTCCTTGCCGGCATACACATGCAGGACTTGGAACTGAAGCAAAACGGATATACAGATGCGGCAGGCAACCAGTGGTTTACTGAGGTGCCAAACTTCGAACCCGGTTTTTCCGTAGGTATCCTCGGAGAACTGTATCTGACTAAACATCTGGCTCTGCGTCTGATTCCGACAATGCACTTCGGAACAAAGAATGTGACGTTCAGAAATGCGAAGAATAACGAACGCCAGTATCAGTCTATCAAATCGACATATATATCGCTGCCACTGGACCTGAAGTTCTCCGCAGAACGCTTCAACAACTACCGCCCTTATGCAATGGTTGGTGTGAATCCGATGGTGGACCTTACGGTGAAGAAACAGAAACAGTTGTTGCTGAAGAGGTTCGACTGTTACCTCGAGGTCGGTTTCGGTTGCGATTTCTATTCGCCTTGGTTTAAGTTCATACCTGAAATCAAGTTCTGCTACGGACTGATGAATATAATCGACAAGGACAGAAGCGACGTGACGGACAGTTCGCAACTGATTTTCACACAGTCGGTGGACAAGGGACGTAGCAAGATGATAGTGCTTACATTCTATTTTGAATAAAAACAGAGAAAGGACCATATGAAGTATAGTGTTGTAATACCGGTGTATAACCGTCCGGACGAAGTCAGCGAACTGCTCGAGAGTCTCGTTGACCAGACTCTGAAGGATTTTGAGGTTGTGGTAGTGGAGGACGGTTCGAAGGTGACATGCAAGGATGTTGTGGATAAGTATGCTTCCCGTCTTCAGATAAACTATCTCGAGAAGGAAAATGGCGGTCCCGGTCCTGCCCGCAATTACGGAGTGAGCCATTCGCAAGGAGAATATGTGCTGATACTCGATAGCGACTGCGTATTGCCACAAGGCTATATGGCTGCGGTCGATGAGGAACTCAGACGTCAGCCATGTGATGCGTTTGGAGGTCCCGATGCTGCACACGATTCGTTCACACCCATTCAGAAGGCTATAAACTACTCGATGACCTCGTTCTTTACCACTGGAGGCATTCGTGGCGGTAAGAAGAAGATGGATAAGTTCTATCCGCGTTCGTTCAATATGGGCATCAGACGTGCCGTTTACGACGAGTTGGGCGGTTTCAGCAAAATGCGATTCGGCGAGGACATCGATTTCAGTTATAGAATTGTCGAGGCTGGATATACCTCACGCTTGTTTCCTGAGGCTTGGGTGTGGCATAAGCGCAGAACTGACTTCGACAAGTTCTTCAAGCAAGTATTCAACTCGGGTATTGCCAGAATTAACCTTGAGAAACGTCATCCGGGCACAATGAAACTCGTTCATATGCTGCCTATGGTGTTCACGGTAGGAGTCATCGCACTGATAGTATGTGCTCTGTTGTTGCGATTCGCTTTCCCCGAGAAACAGTACTTTTGCATTCCTCTCTTGCCGATAATACTGTACATACTCCTGATTTTCTGTGATTCCACACTACGTACAAAAAGTGTGGTGATAGGATATTACTCTGTCATAGCATCGTTCCTGCAACTGATGGGCTATGGATTCGGATTCCTGAAGGCTTGGTGGTTGCGCTGCGTATTGGGAAAGGATGAGTTTACTGCGTTTGAAAAGAATTTCTATGACTAAGCCAAGTAATATATATGATGATAGCATGGTGATGGAACCCAGACGGAAACACATCACCATCAAGGATATGGCGGAGAAGGAGCGCCCAAGAGAGAAGTTGCTTGAGAAAGGTGCCGAAGCACTGACTGTATCGGAACTGTTGGCTGTAATCATCGGTGGCGGTACAACGACTCAGACTGCTGTGGAACTGATGAAGAATATCATGTCGGACTGTGAAGACAGCCTTGTGAACCTGAGTCGCATGACGGTCGATGACCTTATGCAGTATCGAGGAATAGGTGAGGCGAGAGCACTGAGTATTGTTGCGGCAGCGGAGATAGGCCGACGAAGGCTGGAAGAGAAGGTGTCGGACAAGCAGGTGTTTGCAAATAGTGCCGTGATATGCAGTTATATGCAGCCTAAGATACAGGACCTTGATCATGAACAGAGTTGGGCTTTGCTGCTCAACAACAGTATGCGACTGATTCGCTGTGTGAACCTGAGTCGCGGAGGTATATCGGAAACAGCAGTAGATTCCCGGCAGATAATGAAATATGCTCTTCTGGCTGGAGCTACATGTTTTGTTCTCGTCCATAATCATCCAAGTGGTTCTCCGCGTCCAAGTGTGGCGGACAACGACCTGACCCAAAGGGTGAAACGTGTTGGAGAAGTAATGAATATTAGAATGATTGACCACGTCATCGTTACTGATGGCGATTATTATAGTTATGCTGAAAATGGAAAAATCTGAAATAACAAAGGCAAGTATAGAAGACAGTACCATCGAAATGCTGAAGAGCGTGTTCGACCCCGAGATTCCTGTTAATGTGTATGACCTGGGAATGATATACAAGATTGATGTGGTGGATACAGAAAAGCCCGAAGACGAGAAGTTGTTCGACATCAATATTGATATGACGTTCACTGCACCGAACTGTCCTGCTGCCGATTTTATAATAGAGGACATAAACCAGAAACTTGGTTCTATTCATGGTGTGAACAATGTGAACGTGGAGGTAGTGTTCGAACCAGAATGGAATAAGGATATGATGACCGAAGAGGCTAAACTCGACCTCGGTTTCATGTAAATTATCAACTGTCAATTTCCAATTCTCAATTTTCAACTCGCCTAAATGAAGAATATCTACTTTATATCTGATGCCCACCTTGGTTCGTTAGCTTTAAAACATAATCGCACGCAGGAACGCAGGTTGGTGAATTTCCTTGACCAGATTAAGGATAAAGCTGAGGCTGTGTATATGCTTGGCGATATGTTCGACTTCTGGTTTGAATATAAGTCGGTAGTGCCACGCGGTTTTACCCGATTCCTTGGAAAACTCTCCGAACTCACAGACAACGGAGTGGAAGTCCATTTCTTTACCGGAAACCATGACATGTGGACATTGGACTACCTAAGTACTGAGTGCGGGGTGATTATACATCGTGAACCAACAACGATAGAACTTAATGGAAAGGTGTTCTATCTGGCTCATGGCGATGGTCTGGACTATCGTGACCGAAATTGGAAGACGCGTCTGCTGTTTGCCTTTTTCCATAGTAAAACAATGCGTAAGTTGGCATCGTTGTGGCATCCTGATATCTTCATTCCTTTCGGACGGAACTGGGCAAAGCATTCCCGCATGAAACGTATCAAGTCTGATGTGCCGCAGTTTGATGGCGAAGTGAAAAATCTGGTGGGATATGAAAGTTTTGACTTTGAAGAAACACCTTACATGGGTGAGGATAAAGAGGGACTTGTACTGTATGCTAAACATTATCTGCAATCGCACCCTACGATAAACTATTTCCTCTTCGGACACAGGCATATTGATTTGGACCTGATGCTAAACAAAGATTCCAGACTCGTCATACTGGGCGAATGGATGTCACTCTTTACCTATGCTGAATGGGATGGAGAACACTTATCGGTGGAGAACTTTGTGGAAGGAGAAACCAAACTCTGATAGCTTTACACTTACATATAATATTACACGCCATGTACTATGAAAAACCTTAAACATTACCTTTTTTATATTTGTCTGTTTGCATTCAGTATATTAGCAAATGCACAGCAGTTCTCTATTACACAGGTGCCGTCGTACGACCGACTGCCTGTGGCTGGCGTGAACTGTCTTCTTCAAGACGAAGAAGGGTATATGTGGTATGGAACTAATCAGGCAGGACTTTGTCGCGACGACGGTTATCAGATTATGACATTCGGATATAACGCGGCACCCGAGATTATGTGTAATCCTGATGTGTTGTGTATGGTCGATGCGGGCAATCAGCGTATTTGGTTCGGCACTCGAGAGGGACTGTATATTCTTGATAAGCATTCCTATTGTATTTCAGTTGCAAATGAAGAGCTGGCACATAGACGAATGTCGGATTTGGCTTGTGCTAAGGACGGCACAGTTTGGGCGGTGTCAAGTTCGCATATATATCATCTGGCTTCCGACGGAACGATGTTGGGCACGTATGAATCGATGCAGGGTGATTCTCCACGTACTACCAATGATATATATGTAGATAGTCATAATACTGTCTGGGTGGCACAGTGGAAAGGTGAACTGCTGCGAATGAAGTCCGATGAGAAGAATTTCAAGCCGGTTGATGCAATGAGCGGTTTGAATGCCTTCTGTATCGTAGAAGATACCTTGCAGAATTGCTATTACGTCGGAACTTGGGGAAGCGGTATTTATATTGTAAAAGAGAATGGAGAAAGTGTTGAACAGTCTCCGATAAGAGAAGGGTTCATTGCCAGTCTTCTGCTCGATAACCGACGTGGCATTCTTTGGGCTACTACATATAATCAGGGAGTACAGTGTTATGGTTTCTTCGAGAATGGACTTGAAGAGATGGAAACCCTCTATGATGACCAACTGCACATGCCTATGGTTATAGGTAAAATGATTGAAGATAGGTTTGAGAATCCGTGGGTTCCGGGTTATTCAGTCAATACGTTTGCTATCTGTCATTCGAACAATAGAATAGATTCAAGAAAAATTACAGTTAACGATGGAACTTTCGGTCTGCCAGTCATTACTGCTGTGGTAGATGCAGGTAAAAATGCCTGGTTCCTGAGGGAAAACGGCGGTGTATCCTGCTATGATTTTGTTAAGGATAATAGTGAGAAACTAACGTCCTATTCCGATACTGCTGTAATAGCTTCTGCTCCGAATGGACATGTGTTTGTTGTGAATAAAGACCGACGTATATATGATATAAGCAGAACAGCTTCCGACTTTGATTCTCAGTATTGGGGAAGACTTGGATTCAATGCGAATGCTTTGCTCTATTCAGAAGCCGATAAACTGTTGTACATTGGAGGAAAGAATGGCTCTCTGGAAGTTAGCAACGGCATAGGAGATCCACGGGTTATATGTGATTCTTTAGGATGGATTTTCAAAATCTGCGAATCGGTAGATATGAATTCGTTGTTCCTGCTTACATATACGAAAGGAATTTTACGTTTGGATAAGAATATGCAGGACGTGGAAGTGTTTGTACCGAATGATTACAGGTTTAGTGATATCGCTGTGTCTGCTTCTGGTGCAGTATGGGCTTCAAGCAATATCGGCAAGTTGTACAGAATAGAAAAAGGACAGGCTATTGAGTGTCCTCAGTTTGCTACAGCTAATGGTGAGGCTATACAGAAACTTGTCTTCGATGAATTGGATCATTTGTGGCTTATGTCGAAGAATTTCGTAAGGGAGACAGATGTGACTACAGGAGCTGTCAGAACTATATATGCCAACGATAACCAGTTAGGTATGCATGCTTTCGAGAATATTTCTACCTCTGAAGGTGGTGTTACAATCTGTGGCGTTGGCGGCATAGCCCGTGTTAAGTCCTCGTCCAATATAAACGAGTCAAGTAAATATGTAAAAATTGCTGTAAGTGAGTATTCTTATGGGAATAAACGTTTCATCGCGAATTATGGACAGAATGAGATTGTAATTCCTGCTGACTCCTCTGACTACGTTTCTATTAGTCTTACCAGTTTCGACTATCTGAAAGCAGAGAATAGCGAGTTTATGTTTAAGATAGAGGGTGTGAACAAAGAATGGGTGAAACTTAAACGTGGAGACAACGAAATCCATATGCAGAAGGTGACTAAGGGTACGTACAAGATTTGGGTGATGACAACTGATGCATTCGGCAATTGGAGTGAACCAGTGGAGCTAATGACAATTCGTCGTTTACCTGCATGGTGGGAGAGTTGGTGGGCTTATGTTATATATACCGTTTTGGTGCTTCTGCTGATTTATGGTATTTGGCGATTTAATCGGGAAATGCATGAACGTCGTCTGCGTTTTGAAAATCTGCTTGGTGTATATCATGAACTAGAGAAGAAGGTAGAGGAGTATGAAACTGACACGATGCAAGATGAGGAGGAAGATGTTTCTCCCGATGAATTGGATGATAATAAGTCAGGAGAGGTTTCTGTCTTTAACGACCAGCTGCTGCAAAAAGCTATTGTAGCCATAGAGAAGAATATTGCAAATGAAGATTATTCTGTCGATGAATTCGCAAGTGATATGTGTATGAGTCGTATGACGCTATATCGTAAGATTTATGCTGCATCGGGCCAGACTCCTTCTGAACTCCTTCGCTCATATCGTTTGGATAAAGCTGCAAAATTGCTTAGATCAACTTCTTTATCTGTCGTTGAAATCTCAGAAAAAGTAGGATTCTCTTCACCTCGATATTTCTCCGTTTGCTTCAAAAAGAAATACGGAGTGTTACCAAAAGATTTTCGTAACTGACACTCATCTGCAAAGCCCATATAATTAATATTGTTACATTTTTTCGTGTCTTTTGGTACGAATTCTGACTTTTGTAATATACAAAACGTAATATCTTTGCATCAGAAAAAACTAGCAATCGATATTATGAAAACAAAAGTACGTTTTATTCTTCTTGCTCTTGTAGGACTTTTAGTTACTACAAGCATTTATGCAACTACTAATGGAGAGCGCAAGATGTGGGCATCAATAATGGATAAAGGTGATGCGTCACTTGGTGATTATAAGACTCATACCGGCAAGTTGCTACTTTCCTGGCGAATGCTGCCAACAGATAACTGGGATACTAAGTTCTATCTGTATAAAGGCGGAATCAATGCTAATTACATTATGCGTGAGGGAACTAAAGCCGTCAATGCTACCAACTACCAACTAAGTACGGTTCCATCGGCTAAAACAGTATATTATCTTCTGAGTGAAGATTTTTATATTCAGTTAGGTTTGGAGAAAGCTCCTATATCTGTTACTGCAGAAAAACGTGCAATCTTGAAGGCAATAGCTCTCGATTCGGTGGTTATTGATTCCAGACTTTATTCCGAGAAAGTCCCATACCTGTCTATTCCTTTGAAGTCAACAGAGGATGTGTGCAGTCAGACCACATACATTAAGTATCAGGCAAACGATTGTAGTGTAGGTGATTTGGATGGTGATGGCGAAATGGAAGTTGTAGTAAAACGCTTGCTTTCGGTTTATAATGATAATGGAGAATGTATCAGTGACGGAACAGGTGCCGGAGATTCTGATACACGTGCACGTCACACTATTATATGGGATGCTTACAAACTTGACGGAACACTCCTATGGCGTGTGAAGTCAGGACCGAATATTATCTTAGGAAACAGTTCCGCAGTTACTTTGGGTGACCTTGACGGCGATGGCTGTGCAGAATTCGTTTTGAAAACCAGTGAAGGAACTGTATTTGGAGACGGTTATGAGATTGCGGATACCGATGGCGATAACAAAACAGATTATCGTGATATATGGCCTGCTGGACATTATATAGGTGACGGCCCAAAAGGATATGGTGGTCCTGAGTTCTTTTCGGTGGTAGATGGAAAGACAGGTAAAGAACTTGCCCGTGCTAATTATATTGCCCGTGGTAAGGAGGGCGAAACACCTGCAGAACTGGCTGCAAATTGGGAGGCAAACGATTGGAAATGGGATCCGCGTACAAAAAAATATACCTGGAAGTTGGCAAACTCATTCCGAATGGGACTTGCTTCGTTTGATGGTGAAGGCTTGCAGATATTCCTCGGACGTGGAGTCTATGGTAGAACTATTGTAGAAGGATGGCGATACGAGCCAACTCCCTCTGGTGACTTCGCAGGTACCCTGACTCGTATGTGGAAGTTCGACACTATGGATGAAGGCGGCAGGGATAAGAATAAGGATGGAAAACTCAACAGTGCTTATGCAGGTCAGGGAAATCATGCTTTCAACGTAGCCGACCTTGATGGCGACGGAAAGGATGAGGTTATGTATGGATCTTGTGCTTTCGATGACGACGGTACTGGTCTTTGGACATCGGGCCTGGGTCATGGTGATGCCAACCATGTAGGTCGATTCCTTCCTGATCGTGAAGGTTTGCAGGTTTATCACTGCCTGGAAACTGGTAAGACTATGGTTGCTCTTCACGATGCTAAAGACGGAAAGGTAATCTGGAAGAAGGATGCTGATTCTGATAACGATATGGGTCGTTGTCTTGTGTCTGATATTGATCCGAATTCTTCAGGATGCGAGTTCTGGTATTATGGCTCTAACGCCTTCTCGCAGACAGGTGAGAAAGATCTCGGCTACAAACCATCTTCATGCAATATGGCTATTTGGTTTGACGGTTCGTTGTCTCGTCAGCTTATTAACGAGAATATAATCGACAGTCCATCTAAGGGGCGTACATTCACAATGTATCGCTATAATGAGTCGTTCAATAATACCACGAAGTCTAATCCTGGTTGGTATGGTGACTTTTTGGGTGACTGGCGCGAAGAAGTTATTGTACCAGACCAGACAAAGTTGTCTGACATTAAGATATTCTCTACCTGGTATCCAACTGACTATATGTTACCATATCTGATGAGCGATCATACATATATGATGCAGTGCATACACCAACAAGTTGGTTATAACCAGCCAAACCATGTTGGTGGCTATTTCCTTGGAACAGGTATGGACTTCAATGAGGTGCCTCTTGTTACAGAAATTCAAGATGTGACAGTTGATGGGAATAAACAGAATGCAGATGGTGATGATAAGGTATATGACCTAAGCGGCTGTCAGGTGGAGAATCCTATTGCTCCTGGCATCTATATTAAGAATGGGAAGAAATTTATTGTGCAATAAATATATAGTTAGTTTTTATTTGTAAAAGAAAGATTAGTAAAAAAGGAAGAGTGGGGAAGTCATCAGACTTCTCCACTCTTTTCTTAGTACCCCGGGCCGGGCTCGAACCGGCACATCTTGCGATATTGGTGTTTGAGACCAACGCGTCTACCAATTCCGCCACCGGGGCAAAAGCGGGTGCAAAGGTATGACTAATTACGTTAATAAGCAAATTTTATCTCTTGTTTTTATTCTCCTATGAGAGCTTTACGCATCTTGGCTACTTGCTTTGAAGGCTTTTCCATAAGTGATAATTGCCAAGTTTCGTGGTTAAGCACGATTCCTATTGGGTTGAGCAGAGCATCGTAGTCGATGTCGTCAGTTGTATCTACATATCTGCGTAGTAGGGCAGTGGCATCGGTTGCCTCTTGAGTAGTTCCCATTATTTCCTGAAGTGCCTGCCAGAATTCTTCCTCTGTGAATCCTCGTTGCAACTCCTTATAATAGCGATTGTATAGCAAACGCATGAAGTCGTCGAGAGAATGCTCATTCTTTGTTGTTGTTCTTATCTTTGCGTCGAAGAGAAGTCCCATGTATGAGCCTTTGTTATAGTATGAGAAAGCTACATCTCGGTGATTTCCTTTGTCGCCCATGAAGTCGAGCCAGATGTCGTAACTGCTCTGACGCAGAGTCATGTGCTTGTGTCCTTCATATATCTCGATGTCGTGGATGTATCGGGAGTAAATGCCAAGCAGTTCTTCTGTTGTGATGATTTTTCCGCGTCGCAACATCTGTGCTGAGTAGTAGCTTGTGAAACCTTCGCTGAACCACAGAAGTGGGGTGAATGGTTCCTGAGAGTAGTCGAACGGACCAAGTTCTATTGGTCGTATGCGCTTTACATTATACAGATGGAAATATTCGTGAGCAATGAAGTCGAGTTCGCGAATATAATCTGCACGACTCTTTGTTGTAAATCGTCCGCTGCTATAGTCAGCCTGAGAATTCAGGTGTTCTAGTCCGCCACCTACGCCTTCCATGTTGATGATGCAGTAGTTGTCGTAGGGCACTTCTTTCATTATTTCTGTTGCAGCATCGACCATTGCTATGAAGTCCTTCTTGAATGTGGAACCTTCGTAGTCGTCGCCTGGATCGAATGCAAACTCGTATTCATGTCCGTTGTGGGCAAATTTCTCTACGAAGTGGTTGCCGAAGAGGATAGGGGAGTCGTAAAGTATGTCGAAGTCGGGAACGATGAATTTGCATTTTGTTCCTTTCTCGACTTTCAATCCTGTGCTGACATATTTCCAATTGTCTGGTATGATGTAGCTGACCTCTACAGGTTCGTACTTGTGTCCCTGTTCGTACATGAATGTTCCGTTTCCTGCAATAAAGGCTCCTTCGGGACGAATGCGACTGTTTGCTACATCCATTACATTGGCATAAGTGCGATAGCTTACAAGAATTGTATCTGCTCCAGCCATATTTACAATCCAGGTGCTTTTGCGGTACTTGCTCCAAGTCAGGGCTGTTCCGTTGGTTTTAGTAGCCTTGAAGTCAGTTACATACTTCGGATAATTGAGGACATCGTAGTATCCTGGTGCCCAAATAGGCATTTGGAGTTCTACTTTCTGTTGTCCTTTCTCTGATGCCACATACTGAAGTTTTACGTTCAGATACTTGCCTACTGTGTCAATCTCCACAGTATAACTCATTTTTGCAGATGTTGCTACTGCAGCCATCATGGTGACTGCTAAAAAGAATAGTTTCTTCATGTTTGTTTTGTTTTATTTTGTTTTTGCAAAGGTATATAAAAATGTAGAAAAACATCGTCTGTCAAGATTATTTTGTTTTTTGCTATTTCGTTATTTATGGAATAATCTCTAATTTTGCTGCATAAATACGTTTCGCTATGAAAAAGTTGATTGCTTTGTTGAAAGACAAGCCCCGTTTGTGGCATATTATATTCGAGTCGGATGATGCTCCTTCTCGCGGATTCGACCTTGCTGTAATGATAGCTATTGTGCTTAGTCTTATTGTTGCATTTGTTGAAAGTATGCCTCGAGTTGCTGGTGTTTATAAGGATATCCTTACAATTATGGAATACACTCTTACGGGCTTTTTCACAATTGAATATATTCTTCGTGTTTATTGTTCGCCAGTAAAGAGGGACTATGTACTCAGTTTCTTCGGAATCATTGACCTTCTGGCTACTCTTCCGCTCTATCTTGGTTTTCTGCTGCCTTCGGCAAAGTATATGTTTATCTTGCGAACTTTCCGACTCATTCGTATTTTCCGTGTATTGAAACTCTTTGTCTTCATCAACGAAGGATATCTTTTGTTGGAAAGTATCAAACGCAGTCTTAACAAGATACTCGTTTATTTCCTCTTCGTCATTGTGCTCGTTACCATAATCGGAACAATTATGTATATGATTGAAGGTCAGCTACCAAACACTCAGTTTACAGATATTCCTTCCAGCATATACTGGGCAATAGTCACACTTACTACTGTGGGTTATGGCGACATTACTCCAGTAACGGGAATCGGACGCCTGCTTTCTGGTCTTGTAATGATTCTCGGTTACACTATCATTGCTGTGCCAACAGGTATTGTTAGTGCTACGATGATTGACGAAACCCGCAAGAAAGGCAAGAATGGTAGATGCCCTCGTTGTAATGAAAAAACGGATCTTGATGCCAACTATTGCAAACATTGTGGAGAACGCCTATAGGGTTGGCACACTTTTTCCTTATATATAAATAATGTATAAGTGTTTTTTCTGAATTTAATTGTTTTTTGGGGGTGAAGTAAATTTCTATGCACAATAAATCATAAAAAAATAGCCCCAAAACGACACTAAAAGGAGTATTAAGTAGTCTTTATGGGTTATAATTAAAAAAAAAGGCGTGCACAATAATTTTTTTTTGTTAAAAATTTGGTTGGTGTTTGCTAAACGTCTTAACTTTGCGTCGAAAAATAAAACGAAGAGGTGTTATACCTCCAGTTTAAATTAAGATTTTTATTATTAACTTAAAATTATTTAGATTATGAAGAAGGTTATTCTTGCTGCTCTCGTAGCAGTTGCTTCACTCAGTGCAAACGCACAGGTTTATTTAGGTGGTAAGCTCGGTTTTAATGCTGGTAAGGCTTTTGACGGTGCTGACAATACTACAAAGTTTGAAATCGCTCCTGAAATTGGTTACAACATCAATGAAAAGTGGGCTGTAGGTCTCGAAATTGGTTTCTCTACTCAGAATGGTGCCTTCAATACTGAAGCAGCTCTTCTCCCTATCCCAACTAGTGGTACTAAGTATGGTAAGAGCGACAACCGTTTCTCAATTGCTCCATACGCTCGTTGGACATTCGCTAAGACTGGTATCGCATCATTCTTCATCGATGGTGGTTTCGCAACTGTATTCCTTAACAATAGCCGTGGTAACCTCTGGAACATCAGTGTTCGTCCAGGTGTTAAACTCTCTGCTTCAGAGAAGGTTGACTTCGTAGCTCAGATTGCTGCTCTTGGTTACACTTGGGCTTCTAAGAACGCAGGTAAGATGGGTACATTCGGTCTGAATGTTGACAACACTGCTATCAAGTTCGGTGTTTACTACAACTTCTAATCAACAGATTACAGTTAAATATAGAGAATGCTCAGCCGAGTGCTGAGCATTCTTTTTTTTTAGTTAGGGATTCTATGTTCACGGGTTGTGAACATGTGTTCGCAAGTTATGAACATAAGTTCATAAGCCGTGAACATATGTTCATAAGTTATGAACATAGATTTGTCAGTTAGGAAAAAGAAAATTCCTGGCGTAGTAATAGAAAATACCTAGTGAAGTAGAAGAAAATACCTAGTGAAGTAAAAGAAAACACTTGATAGGGTAAAAGATATTTCTTGGCAAGGTGGAAAAGAAATTTGAATAAAAAATCACTTTTATTCGTGATTTTTATATTCTTATCTGTAACTTTGCGGCGTAATAACTAATCTTTTACTTTCTTTTGATACATACAGCTATGAAAACATCTTCCACCATCATACGTAAACAATGCAGAATTCTGACTCTGTTTGTACTTCTGTTTGTGCAGTCTGTTTGTGCGTTTGCCGGACAATGGGTTGACGTTACTGATGCTTTTGTAAAGAATCCTCGTTTCGATGGGAACAGTTATGCGAATTGGGAGGGAACAGCTCTGAGTGGAAACGGAGCTGTGAACAATGCTGAGCATTACTATAAAACCTACGACACATATCAGCGGCTGACAGGTCTGACTCCTGGTAAGTATCGTGTTAGTGTTCAGGCATTTTATCGCATGGGTTCTTCTGCCAACGACTATTCCCTCTATTCGAGTGGGGATTACTCAGAATCGCAGATTGCTACTGTCTTTGCTCGTTCTACATCGAACTATTACGATGTGCCTATGGTATGTGCTTCAAGTGCCGCATTGAGTCAGAGTCTGGGCGGAGGAACTGCTGCTGTTGGCAACGGCTTAGTCATTCCTAACAATATGGCTGCTGCAAATGCTTGGTTTGAAGCTGGTTATTATAAAAACTCTGTGGAGTGTGAGGTAGATGAAGACGGCCTGTTGACGATTGGTATTTTCAAGGAGAATGTTATACATGAAGATTGGACTTGTCTTGACAACTGGAAACTGGAATATTATGAGGAACAGGAGGTAGTTCGTATCACCAGTTTGTCGTTCGATAAGAAGATAATGACTGTAGCAAAGGGAAAAACTCTGGCTCTGAATCCAAACATACTGCCGGAGAATGCTACAAACAAGACTCTGAAGTGGACTTCGTCTGACGAGAATGTTGCTACAGTAGATGCCGACGGAGTGGTAACTGGTGTGAAAGGAGGTAAGGCTGTGATTACAGCTACTACTACAGATATGTCGGGTCTTTCTGCAAGTGTGAAGATAACAGTTTACAATGTCCTCACCTCTGATAGGTCGTGGGTAGATGTTACTGATGATTATATAATTAATCCGAGATTCGATGGAAATGACCGTAAAACCGGTTGGGAGGGTACTGCCTTTGGTGGCGCAAATCCTAAGGAAAATGCAGAACATTATAATACTCTGTACGACACATATCAGCCGGTGAAAGGACTGCCAGCAGGAAAATTCCGCCTGAGCCTGAATGCTTTCTATCGAATGGGTAGTTCTGCTAACGACTATAATCTGTTCAATAGTGGGGACTATGCAGGCTATCAGTATGCCCAGCTTTATGCTGTGTCAACAAAAGATACTTACTCTTCTCCTGTTGTGCCACTTGCATCAGGACTGAGTAAGACAAATTATGGTGGAGCAACTGCTTCTTTCTACAATCAGGACGAATATACATATTATTATGTGCCAAACAATATGGCTGCTGCCGATGCTTGGTTCAATCAGGGCTACTACCAAAATATGGTAGAGGATATAAATGTTGCCAGCGACGGACTGTTGACTATTGGAATCAAGAAAGAACAGGGATTGGATGGAGACTGGACTTGTCTTGATAACTGGAAACTCGAGTGCTATTGTTCTGTAAAACTCATCACGAGTCTTACTCTGTCTCAGACCTCGGCACAGCTTGTCAACAGCGAAACTTTGCAGCTTTCAGCAACAATCCTGCCTGCTGTGGCTTGTTTCCGTAAACTGGAATGGACTTCGTCAGATGAAAGTGTTGTAAAGGTTGATGCCAACGGATTGGTTACGGCTGTAGGCACAGGTAAGGCTGTGGTTACTGCTTCTACAACTGATGGTTCGGAGAAATCTGCTACTTGCGAAATCCTTGTTGTGGCAAATGATATCACTTCCGAGAATGTTCTTATCAACGAAATTATGGTGTATAATGTGGATGTATATCTTGATCCTTCGTTCAACTACGGACCTTGGGTAGAGCTCTACAATCCGTCGAATACAACAGTTTCGTTGGGCGGTTTGTATGTTACGGATGATGCTAATAATCTGAAAAAGCATAAATTGGTTGACGACTATGGCGTTTTGCCAGCTCATGGTTTTGCTATACTAAACTTCGACCATCATGAGGTGTGGACAAAGGCAAGTTATCGCCAGATTGATGATGAATTGAACTCAAAAGGCGGTACAATCATCCTTTCCGACGGAGAGCAGATACTTGCACAGCAAACCTATCCTGCTCCGATAAGTCGTATGTCTTATGCACGCATTACCGATGGCGGAGACCTGTGGGGCATTGCAGGCAATCCTACACCAGGAGAAAGCAATGTGGACGGCGAATATGCTACTTCTCAGTTGGCAGCTCCAGTAGTGGATACTCCTGCACAACTGTTTGATAGTCCTCTCACCATAAGAGTGACTATACCAGAAGGAACAACTCTTCGCTATACAACCGACGGAACTACTCCGACACTAAAGAACGGCAGCATATCTGAAACCGGTGTCTTTTCTGTCGATGCCACTACTTGCTACCGCTTCCGCCTCTTCCAGGAAGGTAAGTTGCCAAGTACTGTAGTTACGCGTTCTTATATAGAGAACAACGGCAACGAGCCATTCCCGATTATTTCTATCGTCACAGACAATCGCAACATCTGGGGAGCTACCTATGGAGTTTTCTCGAAGAGTTCGAACGGACGCCCAGGTAACGGACAGACCGATGCTTGCAACTGGAATATGGATTGGGATCGTCCTGTAAACTTTGAGTATATCACCACCCAAGGTGAGTGTGTGGTAAGTCAGGAGTGCGATTTCGCTACTTGCGGTGGCTGGAGTCGTGCATGGAATCCTCACGCATTCAAGCTTAAGGCTAAGAAAACCTACGACCTGCTGAACAGTTTTGACTATCAGTTCTTCGCAGGAAAACCATACTTGAAACACAAAACTCTTCAGATACGTAATGGCGGAAACGACACTTCTGCACGTATAAAGGATGCAGGCATTCAGGGCGTTATTGAGAAGAGTGGTATCTATGCCGACTATCAGTCGTGGAAACCTGTTCATGTGTTTATTAATGGTTCTCCATATGCAGTTCTTAATATGCGTGAACCAAACAATAAGGATTATGCATACAGCAACTATGGTTACGATACTGACCTGATTGATCAGTTTGAGATTTGTCCAGACTCAGGTTATGTGCAAATGCGAGGCACAGAGGAAAGTTTCCAGCGTTGGTACGACCTTTCTCAAAATGCTGCTGATGAATCTGTATATTCAGAAATTTCCAACTTAGTTGATATGGATAACTATATCAACTATATGGCTATCCAATTCTATATTGGAAATTGGGACTGGCCACAGAACAACGTGAAAGGCTTCCGTAGTGTGGAAGATGGAAAGTTCCACTTCGTATTCTTCGACCTTGATGGTGCTCTTTCTACTTCAACGCCGTTCTATACATTCTGGCAGAAACAGAATTATCAGTTCGATACTCTTCATGGTTACGATTATTCAAATAATCAGAGTATAGAGGGCCGACGCCTTACTTTGGAGATAAAGTTCGTGACTATCTTCATGAATATGCTTCAGAACGGTGAATTCTACAAGAAGTTTGTCGATGCATACTGTCTCGTGGCAGGTTCGGTATTTACTCCAGATTTGACTAGTGATGTGATTTACAATCGTGCTAATCAACTTGCTCAAGGAGGCTATGTGAATCCGTGGGGAACAGCAAATGATATTATCAATAATTTTGCTTCTCGTCAGACTCCGCTGATTGATCATCTCCAGTACTTCTTAGGGCTCTATGATGAATCTCGTTTCAAGGCTTCACTCTCAAGCAATATAGATGAAGGACGTATCTTGCTGAACGACCAGCCTGTCCCAACAGGAAAGTTCAGTGGTTCGCTCTTCCTGCCTATAACTCTTCGTGCTGAAGCTCCTGCAGGTTATAAGTTTGCAGGGTGGGGAGCAGAAGGCAGTTCTGTTACTACTACTATCTTCCCAATGGGTTCTGAGTGGAAGTATTATGATGGTGGCAGCTTGAGTGGAACATGGAATGCGTTGAACTATTCCGATACTCAATGGTCGTCTGGCGAAACTCCTATCGGTTACGACTATAACAATCAGCATCCGGAAATAGTTACTACAACACAGGGCTATTTGCCGACCTATTATCTGCGTAAGAAATTCACTCTAAGTAATGTGTCAGCAAATAATACATATCAACTCGACTGGATTGCTGACGACGGATTCGTAGTATATGTAAACGGCACGGAGGCAGGACGATATAATATGCCTACAGGAACTATCAGTTATGATACCTATGCAACCAGCTATGCTCGTAATAATCCAGATAACGGAACGATGATTCTCGATGCTTCGCTCTTCCGTAATGGAAATAACTGTATTGCCGTAGAACTTCATAATAATGCAAGCAACTCTACAGATATCTATTGGAATGCAGAACTCAGCGTGCAGGGCACAAGTGCTGATATGCAGATCGTTTCTACTGAGAAAGAATATGAGATTAAATCAGCTGATGATGTTAAGTTGCAAGCTATTTGGGAGCCTCTCTCTGGCGAGGAACTCATCGCAGCAGGAGCTACACCTGTGAAGATTAACGAAGTGAGTGCTGCCAATTCGGTTTATCTCAACGAATATTTCAAGAAGAACGACTGGATTGAGCTTTATAACACTACAGATAAGGATATTGACATAGCAGGTATGTACATATCAGATAATCTGAAGAAACCACAGAAGTATCAGATTCCTGCTGCTTCAGAGGTAATGGCTACATATACAACCATAATTCCTGCTCACGGATATATGGTGATATGGGCTGACCAGTTATTGCCGGAGAGTCAGATTCATACAGGTTTCAAGTTGGGTAATGCCGATGATGAGGTCGTAATGCTTACTGCTGCTGACGGCACTTGGAGCGATACTCTGTCATATAAGATGCACGATGGAGTTCAGTCTGTCGGACTCTATCCCGATGGTGGCTCTCAGGCTTACGTGATGGATGTTCCTACAATCGGAGAGTCTAATATCCTCACTTCCTATGCTACTGCTTTTGAGCAGTACCGTCCAGAACCAACACCACCACAGCCTGATGCTGTTCGCGAAGTTAAGTCTGATGGCGATTTGCGTATTGCATACTCAGGTTCTGTTCTTGCTATTACAGCTGACTCGCCAATGACTGTTGCAGTAGATGTTTACAATGCAGCGGGTCAGAGGGTTTATTCAACCTCGACAGACGTCTATGGTTCCGCATCGGTGTCTCTTGCAGACCTCAGCAACGGAGTTTATGTTGCAAAGGTTAGCAACAGCAATGACAATCGTTGTCAGCTGAAATTCGTAAGACGATAATAATACAATATCTGTATAGAAAAACCGAGCAGTAGGGGAGTATTCCCAACTGCTCGGTTCTGTTATTGTATAAAAAGCTTAGTTCACATTAAAAGTAACTTCTACGTTTACTGCGTTGTTTCCGCGACGATATTGCATTGTAACGGTATGTCTGTCGCCTGCCTTGCAGTTCTGCGGATGACAACCGAATTTCCAACTATAGAGGTCATCACTTTCTATATATACGTGTCCTGAACCCCAAGAGTTGGTGTCGCCGTTTTTGTCGAACCAAGCTCCGTAGGTTCCTGCAGCTGTGTTGTTGCCTTCCTCTCCGTTCGAATTCAGTGGCACAAGGCTTGTTGGTGTTCCTCCAAGAGCTGAGGTGATGTCGCTTTGTGTTATAGTGATTGCGCCCGACTGATCATATCCGGTGTAGAATGTAACATTTTGTGTCTTCTTTATTGTCTTCACTACGATAATATCCTGCGGTACAATCTCATCGTCACCATCAGGATAGCCTGCTACGACTCCGTCCAGATAGCTCTTGCGATTCTTTATCCATTGTTCCATCTTCTCTAATTCTGTAGCAGGATAGAATGTTTTGGTGCTCCACCAGCTGTCTTCTGTCAAAGGCCAGCGTTCGATGTCTCTGTCGTATGCTCCTTCCTCTTTCAGCGCATCAGCATATTTCATTGTTTCTGCCCAGTTCTGTTCTACTACAGCTGTGGAGTGACGTTGCCATGCTTCCTTGTATTGTTGCACAAAGGTGGCATTTCCGAACAGCGTGAGCCAGAACTTGTTTATCCTGTATGCAGCATCTGTATTGTTCACGGGGTCTGTGCCATAAATGAGTTCCCGGTAGTCAGAGAAAAAGGTGTGACCTGTGGTCATGTTGCTCCAGTCAAAGTCAAAACCGGCATCCCAGTCCCATACAGGACCAAAGGTGTATTTGCCATTCTTTGCCTTGTGAACGTAGATGCTTCTGGGGGCATCTATTTCCACGTTATAAAGAAATTCATGTATTTGCAGCAAAGAGATAAATGAAGGAATGTCCATCAACTCGCCTACTTTTGCTATGTCGCGGGTCTTTATAGCTTTCTCGAGTACAGCAAACTCTGCTTTGATGGAGTCTATTTGCTCCTGTGTGTAGCCTTCTGGAGATTTTATACACATAGGTAGTTTGAATACTTGCGACCAGAAGTTATCTCCGTCTTCGGGCGCCAATTCAGGACCGTCATCCTGGTCAAAACTCATCAGCAGACTGGTCTCCTCGTCCATATCTATGCGGTTTGCCTTTATCTCAATCTTTTCGGTAAGTTGGTACAGACCTATGTATTCGTGGTTAAGGAATACTTCTACATAACGGGAATGGTTAGTGAATGGCATACCCATGCTTCTTGCAGTTTCAAAAGCAAAGGTATTCATCATGTCAGTCACGTCGCGATAGTTTGCCAGCAGATTCCAGTTCTTAGCTTTATCCAGACCTAAGAGCTTTGATTTTGAGTCTAACTTGAACTTATATGGTTTCTTGTCATACCAATCCCAACTGGAGTTTCCGCGACCTCGAATGAGTCCTGTGCCGCAGAAGTCAGAGTATTCGCCTTTGCCGTCGATAGTTATCAGACAGTTTATCCATACATCGCGATCCTCTATGTATTGCATGTCTTCTGTGAAGATATTCATGACAAAGGGACGGTACTTGTTGTGTCCTTTCTCTGAGTCTGCAAGACTGGGGACGATGTTGATGCTATCCAGTTCGTCAAGGTAAAATGGGAAACTGAATGTAGAACCGTCTCCCTTGGGAATATCAGTGGTGATAAGTCCCTCCATATTGGACATGTCTGTCTGTATTCCCTGTTGAATCTTTAGTGGAATAGTGCAGTCGAGTCCGTTGTCGTCTGTACGGTGCATCTTCATCCAGTCTTGTGCTACAGACACTTGCGCTACAATCATTAGCAGTATGCAGAAAATGATTTTCTTCATGGCTTATATTTCGTTGTTTGCTTTATTCAGTTTTATGTATTAGACGGTGCAAAATTACGAAGAAAAAATGCAATATGATGCAATAATGGGAATAAAAAAGAAGTGCACCACGTTAGTAGCGCACTCCTTTTCAAAAATGAAATAATTATTATTAGATTATCGTGCTTCCGTTATACGATACCCTGAGCCATCATTGCCTTAGCAACTTTTATGAAGCCTGCAACGTTTGCTCCCTTAACATAGTTTACGTATCCGTCTGGTTCTGTACCATACTTCACGCAGTTCTCGTGGATGTTCTCCATAATCCAAAGGAGCTTAGCATCAACTTCTTCAGCAGACCAAGAGAGACGTTCTGAGTTCTGGCTCATTTCGAGACCTGATACAGATACACCACCGGCGTTAGAAGCCTTACCTGGAGAGTAGAGAAGCTTAGCCTCCTGGAATACTTTGATAGCAGCAGGAGTAGTAGGCATGTTTGCACCTTCGCAAACTGCGATTACGCCGTTAGCTACGAGAGCCTTAGCTGCCTCTTCGTTGAGCTCGTTCTGAGTAGCACATGGAAGTGCAATCTGAGCGCCCTTCTCGAACCAAGGCTTAGCACCTTCTACATATTTAGCAGTTGGATATTTGTCAACATATTCCTTGATACGTCCACGGTAAACGTTCTTCAGTTCCATGATGTAGTCGAGCTTAGCGCGATCGATACCGTCTGGATCGTAGATGTAACCGTTAGAGTCAGACATTGTCATTGGGATACCACCGAGCTGGAGAACCTTCTCTGCAGCATACTGAGCTACGTTTCCTGCACCTGAGATGAGTACCTTCTTGCCTTCGATTGTGTCGCCCTTAGTCTTGAGCATAGCACGGAGGAAGTAAACTGTACCGTAACCTGTTGCTTCAGGACGGATGAGTGAACCACCGAATTCGAGGCCCTTACCTGTGAGTACACCGCTGTATTCACGAGTGAGCTTCTTGTACATACCGAACATGTAACCTACCTCACGGCCACCTACACCTATGTCACCTGCTGGTACGTCAACGTCTGGACCGATGTGACGAGTAAGTTCGAGCATGAATGCCTGGCAGAAACGCATTACTTCCGCGTTGCTCTTACCACGTGGAGAGAAGTCTGAACCACCCTTGCCACCACCCATTGGGAGTGTAGTCAGTGAGTTCTTGAATGTCTGCTCGAATGCAAGGAACTTAAGGATTCCGAGGTTTACTGAGCTATGGAAACGGATACCGCCTTTGTACGGGCCAATGGCATTGTTGTGCTGAACACGGTATCCCATGTTTGTCTGGATATTACCTTTGTCGTCCGTCCAAGTTACACGGAACTGGTAAACGCGATCTGGAATGCAAAGACGTTCGATGAGGTTTACTTTGTCGAACTCTGGGTGCTTGTTGTACTCTTCTTCGATTGTACCAAGTACTTCTTCTACTGCCTGGTGATATTCAGGCTCGTTTGGAAAGCGACGTTTCAAGTCTTCCAATACTTTTTTTGCGTCCATTTGATAATGTTGTTTTAAGTTGTTAAAATGATGTTAGAATTGTCTTTTCTTTCAATTTCTGGTGCAAAGTTATGGCATTATAATTAAACCTCCAAGACTTTTGTGTAAAAAATAAAGTAAAAGCATGAAAAAAGTTACTTTTATTTACAAAACGAGTGTTTTCTTTGACTTTTTTCTGATTTTTGATGAGTTTTCAAACATTTTGCTACTATAATGTTTGTCTGTGTTTGCGAGAACAACATAAAAATATAGTTGTAAAACTGTTCGGATTGGGAAGTGTCGTTCGAAAATGTTATCTTTGCAGCATAATATATAATATATAATGACAAATGGCTACAGTTGACGACAAAAAAGTAATCTTTTCGATGGTTGGCGTAAGCAAAACCATCCAACAGAATCAGAAACAGATTCTGAAGAATATCTACCTGTCTTTCTTCTATGGGGCAAAGATAGGTATTGTGGGTTTAAACGGTGCAGGAAAATCTACACTTATGAAGATAATTGCCGGACTCGACCAGCAGTATCAGGGACAGGTAGTATGGGCACCCGGATACAGTGTAGGTTATCTGCCACAAGATCCTCCATTGAATGAGGAGAAGACGGTGAAAGAGAATGTGATGGAAGGAGTGCAGC
The DNA here is from genome assembly GCA_002342585.1 of Prevotellaceae bacterium UBA2448. Taxonomy (GTDB): domain Bacteria; phylum Bacteroidota; class Bacteroidia; order Bacteroidales; family Bacteroidaceae; genus Minthosoma. The sequence goes on from DDQG01000028.1 coordinate 61,634, forward strand.
AGATTTACGATACTTTGAAGGAGTATGACGAGATAAACGACAAGTTCGGACTTCCTGAGTATTATGAGAACCCTGACAAGATGGAGAAACTCATGACTCGTCAGGCAGAATTGCAGGATATAATCGACTCAACCGATGCGTGGAATATAGACTCGAAGCTCGAGCGTGCTATGGATGCCTTGCATTGCCCGCCTGCTGACTGGTCGGTGAAGAATCTCTCCGGAGGTGAACGCCGTCGTGTGGCTCTGTGTCGTTTGCTTTTGCAGAAACCTGATGTGCTCTTGCTCGACGAACCTACCAACCACCTCGATGCCGAGAGTATCGACTGGCTGGAACAGCATCTGCAGCAGTATGAAGGTACGGTTATTGCTGTTACCCACGACCGCTATTTCCTCGACGATGTGAGTGAATGGATTCTGGAACTCGATCGCGGTGAAGGTATTCCTTGGAAGGGTAACTACTCCAGTTGGCTTGAACAGAAGTCGCAGCGCATGTCGCAGGAGGAAAAGACTGCCTCTAAGCGCCGTAAGGCTTTGGAACGAGAGTTGGAATGGGTTCGCATGGCTCCAAAGGCTCGTCAGGCGAAGGGTAAGGCACGACTCAATTCGTACGATAAGATGCTGAACCAGGAACAGAAGGAGAAGGAAGAGAAACTCGAGATATTCATTCCTAACGGACCGCGTTTGGGCAATAAGGTGATTGAGGCAAAGCACGTGGCAAAGTCGTTTGCGGAGAAGACGCTCTATACTGACCTGAACTTCAACCTGCCTCCGAACGGCATCGTTGGTGTTATAGGTCCGAACGGAACAGGAAAGACCACACTCTTCCGTCTTATCATGGGTTTGGAAACACCCGATGCAGGAGAGTTTGAGGTAGGCGAAACAGTGAAACTGGCTTACGTAGATCAGCAGCATAAGGATATTGACCCTGAGAAGACAGTCTATCAAACGGTGAGTGGTGGTAATGAAACAATCCGTATGGGTGGACGCGACATAAATGTGCGTGCTTATCTGAGTAAGTTTAACTTCAGCGGAGCAGACCAGGAGAAGCTGTGCGGAGTATTGTCGGGTGGTGAGCGCAACCGTCTTCAGTTGGCTTTGGCATTGAAGCAGGAGGGCAATGTACTCTTGCTCGACGAACCTACCAACGACATCGATGTGAACACACTTCGTGCCTTGGAAGAAGGTTTGGAGAACTTTGCCGGTTGTGCTGTGGTAATAAGTCACGACCGCTGGTTCCTCGACCGTATTTGTACCCACGTACTTGCCTTTGAGGGTAATGGAGAAGTCTTCTTCTTTGAAGGAAACTATACCGATTACGAGGTAAACAAAGCAAAACGCTTAGGTCTTGAAGAACCTAAGCGCATCAAATATCGCAAACTGATGGATTAGTTACTCAACTTAAGTTGAGTTAAATGGAAGTTAAAGAGAAGTAAAAGGGGAGTTAAAGAGAAGTTAAAGGGACAATAGTAGAGGATGCTTGCCCAATCTGATGCAGTATCGTCCCTATAACTTCCCTTTAACTCCTCATAACTCCCAATAACTCCTGAAAGTAAAGCAAACTGATGGATTAGTCGATTTTCTTGTAATAGCAGCGGCGACGTTTGGGTATTGTGGGATCAAGATGCTGCCATGCTCCGAGGTTTTTGAAGTTATCTTCGAGGATGCAGTTTGTTTCTGCCCATTTGAATCCCATTTGCTGATAGACAGGGATGAGGTCGGTGAAGAGCAGTGCGTTGACTCCTCGTCCCTGCCATTCTGGGTGAACGGCAATGAGCAGGAGTTCTACTCCGTCTTCGTGCTTAAACTTGAGCGATTTGAGCAGGTGGAACCATCCGAATGGCAGGAGATGTCCGCGTGTCTTCTGCAGGGCGCGGGCGATAGACGGCATTGAGATGCCAACACAAACGAGTTCGTTAGTATCGTCGGTTTCGATGAGAGTAACCATTCTGAAGTCAAGCAGCGGTACGAAAGTCTTTACGAGTTCGTCGATTTGGCGTTCTGTCATTCGTGAGTAGCCGTAGAGTGGGCTGTAAGCTTCGTCGATGAGTTTGAAGATGCGCTGTCCGTATCCGCGATCGAATATATCCTTCTTTCCGTCAAGTTTCTTGATGTGCACCTTGTTGCGCTGCATCACGATTTTACCGATCTTTGTGTATTTGTCGGGAATGGTTTCGGGTACGTTCATATGGAGTTCAAGCCATTCTGCATCCTTCTTGAATCCGAGTTGTTCGATAAACTTAGGGTAGTAGGGGTAGTTGTAGAAGGTGTTCATCGTACTCAGTTTGTCGAATCCTTCGATGAGCATACCTTCCTTGTCGGTGTCCTTAATGCCCATAGGACCCTGTATGTGGTCCATGCCGCGTTCCTTACCCCATTGTTCTACGGCATTGATGAGTGCACGGCATACTTCGATGTCTTCGATGAAGTCAATCCATCCGAAGCGCACGTTCTTTACGTTCCAGGTTTTATTAGCCTTATGGTTTATGATAGCTACTACGCGTCCTGCAACCTTTCCGTCTTTATAAGCCAGGAAGAGTTGCATGTCGCTGAATTCGCATCCTGGGTTCTTCTTTGGGTTGAAGACGTTCCTGAGGTCGAATGCCAAATCGGGCACAGCATACGGATTCCCCTTATACAGTTCGTAGTTGAACTCTATGAAGCGGTTGAGATCCTTCTTCGTTTCTACTTTTCGTATTTCGATATTTCCCATTTTGCTTTTTTACTTCATATAAAGATTGATGGTCTCGCTCTGTGCCATTTGGTTTCCTGCGGAAATGGTGATGGTCAGTGGCACGCTGCGTCCGTTCTTTGCCTTTCGGCAGTAGATGCGTCCTGAGTATCTTACTTTCTGTCGTGGTTCGAGGGTAATGGTCAGAGGCGATGAAGCAATTACGTATTTGCTTTGTTGAGTGTCGAGCACGATATCTACGCTGTAGAGAGTGCTGTTGCTTCTGTTCTCAATGTATGTCTCCACCTCGAGAGTTTCGCCTTTCGACATAAATCCGTCGCCGTTGCCGTCGAAATAAGTCACTTCCGAAATGTGTACCGGCAGACGACTTGGTGCCGGTGTATAGTTGTTGTTGGAATAGTTGCGGTTGTAGTTTGAGTTCTGTTCGTAGGAGTCGTAGTCCTGAGAGTTCTCATACTGACGGCGTTCGTTTTCTTCAGCACTTTTCTGTATTGCCACGCCCAGTGCAGCACCCACGCCCATTCCGATGAGGCTACCCAGTGCGGCGCCCTGTCCGTTGTAGTGATAATATCCGTAGCGTCCGTAGTGTCCTCCTGTAGCACCTCCGATTGCACTGCCCAGTGTGCTACCGATTGCTGCACCGGTGAGTCCTGCTGCTGCTTGTCCTGATGTCTGGCAACTGCTCAGCAGGGTTACTGCTGCTAAAAGGATGGTACTAATGGTTATGTGATTTTTCTTCATAATCAGCCGCTGTTAAGAAAACACGGTGCAAAAGTACGAATAAAAATTGAAAATGCGTACCTTTGCCGCGTATTTATCCTTTTATAACAAATGAAACGAGTCAACATAGCCATATTTGTGTCCGGTGGCGGAACAAACTGTGAGAATCTTATCCGTTATTTCAGTGGGTCGGCGAAGGTGAATTGTGCCCTTGTTGTCAGCAATAAGGCTGATGCCTATGCCTTGGTACGTGCTGAGCGCAATGGAGTGCCGAGTAGGGTGGTGAGTCGTGAGCAGCTGAAGGACTCCTCCGTGGTTATGCCTATACTTCAGGAATTCGGTATCGACTTTATTGTCCTGGCGGGTTTTCTGCCTCTTGTTCCCGACTATCTTCTCGACGCCTATCCGCGTCGAATCATCAATATCCATCCTGCTCTTCTGCCCAAGTATGGCGGAAAGGGTATGTGGGGTCACCATGTTCACGAAGCAGTAAAGGCTGCCGGCGAAACTGAGACTGGCATGACAGTCCACTGGGTCACTCCTGTATGCGACTCAGGCGAGATAATCGCTCAATTCTCCACTCCGTTGCTGCCTACTGACACCGCAGAAGACATAGCTGAGAAGGAGCACCAGTTGGAGATGCAGCATTTCCCCCATGTCGTCGAACAGGTGATAGAAGAAACATTTGCCTGACATTTCTGAATTTTTCCCACGCAGATGATGGCGGTTGAGATAATAGTTTACAGTTTACAGTTTACAGTTTACTGTTTACGGTTAAGGAAAAAGGAAGTTGACATTCGGTTGTCAACTTCCTTTTGTTTTTATCAAGAATTAGAGAATTTTTTAAAACAATAATTGTAACCTTTTATTTCAAATTATTGGTGAAAGCCACCTAGGCTTTATTCTTATTGCTTGGCGCAATATTTTCCAACAATAATTACAAACAATTACCAATAATTGAACCAATAAAAATTTTTTGTCAATTATTTTAAATTATTGTTCAAAACCCCAACGCTATCCGCATGGTGTTTTTCCGTGTGACTTGAAAAGTTAGCCCCCTTTGGGGGTTGGGGGCTAATTCTCAATTGTCAATTGTCAATTGTCAATTAGCCTAGCTCTCGTCCGTTCCATCATCACCTCCGTTTCCTCCACCGCCCGGTGTTGGGTCAGGGTCTGGAGTCGGATCAGGAGTCGGGTCTGGTGTTGGCGTTGGAGTATCGCCGCCGTCGCTTGGAGTATCACCTCCGTCAGGAGTAGGAGTATTGCCACCATTTGACGCTGTTGCGTTGCTGAATACGTACTGTGAATAGTAGTTGATGTCGGAGTTAATGATGCGGATAATCTCGTCGTAAGGAGACGACTGTCCGTTGTACTCTGTAACGGCAAAGGCGTTGAGAACCATTACCACGTCCTCATAGGCTGCGTCGGTCAGAGCGCGAGCCTTAGCCATAGCATTACTCTCCACTGTAGAGCGGTCAGTCTGTCGCTGCATCATCAGGCTGATGACCTGCTGGTTCTGCTGCTCCAGAAGGTTGACAGTAGCAGTGAGGTTGAGCGTAGCAACATCAGCAGCGAGGCTGCCACCCTTGAGGTCCTGCACCAGCTGTGAAATTTTCTCGCTCTCGTCCTCATACTTGTCGCTGATGTTCACCTTGTGATAGGCAACGCGCTCCAAGACGTGCTCAGCTGCCAGCTGCTGTTCGGGAGTGCCAAGTCGCTTCTGGAAATCGAGCATAGAGGTCATACCCGAAACAGTGTTGTCGCGCCCCTTGTCCGCCTCCTCAATTGGAGCTGTCAGGTCGCTCTTAGTGATGACGAGGTAAGCCTGGTCTTCACTGCCCACAGTGCTCTGAAAGACATTAATCACATTTGCCAGTCGTGCCGGCGCATTGACGATTTGCAGCAGACGCTCCAGAAATCGCTTCATCCACGAAAGGTGGCGGATGTTCTTCTGACGCTGCAAAATGTAGTTAATCGCAGAAATTTGAAAGTACTTCATAATAAAGAGATAATTTTAAGTTGTTAGTAATATAGTGAATTTACTTTGTTGTCACCACAAACTGCCGCCGAGGGTCTTGGGAAGACTTTGTTGTCACCACAAACTGCCGCCAAGGGTCTCGGGAAGACTTTGATGTCACCACAAACTGCCGCCGAGGGTCTCGGGAAGACTTTGATGTCACCACAAACCACCGCCAATGGTCTCGGGAAGACTTTGTGGTCGCATCAGACCCTCCGGCGGAGGGCGTCCTGCTTTTTCGTTAGAAATAAGATTCATAAAAGGTGCTCAGTTTTAGTTTTATTTTAAGATACGGAAAACTCGAAAGAAAGAGGCAATGAGCACCTTTGGAAATAATGACGAAAGTCTAAGGGAAAACCCACTTCCCAACCGAAAGACGTCAGAAAACCATCAACGCTCACGCCTCTAGAGGAGTGAGCTGACAGCCTTCGTTCTTTCTCGTTTATGTTTTAATGTGGGCTTTTATAGACTTTCCGAAAAAACTGTTGGCTCTTTCTTTAAAGATCGAATTCTTTGTCTGCAAAAGTAGCAAAAATCCGGTTAACCACGGCATACTTTCTAAAAAAATTTGCACTTAGGCACAAAAAAGGCAGCTACCCGAAAGCAGCCGCCCAATAGATGTGTGTATATCAGTCCGATTATTTCACGATGACCTTCTTTCCTCCGTGGATGTAAATGCCCGGAGCAGTCGGCTTCTCCGTAAGCTCTACTCCGTTGATAGTGTACCAAGGAGCAGAATCATCAGCATCGGCAGCCTCGACATTGTTTACTTCGGTTGAAGGGTCAACACCTGCGTATTCATACCAATTTAGAAGTCCGTAAATATCCGTACTCCCATCAGTATAATACGGTGTCCATCCCTTAGCTTTAGCAGCATCCACCTGAGTAGTTGTCATTACATTCTGTTCGTTTTCATAATAGATAACTTGCATAATAAAATGATAATTATAATTGATTACTCTCAGACTCGCCACAAGTGCATCCATAGCAGCGCCCTTTATTTGGTTCTGATAGCAAAACAAAACAAGCAACTTGATATTCTTCGACACATCAAGCGAAGTAAGCTGGTTGCCGTCGCTGTACAAATCTGTCAGCGCAGTATTCTTAGATACGTCAAGCGAAGTAAGCTGGTTGTTGGAGCAGGCCAGCACTGTCAGTGCAGTACATCCCGACACATTAAGTGAAGTAAGCTGGTTGGAGTAGCAGTACAGATCATACAGCGCAGTATTCTTCGACACATCAAGCGAAGTAAGCCGGTTGTCGTAGCACTCCAGCCTTGTCAGCGCAGTATTCTTCGACACATCAAGAGAAGTCAACTGGTTGTTGTTGCAGTGCAGCTCTGTCAGTCCAGTATTCTTCGATACATCAAGTGAAGTAAGCTGGTTGTTGGAGCAGGACAATGACATAAGCCAAGGACACTCCGACACGTCGAGCGAAGTAAGTTGGTTACCGCCGCACCACAGCTTTGTCAGCGCAGTATTCTTCGACACATCAAGCGAAGTTAGCTGGTTGGAGTAGCAGTACAGAGTTGTCAGCGCAGTATTCTTCGACACATCAAGCGAAGTTAGCTGGTTGCGGTTGCAGTAGAGATCCCATAGTTTTGTATTCTTCGATACATCAAGCGAAGTAAGCTGATTGTTGTAGCAGTGCAGACCTGTCAGCGCAGTATTTTTCGATACATCAAGAGAAGTAAGCTGGTTTTTGTAGCACACCAGATCTGTCAGCGCAGTATTCTTCGACACATTAAGAGAAGTCAGCTTGTTGGCGCCGCAGTTCAGCTTTGTCAGCGCAGTATTCTTAGACACATCAAGCGAAGTAAGCTTGTTGGAGGAGCAGTACAGCTCTGTCAGCGCAGTAAAAAACTCTATTCCCTGCAGACTCTGAATACTTTTGGAGGAAACATCTATCGAAGTCACTCCAGCAATCTCTTCACCAGTCAACTTTCCATCGCTACCATAACTCTCTCTCAGAAGATAATTTCGGAAATTCTCATCAGGGAAATTCGTTTCGTTAATGGCAATGTCCTCCAAAACAGGGTCAACACCTGCGTATTCTACCCAAGTGTTTCCGTCATAATAACGCGGTATCCATCCTTTAGCCTTCGCAGCAGTCACCTGAGTAGTTGTCATCACGTTCTGCTCGTTTTCATAATAGACAACTCGCATAGAACCATTGCTTACTGTCGGCAGACTCGCCACGAGTGCATCCATAGCAGCGCCCTTTATTCGGTTCTGATAACAGTACAGCCTTGTCAGCACCGTATTCTTAGACACATCAAGAGAAGTAAGTTGGTTGTCGTAGCAGCGCAGCTCTGTCAGCGCAGTACATCCTGATATATCAAGCGAAGTAAGCTGGTTGGAGTAGCACCACAGTTCTGTCAGCGCCGTACATCCTGACACATCAAGCGATGTAAGCTGGTTGGAGTAGCAGTGCAGCCTTGTCAGCGCAGTATTCTTCGACAAATCAAGCGAAGTAAGCTGGTTGCCGCCGCAGGACAGATATTTCAGCGCAGTATTCTTCGACAAATCAAGAGATGTAAGCTGATTGTTGTAGCACCACAATATTTCCAGCGCCGTATTCTTAGACAAATCAAGAGAAGTAAGTTGGTTGCTGTAGCATTCCAGCTCTGTCAGCGCCGTATTCTTCGACACATCAAGAGAAGTAAGCTGGTTTTTTTGGCACTTCAGACTTGTCAGCTTCGTATTCTTCGACACATCAAGCGAAGTAAGCTGGTTGCTGTAGCATTCCAGCCCTGTCAGCGCAGTATTCTTCGACNNCAAGAGAAGTAAGCTGGTTGTCGAAGCAGTCCAGATATATCAGCGCAGTATTCTTCGACACATCAAGCGAAGTAAGCTGGTTGGAGCCGCAGGACAGCGTTTCCAGCGCAGTATTCTTAGACACATCAAGCGAAGTAAGCGGGTTGTCGTAGCACTCCAGCCTTGTCAGCGCAGTATTCTTCGACNNATCAAGAGAAGTAAGCTGGTTGTTGTCGCATTGCAGCCATGTCAGTGCAGTATTCTTCGATACGTCAAGCGAAGTAAGCTGGTTGTTGTAGCAGAACAGCGTTGTCAACGCAGTACATCCCGAAACATCAAGGGAATTGAGCTGGTTGTCGTTGCAGCGCAGATCTTCCAGCGCAGTAAAAAAATCAATGCCCTTCAGACTGCTGATGGTTCCAGGTGAAAAATAAGTCCCCGATACATTAATACTTGTCACTTCAGCAATCTCCTCATCCGTCAGCTTTCCGTCGCTGCCATAATCCTGACTCAGCAGATAATTTCGGAAACTCGCATCCGGGAAATTCGTTTCGTTAATTTCTACATCAGCCCATGCCGTGCCAGCCGACAGCAGCATAAGCGAAGAAAAAAGTAAATGTTTCAGCCCAAACTTACTGGGAGGGGTATTTTTCTTAATGGTATTTTGCATAAGGTTATTATTTATCGTTTTCTGTTTCACTTGCAAAGGTGCGAATAAGCGAGTAAAATACCAAATATATTTGAGGATTTTCGAGCGAGAGCACCTTCGACGTAGTCAACTATAAATCATTTTCCCTCAATCGCCATCATCTGCGTGGGAAAATTTCACGAAAAAAGCAGCAACCCGAAAGCTGCTGCAATCTCTAACCGTTAACCGTTAACCGTTAACCGTTACTCGTCCTCGCGGTGGATGTTGGATTTCAGTATTGATTCGATAATCTGAGGATTGTCACCGTGGTCGTTGTAGAAGTCGAGGAAGATTATTCCGAAGTCGGAGTAGTCCTTCAGTTCGATGATTTCGCGCAGCGACCTGTTCATTGGTTTGCGGATGTTTTTTGCCTTTCCACCCCATGCGTAGCTGTATGGGTTGTGGCGACGAGGCGACCAGGCGATGGAGTTGAATGTGAAGTACCACTTGTTCGGGTCTTCGTTTTCGTATGCCTCACGCAGGTGCTGTTCTACGACTTTAATCTTTCTGTATGTCTTGTGCTCTTTGTACTGGTCGCTGACGCAGAATCCATCGTATTCGAAGTTGGCATTGTCTGTGAATTTGAGCAGACGACCGAACGGACAGTCTTCCTGACGCTTGATGACGAGTATCTTTCCGCGTACGCTGTCGATTGGGGTACTTGGATTGAAGTTCTCTACGAAGCGGTGAGGATATTTGTTGATGAGGTTGCGGAAGTTCTGGGTGAGGGTAGCATCCCATTTGCCGCCTTCGTCGCTGCCCACGAGTGCAACGATGAATTCTGACGGGTATTTGTTGAGGAAGTCATCCCATGCTACCATTGTAGAGTCGAAGCGGTCGCGACATTTTACTGTGTGTCCGTAGTGGAGGTCGTTCTTCAGACGTATGTCGAACGCACGGATTCCGTCGTAGAGCTGTGCTACAGGCGAGAAGTTCTGTGTGTGACTGCCGCGGAATACGGCTGCAGGCTGTTCAGGAACGGAGGCTGCACCTGAGTCGTGGGTACCCGGTATGGATATCAGACTGATTGGGCGGTTGCCGTCGATGTTCGCCATCCATACGCAGTTCGATTCATAGAGTCGTGCTACGTACATGTTTGTCAGTTGTCCGCTTTGTTTCTGTTCTATATAAACTCGACACGGACGACCGTTGATTTCCGTATGTCCTTCGATGCTGTAGCCTGAGTTGGAACGGTATGACTTCACACCGAGCTGGAAGAAGCTCTTTGTTTCCCTTCCATGGTTGATGCAGAAGTCGTCGATGACGAGACGTACGGGTTTCTTCGTGCCGAACACACGTCCGCGGATGTTAAGTGTCAGTTTACCGCGAAGGGCGTAGTGGAGCAGTTCCGGATACCATTTGTTTGGAATCTGGTCGATTTTCAACTGCGATTTCCACCAGTTTCCGGCACGTATGCTACCTTTGTGACCTGCTTCAACGTTGAAACAGCCTTCTTTGTCAAGTTCAAGTACTTTGCCCGTGTGCAGACGGCCTTCTGTGTCCTGACCCGGAGCTACGAATCCGTCTTCTATCTCATACCAGCCGTAACGTCCTGTAGAGTCGGCTACGAGGTCGCAACCGTAGATTTCGATGTGGAACTGGTCGGTGTGGTATCTTGTATTCTTACTCTCTGTAGCAAGGAACAACGGACCTTTGTCGATGTTGCTCTCAGGCAGGGTGTCGCGTATTTCTTCAATCTGCTTCTTCGTAAGGGCTGCGTTGATGTAGTCCTGACGCATTGCACCATTATAGCGGTATTCTTTCTTTCTGCCGAAACAGTAGCCGACGTAAACAGCTACATTGCCATAACCGTTGCTTACTTTCATGCCTTTGTTGCTGTAGAGGAAGCTGCTGAAAGCAGCGTTTATTCCTGCACGCCAGCGATTGTAGTTCCATGTGAGACTGGCACGTGCAAAGAAGTTCATATTGAAATGGGTGTCTTTGTAGTTGTAACGGTATGTGTCTGGATTTACATCTTTCTGATTGTATTTCTTTTCGAGAGCGGCGAATAGTTCGGCTTTTTCATATGTCATACTTCCATGGTTGTCAGAACGGACAGTCTTGAGACCAGGTGATGCAATAAGAGAGAGACCCAACAAGAGACGGCGTGAGAATACGATGTTGTGTGCATAACCTAACTGCAGGTGCCAGTCGCTGATGGTTGTCACCGTAGGGAAGTGGTTGGTCATAAATGTGCGCAGTATCTTGGATTGGCTTAGTACAGGCCATGCCTGGTCGAACATACGGTCCAATTTATAATTGTATGCTTCCGGGTCTATATCCCATAGTTGTGAGATATTCTCCACTTCCTGTTCTGTGAATGGAGGGTTGGGCATTGAAGCAACTGTGTATGCAGCAATGGAGGGGAAGAGGTCGGAAATGTCACTTTCCACCTTCTGATATGTATATCCAAGACCGATGATTGGTGAACCGACCGAGCGCAACTGAATAGCACCATTGCTGAATGCAGCTGGGTTGGAGTATTTCTTGTGGTTTACGAAATAATTGATGTTTACACCTGTGATGGAGTTCTTAATGTAGTCTCCCATTTCAAACTCGTCTGCCAGGTCTTTTATGTCCTGACTGCCTGATTCAGGGTCGTTGACCAGCAGCTTTTTAATTCTGAAGTCGCCACCGGTGCGTCGGCGGATGAGGTCGATGTTGAAGAGTGCAGAGTTGATGGAGAGTGTGAACTCGTTTTTACGTGCCTTTGGTTTGCCAATACTACTTAAATCTACGGTAGTGCCAAAGAATATCCATCGCCAACCGAAGTACGGACCAAGGCGGTTGCTTACACGGGCATTCATCTCGATGTCCAATCCTTCGGGGGTTTCCATTCTGAGCCACTCGAACGAGGTGGTGTTCTGGATTTGTCCTGCCCAGTTGTAGAACGAGGACACGGCATAACGCGGGTCGCTTGCTGTCCAGTTTCTTGCAATCCACATGACTGGCTTGAGCAGTGTCTTGCCGAAGGACTTCTTAGTCTTCTGCTGCTCTGGCACAACGTTTATGGTTGAGGATATTGAGTCGGTCTGTGTTTGTGCTACAATATCCACATTTCCAATAAGGGTCAACGCCAAAAATGCTATTAGTTTGATTTTTCTCATTAATATAAGTTTTAACAAAAAATTATTCACTCTTACGTTGGGTGTTCGAGTTGATTATAGCCTCCACAAGCTTCGGATTTTCGCCGCGGTCGTTATAGAAGTCGAGGAATACGATGCCGAAGTTGGAGTAGTTTTCCTGTTCGAGAACTTCAAGCAGACTCTTGTTCATAGGTCGCTTGATGTCCTTGGCCGTTCCGCCCCAAGCATTATTGTAGGGAGTGTGGTCGCCCGGCCCACAAATGATGGAATTGAACGTCATGAACCATTTGTTCGGGTTTTTGTTCTCGGATGCTTCCCGTATATTCTTCTCCACTGCGTTCAACTTCTTCTTAGAATTCTGCGGTCTGTAGATGTCTTCCACATGGAAACCTTTATAGTCGAACGTTGCATTGTCGGCAAACGTAATCAGACGACCGTACGGGCATGCTTTCTGGCGACGTAACACAAGAATCTTTCCGCGCACACTGTCGATAGGAGCTGACGGACTGAAGTCCTCTACAAAGCGGTGAGGGTACTGACTAATCAGTCTGCGGTAGTTTTCGGTAAGCTCTTTATTCCACCTGCCGCCTTCATCGCTACCGATGAGTGCAACGATAAATTCTGACGGGTACTTATTGAGGAACTTATCCCACTGCACCATCGTGGAGTCGAAACTGTCGTATAGTTTTATGTAGTGACCATAGTGCAGGTCGTGTCTCAGACGTATATCGAACGCACGGATGCCGTCCTCAAGCTGTGTGAGCACAGGGAAGTTCTGCGTGTGACCGTCGTGGAACAGCAATTCCGATTTCTTCGGATAGTTGGCACTGCCTGAGTCGTGTGTGCCAGGCATCGAAATAGTACTGACAGGACGATTGCCGTCAAGATTCTTCATCCATGTACACTTCGACTTGTCGATGCGTCCAATGTATATGTTTATCTGGGTGCCTTGTTCCTTCTGCTCAATATATATACGATAGTCGTTGCCGTTGATTATCGCACTGCCTTCGATGCTGTATGTGGAATATGACTTGAACGACTTGACTGCTATCTGGCTGAAACTGTCCTTGTCCTTACCCTGGTTGATGTAGAAGTCGTCGAAGAACAACTTTACCGGTTCACTTTTACCGAAGATATCGCCACGTACATTGAGTGTCAGTTTTCCGCAAAGAGCGTAATGGAGAGTTTTAGGGTATTGTCTGTCGGGAATCTGATTGAGGCTTATTTGCGATTTCCACCAGTTACTGGCCAGCTCACTTCCTTCATGTCCTGCTTCAATTTGGAAAACGCCGTCTTTGTCTATCTCAAGAATCTTCTTAGGATAGAGTTTGCCTTCTGTGTCTTGTCCCGGGGTAATATAAAAGTCTTCTAGTTCATACCATCCATACCTTCCGTCAGCATCTTCAGCAAGGTCGCAACCGAATATATTGATATCGAACTTGTCGGTGTAATACTTAGTGTCCTTGCCAAAAGCCACACTTCCTGATAAGAAGAAGAGTGTAGTCAATATAAGTGCTTGGACATTTCTCAGTTTTGTCATTATCGTATTTGTTGCGTATTATTGTGCCACCTTGCCACCCATAATATCGATGAGCTCGTTCGTAATAGCCTGCTGACGCGACTTGTTGTATTGAAGCGTAAGGTCCTTCAGTAGTTCGTTGGCATTGTCGTCAGCAGTCTGCATTGCCATCATGCGTGCAGCATGTTCACTTGTCAGTGCATCGAGCAACAGACCGTACATCTCCGAATTGAGCATTCGCGGATGCAACATTTCGGCAAGGGTCTGTGGGTCAGGTTCTGTGATGAAGTCTTCTGCATCGTTGCCTGCTTCTGCTGCTTCAAGGTCGTTTTTCGTAACTACTGGCGGAGCAAGTGGTAGCGACTTTATTTCTATTACCTGTTTACCCATGCTAAAGAAGTGGTGGTAGATGACTTCTGCCTTCTGGATTTTACCATCTGCGTACATCTTCTGCAGATTCGCAATAAACGATTGTATGGCACTGAAAACATCGCCTCGTTCCACCAGCTCGTTCATATTGCCATATGTAGTGTCTGCGGCTTGGTTCTCTAATTTCCCGACTTCCTTGATTATCTTCTTGCCAATCGGCATAAGCAATACCTCAGCACCTGCTTTCTCATACTCTTCGATGCGGGTCTGAGTAGTCTTTGCTATATTCGAATTGAACGAACCGCACAATCCGCTACTCGAGGAAATAGGAATTAATACTACGCTTTTGGCATCTGTCACAGTCTGAGTAATGGCTCCCAGTTGTTCGGTTATGGAGCGCAGGGCATTAGCATAGCGCAAGAAGTTTGTAGTGAGAATCTGTGTGCGGCGCAATTTTGCACTCGCCACCATCCTCATTGCACTCGTTATCTTCTGTGTGCTATTTACCGATGCTATCCGTCCTTTTATTTCCTTTAGTGAACCCATCTGTCAATACTCATTTTATTCTTTGATGCTTGTTTATACCTTGATGCTTGCAGCGGTTGCCTTGATGATTTCTGTTATGTTGTCGTCAATCTTACCCTGACTCAGTGGTTCGAGCACATCCTGCTTGTGAGTTGTGCGTAACAGATCGAGGAATTTAACTTCGAATTCCTGTACCTTATCTACTGGAATCTCGCGCAACAGACCATTTGTTCCTACAAATAGTATTGCAATCTGTTCCTCCACTGGCATCGGACAATATTGTTTCTGGATGAGCAGTTTCGAGTTTTTACGTCCCTTGTCGATAGTGAATGCTGTGACAGGGTCCATATCTCCACCAAACTTGGTGAATGCTTCCAGTTCACGGTATTGTGCCTGGTCAATCTTCAGTGTGCCGGCAACCTTCTTCATTGACTTCAACTGAGCATTACCACCTACACGGCTTACGGAAATACCTACGTTGATAGCAGGACGGACTCCCTGATTGAAGAGTCCTGTTTCAAGGAATATCTGTCCGTCGGTAATTGAGATTACGTTTGTTGGGATGTAAGCAGAAACGTCACCAGCCTGAGTTTCGATAATTGGTAGGGCAGTGAGCGAACCTCCGCCTTTTACCTTACCCTTAAGACTTGCTGGCAGGTCGTTCATCTTCTCTGCCACTTCCTGCTGAGCAATAATCTTTGCAGAACGTTCCAACAGACGGCTGTGCAGATAGAATACGTCACCTGGATATGCCTCACGACCTGACGGACGCTTTAGAATAAGCGACACTTCACGATAGGCAACAGCCTGCTTCGATAGGTCGTCGTAAACTACAAGTGCATGGCGGCCTGTGTCGCGGAAGTATTCACCTATGGCAGCACCTGCGAATGGAGCGAAATATTGCATGGCTGCTGGGTCGCTGGCTGTGGCACTCACTACTATGGTGTAGTCCATCGCGCCTTTCTGCTTCAAGGTGTTTACGATGGTTGCAACGGTACTTCCTTTCTGGCCCACTGCAACATATATACAATATACAGGATTACCTGCTTCGTAATTGCTTCTCTGGTTTATGATAGTATCAATGGCGATGGCTGTCTTTCCTGTCTGACGGTCGCCAATGATAAGTTCGCGCTGCCCTCGACCGATAGGAATCATAGCATCTACAGCCTTGAGACCTGTCTGCAGTGGCTGGTTCACTGGCTGACGGAAGATAACTCCTGGGGCTTTGCGCTCCAAAGGCATGTCAAAGAGTTCACCAGTAATAGGGTCGGGGGTGTCGATTGGTTGACCAAGTGTGTTTACCACACGTCCTATCATACCTTCGCCCACTGAGATAGACGCAATTCGACCAGTGCGCTTCACGATATCGCCTTCCTCAATATTGTCGGTAGGACCTAACAGTACGGCACCTACGTTGTCTTCCTCGAGGTTCATTACGATAGCCTGCATGCCGTTCTCAAACTCCAGAAGCTCGCCGGCTTCAGCATTGTTCAGACCGAAGATGCGGACAATGCCGTCACCCACCTGCAATACCAGACCTACTTCGGCTTCGCTGCCCAGTGTGTCTTCTTTTTCTATCTCAGCTAACTGCTGACGCAGCATAGCCGTTACTTCGCTTACCTTTATTTGTTCCATAATGATTTTCTGATGTTTTGCAATCTGGTACGATAGCTGAAATCGTACAGCCTGTCGCGAATGACTACCCAAAAACCGCCAATGAGGTCAGGTCTGATTCTCGTTTCAAGTTCTACTTCCCATCCTGTTAATGTTTGTATCTTATCAATCACCTTCTGCTGCAGCGATTTGTCTATTTCTGTTGCTGTGGCAAATATCACGTGGTAGATATTATGATGCTTGCGGTAGAGATCTTTGTACACGAAGATGATGAATCGCATGAGATATATGCGTTCGTGTTTCAGTACCAGCCACATGAAACGTTGATACAAATCTATAGCTATTGCCTCTGGGGTGTCTGCCTCATTTGCTTTCTTGCTTTGTTTCAGGCTTTTGGTTACATCCTTGGAGGGAGCGTTCAGATTGTCGATAAGGACTTTCAAAGTAGATTCGTTAGGTTTCACTCCGCTTGCTGTAAGCAGAAGCTTGAATTTGTGTTCTGTCTTAGTTCGCGGATTCATAAAGACTCTCGGTGCTTCTGGCACTGTACTCATGTTGTCGTATAGCGCACCCAGATAGTCGTAGATGTATTTATCTACAGACTTACTTCGAGCTTCCTCAAAAAGAGCCCTGCTATAACGTATCGCTATACTTCCTAAATTCATAATTCTTTAAGTATTCGTTCTATGGCTGCTTGCTGTTCATCACGATCCTGCATCTTAGTCCGCAATACCTGCTCTGCAATCTGCAGTGCAAGACCAGCCACTTCATCATGTACGTCTTTCAGTGCCTCTGTCTTGGCTGCCTCAATACTTTTGGCAGCTTCTTCTGCTATGCGATGGGCTTCGCTTTCGGCTTGTTCCTTGGCGGCAGCGACAATCTTCTGTTTCTCAGCCATTGCTTCTGAGATTATGTCCTGCTGACGCGAACGGGCATTCTGCAACAAAGCCTCGCCCTCAGCCTGAATGCTTTCCAACTTTTCGTTGGCTTGCTTTGCTGAGAGCAACGACTGTGCTATAAATTCCTGCCTGTCCTTCAGTGCCTTTACTATTACTGGGAATCCGAATTTCGCCAGTAAGAAGAAAACCACACCGAACGAGAGCACCATCCAAAATAGCAACCCCGGATCTGGTGTTAGTAATCCCATTGCCGAATCAGAAGAACAGAGTTAACAGACAAACAACAATGGCGAACAGTGCGACACCTTCAACGAAGGCTGCTGTCAGAATCATTGATGTACGGATATCGCCTGCTGCACTTGGCTGACGCGCAATGCTTTCAACAGATGACTTACCGATGTTACCAATACCAAATGCAGCTCCGATAACTGCGATGGCAGCACCTATAGCTGCTCCAAACTTTGCGAGGCCTGCGCCTGCTGCTGCTTCTAAAATCATAGTTGTATAGTTTTTAAAGTTATGTATTGTTTCCTATTTCTTTTACTCTTCATGTTGCGCCAGTCCTATGAAGTTGGCTGTCAGGATAGTGAATACGTATGCCTGAATGAATGCCACAAGCAGTTCAAGGCAGTTCATGAAGATACAGAATGCTACGCTGACAACTGTCATTGGTGCTCCTACTGAAGGACCTACCTGCCAAGTGATAAACACGATGCTGGTTAGTGAGAGTATTATGATGTGTCCTGCCATTATGTTGGCAAAGAGTCGGACAGTCAGTGAAAATGGTTTTGTGAATACTCCGATAAATTCGATAGTCGGCATCAGCGGAATTGCCTTAAGAGCCAATGGAACGTTTGGCCAGAATATGCTCTTGTAGTATTCTTTCGGAGCAAAGGCGTTGATTGCTATGAATGCCGTGATAGCACAAGTGAGAGTTACGGCTATGTTACCAGTCAGGTTTGCTCCACCTGGGAAGATTGGTATAAGTCCCAGTAAGTTACATGTAAGGATAAACATGAATACAGTGAGCAGGTAAGGGGAGAATCGCTCATAACCGTGTCCGATGCTTGCCTCTGCCACTTGTTTGTCGATGAAATTCACCACCACCTCAATCATTCCTATAAAACCGCTTGGAGCTTTCTTGTATCCGTTCTTTTTGTACCATCGTGCTGAAAGCAGAATAACACTGCAGAGTAAGATACAAACAAAGAGCAGTTCCAATACGTTTTTGGTGATGGATATGTCGAAAGGACGCACACCGGCTGCGTTTACTATCTTCCCGCTTTCTGCGTCAATATGGTAACCTTCATATTCCTCGCCGCCTTCCAGCTTATCCGACATGAACACTTTCAGTCCGCTTTCGTTGCTGTAAACGATGCAAGGGAGGTGTATTATGGCATCGCCTGCAATATGCCATTCGTAAGCATCGGAGAGGTGACCGAAAATGATTTCCTTCACATCCACCTTGCCTTCTCCCTGCTCTTCAGCCCATGTTTTCGATGAAATGGGTAAAAGCAGAAGGATTGCAACTGCAAATTTGATTATGAAATTTCTATTACCTCTCATTGTTCTTAGTTATTACAAATGTCTCTCCAGCCAGATGTAGCAAGTAGAGTACTACAGCCGATACGGCAAATGCTCCTATGGCTTTCGATTCTGTATTGCTTATCAGCGAAATGCCTATTATGATATAAATAATGGTAATCAATAGTTTTACTCCCTTTGCCACCATATATTGTGTCATGAAGCGTTTGCCTTCAAGCGTGGGTTTGTTTATATGATTCTCAAATTTGTTAAGAAGGAACGAAATAGCCATTTCCATCAACCAGAATAGTGCGATGCTTACGATGAAACCATCTGTCCAGTATTCGGGTGTTATTTTCTTGCAGATAGCCCCACAAATAAATCCTATCACACTGATAATGGTGGCAATGAGTTGCAATTTTACTCGCATACTACTTCAATTTCATTGTTCCGAACTTTCATCACACCAGCTCCGCAGTCAATATTCTCCTTGTCGGTGATAATCTGACCTTCTTTTACTTCGGCAATCATAGGAGCATGGTTCTCGAGTACTTCCAGTAAACCGGTTGTAGAACGCAGCTGCACGCGGTTTACTTCACCGTCGTAGCTGATGCCTTGTGGTGTAATGACTTTCAGTTTCATGCTAATTGTTCCTTAAGTTTCTTGGCCTTGTCGAAGACCTCTTCGATAGTACCCACATTGAGGAATGCCTGTTCCGGTAGGTCATCGCAACCGCCGTCAAGAATCATCTTGAAGCCCTTTATCGTATCTTCTATAGCCACCATCACACCTGGCAGACCAGTGAACTGTTGTGCTACGGCAAATGGCTGACTTAGGAATCGCTGTACCTTACGTGCTCGTTGTACGGTCAGTTTATCTTCGTCTGAAAGTTCTTCCATTCCCAGAATGGCGATGATATCTTGCAATTCCTTCTGGCGCTGAAGAATTTGTTTTACCCGTTGAGCTGTGTTGTAATGTTCTTCGCCTACTACGTTAGGGTCGAGTATTCGACTGGTAGAGTCCAATGGGTCAACAGCCGGATAAATACCTAATTCGGCAATCTTACGGTTGAGCACTGTTGTTGCATCCAAGTGTGAGAATGTAGTTGCCGGAGCTGGGTCTGTAAGGTCATCGGCAGGAACATATACTGCCTGTACAGATGTGATAGAACCGTTCTTGGTAGATGTGATTCTCTCCTGCATCTGTCCCATCTCGCTGGCGAGGGTAGGCTGATAACCTACAGCTGAAGGCATACGTCCTAGGAGGGCTGAGACCTCACTACCTGCCTGCGTGAAGCGGAATATATTATCAATGAAGAGCAGAATGTCTTTCTTTTCGCCTGTAGCCTTGCCTGAATCTCGGAACGACTCTGCAATGGTCAAACCGCTCAATGCCACACTGGCACGTGCGCCTGGTGGTTCGTTCATCTGTCCGAACACTAGTGATACCTGACTCTTCTTCAGTTCTTCCTTATCTATAAGTGAAAGGTCCCATTTGCCTTCCTTCATAGCTTCTTTGAATTTCTCTCCGTAGCGGATTACACCACTTTCTATCATCTCGCGCAAAAGGTCATTTCCTTCACGTGTACGTTCGCCTACACCAGTAAATACTGAGAAACCATTTCCACGTTTCGCTACGTTATTGATGAGTTCTTGGATGAGCACGGTTTTACCTACACCAGCACCACCAAAAAGTCCGATTTTACCGCCTTTTGCATATGGCTCTATAAGGTCAATTACCTTGATGCCTGTATAAAGAATTTCCTGTGCTGGAGAAAGTTCGTCAAATTTAGGTGCAGTACGATGAATAGGCAATGCTCCTTCTCGACTCATTGCTTCCATACCATCGATAGGGTCACCACTTACGTTCATCAGTCGTCCCTTCACCTGCTCGCCTATTGGCATAGTTATCGGTCGTCCCAAAGCCTGCACCTCCATACCGCGGTGCAGTCCATCGGTACTTTCCATAGCTACACAACGCACTGTGTTTTCGCCTAAGTGTTGTTGTACTTCAACGACTAATCGTATGTCATCAGGACGTTCTATAGTCAAGGCGTCATGAATTCGTGGCAATTTCTCAGCGGGGAAATAAACATCCACCACAGGACCGATAATCTGAGAAATGGTGCCTTTAATAGTTTCCATAGCATTTGAATTTATATTGCAAAAGTATAAAATTACTTCTATAACAACAAAAAAAAAGAAAAAAAAGTGATGACTATGTATATAAATGGTAGTTTTTATTGTGAAGATTATTATCTTTGCACTTGATTTAAGTTGTACTTCAAAAAGGTTCCAAATTTTAATTGTTGTAAACAAGATTCACCATGATAGATTATGTAAGAGGCTCTGTTGCCGAACTGACTCCAACCACTGCTACAATCGAATGTGCAGGGGTTGGTTATCTTTGTAATATTTCTGTTAATACTTACTCTGCTTTACAGGGTAAGGCCGAGGGGAAACTATATGTATATGAGGCAATTCGCGAGGATGCCTGGGTGCTGTTCGGATTTGCTACTCAGGATGAACGGAACCTCTTCCTTTTGCTCATTAGTGTCAGTGGAGTTGGAGGTAACACAGCCCGTACAATGTTGAGTAGTTTTTCTGTTGCTGAACTAGCTACAGTAATTATGGAAGGGAATGAGCGTATGCTCAAGACTGTGAAGGGGTTAGGAACTAAAACGGCACAGCGTGTTATTGTGGAATTAAAGGATAAGGTGAGCACTCTTGCTCTGGGTGGCGGTTCGTCTTCTCCTACAGTAAATGATGATGTTGCAACTCTGAACAAAGAAGTATATAACGAAGCAGTCGATGCGATGCGGGCACTAGGATTCCCACCGGCTCCGGTTAGCAAGGTCGTTCGTGCAATTATGAAGGAAGACCCATCTTTGCCTGTTGAAAAAGTCATCAAACAGGCTCTGAAAATGATGTAGTTTCACATCCGGAAGTTTAATAAAATCTGAGCAGATACAATAATTTCGGCTCGTGTACGTTTTTTATATTACGTGCGTACGAAGCTGAAAATATTATATGTGTTGCTCCTGAGTCTGAGCATTAGCACTATAGCCGGCAATCTGGCGAATAGTGCTTTTAGTGTGTATATGCCACCATATACTCCTGAAACTCCGTCGGATGCAACATCTGAACCGATATCCGAACCTATTCCGGAACCTGCTCCTGTACCTGCTCCTGAAGATACGGTAAGGGTAAAGAAAACAGACTATTTGCATGGAGAACATCCAGAGGAATTCAGTTTGGATTTGAACGATCCTGAAAACTTGAAACACGACGAGGGAGAGTATGTTGAGAAGACAAATCTTTATAGGGTTGGTACGAAGTTAGGCGATAATTATTTGAGTGCTCCTACTCTGATGACTCCTGAGGAATATCTGAAATGGACGGAACGAAAGTCGATGGATGCCTACTTCAAGATGCGCAATGACTCACTCGTGAAGACAAAAGGTAAGAGTAAGTTTGACTTTACCAACATGCACTTCGATCTTGGTCCTGCTGAGAAGATTTTCGGTCCTGGCGGTGTTCAGGTGAAGACTCAAGGTTCTGCTGAGATAAAGATGGGTTACAAGCGCACATTTACCGATAACCCTTCACTCTCAGAGAGAAACAGAAAGAATAGTATCTTCGATTTTGACGAGAAGATAAATGTGTCTCTTAACGCCTCAGTGGGTGATAAGATGAACTTCAACTTGAACTATAATACTGATGCTACATTCGACTTCGACAAACAAGCTCTCAAACTTGCTTTCGAGGGAAAGGAGGATGATATCGTAAAGAAGATAGAGGCGGGTAATGTAACCTTTCCTACAAATTCAAGTCTGATTCGTGGTGCTACATCTCTTTTCGGTATCCGAACAGACCTTCAGTTTGGAAGACTCAGTTTGCAGGCTGTAGTGAGTCAGAAAAAGTCGCAGTCGAAGAGTGTGAGCACGAAGGGCGGAACACAACTCACTCCGTTTGAAATCGAGGCTTATAACTATGATGAAAACCGCCATTTCTTCATGGGTAATTTCTTCCACGATCGTTACGACACTTGGTGTGCCACTTTGCCTAACATCATGAGTGGAGTCACACTTAAACGCGTCGAAGTATGGATAACGAACACGAGCGGTGTTACTCAAAACACTCGCGATCTCGTGGCATTTGTCGATTTGGGTGAAAGCACCAATCTTGATAATACATACTGGACGGCTACTGGCAGCATGTTGCCATCGAACGGAGCCAACAACCTGTACTCAACGATGGTGAACGATAGCAATAATGTAAGGGCCCGATTTATAGATCAGACATCTACAGTGATGAGTGCTCTGAATGTCGATGGTTTCACTGTGCAGTTGGAGGGTAGTACCGACTACGAAAAGATTGAGAATGCTCGCCTTTTGAGCAGTTCTGAATACACTATCAACACCCACCTCGGTTATATCTCTTTGAAGAGTATGCTGCAGGCTAATCAGAGTTTGGCAATTGCCTACGAATACACCTATGGCGGCGCTACCTATCAGGTGGGAGAATTTTCTACCGACATCACCGATAACAACAAAGCTCTGTTCGTAAAACTGCTGAAACCAGTCAACAATGCTCCTTCTTTGCGTAGTTGGGGATTCATGATGAAAAACGTATATTCTCTTAATGCCTTGAGTGTGCAGCGCGAGAAATTCAAACTCGATATAAAATACCTGAGCGACACTACTGGTGTTTATATGTCCTATTTGCCAGAAGGTTCATACAAAGACACTACATTGCTTCGTGTGATGAACCTCGATCGTTTGGACGACAACAACAAAACACACCCTAATGGTAAGTTCGACTTCCTTGAGGGATACACTATCAATCCTTCCACGGGGCGTGTTATTTTCCCCGTTGCCGAACCATTCGGTAAATGGCTCAGAAAAAAACTGGAAGCTAAGTTCGGAAAAGATGTTGCCGATAAATACTGTTATGACGAGTTGTACGACAGTACCAAGATTAAGGCTAAGCAGATATCTGAAAAAAATAAATTTACCCTCACCGGTGAATATAAGGCTTCTTCGGGTTCGGAAATCGATCTCGGTAGCATGAACATTCCGCAGGGAAGTGTTACTGTAACGGCAGGTGGCGTAACCCTTACAGAAGGAACAGACTATACCGTTGATTACACTCTTGGAAAGGTTACCATTATAAATCAAAGCATCATCGATGCTGGTACGAATGTAAACGTTAGCATGGAGAGTCAGTCGGAATATGCTTCTATGCGAAAGACGATGCTCGGACTGAACTGGCAATACGAGTTCTCCAAGAATCTCTCTATCGGCGGTACGTTGATGAGGCTTACCGAGAAACCTCTTACGTCAAAGGTTACAATGGGCAACGAACCGTTGAACAATACTTTGTGGGGTGTGAATGTGAACTGGAAACAACAGTCGCAGTGGCTTACAAATCTTGTGGATAAAATTCCGCTTATCAATGTGAGCGCTCCGTCTAATATTTCGTTTACAGGCGAATTTGCCCAACTCATCGCAGGTAAATCGCGCGACACACAGGGCGGTGCTTCTTATCTCGACGACTTCGAACAGACAAAGAGCAATATCAGTGTGATACATCCGAAGGAATGGATGATCTCAAGTACTCCGCACGCCTTCTCAGAATCTGCCCTCTCAAATAGTGTTGAATATGGTAAGAATCGTGCTCACCTGGCTTGGTACCAGATAGACCCTCTGTTCACCCGTCGAAGCAGTTCACTCACTCCAGCCCATATCAAGACCGACCTCGACCAACTTTCAAACCATTATGTTCGTGAGGTTTATGTTCAGGAAATATACACCAACCGTCAGACTAACTACGGTGAGAGCAACACTCTTGACGTTTTGAATATGGCATACTATCCAAGTGAACGCGGACCTTACAACCTTGATACAGATGTGGACTACAACGGTAATCTGAATAATCCGGAACGTCGTTGGGGTGGTATGATGCGAAAATTGGATACGAGTGATTTCGAAACCAGCAACATTCAGTATATTGAATTCTGGATGCTCGACCCATTCATCTATACTAAAGATAGTGTCAATATTTCAGATTTCTGTGGTGATCTTTATTTCAACCTTGGTGAAATCAGTGAAGATGTGTTGAAGGACGGAAAGAAAGCATATGAAAGTGGAAATCCTGTGGATGGCAACTCTGCATTCATGGAAACGGTATGGGGTAGGGTGCCAACAGCGAAAAGTGTTGTTTATTCATTCTCCAACGAGAGTGGTGCCCGTACTCAGCAGGATATAGGTCTTAATGGCTTGAACGACACTGATGAACGCACCTTCAGTACCTATGCCGACTATCTCAACACTATGCGTGGAAAAGTGTCGGAAACAGCTTTTAATGCTATATGGAACGACCCTGCAGGTGACGACTACCACTACTTCCGCGGAAGTGATTATGACGATGCCCGCACTTCCATCCTCGACCGCTACAAACGAATCAACATGCTTGAAGGCAATTCACCTTACTCGAGTGGAACGGGCGAATCGTACTCTACCGCCTATAAGTCGAGTCCCGACTGCGAAGATGTGAATATGGACTACACTATGGACGAATACGAGAAGTATTACAGCTACCATGTAAACATCAATCCAAACGATCTCTCCGTCGGTTCTAATTATATTGTAGATAAACGCGAATATACAGCAAAACTCCGTAACGGTAGCACAAAGGATGCCAAGTGTACTTGGTACCTCTTCCGTATTCCTATCGAGGAGGCAGACTCAACGATTGGTAGCATCAACGATATGTCGAGTATTCGTTTCATGCGTATGTATATGACAAATTTCAAGCGTCCTATAGTGCTTCGTTTTGCAAGTCTCGACCTTGTTCGCGGTGAGTGGCGTCCGTACAAGAAAACTCTTTACACAGGCGACAAACCAAGCGACACTGGAACGATGAGTGTGGCTGCTGTAAACATTGAAGAGAACAACAGTAAAACTCCTGTAAACTATGTAATGCCTCCAGGCATCACACGTGTGGTTGACCCTGCACAGCCACAGCTTACCCAACAGAACGAACAGGCGCTTTCCATCGTTGTGAATGGTTTGGCAAGTGGCGATGCAAGAGCTGTCTATAAGACTATGCATATCGACCTGAGAAAGTACAAACACCTGCAGATGTATGTTCATGCCAACGCACTGGAAGGTGAGGAAGACTTGCTTGCCGACAAGGAAATGAGCGTGTTCCTCCGTATTGGTTCCGACTACCAGAACAACTACTACGAATACGAAATTCCTGTCAACAAAACTCCGAAGGGTCGTTACGACACATATAGTGCTGCAGGCTGCGAGGCTGTATGGCCTGCCAGCAATATGCTCGACATCGATTTGAGCGTTCTTACCGACATCAAGCATCAGCGAAATCGTGAAAGAGCGCAGGGTAGGGCGTCTTATACAGAACTGTTCCAGATTTACGATGGTTCGAAACCGAACAACCGCATCAGCATCATGGGTAATCCGTCGCTTGGTGAAGTGAAAACTATGATGATTGGTGTCAGAAACAACAGCCGCAGCACGAAGAATATCGAAGTCTGGGTAAACGAATTGCGTTTGCAAGACTATACCAACGAAGGCGGTTGGGCTGCACAGGGAAATATGAATGTGCAGTTGAGCGACTTGGGTTCTGTAAACCTGACTGGTCATGTTGAAACAGCAGGATTCGGTGGTATAGAAGAGAAGGTCAATCAGCGTCGCGACGATAACCTCTACGAGTGGAGTATAACCACTCAGTTGGAACTTGGAAAAATCTTCCCTGAGAAGTGGAAGATGCAGTTGCCATTCTACTATTCTTACAGTTGGCAGAAAATGTCGCCTAAATACAATCCGTTTGATACCGATATCCTCCTAAAGGATGCCCTCGACGACCTTAGTTCAAAGGCGCAGAAAGACTCTCTGAAGAGTATGGCAGAGACAATTACGAAAAACAAAAACATCTCACTCTCCAACTGGAAATCACAAGTGCGCAGTCGCAAACCGATGCCTTGGGACCCTACCAACTTCGCCATCAGTTATGCACATAGCCAGAAGTACATCACCGGTCGCACTACTGTATATGAAAACGACGAAACATGGAAATATGCCTTCAACTACTCCTATGCACCAAAGTATAATGCTCTCGAACCGTTCAAGAACCTGAAAGGCAAGTCGAAGTGGCTCGACATCGTCAAGGCTCAGAATCTGCAGTACCTGCCACAAAGTTTCCAGTTTAATACCGATATAAATCGTCACTACTACGAATATCAGGAACGTGACCTCGATGCAGGAGCAAGCAGTAAGTTGCCAGTTGTGTGGAGCGATCAGATACTGTGGAATCGTGAACTCTCCCTCCGTTGGGACATCTTCAAGAGTCTGAAGATGACCTGGACTTCTGCTACTCATGCAGAAATCGAAGAACCATATAGGGTAGTGAACAAAAACCTCTATCCCGACGATTATGCTGCTTGGAAAGACTCTGTGAAGCGGAGTTTCTGGTCACTGGGTCGTCCGCTCACCTACAACTCCACATTCAATGCCTCCTATGCAGTGCCGTTGAATAAGATTCCTATTGTCGATTACATGACAGCAAACGGTTCTTACACTTCCAGCTATGGATGGAAACGCGGTACAGAACTTGAGAATGGTAAGTCGCTCGGTAACATTGCTAATACCCAGCGTACGATAAACCTCAATGGCGACATAAACTTCGAAAAACTCTACTCTAAGTGGAAGTTCCTCGACGAAGTGCAGAAGAAGTTCTCCGGTCAGGGCAAGAAACCAGCTCAGAACACCCGCAATCAGCGGAACTCCAAGAATACAAAGACTGTTACCGTAGATGGAAACAACAAGCCTATTGGCGAAAGTGCCGATGGTAATGACTCGAAGAATGCTAAGAAGACGAAAGGCTTCAGTCAGGAAATTGTACTTACCGATTCCGTGCCGTTTGAATTGAAACACGGTCAGAAGTCAAAACGTCTCATCGTTCGTGCTACTACTGAGAATGGTAAGACCTTCAAACTGAAGTATAAGAAGACCGATGAAAATACAATCCAGATAAAGCCGTTCAAGCATCCGGAAGAAAAGATACCTCTCGACTCCCTCGACTCTGCAAATTATGTTCCACAGCCTGAGTCTATGAAGTTGAAGGTGAATGTAGTTGCGAAGGAACCTCTCGAAAACCAAACTTGGTATAAGGTGGCTCAGGTGGTAGCTCGTGGACTTATGATGGTTCGCAAGGCAAGCATATCCTTCCGTAATACCTATGCTTTGACCCTCCCTGGTTTCAAGACTGAGGTGGGTGATGCCTTCGGACAGAAACGTACTGGTGGAGGTCTCTCGCCTGGTCTCGGATTTGCTTTCGGTATGGTGGGCGACGGCTATATCCAAAAGGCAGCAGATAAGGGTTGGCTGATGACCAACGACTCTTCCGTGACCACTCCAGCTACCATCAACAACATGACCGACCTGCAGGTTAAGGTAACCCTCGAACCAGTTCGCGACCTGAAGATAGACCTCAATGCCTCTCGCACCTTGAATCGTGCTAAGAGCATCCAGTTTATGTATAGTGGTATGCCACAGACACTCAGCGGTAGCTTTAACCAGACAACCATATCACTCAAGACTGCATTCTCGAAGACGGGTTCCATCAGCAACAACTACTCATCGAAACCCTTCGAGACCTTCCTTGCCAACCTGCCAATAATTCGTGAAAGGGTGCAGGCTCGCTACGCTAATTCAGTATATCCCGATGCAGCTGGTTCTTTGGCTGGTAAGAAATACGACCCTGCCAACGGAACTGTCAACCCATACTCAGCCGACGTAATGGTTCCTGCCTTTCTCGCAGCCTATTGCGGAGGTGATGCTACACGCAAAGCCCTCGACATCTTCCCGTCCCTCTGGAGCATGTTGCCAAACTGGACTCTGCGTTATAGCGGACTCATCAAACTCTCCTGGTTTGCCAACCACTTCAAGAGCTTCAATGTGAACCATGCCTACAAGAGCATCTATACCGTTGGAGCCTACAACTCCTACACCTCTTGGATGGAATACATGGGCGACCTCGGATTCATCAAAGACGTAACCACAGACAACCCGATTCCTAATAGTATATATAATGTGTCAACGGTAAGTATCAACGAATCGTTCTCACCACTCATCGGTGTCGATATGACCTTCAACAGTGGTATTACAGCCAAGATGGAATACCGTAAAACTCGTACCCTCAACCTCTCCATGACATCAGTTGCCATCACCGAAAACTACTCCAACGACCTCGTCTTCGGTTTTGGTTATAAGATAAAAGACATAAGCCTCTTTGGAGCAAAACGCATCCAAGACCCAAGTTCGAAGAGTAAGAAAAAGAAAAGCTCGAAGAACAAGAGCGATGATGCAAAAGACAATCAATCGTCTAAGCAGTCGAGCAGCAGCAAACGAGGAGCCGTGAGTCACGACCTCAACTTGCGCGTTGACTTCAGCTATCGTATGCAAAACGCCATCAACCGCAACATACAGACAGCCCTGTCAACTGCTACCAGCGGAAACACAGCCTACAAACTCGCCATCAATGCCGACTACACCTTCAGCCGTCTGCTCACGATGACCGCCTTCTTCGACTGGCAACGTAACGTTCCGCTCGTCTCCCAGAGTTCATATCCAACCACCACTACTGACTTCGGACTCAGTATCCGATTCTCATTAACAAGGTAAGAGGTTTGAACGAAAGACGAAAACTTCGTACGAAAACCAAAACGAAAACGAAAACTCTTTAACCTTTAATCGTTAACCTTTAACCGTTACAACTCAATAACCCATAACCCATAACCAATAACCGTTACAAACAATGTACACAAATTACATCCAATTCGATTACCTATACTGCATGTACTATGCAATGGTGACGGCAATAAACCTTGTCGCCAGCTGCTACCTCCTGTTCCGTCGTGGTAATGCCTTCAACCCTGAAATCACTCCGCCGCTACACCTGCGTCGATGGGCGGCAGCCTTCCTTGGCTCCTTGACATGTAGCCACATCTGGTACATGCCTATGATGTATGCCACCAACGAAGAAGATGCCCGAACAAGCCTTTTGGTTGGATCACTGCTCGACTTCATTACGGTCTTCCCGCTGGCAATAGTCTTGATACTCACCATGCTTCAGAACCGCAAACGACATACCTGGATCGTACCTCTTACTACATTGCCTCTGATCGTATTGACTGTATGGTGCCTTGTCAGTCACGACGACTCCATCATCTTGTATGCGTTTGGCTACATCGTACTATTTGGTGTCTTCATGCTCATCTACATTACGGTGGCAATCCGAGACTATGGCCGCTGGTTGCGCGATAACTATGCCGACTTGGAACACAAAGAACTTGGACGGAGTTTTGCCGTTATGGCAACCATATTTGCCATGTTAGGTTTCTATGTATTTGGAGTCAAGAGCATGACATACGAATATATTATTCAGACATGTGGAGTAATAATCACCATCTTCGTCGTTTGGCGGGTAGAAACACTGAGCGACCTCAGCATCTCCCAGTCGCAGGACGACATTGAAGAAGAGATGGTTGCAGAAGAAAGTGTCAATGGTGGCGGTCTTCCCGACATAACTTACGACAACATCGGACTCCTCCTCCAGCAGCACTGCATCGACACAAAACTATATCTGCAGCACGACTTGAGCCTTTCCCAACTCGCCAAGACCATTGGAACCAATCGTTCCTACCTCAGTCTCTACTTCTCCCATAAAGGCATGACCTACAATGCATATATCAACGACTTACGCATCAACCACTTTATTGACCTATTCCGCAAAGCCGTTTCCTCCCGTCATCTTGTCACAGCTCAGCAACTCGCCCATAAAAGCGGCTACAAGAGTTACAGCACCTTTAGTCTTGCCTTCAAACAACGCATGGGCGTAGCCGTTACCATCTGGATGCATGACAATGGGAAATAAACGGTTCAGAATCGTACGTTAAGAAAATTTTTTTCTTGAACTTAAACCTGAAAAATGTGCTGGAACATTGGAACATCGGAACAATGGAACATTTTTGAAAAAGAAGAA
>DDQG01000029.1 GCA_002342585.1 Prevotellaceae bacterium UBA2448
AAGTTAAGCTTGCGAAACTTAAACTGATAATAATTCAGAACATGACGATTAACAATTATTCCGACAATCTCAATCAGATTCTCTCCTACTCCAAGGAGGAAGCAATACGTCTGAACAACGATTATATAGGACCTGAGCATCTCATGCTGGGCATACTGCGAGACGGCGACAACCTTGCCGCCCATCTGCTCGTGCAGAAATTCCTCGTCAATCCCGACACACTCAAGCACCAGTTGGAGAAGCATATCGAAAATACCGACATGCCAATCTACTCTACCGACATAGCCCTCAACACTAAGTCGGCAGCCATACTGCGTCTCAGCATCCTCGAATCGCGTCTCACCAAGAGCAAGGAGAGTCAGGCAGAACATCTTCTGCTTGCCATCATGAAACATAAAGACAATATGGCAGCCAAGATACTGACAGACAACGGAGTTACCTACAAGGAACTCTACAACAGCATAGCGCAACCTAGTTCGCAACCACAGGCAACAGGTGTTGACTTCGACGAAGAAGCCGAAGAAGAGAAAGCACCTGTAGGCAGTCAGGGCGGATCTACCAGTCAGAAACAGAAGACTGACAAAAAGCACAATTCCGACCACCCTGCCATCGACGCCTATGGTTTCGACCTCACCCGAGCAGCTGCTGAAGGCAAACTCGATCCCGTCGTAGGTCGCGAGAAGGAGATAGAACGCATTGCCCAGATTCTCTCGCGTCGTAAGAAGAACAACCCGGTTCTCATCGGCGAACCAGGTGTGGGCAAGAGTGCTATCGTCGAGGGACTTGCCCTTCGCATCTCCCAACGTCGTGTGTCGCGAGCCCTTTTCAACAAGAAAATCATATCGCTCGACATGTCAACCATAGTGGCAGGCACCAAATACCGCGGACAGTTCGAAGAGCGCATGAAGAACATCATCAACGAACTGAAAGCCAATCCCGACCTCATCGTATTCATCGACGAGATACACACCATCGTCGGAGCCGGCAACCAGGCAGGACAGATGGATGCTGCCAACATGATGAAGCCTGCCCTCGCACGTGGCGAACTCCAATGCATCGGAGCCACCACCCTCGACGAATATCGCAAGAACATCGAAAAAGACGGAGCCCTCGAACGCCGTTTCCAGAAAGTCATCGTGGCACCAACCACACAAGAAGAAACCCTCGAGATACTCCACAACATAAAAGACCGCTACGAAGAGCATCATAACGTCACCTATACCGAGGAAGCCCTTGCAGCTTGTGTCAGTCTGACCGAGCGCTACGTCACAGACCGCAGTTTCCCCGACAAGGCAATCGATGCCCTCGACGAAGTAGGTTCCCGCGTACACATTACCAATATAAGTGTACCAAAACCGATTGAAGAGAAAGAAGAAGAAATAGCTGAGGCACAACGCAAGCAGGAAGAAGCCGTTCATAATCAGCAATACCTCGAAGCAGCAGAATACCGCGACAAGGTAATCCTGCTTACTGGCGAACTCAACGACCTCAAACGCGAATGGGAAGCCTCCATGCAAGACAGTCGCATTAGTGTAAGTGCTGACAAGGTGGCAGAAACCGTCTCCATGATGACAGGCATACCGGTTCAACGCATGATGTCGGCAGAAACCATACGCATCAAAAATATGCGTCAGGAACTCAAGTCGCAGATAATAGCTCAAGACGGAGCAATCGACCGACTGGTCAGCGCCATCCAACGCAACCGCGTCGGACTCTCCGACCCGATGCGTCCTATCGGCGTATTCATGTTCCTCGGACCTACCGGAGTCGGTAAGACCTACCTCGCCAAGAAACTTGCCGAACACATGTTCGGAACCTCCGATGCCCTCATCCGCATCGACATGAGCGAATACATGGAGAAATTTACCGTCAGCCGTCTCGTCGGAGCTCCTCCAGGATATGTCGGATATGAAGAAGGCGGAATGCTTACCGAACGTGTGCGTCGCAAGCCCTATTCTATCGTCCTGCTCGACGAAATAGAGAAAGCCCATCCCGACGTCTTCAACATCCTCCTGCAGGTAATGGACGACGGACGACTTACCGACAGCAATGGTCGCACGGTTGACTTCCGCAATACAGTCATCATCATGACCAGCAACGTCGGAACCCGTCAGCTGAAAGAATTCGGTCGTGGCGTCGGCTTCTCCGCTATGGCAGGCAAAGACGACAAAGAAGTCAGCCGTAGCGTCATACAGAAAGCCCTCAACCGTCAGTTCTCGCCTGAATTCCTCAACCGAATCGACGAAATCATCACCTTCGACCAGTTGGAACTCGACAGCATCATAAAGATTATCGACATCGAACTGCGTCCGCTCATCGAGCGCATCGAGAAGATAGGCTACCACCTCGACATCACCCCCGAAGCCAAGCGTTGGATAGCCGAACAGGGTTACGACAAACAATTTGGAGCACGACCTCTTCGCCGTGCCATCCAGCAGCACATCGAAGACCCTGTAGCCAATCTCGTAGTCGAAGAACAGGTACAGCCAGGCGACACCATCAACGTACAGTTTACCGACGGAAAACTCACAGTAAAGAAACAATAACAATAAAAACTGACATCGTATTGATGTCAGTTTTTTTATTATTCAATTATCAATTGTCAAATTTCTTCACTTCATCGGAATTTCAGGATGTTGCACAGCCAGTTCCATACCCTTCTGCGAGAGATAGAACATATACAGGATAACAGGCTTCGAACCGCGATTCTCACCGTGATGGATAGTATTCACCATCTCCACTACAGCCTCGCCTTCATGTACCACCTTCTCCTTGCCGTCCTGTCCGATGATAGTCAGTTCGCCCTGCACCAGAATACCATAATTCATCACTGGGTGGTGGTGCCATCCCAACTTCTGTCCAGCGGGAAACACATACTTTACAGCCACCAATTCGGGGCGTCCCTGCAGGTAGTCAGGCAAATCCACTCCGTCCCAACTCTTATCGGTACGAATCAGTTCAACTTTCTCTACCCCTGAAGGTCCGTCATTATCAGCCTTTGCATCATTACAGCCGGCCATCACACAAGCGCCGCTAACTGTCATGGTGGCGGCGAGCACCCAAATAAAAAACTTTTTCATATAAAATATTAGTTTAACAAACTGTCGCAAAGATACAAAACCCCTCGTCATCATCCTAATTTTTACTCTTAATTTTTAGGATGGTTCATCTTTCGTCCTTCTTCCTTCGTCCGAAATTTGTTGTCTAACTAGTGAGAAAAATTTCTTAAGTTGGCGCGCAAATTTTCTCATTTGTTTTGACACTGCAAAGATACGACATGGAGAGTGCGGTTTCCAAAAATCGGCTATCGATTTGGGGCGATTTTCAACATCAATTCGTGCGTTTTTCAGCAGGAGCCCATTTTGCCACTTTGCCACTTTGTCACTTTGTAACATTAAGCACCTTCCGATACCGCAAATGGAGTTTAGAATATATATATAATATATATTATATATATATTCTAAACCCTAATCCTCCACATTCGTCACCACCTTAATGTTATAATGTGACAATGTTACATTGTGACAAAACCGTGTAGTACCCTAAAAAAAGTTGAATGGATTTTACCTTAACCCTGACAGAGATTGAGTGTTTTTTTTGTGAAGTTTACTCTAACCCTGACAAAAGTTGAATAATTCTCTCTAAACCCTTATATTTGTTGAATAGGTTCCGCGGAAAACCGTTCAATCATATTTAGGGTTTGCGGCACTGTCTTGCCCTGAAATTTCAGGGCAAGACAAAACCAGTTTTTTCTGAGCAGAAGAATGTTTTAAGAAATTCCAAAAAAAATTCGGTGATTCTAAATAAAGTGTTTACATTTGCAGCAATTCGTAGGAACACATAACAATAAGAATATGAAAAAAATTAATCTATGGCTGATGACTGCCCTACTCGCTTTGGTTTGTGGCGGCAGTATGATGACAAGTTGTGACAAGAAAGGTAATGAACAGGCTGAGGCTTTGTTTGAGTTCACTGATTCTACTGAGGACAGAAGCCAGTTTGTGGTACTGACCGATGTGATACCTGATGCTATTCTGGAAATTCGCTATTTCGGCACTTATAATTTTGTGGGGGAACGCATCGACGGTTATAAGGCTCCGATTGCCATGCTGACAAAAGAGGCTGCTGACTCGCTGAAGCTTGTAAGCAACGATCTGAAGCAGGTAGGCTTTCGTCTGAAGATTTACGATGCTTACCGACCACAGAAGGCTGTGGATCATTTCATGCGTTGGGCAAAAGACTTGGATGCTACGGATATGAAGCAGTATTTCTATCCCGACTTGGAGAAGGAGGTACTGTTTCCGCAGGAATATATATGCGAGAGAAGCGGACATTCACGCGGTTCGACGCTCGACTTGACTCTCTTCGACATGAATACGGAGAAGGAGGTGGATATGGGTGGCACATTCGACTGGTTCGGTCCTGAGAGTCATCCTGATTTCTGTGGCGATCCAGATACCTTCGAATATACTGGTAAAAATGAGAAGAGTCCGCAGGGAAGAAGCATCACGGCTGAGCAGTTTGCTAATCGTATGATTCTACGCCGGGCTATGATGGCTCACGGTTTCAAGCCGTTCCGCACTGAGTGGTGGCACTTCACTCTGGAGAATGAGCCGTTCCCTAACACTTACTTTACGTTTGACGTGGAATAGTTGAACGAAAACGAAAACGAAAACGAAAACTCAATAACCAATAACCTATAACCAATAACCATTACAAGCGATTTTGACAAAATGTCAGTCTGATGAGGACTGGCATTTTTTTTGTATAATCTTTTGGCAGTAATTAATTAATTGTATAATTTGGAAGGATTAGCAGGCGGGGCAACTCCTAACTCCTAATTCCTCATTCCTAACTAAAAACGACTATGACAAACGGTAACATCGGGGTTACGACTGAGAACATCTTCCCCGTTATCAAAAAGTTTCTCTATAGTGATCATGACATTTTCATCCGTGAGATTGTAAGTAATGCCGTGGATGCCACCCAGAAGCTGAAGACTCTGGCTAGCAAGGGCGAACTAAAGAGCGAGGCTGGCGACCTGACAGTTAATGTCAGTATAAATAAGGAGGCTGGCACTCTGACTGTCAGCGACCGCGGTATCGGTATGACAGAGGAGGAAATCGATAAGTATATCAATCAGATTGCGTTCTCTGGTGCCAACGACTTCCTGGATAAGTATAAGGAGGATGCAAATGCCATCATCGGACATTTCGGACTCGGTTTCTATTCTTCGTTTATGGTCAGCAAGAAGGTGGAGATTATCACCAAGAGCTGGCAGGAGGGAGCAAAGGCCGTGAAGTGGTCGTGCGACGGCAGTCCTGCTTTCACCATCGAGGAGGTGGACAAGGCTGACAGAGGTACTGACATCGTGATGTATATCGATGACGACTGCAAGGATTTCCTTGAGGAGTATAAGATTGGCGAACTACTGCGCAAGTATTGCCGTTTCCTGCCTATTCCTGTTAAGTTCGGCATGAAGAAGGAATGGGTGGACGACCCGGACAATAAGGACGAGAAGGGTAATCCGAAGCGCAAGGAGATTGAGGTGGATAATATCATCAATGATACTACCCCACTCTGGACCAGGAAACCTGCCGACCTGAAGGATGAGGACTATAAGGAGTTCTACCGTAAGCTGTACCCGATGAGCGACGAACCTCTGTTCTGGATTCACCTGAACGTGGATTATCCGTTCAACCTGACAGGTATCCTTTACTTCCCGAAGGTGAAGAGTCAGTTCGACCTGCAGAAGAACAAGATTCAGCTGTACTGCAACCAGGTGTTCGTAACAGACTCGGTAGAAGGCATCGTGCCTGAGTTCCTCACTCTGCTCCACGGAGTTATCGACTCTCCGGATATTCCGCTGAACGTGTCACGCAGTTACTTGCAGAGCGACCAGAACGTGAAGAAGATTTCTTCTTACATCACTAAGAAGGTAAGCGACCGACTGGCAAGCATCTTCAAGCAGAACAGAAAGGAGTTTGAGGAGAAGTGGGACGACATAAAGATTTTCATCGACTACGGAATGCTCTCTGACGAGTCGTTCTACGATAAGGCTAAGTCATTTGCCCTATTCAAAGATACCGAGGGTAAGCACTACACATACGAGGAGTACCAGACCCTTATCAAGGACAATCAGACTGATAAGGACGGCAACCTCATCTATCTGTATGCCCAGAACCGTGACGACCAATACACTTATATCGATGCTGCTCAGGCAAAGGGATATAATGTATTGCTGATGGACGGACAACTCGACCCTGCTATGCTCGGAATGCTGGAGCAGAAGATGGAGAAAACACGTTTCACCCGTGTGGACGGAGATGTAATCGACAAACTCATCGTGAAGAGCGACGAGAAGAAGGAGGAACTGCCAGAGGAGGAGAAGAAGTCGCTGACAGAGACCTTCAAGAATGCTCTGCCAACTATAGAGAAGACCGAGTTTATGGTTGACGCACAACCTCTTGGCGAAGGAGCGGCACCTGTCATCATCACTCAGAGCGAGTATATGCGACGTATGAAAGAGATGGGACGCCTGCAACCGGGTATGGCTTTCTATGGCGAGATGCCTACAATGATGAATCTGGTGCTGAATACTGACCACAAACTGATTAAGGAAAGCATCAAGGATGCTAAGCCGGAAGTGGTTAGCCAACTCATCGACCTGGCTCTGCTGCAGAACGGTCTGTTGCGTGGCGAGGCTCTGACGAAGTTTATCAAGAGAAGTGTGGATCTCATCTAAGAGAATGACTTTTGCAAGAAAAGGCTTTGACAGAATAATAAAACGAGGACGATTTTCGTTATATATTTTTGTATGAACGAACTTCGTGAACATATACTAAAAGTAAAGAGAGGCTTCGCAGCTGTTCTCTTTGCTTTTTGTTTTATTATAGTCTGTCGGGCTGAAAGCGTTATCATCAAGGGTACTGTAGTCGATGATAAAAAGCAACCGATAGAACTGGCTCAGGTAAGGGTGGAAGGAACTGCCACAGGTGGCGTTTGCGACTTAAAGGGTCGCTTTCGCTTTATTGCAGAATCAACTGATTCAGTAGTAGTTGTTGCGTCAATGGTCGGCTACGAAACAAGGAAGCGAGTGCTGAAAAATCCGCAGGACTCAGTAACCGTTTCGTTTATGTTGTTGCCACTCGGATTTGAACTGGGCGAGGTGGAAGTGAAGGAGATAAGACGACAGACGAACACGATGAGCGACGTAAGCATTCGCGACATGAAACACATGGGTAATGCCAGCGGCGGAGGTGTGGAACAGGTAATAGCTACTCAGGCTGGTGTGAGCACTCATAACGAGATGAGTTCGCAGTATAATGTGCGTGGAGGTTCGTTCGACGAAAATTCTGTATATATGAACGGCATAGAGGTGTACAGACCTCTGCTCATCCGTAGCGGACAACAGGAAGGACTGAGTATCATCAACCCCGATATGGTGGAGAAGGTGAGTTTTTCGGCAGGCGGATTCGATGCCCGATATGGCGAGAAGATGTCGAGTGTGCTTGACATCACATACAAGAAGGTGAAGGGTTTCGAAGGCAGCGTGTCGGGTAGTCTGCTCGGAGCTAGTGCCTATGCCGGTTACGGAACGGATAAGTTCTCCATGACTCATGCGTTCAGATACAAGACGATGAAAAACCTGTTGAGCACCCAGCAAACAAAGGGTGAGTACGACCCTCGAGATATGGACTACCAGACTTATATCAGCTGGAGTCCGAACAGCCGATGGACTTTCGACCTGATGGGTATCATCTCGCTCAACGACTATAATTTTAGACCGAAAGACAGAGAGACGAGGTTCGGAACGCAGGAAAACACGAAGGACTTCAAGGTGTATTTCGACGGACAGGAGAAGGATAAGTTCCACACTTACTTCGGAGCTTTCTCGACTACATATAAGTTCAACCCTATGAACTCGCTTACTTTCAATCTGTCGGCTTTCAAGACTACAGAACGCGAAAAGTACGACATAAGCGGTCAGTACTGGTTGAGTCAGTATGGCGAGGAAGAAGGAGGTCTGGGTATCGGTACTTATATGGAGCACGCCCGTAATCAGTTGAATGCAAGAGTAGTGAACGCAGGACTGACAGGCAGGTCGCGTTTCACAGCCCACGACCTGAAGTACGGAGCTCTGATGAAGTTTGAGAAGGTAACGGAGTCGATGCGCGAATGGGAATTCCGCGATTCGGCAGGTTACTCACTACCCCACTCTGAAAACCGTCTTGACCTCATCTATAATATGGTTTCGAAGAATGAGGAAACCAGCAGACACCTGGAGATGTTCGTACAGGACACTTGGAGAACAGAGACTGACAAGGGCGAGATTGTGCTGAACTACGGAGCCCGACTGACTAACTGGAGCTGGAACAAAGAATGGCTGGTGAGTCCGCGAGCTACCATAGCCTTTATTCCGGCAAAAATACCAGACCTCGTAGTACGATTCTCAACCGGTCTGTACTACCAAACGCCGTTCTACAAGGAAATGCGAGACACCACAAAAGTAAACGGAAACACTATCGCCTTCCTGAACAAAGACATAAAGTCGCAACGCTCCATCCACTTCGTACTCGGAGCTGAGTATAAGTTCAGAGTGAACCAAAGACCGTTCAAACTGACTGCTGAGGCATACTACAAGGCATTGAGCAACCTGATTCCATACAATATTGACAATGTACGAGTAATCTACTACGGCGGAAACATTGCAAAGGGTTATGCAGTAGGACTCGACATGAAACTGTACGGAGAATTCGTGCCAGGCACAGACTCGTGGGTAAGCATAGGACTGATGAAGACACAGGAAAAGATAAACGGAAGCAGTAAGTGGGTGCCAAGACCAACTGACCAGCTGCTGAACTTCTCGCTCTTCTTCTCCGACTATTTCCCAAATACAGACCGATGGAAAATCACAGTCAGAGGACATTATGCCAGCGGACTACCCTTCGGACCTCCACACTCAGGACGCGAAAAACAAGTGTACAGGATGAAGGCATACCGAAGAGTGGATATAGGACTGTCGTACCGACTGCTGAACAACGAAGACCGCCACATACGTACCCGCGGACTCGGCATCTTCAAGAATATATGGCTCGGAGTGGATGCGTTCAATGTGCTTGGCATCAACAACGTAAACTCGTACTACTGGATTACCGACATCACAAACAACCAGTATGCCGTTCCGAACTATCTGACAGGCCGACAAATCAATGCAAGGGTCTTATTTGAATTCTAACCGAAACAATTAAGCGAAGAAGTCCAAAAAAAGTATAATTATTTTGTATTTCGCTCGCTTACTCGTATATTTGCACATAGAAAGAGATTTCACTATTTTGTTTAATATAAAAACGTTTTTATTATGACTATTCAAGAGTATAATTTTGCTGGTAAGAAAGCAATTGTACGTGTAGATTTCAATGTTCCTATTCAGGAAGGTAAAATTACTGATGACACTCGTATCCGTGGTGCATTGCCAACTCTGAAACTCATCCTCGAAAAGGGTGGCTCGCTGATCATCATGTCACACATGGGCAAGCCAAAGGGTAAGGTAAAGCCAGAACTCTCACTTAAGCAGATTGTTCCTGCTGTAAGCGCAGCACTCGGCGTTCCTGTTCAGTTTGCTGACGACTGCCAGAAGGCTGACGCTCAGGCTGCAGCTCTGAAACCAGGTGAGGTACTCCTGCTCGAAAACCTCCGTTTCTACCCAGAAGAGGAAGGTAAGCCAGTAGGTGTAGAGAAAGGTACTCCTGAATACGACGAGGCTAAGAAGGCTATGAAGGCAAGCCAGAAGGAATTTGCTAAGAAACTCGCTTCATATGCTGACTGCTGGGTAATGGATGCATTCGGTACTGCTCATCGTAAGCACGCTTCTACAGCTGTCATCGCTGACTACTTCGACAAGAACGACGTAATGCTCGGTCTGCTCATGGAGAAGGAAGTACAGGCTGTTGATAACGTATTGAAGAACATCAAGCGCCCATTCGTAGCTATCATGGGTGGTTCTAAGGTTTCTACTAAGATCGGTATCATCGAGAACCTCCTCGGTAAGGTTGATAAGCTCATCCTCTGCGGTGGTATGACTTATACATTCATGAAGGCTCACGGCGGTAATATCGGTGACTCAATCGTTGAGCTCGACAAACTCGATGTAGCTCTCGGAGTTGAAGAGATGGCTAAGAAGAACGGCGTAGAACTCGTTCTCGCTGAAGATTCTGTATGCTGCACAGGTTACGACTTCTCTACTTTCTCTGTAAAACCAGGTGCTCAGGTTAAGACTTTCCCATCTAACAATATCGAAGACGGTTGGGACGGACTTGATGTAGGTCCTAAGAGTCAGGCAAAGTTTGCTAAGGCAATCGAAGGCGCTAAGACTATCCTCTGGAACGGTCCTGCAGGCTGTTTCGAGTGCGAAGACTTCACAGCTGGTTCACGTGCTGTAGGTGAGGCTGTAGCTAAGGCAACTGCTGAAGGCGCATTCTCACTCATCGGTGGTGGTGACTCTGTAGCTTGTGTAAACAAATTCGGACTTGCAGACAAGGTATCATACATCTCTACTGGTGGTGGTGCTCTGCTCGAGGCTATCGAAGGCAAGGTACTCCCAGGTATTGCAGCCGTTAAAGGAGAATAAGCATTGACTATAAACAAACTACACATGACAACAAAGACCTTAGCCTTCGTGGCAAAGGTTTTTGTTGTCTGTTTTTTAACTCTCGCCTGTTCCGGAAATAAAGAACAAGCGAAACAGAATACAGACGATTCGCTGGGCATAAGACTGGCTGTACTGCCAGTAGTGGATTGTCTGCCATATTATTATGCAACAAATGAAGGCATCTACGACTCGCTCGGACTGCACGTAGAACTAGATACCTATGCAGCTGCGATGGATGCCGATACTGCGTTTTGCAAAGGACATACCGACGGAATAGTGACCGATATGGTGAAAGCCTGCATCTGGAAGGCTGCAGGCGATAGCGTGAAAGTGGTGATGAGTGGCGAATTGAAATTATACTTGATGACTGCCTTTAGTGCCAGAATCAGACAGACAAGCAGTCTGAAGGAGAAGATAATAGGCATCACACGCAATTCGGCTGTCGATATGTTTACCGACGAACTGTTGTGGCAAGCACGTTTCGTTTCGACAGACCTAAACAAACCACAGATAAACAACCTGACACTCCGTTGTCTGATGGTAGATCAGAACCAATATGACGGAGCTGTGATGCCAGAACCTTTTGCATCGGAATGCGAAGCAAGAGGGGCACGAAGAATAAAGAGTACTGACGAACTGAACCTGACACTAAGTGCCGTAGTAATGCGCGATAGTGTATTGAAAGCTCATAAAGAGAATATACACCTCTTGAAGGAAGGCTACAACATTGCCGTAGAGAGGATAAACAAACTGATAAGCGACTATCAGGCTGAGCTGAACGATACTACCAGACTGTTCGGAGAACCTGAAGCCCCTACCCTCATGAGTTACCTGCCACAGAACATGAGAGTGGAAATCCCAGACTCATTGGTGCAATACCGCAAGATGAGTAAGGCTACTATGCCAGATGACTCCACAATGGCACGAGTGGTACGCTGGTGCAAAGGACGTGAACTACTGAAGAAGGAATTCGCAGCTAGCGACCTCCTATACAAAAAAGAAACTACAGCTAAAGACAATATAAACAAATAAGTAGCAGACGTGAAAAAGACCCTTGCAGAATATATAAACAACCTGAAGAACCAGCTTTACACAATAGAAAACTGGGAACTCTCGGAAGCCGTAGAACAGATAGCTGAGACGTATAAGGCTATGCTGCAATACTTGACTAAGGGTGTGGAAGACCCTAATGCCGAAAAGATGCAAGGACAACTATGGACTCAGACTTTAAGTCTGCAACAGAGGGTGTTAAGACTGAAAAGGCTAAAGGATTCGCCTAGCAGTAAATATAGCACTATGCAACGTGAAGTGCAGAATCTGGATATAAATAGTTTGTTGACACGACTGGAACTGAACGACGACGCAGAACGGGAAGAGGAGGACATAGTGAAACTGTTCAAATGGACTCTGACAAGCGATCAATGGAAGACTGCCGACTATGAGGTGATGATGCAACTGCTTACCTCAAGCGACGTAAGTGATAAGGCAAAGGCTGTGATGATTGCTGCCACAGGACTGGCAACCCTCGATTTCCTAGACGAAAAGAAACTGATGCTTCTGCTTGATGCATATCTGATAGACAACAAGGAAATCAGTATGCGAGCACTTGTCTGCCTCATCCTGGCTTTGAGAAAAGAGCAGGATAAAATAAATATGTATCCCGAGATAGTAAGCCGACTGGAGATATTCAGCGGCGACGAGGGGTTCGTTCAAGACTCTTACAACATACTCATACAATTACAAATGAGTTCGTTGACAGATAAGGTAGCAAGCAAAATACGCGAAGATATAATGCCAAGTATCGTCAAAGGCAGTACCACCCTGAAGAAACAAATGGGAATGCTGGAGATAAACGAGAAGATGACTGAGAACGGAGAAAATCCTGAATGGCTGAAAGCAAATGCCGAGGACGACAGCAAGGCAGAGGAGAAGATGCGGGAGATGACCGATATGCAACTAAACGGCGAGGATGTGTATATGGCTACGTTTGCTATGCTGAAAGGATACAGATTCTTCAACGAGACAGCTCATTGGTTCTACCCCTTCACTACCGACGACCCAGCTCTGACGAATATGAAAGAACTGATGGATAGCGAGAACGGACGATTCATCAGAGCTCTACTCAACAACTCACCATTCTGTAATAGCGATAAGTATTCACTCTGTCTGCTCACCAACTCACTAGGCATGGGCGGCTTCGGTTCTATAGCACAACAAATGGAGGCTCAGATGGCTGACATGGACGAAGAAGAGAAATCTGCTATACTCGACGAAAAAACTAATCGTCAGCATAAACGAAGCTACTATAGCAGAAGTTTTATTTTCGACCTTTACCGTTTCCATTATATATATGGCTACAGGAACGAATTCTACAATCCGTTCCTTGATGCACAACAGAATCTGTTCAGTCCGCTACAGATAGCTTCGCTACGCAATCTCTCTGACAACAGCAGTCTGCTGCTGGATCATGCCGAGTTCCTGATGCGCAAGGAATACTACGCAATGGCTCTGCAGGAGTTTATTGTTTATAGCAAGACAAACGAAGCAACTGCAGAACAGTACCAGAAGATAGGATTCTGTCAGCAGAAACTGGAGAACTGGGAAGCAGCAAAGCAGAATTACATAATGGCTGACAGCATAAAACCAAGTTCGAAGTGGACTTTGTCGCATTTGGGTAAAGTGTGTAAGATGTTGGCAGACTACAAGACCGCAATGGACTGCTACAGTCAGTTGTGCGATATGGATGAGGAGAATATACACTACCTGCTCAGACTGGCTGAGGCTCAGGCAAAACAGAAGCTGCTTAAGGAGGCTATCAGTACACTATACAAAGCAAATTATCTGTCACCAAATTCAGATAAAGTACGTCGTCAGTTGGCTATTTGTCTGATGCAGAATAAAGAGGAGGAGAAAGCTCTGACGTTTATGGATGCTGCAATAGACAAGGGTGTAGCCTACATGGTGATGGGGAAGAATGCCGAAGCTTATAATAACTTGAAGATTGCATTCTCTGAGACAAAAGACAAAAAGGTTTTTGCACAACAACTGGAACAAGCAGCACAACCATATTATGATGTCGCGATGCTGAAAACACTAGAAACAGAACTCTTATACGATAGTGTGATTACAGAATTGTAATCAGAACATGATTTCGTGGATGGTATGTCCACGGACAAATTTGCTTATATCGATATGTCCACGAACTCCTCGTGCTGAACCAGAACCAGTATATTGCCAGATAAGAAAATCGTCATTATTATTCAGAACTGGTTCGCTGTCAGTATAACGAGCAATCATAAACTTATACTTACCAACAAATTTCGTACGAGCAAAATGCTGGTTATAGAATCGTTGACCAGTATAAATCATAGGCTTACGACCAAACTCTTTCTCACAAAGAATAAGCAACTCGCTAAGTCGTTCCATATACTGATATATAGACACACGACGTGCAAGTACCTCTACATCGATGATTGGAATGAGATCTTGAGGGTTTCCTTTAAGCACACTACGGAAATTCTCGAACTGCTCGCGAGCACTATAG
Organism: Prevotellaceae bacterium UBA2448; assembly: GCA_002342585.1. Lineage (GTDB taxonomy): Bacteria > Bacteroidota > Bacteroidia > Bacteroidales > Bacteroidaceae > Minthosoma. The sequence continues at coordinate 14,196 of DDQG01000029.1, forward strand.
TTGCCTCTAAAGAAATGATAACTGCCCACCTTGAAACCTACACGATGAGCCTCACGATAATAAGTTGAGTACATATTATCCTTGTTGGTCGCACCTTCAGAAGCTTTCAGATACAGGTATCCTGCACGAGGGTCGGAAGCGAGAGCATCAAAGTTAACATGTCCCTGATAATGACTGATGTCAAATCCATGCAAGCCCTCACCTGCCCTATTCACCAAACGAGGTTTGTCGAGCGCTTTGGTGTAATGGTCAGGACGCGGTTTGCCTGGTTCCGGATCAGGGTCAACATTACCATATACCATAACCTGTACAACACGTTTATTTTCCTTTTCCTTCTTTGCAATTACTCCAAGCGCAAAGAAGAATGCGAACATGAGCACAAGCGTTCTAAGTGGAAATATTCGGTTCATTAATAGGTAACAAAATGTTAATTATTCGCAAAGATACATATAAATCTTAATGTTCTAAATTTTTATAACTATTTTTGTGAAAGTTTTTTCAAGTAAATGATGAATAAGGAAAATAAAACACAATGGTTTGTGTTCTGCGGAGGGGGTATTTTACTCAAAGAACCGCAGAAGGAAGGAGCTCTGCATAGCATACCGGTTGCAGACACACCGCCTACGGAGACAAAGGAATGGACAAACATACTGACTCTGCCCAAAGCTGAAGATGGTACAGAACGAAAAGCATACAGTATTGACAATGCCACACACATAGATGGACACGTATTCGTTGGACTCAGAGAGTCGTTCGGCAGACTTAGCAAGATGGATTTCATTATGGCAGGAAAGGCGTCTGAACTGCTCTACTGGGATACGAACACCCGATATTGCGGGATATGCGGAGCTCCAATGAAGCGTACGACCGACATCAGCAAACAATGTACACATTGTGGTAAGGAGGTATGGCCACAGGTAGCTCCAGCTATCATAGTACGCATCCGTCGTACAAATGATGAGGGGAAAGAACAGATTCTGCTGGTTCACGCAAGAAATTTCCGTCGTAGCGAAATGTACGGATTAGTTGCTGGATTTGTGGAGACAGGTGAGACTCTGGAAGATTGTGTACGTAGAGAAGTGCAGGAAGAAACCCATCTGAAAATAAAGAATATACAATACTTTGGAAGTCAGTCGTGGCCCTTCCCTAGTGGGGTTATGATTGGATTTACAGCCGACTACGATGGTGGGGAACTGAATATACAGAAAGAAGAACTCAGTAAAGCAGGATGGTTTTCACGTGATAATATGCCACCTATTCCCGACAAGATGTCTATCGCACGAAAGCTTATCGATGATTGGATTAATAACGGTTAAAGGTTAAGGGTTAAAGGTTAAGGGTTAAAGATTAACTATTAAATACTTCCTGACCCTATAAAATGACAAAAGTGCCTCATTTCACAATGAAGCACTTTTTATTTTCAATAGGTATTAGTTTTAAGGTAAAAAAGATTGTATTCAGGATAACTGATGCAAAGGTATATAATCTTTCATTTCGTGCAAACTATTTTGAAAGATTTTTACCAAAAAATGGTAAATTTTGCTTACAAAGTCCATTTTGCACCACTTTTTTGTACATAAAGGTACTATTTTCGCCAATTTTCTACAAGGTAACACCATTTTTGAAGATTGCTATCTCCTGATAGTTTTTCTTCTCGTTCCATGTAGGTTCACCATTAGCAATAGAGATAACTTTCTTCATGAATCGCTGGAACACATCTTTCATGCTATCACCTTCAACAATAGAACCAGCATTGAAGTCTATCCAAGTAGGCTTATTCTGAGCCAAGTTACTATTTGTACTTACTTTCATAGTAGGAACGAAAGTACCGAATGGAGTTCCGCGACCTGTTGTAAAGAGTACGATATGACAACCTGCAGAAGCGAGGGCAGTACTTGCCACAAGGTCGTTACCTGGAGCAGATAGAAGGTTGAGTCCCTTTACCTGAAGGCGTTCACCATACTGAAGCACACCACATACAGCACTCTTTCCACACTTCTGAGTGCAACCGAGAGCCTTCTCCTCAAGTGTTGATATACCACCTGCTTTATTACCCGGAGACGGATTTTCACCTACAGGTTCTCCATGAGAAAGGAAATACTGTTTGAAGTCGTTTACAAGACTTACTGTCTGGTTAAAGAGTTCAGGAGTCTTGCAACGATTCATAAGTATTGTCTCAGCACCAAACATCTCAGGCACTTCTGTAAGAACAGTCGTTCCACCCTGAGAAACAATAAAATCGGAAAATACACCAAGCAGAGGATTAGCTGTGATACCAGAGAAACCATCGGAACCACCACACTTGAGTCCTACACGTAGTTCGGAGAGAGGAATCTCTGTACGTTCATCTTTCTCGGCTATCGCATATAGCTCGCGAAGAATCTTCATTCCTTCTTCAACTTCGTCGCCCACAACCTTCTGACTCACCATGAAACGAATACGTTCCTTGTCGTAGTCGCCGAGGAGTTCTGCAAACTTGTCTGGTTGGTTATTTTCACACCCCAAACCAACAACAAGAACCGCTCCTGCATTTGGATGGAGTACTAGGTCACGCAAAATCTTACGAGTATTCTCATGGTCATCGCTAAGCTGACTACACCCATAGTTGTGAGGAAATGCTACGATACGGAGTTTTTCACTACCTTTCTCCTGTTCGAGTTGAGTTTTCAACTGATTTACTATACCATTGACACAACCAACAGTTGGCACAATCCAAAGTTCGTTACGAATACCCACATCGCCATTCTTACGTCGATAGCCTTTGAAGGTAAGTTGCTCCTTAGGGAACCACTCTTCATAAGCGGGGTTGGTCAAAGCATCAGCAGAAACCGGCTGATATTTGTAGTCGAGAAGACCAGCAAGATTTGTCTTTATATTAGCATCGTATATGAAATCGCCTTTCTTGTGGTCTTCCTTCAGATGGCCGATTGGATAGCCGTACTTGATGATATCTTCACCAGCCTTCAGATCTTGAAGAAGAAGTTTGTGACCAGCAGGAACTTCACTTGTAGTAGTTATATCTATACCTTCTACATTTACCGTTTCCCCTGCCTTTAGTGGAACTATTGCCACAGCTACATTATCTGCAGGATTGATTTTTATTGTTTTCATATATTAGAAAAGTTAGAAGTTATGAATTCTCAATTTTCAATTCTCAGTTTTCAACTACCTAAAAAGGAACATCATTTTGAGGTGTAAAGTCAGCAGCAGTCAAACTGTCGAACCCACCATCGTCGGGAGTTGGTTCTGTTGTCGGCTGAGTTGAAGTTTTTATGTTTGAGGACGAAATTAGTCCGTCGTCAAGGTTATCATCGAAGCTGTTTCCGTGGAGGTCAAGGAAACGAGCATACTGACCAACGAAACGCATCTTAACGTCTTCAACAGAACCATTACGATGCTTGGCAATTATAAATTCTGCAACCCCCTTGAGGTCGTTGCCATACTGATCCTTAAATATCTTATAGTACTCAGGACGGTGGATGAAGGCAACGAGGTCGGCATCTTGTTCTATGGCACCCGACTCACGCAAGTCACTCAGTTGAGGGCGTTTGCTGTCTGCTTTATTCTCATCGTTACCAACTCGGTTTTCTACAGAACGATTCAACTGCGAGAGGGCGATAATAGGTATGTTGAGTTCCTTTGCCAGTCCCTTGAGCGAACGAGATATGGTGCTGACTTCTTCCTGACGCGAGTTGTAAGACATACCACTTGCATTCATCAACTGCAAGTAGTCGATGATAATCATCTGCACTTTATGTTCACGCACCAAACGACGAGCTTTTGTACGCAGTTCGAAAACTGAGAGTGATGGAGTATCATCGATATAGAGAGGTGCATCGACAAGTTCCGTAATCTTAGTATCCAATTGTTCCCATTCGTAAGGGGCTAATTGTCCACTCTTAATCTTTTCACCAGGAATCTCGCAGACATTCACAATAAGACGATTTACAAGCTGCACATTTGACATTTCAAGTGAGAACATAGCAACTGGAATTTTGTGGTCAACCGCCATATTCCTTGCCATCGAGAGCACAAACGCCGTCTTACCCATAGCAGGACGGGCAGCGATGATAATGAGGTCGGAGTTTTGCCATCCACTTGTCACACGGTCTATGTCCTTGAATCCCGAAGTAAGACCACTCAGTCCGTCGGTTCGAGCCGCGGCCTTCTGAAGCATAGTGTAAGCCTCTTTGATTACAGGATTTATCTGCGTGAAGTCCTTCTTCATGTTTGTCTTGGAAAGTTCGAAGAGTTGTCCTTCAGCCTGCTGCATCAGTTCGGCAATATCTTGAGAATCGTCAAAAGCCTGACGTTGTATGTTGCTTGAATAAGTAATCAGTTCACGAGCCAATGCCTTTTGGGCAATAATGCGTGCATGATATTCGATATGTGCAGAACTAAGCACTTTACGGCTTAGTTCGGTAATAGCCACAGGTCCTCCCACGAGCTCCAAATCGCCTGTCTTGCGAAGCTGCTCTGTCACAGTCAGGATATCGACTGGATTATTCTCAGCTGCCAAATCGCGAATTGCAGCAAAAATTTTCTGATGTTTCGTATCGTAGAACGACTCAGGTTTGAGGTAATCGGAAATCATACCAAACGCATCACGTTCAATCATACATGCACCAATCACCGCCTCTTCCAGTTCGAGGGCTTGTGGTTGCAATCGTCCGCCCTCGCTCAACGGGGCTGGCGAAGTACGTCTTGTTTGTCTGGGTGTTCTTGCTCTGTTAGTCTCCCCTGCCATCTGTCTATATTATATATAATGTGTAAATACTAATTAATAATTCTCCATCTGAAATTCACAGCATGCAAAATTACAAAAGATTTTGATAACTCTCGTCTTCCCCACTCTCTATTTTCAAAAAAATCATGCAAATGAGAAAGCGAGGACTGTCCATTCATTTTTCGAGAGTTGGGTAGTAAGGCGTAATCCTTGGTTCTCTGTAGCATTAACTACGTCGGGTACATCGGAAGTGAAGAAACCCGAGGTTACGAGTGTTCCTCCTTGACGCAAATGAGCCTTGTAGATTGGCAGATCGCGAATAATTATGTTTTTGTGGATATTGGCTACAATAGTATCAAATTCTCCCTCAATAACCGAAGCATCACCTTGTTGAACTGTAAAATTGGAAAGGTTATTGAGCAGAAAATTTTCCTTTGCATTCTCCACACTAAGTGGGTCGATGTCGATAGCAGCTACTTGACTAGCACCATGCATTGCCATACAGATACCAAGTACCCCTGTACCACAACCCATATCGAGAACTGTCTGACCGGAGAAATGCTGCTGACTGAGATACTCCACAAGCTGATAGGTGGTTTCATGACTGCCACTACCAAAAGCTCCTCGTGGATTCAGACGAATACCGAATTCACGTTCGAGCACAGGATCAAAACTGTTTCTCTCCCACTCCTCGTTCCAGTCCTTGCCAGCCACATCAGCAACAGAATAAGTAACACTAGTGTCGGGCATGAAGAAATCAACGAGACATTGTTGTACTGCGTCATCGGAAAAGTTGCCAGCAGGAATGTAAGCACGAAGTCCTGTTTCTGTTGGTTCGAAAGTATCAAAGCCGACCTCGCCAAGCATAGCAGAAAGCACATCTTGAGCTACCTCTGACGAAGGCTGTATATTGAAATCTATCTGTTTGTAATCCATCAGTTCATGGTTTTAGATTCAACCATTAGGCAAAAAGAATTAATTTTCTCGCTGAATGGTCATATTAATCAGATCTTCATAAGTACCGTTGAAAACATTTATGTCGACATAACCCTTCACGCCATCAATCTTACCAGCATCGGTATGTTGCCAAAAATGCCAAGGTCCCTTATATGCGAGTGTATCAACATAATAGTGTGCTATCCAATAAGGATTCTTGTCAAATTCGAGTGTCTGCAGATACTTCTGTCTGAACTTGAACGAAGCATAAAGCACGGGCTTTATGTGATAATGTTCTTCTACGATGCGCAACCATATCTTTAATTCTTTGCACAACTGGGCAGGACTGAGGTCACCGATTTTCTCTACATCGAGAACTGGTGGCAGGTCACTCTCATCCAGTTGCACTATCTTACAAAAGAATTTTGCCTGTTCGGCAGCTGACGACTGCGGACTATAGAAATGATATGCTCCTCGAAGAATATTGTTCTTCTTGGCATTGTAGAAATTCTGGTTGAAATTCTCGTCTATTATGTCCGTACCCTCCGTTGCCTTCACATAGATGAAACTAAGCGGAGCACCATGAATGCGAGCATTACGGAGTACCTCCCAATCTATCTCATCCTGGTAGTGGCTGATGTCGATACCACGTACGGTACCGTCGGGGTACTGCACATGACTATGCATAGCCTTGTTCCACAGCGGGAAACGTGGGATGATTACAGTTCGGACAATAAAAAGCATGAAGACTGCTACGACGACCGTTAGCAGGCTCCAGAATAAGTATGCAGAAAAGCGCCGAAACGCAGAAGAGAAAAACTTACTACGTTTCGACGTTTTCTTGCTTTTTGATATTTTACGACTAGGCTTGTTCAAGCTGCAAAGTCTTTGTAGTCTGATCGCAAACCTCTGATGGTCCCCAGTACTGGATTGGCCCTGGGTAAACGTAAGCAGTCTGCTTAGCCCACTCAGCACGCTTAGAAGCGAAGTACTTGAACGGAGCGCCGTCGAGTTCTACGAGAGCCTTACGGATTACAGGCTTCATCTTACCGTTACGCTTTTCGAGGTTCATCATCATTGTGATAGGCACACCACCTGCAATCCATTCAGCAGCAGGCTTGGTTGTGTTCTTAATGACTGACATGTAACCGGTCTTGCCATTAGCAATCAGACGGCTTGCATTGTAACCGAGTGAATAACAGTAGTCAGCGTCGTAGTTTGATGGAGCTGCACAACGGCCTTCATATCCGAAGAAGTGGTGCTGAGTGCCGAACTTACCTACGTACTTGCCTTCCTTCTTCCACTGGTCGAGCTTAGCTGCAACCATAGTAGAGAGGAGTTTCTCTGTCTCGATAAGGCTTACCTGTACATTTCCGTGCGGGTCGCGGTCGAGGGCAAGCTGACGAGCCACGCTTGTAGGCAGTGAGTTGAATACAGCGAGATTATCCTTTGTGAGGTGAGCCTTCACGAAGTCGATCTGTTCGCTACGTCCGAGGTTCTGTGCCTCTGGAGTAGCAAGGATGTCGTTGAGCTGTGCGATGAGCTTCTTGATAGCAGGGATAAACTCGATGATACCCTCTGGGATAAGAACTGTACCGAAGTTGTTGCCTTCTTCAGCACGGTCAGCCACAGCCTTTGCAATGTAAGTAACTACATCGTCAAGACTCATAGCCTTAGCTTCTACTTCCTCGCTTATGAGACAGATATTTGGCTGACACTGAAGAGCACACTCGAGGGCGATGTGACTTGCGCTACGACCCATGAGTTTGATGAAGTGCCAGTACTTACGAGCTGAGTTACAGTCGCGCTGAATGTTACCGATAAGCTCTGAGTAAGTCTTACAAGCTGTATCGAAACCGAAGCTGGTTTCAATCTGTTCGTTCTTCAAGTCACCGTCGATAGTCTTTGGGCAACCGATTACCTGAACACCATACTTCTTTGCTGCATAGTACTCTGCAAGTACGCAAGCGTTAGTGTTTGAGTCGTCACCACCGATGATTACGAGAGCCTTGATGCCAAGTTCACGAAGAATCTGGATACCCTTCTCAAACTGGTCAACCTCTTCAAGTTTTGTACGACCAGAACCGATGATATCGAAACCACCTGTGTTACGGTACTGATCCATGAGTTCTGGAGTAATCTCCATGTACTTGTGGTCAACAAGACCGCCAGGACCGAGGATAAAACCGTAGAGTTTATTGTTTGGATTGAGTGACTTAACACCGTCGAAGAGTCCTGAGATTACGTTGTGACCGCCAGGAGCCTGACCACCAGAGAGGATGATACCTACGTTGAATGGTTCGAGTTTAGGCTGATTGCCTGCTTCGAAAGTGATAACAGGCATTCCGTATGTGTTTGGGAACAGTTCCTTGATTTCTTTCTGATTACCTACTGATTCTGTTGCTTTGCCTTCTACAGCAACAACTGGTCCCTGCAATGCTTTTGGGAGTTTTGGCTGATACTGGGCACGAGCTGCCTGAAGAGCTGAAATTTCTGCCATGATAATATACCTTATTTAATTATTGAACTTATTTTTTTCTTGCCTCCTGAACATATCCAAGAGCTTCTTTACATTTGTCAGTAATGTACTGCCAGTCGCCAGCCTTAACTTTGTCGCTTGGGAAGAGTTTACTACCCATGCCTACGCAGAACACGCCAGCCTTGAACCAAGACTTCAGGTTTTCCTCTTCTGGAGCAACACCACCAGTGACCATAATTTTTGACCAAGGCATTGGAGCCATCAGACCCTTAACCATATTTGGTCCGTAAACGTCACCTGGGAAGAGTTTAGTGAGGTCACAACCGAGTTCCTGAGCTTTACCGATTTCGCTTACGCTACCACAACCTGGGCAGTAAGGAACGAGACGGCGGTTGCAGACAGGAGCTATCTCTGGGTTGAACAGAGGACCTACTACGAAGTTTGCACCGAGTTGGATGTAAAGAGCAGCAGTAGGAGCATCAACTACAGAACCGATGCCAAGAGCCAACTCTGGACATTCCTTTGCAACATACTTAGCACACTCAGCAAACACCTCGTGAGCAAAATCGCCACGGTTTGTAAACTCGAACGCACGAACACCACCGTCGTAGCAAGCCTTAATCACCTTCTTGGCAACTTCTGCGTCGCTGTGGTAGAATACGGGTACCATACCCGTTGAGCCGATTTTCTGAAGAACGGCTACCTTATCAAATCTTGCCATATTTGTCAGATTTCAAATTTTCAATTGTCAATTATCAATTCTCAATTCACTTAGCGCTGAACACGGCCATTAGCTGCACCACCAGCCAGAGCTTCTACTTCCTCAACACTTACGAGGTTGAAGTCACCATTGATAGTGTGCTTGAGGGCACTTGCTGCAACTGCGAACTCGAGAGCTTCGCCCTGAGTCTTCTTTGTGAGCAAGCCGTGAATCAGACCACCTGAGAAAGAATCGCCACCACCGATACGGTCGATGATAGGATTGATGTCGTAACGCTTTGACTGATAGAACTCCTTACCATCGTAGATAAGAGCTTTCCAACCGTTGTGAGTAGCAGAGAACGACTCACGCAGAGTAGAAACTACATATTCGAAACCGAACTGTTCCTTCATCTGCTTGAAGATTCCCTCGTAGCCGGCAGCATTTGTATCACCACCCTCTACGTCAGCATCTGGCTTGAAACCGAGACAGAGTTCTGCATCCTCTTCGTTACCGATACATACATCTACATACTGCATGAGTGGACGCATGATACTGATAGCTTTTTCGCTTGTCCAAAGTTTTTTACGGAAGTTAAGGTCAACACTAATCTTCACACCATGCTTCTTTGCACAGATACAAGCCTGACGCAGACACTCAGCACTGGCATCAGAGATAGCTGGAGTGATACCGCTCCAGTGGAACCAGTCAGCACCCTCGAAGATTGCATCGAAATCGAAATCCTCTGGTTTTGCTTCAGCGATAGCAGAGTGAGCACGGTCGTAGATAACCTTTGAAGGACGCATGCTTGCGCCTGTCTCTGCATAGTAGAGACCAACGCGGTCGCCGCCACGAGCAATAAAATCAGTATTCACTCCATAACGACGCATTGCGTTCACCGCAATCTGACCGATTTCATGCTTTGGAAGTTTAGTTACGAAATAAGAGTCGTGTCCGTAGTTTGCGCAACTGATTGCAACATTTGCTTCGCCACCACCTGGAATAACTCGGAAACTTTCAGCCTGAATAAAACGATCGTTTCCCTCTGGAGAAAGGCGCAGCATAATCTCGCCCATTGTAACAATTTTTGCCATGTAGATAATTGATTTTAAATTACTATTATTATAAATTATGTATAGTTCAAAGTCCCTTTTACAAAAGTGTGTACCACCTGATTCGAGGCAATTCACAGCGCATAGCCTGCAAAATTATACAATTTCAGCCAAAAGACAACCATCGGAAAGTCTTTTTTTTGCAAAAATTACCAAAATAGCAAGTTTTTTTCAATTTTGGTTTCATATTTGATAAAATACAAGTAACTTTGCACGTATTTTGTCGATGTTTCGAACATCGAGCAACACTAGGAAGTTGTAAAAAAGGTATTTGTTTGGTATTATTTAAAGGGTAAAAATGAGCATAGAAACTCAATCAAGAATTCGCATCAAGGACATAGCTGAAATGTCTGGAGTATCGGTCGGCACAGTTGACCGCGTACTGCACGGTCGCACCAATGTATCGAAGAGATCTTTGGAGAAAGTACAGAAAGTACTTGACGAAATAAATTATGTGCCTAACCATTATGCTTCAGCTTTGGCAAGTAATAAAGTGCATAAGTTTGCAGCTATCCTGCCGATGCACGAAGCCGACAGTTATTGGGCTCGCGTAGAAAAGGGACTCTACGAGGGTGTGCGCAAGTTCAACGACTTCAAGATTTCTTTCAACGTATTTCAGTACGACCCTTTCAACGATGAATCATTCAAATCCGAATGCGACAACCTTATCAATTCCGAACCCGATGCTGTAATCATTGGTCCTATCTTCAACTATAACATAATGAAGAACTTCGTGGATCGCCTTGATAAGAAAGAACTTCCTTATGCTCTGCTCGACTCCAACTGGTCAGACTTCAGCCCTATCACTTTCTACGGTCAGGATTCTATCAAGAGTGGTGAGTTTTCTGGTCGTATCATGGAAATGGCAATCAAGGGTGATGCCGATGAGATAGCAATCTTCCGTGTTATGGGTGAAGGTCGTGTAGCCAGCCGTCAGCAGATGAACCGAGAAGTTGGTTTCCGCAACTATATGAAGGAACACTGTCCGAAGTGTAAGATTCACGAAGTGAACCTCTACGCTTACGACAAGGCAGGAACGAAAGAGATTCTGAAGGAGTTTTTCAAGGAGAATGCAGAAGTGCAGTATGGTGTTACGTTCAACTCATCCATTCACCTCGTTGGTGAATTCCTGCAGACAGAAATGCCTAAGCGTAAGGTTTGTCTGATGGGTTACGATGCAGTCGATGCCAACGTGAAGTGCATCAAGGATGGTTCGGTCGACTTCCTTATCGCTCAGCACCCACACGATCAGGGTCTGAATTGTTTCCGCAGCATGTTCAATGCTTGTGTGCTCCACATAAAGCAGAAGCGCGACCACTACGTTTCTATCGAGTTGCTCACAAAAGAAAATATCGATTTCTATACGGATTAAATAAGGGTTACAGGCGGAATCTGTAGCCAAGAGTCATCCAGAGCGAACGCGAATTCCAGACTTCGCGCATATTGTTGGATACCTGCAAGTCGCAATGGTTGGTAAATGTCCAAACATAGCGCACATCAAGCACTATGTTTTTCAGTTCGTACGACACACCTACAGGCAGTCCTAATCCGACCGTATGTAAGGAGTTAAGAGGCAGTTCCGTCGAATTGCCTTCAAACTTCTGCCGCGAACTGACTAGCCCGTTCACCTGCAGCCCCGCCTTAACGGCCAGTCCACGCAACACATACACGTTTACCAACAATGGAAAACAGAAATTATGCAGGTGAGTTTTAATCTTGTCACCACTTCCAACCGTCTTGCCACCTACATATACCGAACCATCGTCCTTTCCCTTCATAGAATACCCCTCGTTAGAGTAGAACCAACCAAAGGAAAATCCGATTCTCCGAGAGAGTCTGTACTCTACATCGGCTCCTACCGTCAGTCCCCACTTAGAAGTGGTTTCTGCAAGTTGTGCAGTATTAGTTACACTTCCTGTGGTTGTGTACCAATGAAGCCCCATAACATCCGAATTGTTCACGCCCAATCTCGGTGTGATGCTCCATCTGCTCCCACAATCTTGAGCACTAAGCGAGGCGACAGAAAATAAAAACAGGAATAATATAGTAAACAGACGTATCATCATAATATTAATATCCGACGTCTGCCTTGTCGGATTAAATATCCGGAGAGCCTCTTGTCGGATTCGAACCAACGACCCCGAGATTACAAATCACGTGCTCTGGCCAACTGAGCTAAAGAGGCGGGTGGACAAGCTTACTGCATCGCGTCGCTACAACCTGTTGCCTTTGCTGCGGTCAAGCCCTGGAGGATTCACAGGGAGCTGACCGTACAGGACTTGTCCATGTTTTCTTCAAATCGGGTGCGAAGGTACGAAATAAAACGGAATAAAATAGTATTCGAGGGTGTAATTTTAAAAAAAAATTAAAATTGTCTTTTTTTATCGCAGATTCTGTACTATCTTTGTCTCTAATTAGCATTCAGAACAAATTCCTTATACATTATTTATATATAGGGAACACAAAACGGGCTATACAAAGCAGCGTCTGAGCTACAGCAAACAACAACAAAAAAATATATGAGTTACGAAGTTTTTGCAATCGCAACGCGTCTATTAGGTTCTTTGGCCTTACTCATCTTCGGTATGAAGGTGATGAGTGAAACTCTGCAGAAGATGGCAGGTCCTGGTCTTCGTCACCTATTGGGTCAGATGACCACCAACCGAGTTACAGGAATGCTCACAGGTGTGATGGTTACAGCAGCCGTTCAGTCGTCCACAGCTACTACTGTGATGACCGTATCGTTTGTCAATGCCGGACTGCTCACCCTTGCGCAAGCCATATCCGTCATCATGGGTGCCAACATTGGAACGACCCTTACGGCATGGATTATGTCAGCAGGATTTGCATTCAACATTACCAACCTTGTCTGGCCTGTATTCCTTATCGCCATGTTCCTTATTTACAGAAAGAAACACGAAGACATCGGACTTTTCCTCTTTGGTATTTCATTTATGTTTCTCGGTCTTGGCACATTGCGCCAGACGGGTATGGACATGAACCTCGGCGAACAACCCGTTGTGCTCAACTTCTTCTCTTCGTTCGACCCGAACAGTTTCACTACTACCCTGCTCTTCCTGCTCATCGGTGGCGTACTCACCATGATGTGTCAGTCGTCGGCAGCCGTAATGGCTATCACGATGATACTCTGTTCGAGTGGTGCCCTGCCTATCTATCAGGGTATAGCCCTTGTGATGGGTGAAAACATCGGAACCACTGTAACGTCAAATCTCGCAGCTCTTACCGCATCCACTCAGGCCCGTCGTGCAGCCTTTGCTCATATGTTCTTCAACGTCTTCGGTGTGTGCTGGATACTCTTCATATTCCACCCCTTCATCGACTTTGTCTGCGGACTTGTAGGTTTCGACACAGAGATGACCAAGGAGACAGCCGGTCAGGCAGCCTTCCTTGCCAACACAGCCAAACTCAGCGTGGTGCTGGCAGCCTTCCACACCTGTTTCAACGTTCTGAACACCAGCATTCTGATCTGGTTTATTCCTCAGTTGGAACGTCTGGTTTGCTGGGTAATCAAAGACAAAGAAGGTGATAAGGTGGCAACCGACGACCACACCCTCCGTTTGCAATACATCCAGAGTAACCTCGTGCACACTCCTGAAATCGCCGTTTGGCAGGCACAGAGGGAGACAGCTCAGTTTGGCGAACGCGTAGAAGCGATGTTCAACATGGTTCTTCAACTGATGAAGGAAAAAGACCTGAAGAAATTCGTGCAACTCTACAGCGAAATTGAAATGGAAGAGGACATGACCGACCAACTCGAAATCGCCATTGCCAACTACCTGGAACAGTTGAGCGACAACCACCTCTCCGACGACACTAAGTCGAAGATTCGTCAGATGATGCGCCAGGTAGATGAGTTGGAGTCTATCGGTGATGCCTGCTACAACCTGGCTCGCATATGGAACCGCATAAACGAATCGAAGGAAAAACTCACGGAGACGCAAAGCAAGAATCTGCAGTCTATGCTCCAGCTCTGCCAGGAAGCCCTCATACAGATGAACATCGTCGTTGCCGGTCGTCGCGAAGATCAGGACACCAAGGAGACATTCCGCATCGAGAACGAAATCAACCTGCTGCGCCAGCGTCTGAAGAGCGACAATATCGATGCCGTCAACGAACACGAATACAGCTATGTGCTGGGCACTATGTACTCTGACTTCTTCAACGAGTGCGAAAAACTGGGCGACTACGTAGTCAATGTCGTACAGGCACGTCTTAGCAGATAAAAAAAGTGAAACGATAATAATGGAAGAACTAATTCTGAATCTTACCAATGGTGCACTCGACAACCTCAACTACGGTTGGATAGTGCTGTTTATGGCAATAGAGTCCAGTTTCATACCCTTCCCCTCCGAAGTGGTTATGATTCCCGCTGCCTACATGGCTGCAGAAACAGGCGAAATGACCTACCCGATGATTATCCTTGCCGGCACGTTCGGAGCCCTGCTCGGAGCGATGGTCAACTACCTGCTCTCGCTCACCCTGGGCAGAGCCGTCATCTACGCCTTTGCCAATTCCCGATTCGGTCATATGTGTCTGATTGATGCCGACAAAGTGCGTCAGGCAGAACTCTACTTCGACCGTCGCGGAGTCATCTCAACCCTCATCGGGCGTATGATTCCCGCCATCCGACAACTCATCTCCATTCCGGCAGGACTGGCTCGCATGAACCTCGGTTCCTTCATCCTCTGCACTTGCATCGGAGCAGCCATCTGGAACACCATCCTCACCGGCATCGGATATGCCTTCCACACGATGATGGCAAAGGACGAACTCATCGCCATCGTGTCGCACTACAGCCACATCATCGGCATAACAGCCATTGTATGCGTAGGCGGATTCATCGCATACCTCATTTATAACGGACTAAAAAAACACTAATATACAGATATGTTTGAAAACCTATCCGAACGTCTTGAACGTTCATTTAAAATACTCAAGGGTGAAGGAAAAATCACCGAAATCAATGTAGCGGAAACCCTGAAAGACGTGCGCAAGGCACTTCTCGAAGCCGACGTAAACTACAAGGTGGCTAAGACCTTCACCGACACAGTGAAGCAGAAAGCCCTCGGTCAGAACGTGCTCACCGCCGTGAAACCAGGTCAGCTGATGGTCAAGATTGTCCACGACGAACTGGCACAGCTGATGGGTGGCGAGAATGCCGAGATAAACCTCACGGGCAAACCCTCTGTAATCCTCATGGCAGGTTTGAACGGTGCCGGAAAGACCACTATGTCGGGCAAACTTGCCCTTTGGCTCACGAAGCAGAAACACAAGAAACCACTGCTGGCAGCCTGCGACACCTTCCGTCCTGCAGCTATGGAACAACTCCGTGTGCTGGCCGAGCAGGTGGGAGTTCCCTGCTACTTGGAAGAAGGTGCTACCGACCCGGTCAAAGTGGCTGAGAACGCTATCAAGTATGCCAAAGCAAACAGCTACGACGTAGTCATCGTCGATACAGCCGGTCGTCAGTCGATTGACGAAGAACTGATGGTTCAGATACGAAACATCAAAGACGCCATCAACCCGCAGGAAACCCTCCTCGTAGTCGATGCGATGATTGGTCAGGAGGCTGTGACTACGGCTAAGGTGTTCAACGAACGACTGGAAATCGACGGAGTCATCCTCACCAAACTCGATGGTGACACGCGCGGTGGTGCAGCACTGTCAATACGTAGCGTAGTTGACAAACCAATCAAATTTGTCGGTACTGGCGAGAAGATGGAAGCCCTCGACCCCTTCCACCCGGAACGAATGGCCGACCGCATCCTCGGCATGGGCGACATCGTCAGCTTCGTGGAGCGTGCGCAGCAGCAGTTTGACGAAGAAGAAGCCAAGCGTCTGCAGAAGAAAATAGCCAAGAACAAATACGACTATACCGACTTCTACAACCAGATACAACAGCTGAAGAAGATGGGTAACATCAAAGACCTTGCAGCTATGATACCGGGTGTAGGTAAAGCTCTTAAAGACATCGACATCGACGACAACGCATTCAAATCGGTCGAGGCAATGATAAACTCTATGACCCCATACGAGCGCACTCATCCCGACTGCATCAACATGTCGCGCAAGCAGCGCATATCGAAGGGTGCGGGAGTGAGTCTCGACGAGATAAACCGCGTCACCAAGCAGTTCGACCAGATGCGCAAGATGATGCACATGATGAGCGGCAACCGCATGGCAGGTGCTATGCAACAGATGGCACGAATGAAGGGCGGAATGCCGAAGTTCTAATGGTTAAAGGTTAACGGTTAAAGGTTAAAGGTTATTGACCTTAGCCAACTGTAAACTGTAAACCGTAAACCGTAAACTATTTTTCAATTTTCAACTTTCAATTTTCAATTATCAATTATACAGAATGCAATTAATCGACGGAAAAGCAACAGCTGCGAGCATCAAGAAAGAGATAGCAGCAGAAGTAGAACAGATAGTAAGCCGAGGAGGCAAGCGTCCTCACCTGGCAGCGATCCTTGTCGGTCACGACGGAGGCAGCGAAACATACGTAAAGAACAAAGTACTTGCATGCGAAGAGTGTGGATTCACCTCTACCCTGCTGCGCTTCGAGGACGACATAACAGAGGAGTTTCTCTTGAAACAGGTGGAGAAACTGAACAACGACCCCGACGTGGACGGATTTATCGTTCAGTTGCCTTTGCCAAAGCACATCAGCGAACAGAAGGTGACTATGGCAATCGACTACCGCAAGGATGTTGACGGATTCCACCCCATCAACGTAGGTCGCATGGCTATCGGACTGCCCTGCTACATTTCAGCTACTCCGCTTGGCATCACCGACCTGCTGGCTCGTTACAACATCGAGACCCGTGGTAAGAAATGCGTCATACTGGGTCGTTCGAACATCGTAGGCAAACCGATGGCACAACTCATGATGCAGAAGCGCACACCGGGCGACTGCACCGTAACCGTGCTCCACAGTCACTCGCAGAACATAAAAGAAGAATGTCGCGAGGCGGACATCATCATCGCAGCAATGGGTGTGCCCAACTTTGTCACAGCCGACATGGTGAAGCCCGGAGCAGTAATCATCGACGTAGGCACAACCCGCGTGCCCGACTCTACTCGTAAGTCAGGCTTCCGTCTCAATGGCGACGTGAAGTTCGACGAAGTAGCTGAGAAGTGCTCCTTCATCACTCCTGTTCCAGGTGGCGTAGGACCGATGACCATCTGTTCTCTGATGAAGAACACCCTGCTCGCAGGCAAGAAAGCAATCTACGAGTAGCCAAGTTTTTTTTGTCAAGAATTAGAGAATTATAAATAAAAAAAGAACCCCTCTCACGCATCACTGCTTGGGAGGGGTAATTTCATCTTTTCTGGCCGACGCCAGTGATACTTTGAAAAATAAAGGGAAAATGTATTTATTTAAAATTACCTTTGCAAAAGTACGCATAAAAGCTGAAAACTGCAAAAATTTTTGATAAAAAAATCGTTTTTGTTTGGTATTTCTCGAATATAGTCTTACCTTTGCACCGCAATTGAGGGAGGGGTCTCCCGAAAGAGCATACATGGTGGATGTAGTTCAGTTGGTTAGAGCGTCAGATTGTGGTTCTGAATGTCGTGGGTTCGAGTCCCACCCTCCACCCTCTCAAAGATAAATCCCTGCAACGTGATTGTTGCAGGGATTCTTTGTTTCCGGGGTTTATCGGACGGTTATCCACACCCCTTCGCCTTGGTCTTTTGCGTCGGAAATCTTCTTCATCACGCGGTGGAGCCACAGACGGGAGTCGAGCACCTTGCCCACTTCGCGGTTTTCACCTACGAGGATGCAGCCCTCGGTGTCCTTTGCTGTGTTGCCGGCATGGATGCGTATGCCCTTCCATTGTCGGTTGAACACTGGACCGCCGAGCAGTATTGGCAGCCATGCTTCGAACTTAGGAGAATAGCTGATGACTACGGCGTACCTGCCCTCTGGTATGGCACTTCTGCCCTTCACCTTGTATGCTCCGTGTTTGTAGTCTCGCCACGTGGGTTCGAGAGTGTCGCAGAGGTAAGTACTGTCGATGGGTTCTCCGTCTGGGTCGAAACCCTTGCTCATTTCAAGTTTGCCTATCGTGTAGGTCTTGCGTTTTGCTATACGAGTTAATATCAGTTCCATACTATTTGAATATGCTTAATGTTATAATGTGACAAAGTTACAATGTGACAATTTTGGAAAATTCTCAACTTTCAACTCTCAACTCTCAACTTTCAACTTACTCCAGTGGTTGCGCCCGGTCTTCTCTATCCAGCCGTCGCGCATCCAGCGAGAGATGATCATGCGCAGGGCAGACTCGTTGCAGAAGCCTTGTTTCAGTGCTCGCAGGTCTTCGATGGTGAATGCAGGAGGCAGGCTGTCGAACACGCTATGGTTGGTTCCGCGACGCTTACACTCGTCCTCCGCACATACATACTCATTTCTGAGAGCATCTCCGAACGTCTTGATTTGTTGGTCGAGACAGTAGTCAGCCATCATCAGTGCAAAGTCAAGACAAGCCTTCGTTTCCTTCTCCTTGCCGCTGAGCAGATGAAATACGACACCGCATCGGAACCCGATTACCGCTGCACGTTTTCGGTAAACGTCCTTCACGTGGTCGATGTCCTTTGCAGCCTCCACTCGTTTCTGCTCCACCCACTCTTCTATCGCCTTTCTCAGGCGCGGAGTGTCAACCAGTCCAGTGACGGAACGCAAGCGGGTTACAGCCTGCCCGATTCGTGCTTCGTCCTCAGCCGAACGGT
The DNA here is from genome assembly GCA_002342585.1 of Prevotellaceae bacterium UBA2448. Lineage (GTDB taxonomy): Bacteria > Bacteroidota > Bacteroidia > Bacteroidales > Bacteroidaceae > Minthosoma. Next base: position 32,903 of record DDQG01000029.1, read on the forward strand.
GGCGGAACTTAGGCATCTTCGAGAACGAGGCATCGGGCATTTCGGCAACAAGGATTCGCGAACTGAGACCATTTTCTATGTTGTCCGATTTGAAACACTTCCTCATGGCTCCGTTTGTGCCGAGCATTGTCCAGTTGTAGGCAACATTCACCACTCCCGACTCGGCTGCATCTGAGTTGTAGTCCTGTCCCCACTCTCCCTTGTCGAAGGCAAGTCGATAGACATCGTACTTCGAACTCCACGACCCTGCCCCATTGGTTTTGCGGAGGGTGTCCAGTTCCTCGCCGAAGGAATAGAGGGTGTGTCCTTGCGCATTCTTGAAACGTTTCAGAAGCGTGGAACAGCTTACCGTCACGGGCACCATTCTTATCAGCACGTGCGGGTCGTCGGGAGCCTTCTCGTTTGCCTTACGGCTCTTCTTGCGCTCCTTCCACTCCTCCTCGCGTTTGCGAGCAAGGGCATCTTCCTCTTCAAACTGACGTTTCCACACATCGACAGCATTCTTCACCACACTCTTGTTGCTTGCCTGCTCACCACGGATAATCGACATGAGTCCGAGGTGATGCAAATTGCCGTCGCAATACTCCACCTGCACCTGGTCGGCATAGGCAGCAGCTATGGGAAGTACGCCACAGAGCACCGGCATGTGCATCGACTCCGGCACACCTACAAGGCTTTCCTTCAGACCAATTGGCAGTTTTTGAGGTGACAGGTGAGAGGTGACAGGTGACAGGTCTTCGTTTTGGTTTTCGTTTTCGTTAATATAGTTATCGTTTTCGTTCAAAACTCTTACGATGTCATCCATCAGGCGCGAACCCTTAGTCGGTTCTTTACAAGCTGAGTGGATGATGCTCTTCATTTCCTGTTCTGGCAGACCGAATCGTGGCATCACTTCCAGCAGCCAGTCCTCCGAGTCGTCGCAGATAGCTCGCAAGTTTGCAGCCAGTTTGTGCAGACGGTCGTTGCGCTCTCCCTCGGTTGGTTCGCCTCCAGTGCGACGCCAATACTCAGCGATGATAGAGGTATAAGGAATGCCCTTAAAGGTTGAAGGGAAAGACCCTCCTAAATCCTCCCTGTTTATGGAGGACTTGAGGTTACTGTCCGCACCGGGTTCTCCCCCTACACAGGGGGAGTTAGAGAGGGTCTCTTGAACCTCAAAAATGGAATCATCGAGATAATGCAGTTGCGCGGTAGTAGTTGTAAAGAAAACTCTTGTAATATCCTTTGCACCTTCATCGTACTGCACTCCGAGCAGGTCGCTTGCCCACTTGAGGTTGTCCTCTTGTGAGAGTTCGGGGCGGCGGCGGAACACGAGGTGGTAACCGGCTCCGCGGGCACTTTCCTCGAGCATCAGAAGTCCCAGTTCGTCCTTCTTCTCCAGGATGCGCTGCTTGGTGGGTTCCATTTCCTCGGCAGCGATGTGGTCAACGTCCATTCCGATGGTGCTGCTCATGTGCTTCGAGCCCTTCAGCGAACCGTCTTCGTTAGGCAGACATGAGTAGTTCATCTGCACGAGCGAACTCTTCAGTTTCTCGTTACCGCCACGCACCTTACGCATCAGCATCTTCTGTGTTTCGCTGTCTCTCTGTGCCAGATATTCCTCTCTGGTGAGGATGGGGCGCATCATCTTTGCCCCATCCTTTATATATATCATGTGTACACTCATAGGTTAGAAATTGAAGTTAAGTTGAACATTAGCGGTAAACTCTCTTGGCATTTTCCTCACCGCCATGTTGAGGAAGTCCACCCCTTTCGGAGTCCACACCATGTAGCGCGTAGTGCGTTGTTTGCCCTTCAGACTGAAGCAGTAGAAGTGGCGCACCTCGGTCAGCCCCTTGTCCTGCAGTTCGTCGCAGAGTTGCCAGCGGCGGTTCTTTCGGTGCTGAATGCCCATGCTCATGAGCAGGTTGTTGAACGACATCACGTCCATGCCCCACATTGCTGCCACCTGCGTAGCCGTCAGACAGTCCTCGTTCTGCGCATTCACCATCTGTATGGTATTGCGCATGATGATGCAGGCACGTTCTACGATTTCCTCGTCAGAGAACTGTCGTCCCTCGGCATCGTGAGTGGGAATGTAGCCGCCAGTCATTCTGATTTGCGGCAGCACCTCACTGGTCACCCAGCGCTTGAACGCCTTAGCCTGTTCCAACTTCGAAGAGAGGATGAGAGAGTAAAGACCCGACTCGTTGATGAGGATTACTTTTCGGTTCTGACCTGAGAGAACGAATCGTTCCTCCAGCTTGTCTTCTTTATCTACATGGTCGCGTATGGCTTTAGTTGTATTGTTATACCCCAGTGCCTTTGCTACGTCCTTACCTACGAAGAAGGTCTCGCCCTTCTGATTTGTCACTGTACGGATTTCTCCGAAAATTTCGTTTTTGAATACTTGAATTGAAGTTTTCATAATTTTGAGTTTTGCGAGAAGAAGGTCGGATTCTTTGGCCATTTACTCGAGAACATCCTCCTCGCTTCAACTCAGGTTGATAATGAATGATTTTTTTGTACATTATTTTCAAATGCATGACAAAGGTAAGGGCATAAAAACACCCGACGAAGATAATCCTCATCGGGTGGGAGTTTGTGGGAGTTTTGGTGGGAGTTTTACACTTTTGGTGGGAGTTTTTAAAAGAAAACCCTCCAAAACATCTTTTTTCGTGCAGAGTTTTGGAGAGTTTTATGGAGAGTTTTGGAAAAACGAGGTCTATCTGTCTGCAAAATCAATGAGTAACTGACTCATAGCCTGTGCAATAGACAGATAATCGCGGAATCTCATGCCCGACACTGGAGCATTTTCCACACTCCACATAGCTACGGGTCTTGTGAAACTCTGCACAGCCATACGCTGCAGTTCACGTGCTACGGGCAGATGAGCGTGTTCAGGGATCAGTCCTGCCACTCGTGAGCAGAACGCACCATAATTATTAGGTGTCTCCACTTCCAAATCTATCATTGCCCTATAAACGGCATACCACTGACGTGCGTGCTTAACCCTCTCGCCAATCTTCACCAGAGCATCGTCAACTGAAGCATCGCTCAGTCGCCGTGTACTCTTAAGCTGACGTTTAGCCTGTTTTACTTTCTCGGCACAGGTTCTGTAAGACACTCGTTCGCTCTTTTTCTCCACAGCAACCACGATACCCAGAATCCTTACCTCTTCCTTTTCATCGTCAAGCAGGATGGGGTCGAAACTGTCGTTTTGCGGAATGAGCCACGTGAGTCCTTTCTCATCGTGAAACAGAGTCTTCACCGTGCACTCATCGCCTATGGCAACCATCACATTATCGCCATCCTGGGCAGTGCACGTAATCTGCAGGCGCAGCATATCGCCCTCTTCATATCCGGCATCAATCATCGACTCTCCGCTGACGGGAACAAACATAGGATTTTTCCCAATCAGTTTCTTTGGAATCATTATGTACTCACTGAGCGAAGCATCGCCCATACTCGTCGGGAAACCGCACTTTACCGGATTATTGCACACGCCTACTTCCGCGTCGCACCACTCAGCCTGCAAACCAGCAGCCCTGATAATTCTCATTACTTCATTAAGTTCTTCTTCTTCCATAGGTTTAAAATTAGATTTGTTGGTTTTAGACATAATTTAATAACATCTCTTGAATACAGATTTCTCATCTTATGCACGGTTAGTAAGCATGTCTGCGAGAGAGAAAATGCAGATAAAAATAATTATTGCAGCCATAATTTTATATAGGTTAAAAATTAAATCGGCTGCAAATATAAACGGAGGTTGTTTCAAATCACGAAACAACCTCAAAGAATTTTCATATTTTTTCAAAAAAATTTTTTCAATAACCAATAACTTCGTACGAAAACCAAAACGAAAACGAAAACTCAATAACCACTAACCTATAAATCGTATCTTTTTATCGAATTCCTAAACATTTCAACAAGGTCGTTGGCTAACGATTTTGGTTCCAGAACCTCTATCCACTCGCCTCTGGAGAGAAGTTTCGACTTGAAGTCGGACGTCAGTTTCAGACGGAGTTCGAAGTCGGTGTATTCGTCCGTGGTATTTATCTCGTGCTGGGAGTGGTGCAAAGGCAAGTCGCGCAGATAATAAGGTTCATATCCGTAAGCTCTGATGACCACCCGTTCGGCAGGGAGAGTCCTATCTATCAGAACTCCGAAACTCTCCTTGAAATACTCCGAAGCATCAAAGTCATCAGGAATCCTGTACTTCTCATCAGTCTGTTCGATGTTCAGGATTCTGTCTAACGAGAAAACGGAGATATAGCCGTTCAAAAGTTTTCCTAACACATACCACCTCTGGCGGAAAAGTTTCACGCAGTAAGGTTCCAAGACGAGACTATTAGCGTTAGGACTAGTATATCGCTTGTAGCTGATTGCGATTCGTTCGCCCTTCTTCATCGCATTGATAATCATGTGCAGATGCTCACCGCCGGAAGGGATATTCTCAAGGAGAATGCGATCGCGCAGACTCTGGCTTTCTCCAAGCATATTACTGACGCTAAGAGTTGACAGCATCCATTTCTGCACAGAGTCCTCGCTTAGCACCTTCTTGTTGCCGATGGAATACTTATTTCCGTTCCTCTTATCGCACTCGATATAGAGTCCGAAAATCTCTTCTATCGCAATCTTATGCCTGTGGAACGTCGTACGCGAAAACGGAACGCCTCCGCTAATCTCCGTCTGCACCCATAGTTTATTGATTTCAGCAAAAGTAATTGCCTTGGCATAGTAAATTGTATTCACCAGCCATATATATTCCTTAAAAACAGTGTAAGTCGTCATGCTTCTGCGTGATATTATTATTGTTGACGTAACAGGATTGTCCTGTGATCATCAGTTTGATATTCCAATTATTTGTGGATACACAGACAGTTGGTTTGCAGTTTTGACAATTTTATCTATAAGAATACTATCAGAAACATGTTCTTTTATCGTATACATCCAGTATTCATCTCCACGAGGATGAAATCCCAAATCCGTCAATGTGTTTTTACTACATTTTTCCGCTATTCCTGTTTGAAGTATGTATAATTCCTTTCTGTTTTGCCTGTGCAATAAAAGCAATTGAATAGGTTTAGACACTTGACCAAATTGCATAGCCCCAGGTCTATTACCACCTCGGATATAATATACCCTTTTGGTATTAACTATTTCAAAATCTGCATCTGATTTTACATAGCCAACCAATACATTTTCGACTACCTTCTTCCCTACACTTTGATTATTTATCAAACACTGCTTTATGGACAAAGCCAAATAATATGCAAGACGAGGCGGTACAGCATTACCGATCATTTTATAACCATCTTTAATATTTTTGTAGATGAAATTAAATGTGTCTGGAAATGTCTGTATTCTTGCACATTCACGAACACTTAAACGGCGGTAAAGATGTTCCCTGCCAGGTGCAAAGATTCTTTTATCCTGTGATACATAAACCATCTTTGGTGCACTCGGATGTATAGGTGCATTCATTGCTTTTGCTTGAATAGTAAATGAAACCTCATCCCATCCTCTCACCCTGTTTCTCGCCATATACTTTTTGTCATAATCACCTGCATAATACTCATTATTCAGAATATCCATATCAGATTCAATGACCTCTTCATCTTTATATGGCTTTGGCTTTTTTATCAAATCACCAATAGCTCTATCAAGCGTAATCTTTTCTGTAGTTTGATGCGGAGGGAAAAAAAACTCATTTTCCAGATCATTTCTTATTCCAACAATAATCAGTCTTAATCTTTCTTGTGGTATTTTGAAATCCTGAGCATCCATCAATTCATACTTGAGCCTATATCCCGCCTCCCTAAATAAATCCAAAAACGATTGGAATGATTCAAAATGTCGAGGTGTAACCATTCCAGGAACATTTTCCATGATGAAAAACTTAGGTTGTTTACCTTTAACTATACGGATATAATCGTACACCAGTTTTCCTCGCTCATCCTCAATACCTAGACACTTTCCGCCAACACTCCACGATTGGCATGGTGGTCCTCCAATAATACCATCACAATCTGGAATATCTGATACATCAAGATCTCTTATGTCGGAAGTATTTAATGTTGTTTCAGGATGATTATACCTATATGTATCGTGAATGGTATTATCAAATTCATTAGCCCATTTTACATTAAAACCTGCTCGCTCAAAGCCCAAGTCAAGTCCTCCACAACCAGCAAAAAGAGATACTATATTCATCAGAATTCAAAATCAATATTGTGTCTATGCAAAATTTCGATAATGCTATTTGCAACATGAAAAGCAAGATTTACAGGAACGGCATTGCCTATCATCTTATAACCATAATCAACAGTATCATATATGAATTGGAAATCATCTGGAAAGCTTTGTACACGAGCTACTTCTCTAACAGTCATACGGCGATACATATGTTCCATTCCTGGCTGGAAAATCTGAAGATTTTTTTCAACTTTTACCATCTTAGGTGCCTGAGGATGGAGTTGACATTGTCTTCCACTAGCCTGTACTGTAAATCCGGGTTCATCCCAAGAACGCACACGATTACGAGACATGAATATAGGAGAATAAGAACCTACAAAATATTCATTGTTAGGTATAGCACAATCATTACCATTAGTTCTGTTACCTTCTCTTGCCGGTATAGCTGTAAATTGTAAATCCCATATGGTTTCTCGTAACGTAGGTTTATGTTCTAAAGGAGCTGGATATTCATAATCGTTTATCTCTAAGTCTTTACGGAATCCAATATAAAAAACTCTATCCCGATCTTCTGGTACATCAAAATCGTTTGCATTTAGCATTTGCAGATTGACATTATAACCTGCATCGTCAAACAACTGCATAAAACCATTAACGGCATCTCTATTACGTGCTGCAAGCATTCCAGACACATTTTCAGCTACAAAAAAAAACGGTTGTGTTGCACGTAATATTCTAATATAATCATAAAACAACTGTCCGCGAGCATCATTGATACCCTTTAATGACCCAGCCTCACTCCAAGACTGACATGGAGGACCACCGATAATACCTGTTATATTACGTGGAAATGCATCTGCCGGAATTTGACGGATATCACCTTCAATTAAATTTGTATCAGGAAAATTTGCCCTAAATGTCGGACAAATTTTAGAGTCAAATTCATTAGCCACTACAGTATGAAAACCTGCATTGTGAAATCCTCTGTCAAGACCGCCTGCACCTGAAAATAAACTAATAAGACTCATTTTAGAATAAATGTAATAAGTTTAGAAGGAATTGTTTTTGCAGGATTTCGAGGGTCTTCCAAGTCTATGTCTGAGATGTCAACATTATTACTATTGCAGAAATCTTCAAAAAAAGTTTTATTGGGAAAACTATCATATTTATTTTGGGGAATTAAGGCATCTAGTTGGAATGTGTAGTTTTCTACTTTGTGTGTCAATTCCTTAAAATGAACAAACGGAGACTTGATGAGCCACATTCCACGAACCCTTAAATCGGAAATACCTAAATGGTCGATTTTATTAACCCTTCCTAATTCGTTGGTCTCAGCAAATTCTACTCCTTCAAGCGATTCTAAACCATATTTAATTACATTTTCTGCCTTTTCGTATATTTCGTTGGAATCACAATACAAATCACCGTAAACAAAAAATAAATTTTGCAAGGAATTACCATTAACAGCTCCAACTACATACAACATATCTTTTACATCCCAAATTTCACACTCTCTGCATGCTCTGCAAATTTTGGGGTTATCAGAATATAGCTTTTGTTTTGGATAGCTGCTATTTAATTGAAGATGCTGTGTGCCTATACTGATTAATTTTTTTATTTCAATAGCATCACTTCCTTTCAAGATTGCATCAGGTGGGTTAGAATTATTACCGAGGTATGAAAAACAATTATTACGAGCTTTTTTTACGCTTGAATCATCTTTCCCTATACAGTTTGCAAAAGCATTTTTTACGTAATTCTCTAAGGCATCTCCTGCTTGATTTGCCCTATTTAACGTTCTGCTTTGGTACGATATATCATTAATATCGGAAAGATTCTCTATAATAGCCTTTATAGCTGTTAGAATGTTATACATAAATACTGTTTTATCAGATTAAACTCTGCTTTTTCAACTTGCGAAGATAGAGTATTTTTTTGAAAGTATCATTCTTTTCCTGAAAAAAATTAGAACATGATTCCTTATTGACTGGCTGTCGCTTGACATGTCGTTTACTAAATGTGGCGAATTCGACAAAAGCTCGCATGATTTCACGATTAACAAAAATTGCAGTTTCTGATCTCAGTACACTACTGAGCATTGCAACACCGAGTTCCGTAAATGCATAAGGAAGGTAGCGATTTCCGCCACGCTTGTTTGAGGTAACAATTTGTGACCTCAAAAGTGTGAACTGCGCTTCGTCCTTTGTCAAGCGAAACATAAAATCATCACCTTCAAAACGTTTGAGATTTCTTTTTACGGACTGATTCAGAGACTTTGTTTCCACTCCGTACATAGCAGCCAAATCGCGATCCAGCATCACTCGACGTCCGCGCACCTCATATATCTTATTTTGTATAGTCTGGATTTCGTTCATAGTATTTTCTATTTACAAGTGCGAAGGTACAAAAAAATTCCTACTCATTACAGAATGGGTAGGAAATATTTGTATTCTGATGTCATGTACTTGGCAATTTGGCGAATCTGTTCTTTCGCCAAGTCAGTAATGATAGACTTCATAAGGATTAAGTCATTGCAAGTTTGCGGTCTTCCTCGGCAAATTCCTTTTCTAACTCATCCATTGCCTCGTCGAAATCATACACACGACCTTCAGCAATGTCTCGTTCACTCTGGTCAATCATTGCGTTGACCTCGTCCATCGTATAGGGCTGCATGTGCGGCATTGTTTGATTCGTTTATAGCTGCGAAGATACAATTTATATTTTTATTACAACAGAAAAAAACAGATTTTTTCTTCTAAAACACCGGGACAGGTACGTGTTTAACTCCTTTCACCACGCGAAGATACAAAAAAAGTGAAATGTGAAAAACTTAAAGAAGTTTCAAGTTTCGCGAATGTTACTGCTTCACCTGCTCCACGGTATATCCTGCGTCGCGGAGCATCCGGACGACACCTTCCGGACCTGTCAGGTGACCGGCACCGAAGACAAAAAGCGTAGGCATTTCCTTCACGGCTTCGATGATGATAGGCATCCATTTTTTGTTGCGCTCGGCATAGATGGCGGGGCTGGCTTCGTTATCGGGCAGAACGAGACGCTCAAAACTTTCGTAGTCGCCCGCAGACCAATAGTTGCCCATATTATGCATCCCTTCAAATTTATTCAGTATATTCTGTCTGCGCTCGTCGAAGTTGTTGAGGAGCGCCATGAGCGTATCGACCTGCTCGTCGATGGGCGTTATTGTCTCCTTGATTTTTCCCAGTTCTTCAGACGTTTTTATCTGGTCGAGATTGCCGACTTTCCATCCGCGGGCTTTGGCCCTTTTCATACAGGCTACATCCATCATGTTGCCGTTACGCATGGCGGGATATTTCATATAGACCTCAACTTGCACCATCATATTGAGCGTGTATGTAAAACAGAGAGGCTGATAGTACAGGAATTTCTGTGCTGCAGAATCGGCCAGATTGATGTGGCACGTCTCCTTCATCCTTTCCTGCAGGATAGCCATTCTTTCTTCGCCCAGGACGTCGGCGATGGTCTTGCCGTCGGGCAGTGTCATCAGCTGTTGGCCTGCAGCAAGTCTTTCCTGCCTGTCTTGCTGGTCGGTAACGTCACTCTCCACGAACAACTGCTGACATTGGTTCTCGGCTTCCAGAAAGGCGGGGATGCTGTCGAGCAGGTCGCCGGACAGCACGTGTATCGTGCCTAAGATGTACGAAGGTTTTTCCAGCCCGTTACCGCTGATGCGGAACATGAGCTGGGCGTTGACTGTGACGATGGCTGCCATGAAAAGCAGTGCAGTGATGATGTTTTTCTTTTTCATTGCTCTTTTCTTATTAATCTTTACCTTTAATATATATTCCGGAACACCGGGGCAGGTACGTGTTTCACTCCTTTCGCCACGCGAAGATACAAAAAAATTCCTACTCATTATAGAATGGGTAGGAAATATTTGGTGATGTTTTTTGTTAATATCCCAACATAGCAGCTGGTGTAATTCCTAAAGTGGCACAAAGCAGACGGGCAATTTTCAGCGTAGGTTCAGCCCTGCCCGAAACGTAGTCGTTAATGCGCGAAGGACTGACCCCAATCTCCGTAGCCAACTGCTTCTGGCTTATCTTCTTCTCCTCCAACGAAAGCTGTATCAACTGGGCCACACTGGGTTTGCCTATCGGATAGTGCTCCTTCTCATATTCAATGACAATATTCGACATCATAGTTAACTCTATGGCATTTCGGTCGTTAGCTGGTGTATTGTCATCTACCAACGGCAACAGCTCCTCAATACGTGCCAATGCAAACTCATATTGTTCTTTAGTAATCTTTGCCATATTCGTACCTCCTATATTAAATCGTAGAAACATCAATCTTATCGTATTCACTATGAGTACCTACAAAACGGATGAATATATGTCCGATTGTGAACTTAACCACTACTACTAAGCGATATTTATTGCCTCGGATATCAAAGACATAATGTTGATTTCCTACGTAGTCTGTCGAAGGAAAATCCACTTTTATATCCGACAAGTTCCTCCAATCTGCCTTTTCTGCAATGTCATACCATCGTTCAAGTGCGGCCTGAGCATCTCCGTGTCCTTCCGAACTATAGAATTCAACCAGTCGTCTATGTGATACGATTCTCATATTGGCTGCAAAATTACATGATTATTTTGAAATTCAAAAGAAAGTAGCTAATTATTTTTGATTTTCAGAATATTTATTCCGAAATCTCCCCAAAAACAAAAAAAATCCTACTCATTATTAATGGGTAGGAATATTTATCGGTTAGAGGTCAGATGTCAGTTGACCTGAAGCGAAGCCTGGCCTATCATTTTACTTTTTTAAGATGTACCATTTATGATAAGTCTCAGGATAACAATGTTAATAAATATTAACTAATGGGTAAAAAAACAAATCTAATTGTCACTTTAACAAATTATTCTGTATGTTTGTGGCGTTTTACCAAAAAACAATCTAAAACAACCATTTTATTTAACATTTAACATTAAAAAATTATGAAAAAAAGCTCATTTTTCAGCGCACTGCTCTTTGTAGCAGGACTCTTTTTAGCTGGTGGTGCACTCACATCATGCGGCGACGACAACAAAAACGATAATGGCGGCAATGGCGGCGGCGGCAGCACTGGTGGCGGCGGCAGTCAACCCTCTCTCTCGGGTAATGTATGGTACAATGTTGATGAAGACGCAAGCAGTATAGAAATTGAAGCATATCAGTTTAATGCTGACGGTTCAGGTAGAGGTGCTGGAATGAAGCGCAGCAGCAGTGACAACTATAGCCAGACTCGTGGTGAAGAATGGAATATTACTTACACTCTAAGCGGTGATATTCTGACAATTACAGAAGTTATACCAGGAGAAAGTGATGTCAACACTTACAGAGTTGCATTTAACGCTGACGGCACCATGACATGGACAAGAGTTAAAGACGGAAATGTTGGCAAGTCCTATGTCTACCGTCTCCTGCCAGCTTCTCCAGATCCTAAGGCAGCACTCGAAGCGGTCATGAACGGATTGGTTGAAAAGAGAAGAAATTAAAACCAGTTTTGTCACAATGTAACTTTGTCACATTATAACATTAAGGTGGTGACAAAGGTGGAAGATTAGGGTTTAGAATATATATATAATAATATAATAATATATTATTATATATATTCTAACCTTTTTTTTGCGGTATCGGCAGGTGCTTATTGTTATAAAGTGACAAAGTGGCAAAGTGGCGAAATGGGCTCATGCTGAAAAACGCATGAATTGATGTTGAAAATCGCCCCAAATCGATAGCCGATTTTTGGAAACCGCACTCTCTGTGTCGTATCTTTGCAATGTCAAAACAAATGAGAAAATTTGCGCGCCAACTTAAGAAATTTTTCCCGTTAGTTAGACAGAAAACTTCGTACGAAAACCAAAACGAAAACGAAAACTAACCACAACACAAAAACAAACTAAAAACTATGGCACTTAAAGTAAAAGCAAAAGAACAGCTCATCAAGGTGGGCAAGTACGCAGACACTTACCGATTCGTTCTCTCACCGGAACTCTACATCGCTCTGGCTCAGAACAAGGTAATCAGCGAGGCGGCTCTCCGCTCAGGTATCAGCAAAGGCGTGATGCAGGCATGTTGGGATGCAGCAGGCGAAGTAATCAAGGCATGGGCAACAGAAGGTCACTCAGTGGCACTGCCAGGACTCGGAACAATGCGTTTCGGACTGCGAGCAAAGTCAGTGGCAACCGTTGACGAGGTAAAGTCGAAGCTCATCACCAGCCGACGCATCATCTTCACTCCATCAACCGACCTGAAGGACGAACTCTCCAACACCAGCGTTCAGATCACTTGCTACGACAAGGACGGCAATGTCCTCAAGCGCGTAACCTCTGCCGACGACGGCGTAGTCGAAGATGACGAAAACGGTTCGAACGAAAACGAAAACGAAAACGAAAACCAAAACGAAAACCAAAACCCTGGTGGTGGTAACGGAGGTGGCGGCACCGAAGATGGCACTGACGAGAGCTAAAAATAATGCATAATTCATAATGCATAATTCATAATTAAGCGAAAACGAAAACAGGGTGAGCCCTTCGGGGCTCCCTCTCTCCTAAGTCACACGGAAAACTATTATTTCAAATTATTGGACGGAAGGCAGCCTCGCTGCCTAAGCCAACAATAATTACAAATAATTACCAATAATTGAACCAATAATAATTCTCTAATTCTTGAAAACTATGAAACGCGACATTCTTGAGACAGTGGTGAAGGTTATAGTAGCCGCACTCACAGCATTCCTCACAGCTATTACAACTACAAGTTGTATGGGACACGGACCGTTCTAATGCATAATTCATAATGCATAATGCATAATTGATAGTTGACAATTGATAGTTAGAGCTGACATTAGTTTGTCGGCTCATTTTTTTGTTGTATATTTGCGACCTCAATAACCTATAACCAATAACCTATAATTCATGAAAGTAGGAATAGTACAAATAGCATGCTCGGCTGACAGGGAGCAGAATATGCAGAAGCTGGCAACACGGATTCGTGAGGCTGCACAGAAGGGTGCGGAACTGGTGGTGCTGCAGGAACTGCACAATACGCCGTATTTCTGTCAGACGGAGAACGTAGAGTTGTTCGACCTGGCAGAGACAATTCCGGGACCATCGACGGAGTTTTTCTCACAGGTGGCACGGGAGTGCGGTGTGGTGCTGGTGACAAGTCTGTTCGAACGCCGTGCAGCAGGACTCTACCACAATACGGCGGTGGTGCTCGACAAGGACGGCTCGATTGCAGGCAAGTATCGCAAGATGCACATCCCCGACGACCCTGCCTACTACGAGAAGTTCTACTTCACTCCCGGCGACTTGGGTTTCAAGCCTATCGACACGAGCATCGGCCGACTGGGCGTGCAGGTGTGCTGGGATCAGTGGTATCCGGAGGGAGCACGACTGATGGCTCTCGCAGGTGCCGAACTGCTCATCTACCCTACTGCCATCGGTTATGAGAGCAGCGACACGAAGGAGGAACAGGAGCGCCAGCGCGAGGCGTGGACAACGGTGCAGAGGGGTCATGCGGTGGCTAACGGACTGCCCGTAGTGGCTGTGAATCGCACCGGTCACGAACCCGACCCTTCGGGACAGACTCGCGGCATTGAGTTCTGGGGTTCCAGTTTCGTTTGCGGCCCACAAGGCGAAATGCTTTTCCGAGCTCCGAAGAATGAGGAGTGTGTGGAGGTAGTCGAGGTGGACATGGCGCGTTCGGAGAATGTGCGTCGCTGGTGGCCGTTCCTGCGCGACAGACGGATTGACGAGTACGGAAACATACTCAAACGCTTTGCAAAATAATAAAATTGCCGATTTTCTTGTACATTTTTCTTTTTATACATACTTTTGCAGCGCTTTTTACGCACTTTACGAAAATAGACAATTATTCACTAACCTATAACAGACTAACAAATATGAAGAAAAGTCTCATTTTTTCTGTACTCGCCTGCGGCATTATGTTGCTCGCCAGCTGTGCAGGTTCTGCCATCAAGGTGGCTGCGGACAGACTCAACAGTGAGTGTCCGAAACAGATAAACGAATTTGTCACTATGGACAATGTGTCGTACAAAAACCAGGTGATGACCATCAACTACACATTTGACGACTCGATTACTGACATCGACTCACTCTTTGCTGTCAGCGACGTAATCAAGAACACAGTGATGCTGCGCCTGCAGAGCGACGACGAGATGAAGGAGTTCATACAGGTTTGCGCGGAAGCAGAAGCCGTAATCAACAACATCTACACTGGTCGCGACTCGGGCAAGATTTTTGAGATATTAATCAACAAAGAAGACATTCAGAAGATTCTCGAAGGCTCGGTGACTCCGAACGACGTAGTGGAAAACGCTGTGGAGCAGGATGTGGAAGAGGCAGCTGAGAACACCGTTGAGGATGGTGAGAAAATCATCGACGACGCTGTCAAGGCTACCGAAGTAGAAATGCAAAACAAGGATTAAGTTTTACACATTATATATATAAGAAAAGAGCCCTACACCGATTGGTGCGGGGCTCTTCGTTTGTTTCTTCCCTACCCAGACATCCTTCCCACGCAGGGAGGATGACAGGAGAGGGTCGGTCTTATTCTTCGTTGAGAATCTTCATGAGTTCGATGCACGACTTAGCCACGTTGGTTCCAGGACCGAAGATAGCAGCTACACCTGCCTTGTAGAGGAAGTCGTAGTCCTGAGCAGGGATGACGCCTCCGGCAGTGATGAGGATATCCTCGCGACCGAGTTTCTTGAGTTCCTCGATAACCTGCGGAATGAGGGTCTTGTGTCCGGCTGCGAGTGAGCTGACTCCGAGTACATCGACGTCGTTCTCCACTGCCTGACGAGCTGCCTCGGCTGGAGTCTGGAAGAGTGGTCCCATATCGACGTCCATACCGCAGTCGGCATATCCGGTTGCAACTACTTTGGCACCACGGTCGTGTCCGTCCTGTCCCATCTTGGCTATCATGATACGAGGGCGACGTCCGTTTGCCTGAGCAAATTTCTCTGTAGCACGACAAGCTTCTTCGAAGATTTTGTCGTTTCTTGATTCTGAACTATACACGTTGCTAATGGTTCTGATGATTGCTTTATAACGTCCTACTACGGCTTCGCAAGCGTCGGAAATTTCTCCCAGTGTACAACGGAGTGCGGCTGCCTTCACAGCGAGGTCGAGCAGGTTGTTCTCTGACTTCTTGCCGTCCTTGAACTCCTGAACGCACTTAGTGATTTCGGCGAGAGCTGCCTTGCAAGCTGCCTCATCACGGTTGGCACGGAGTTCCTTGAGTGCTGCTTCCTGCTGCAGACGAACGGCTGTATTGTCGATTTCGAGAATGTCGATTGGGTCTTCGTGGTCGAGACGGTACTTGTTCGTACCGACGATAGTCTGACTGCCTGAGTCGATGCGAGCCTGAGTGCGGGCAGCAGCCTCCTCGATACGCATCTTTGGCAGACCAGTCTCGATTGCCTTTGCCATACCACCGAGTTTCTCGATTTCCTGAATGTGTTCCCAAGCCTTGTGAACGAGTTCGTTGGTGAGAGTTTCCACATAGTAAGAACCTGCCCAAGGGTCGATCTGCTTGCACACCTTAGTTTCGTTCTGGATGTAGATCTGAGTGTTGCGGGCAATACGAGCCGAGAAGTCGGTAGGCAGGGCGATTGCCTCGTCGAGGGCATTGGTGTGGAGCGACTGAGTGTGACCCAGTACGGCAGCCATAGCCTCGATACAGGTACGGCCTACGTTGTTGAACGGGTCTTGCTCAGTGAGCGACCAACCAGATGTCTGTGAGTGGGTACGCAGAGCGAGCGACTTAGGATTCTTGGCACCGAAGCTCTTTACTATCTTTGCCCAAAGCAGACGACCGGCACGCATCTTGGCAATCTCCATGAAGTGGTTCATACCGATAGCCCAGAAGAACGAGAGACGAGGAGCGAAAGCATCCACATCGATTCCGGCATTCACACCCGTGCGCAGGTAGTCAATACCGTCGGCAAGGGTGTAGGCAAGTTCAATGTCGGCTGTAGCACCAGCCTCCTGCATGTGGTAGCCTGAGATAGATATAGAGTTGAACTTAGGCATCTTCTGAGAAGTGTACTCGAAGATGTCAGCGATAATCTTCATTGAGAATGCTGGTGGGTAGATGTATGTGTTGCGCACCATGAACTCCTTGAGGATATCGTTCTGGATAGTACCAGCCATCTCTTCGAGTTTTGCGCCCTGCTCAAGTCCGGCATTGATGTAGAAAGCAAGAATTGGGAGCACGCCACCGTTCATTGTCATAGAGACAGACATCTTGTTGAGCGGAATGCCTGCGAAGAGTGTCTTCATGTTTTCGAGCGAACAGATAGACACACCTGCCTTACCCACATCACCTACTACGCGTTCGTTATCAGGGTCGTAACCGCGGTGAGTAGGAAGGTCGAAGGCAACGGAGAGTCCCTTCTGACCGCTGGCGAGGTTGCGGCGATAGAATGCGTTACTTTCTTCCGCTGTAGAGAATCCGGCATACTGACGGATAGTCCAAGGGCGGAACGGGTACATCATTGAGTACGGACCACGGAGGTAAGGAGGAATACCTGCTGCGAAGTCGAGGTGCTCCATGCCTTCAAGGTCTTCTTTTGTGTAAACTGGCTGAATGTCGATTTGCTCTGGTGTGCGCCAGTTGGCAGAGATGCCGTTCTGCTTCTGCCACTGCTGACCATCCTTCTTCTGGATGCCAGCATATATATCTATATTGTTAAAATCTTTGCGTGCCATAATTAGATTCCGAGTTTTGCATTGTACTCACGGAGAGTTTCAAGCTGGTTAGACTTAACATGAATGAAATTCTCGATGCCTGCTGCCTTGAGGTCTTCAGAACAAGCAGGAGCACCGGCAACGACGTACATAGCACGACCGTTCAGGTACTTGAATGCAGGAATAGCATACTCTGCATATTCATCGTCGGAAGAGCAGATGACTACGATGTCGGCATTTGCCTTGAGAGCAGCATCAACACCTTCTTCGACAGTCTTGAATCCGAGGTTGTCCATCACCTTGTAGCCGGCAGCTGCGAGGAAGTTGCAAGAGAACTGAGCACGTGCCTGACGCATAGCGAGGTTTCCGATAGTGAGCATGAAGGCAATAGGCTGCTTCTTTGCACTCTCTGTCTGCAGACGGAGAGCCTCGAAGTCGCTTGCCATGCGCTGAGTGTTCAGACGAGCAATGTCGCCCTGGTCACCACACTTGCAGCAAGACTCAACCGGACGCTTGCCCTCTGACTGTTCTGTGAAGTTAGGGAACTGGTTGGTTCCGAGGATGAACTCCTTACGCTTAGCAGCATCAGCATGACGCTTAGCGTTGCTTTCGTTCACTGCATTCTGGATGTTGCCTGCAAGAGCCTCAGCGAGGAAGCCGCCTGCATTCTCAACAGCGAGGAAGAGTTTCCAACCCTCCTGAGCAATAGCGTCGGTGAGGTGTTCGATGGTGTAAGAACCACCAGCCACATCGACGAGTTTGTCGAAGTGAGCCTCTTCCTTCAACAGGAGCTGCTGGTTGCGGGCAATACGCTCAGCAAACTCTGTCGGAGTCTCGTATGGAGTGTCGAACGGAGTTACGATGATACTATCTACGTTTGCAAGAGCTGCCGACATAGCCTCTGTCTGAGAACGCAGCATGTTTACATAAGAGTCGAAGATAGTCTGGTTGTACTCAGATGTGATGGCAAGTACGTGCATCTGGCAAGCACAATCGCACTTAGGAGCAAACTGCTTCACAATTTGAGCCCAAAGCAGACGAGCTGCACGGAACTTGGCAATCTCCATGAAGTAGTTGTCGCTCACACCCATGTTGAACTTGATACGCTTAGCAGCATCGTCGATAGCTACGCCTGCCTCAGTGAGCTGATTGAGGTATTCAGCACCCCAGGCAAGGGCATAACCGAGTTCCTGGTAGATGTAAGCACCAGAGTTGTTGAGCATCACTGAGTTTACGTTGATACACTTGTAGCCAGGCAGTTCGGCGAGAGCCTCGATAAGTGTCTTTGCCTCAGCAAGCACAGCTGATGTGTCTTTACCCTTGCAGAGAATCTTTGAAATTGGGTCGAAGTTGATAGAACCCTTGAGTTCTGCAAGCGGATAACCATTCTCCTTGAAGTACTCAACAAGCACCTTTGCCAGTTCAACGCAGTGGCGCTGGCAAGTCTTGAAGTTGAGTTCTACGTACTGTGGCAGGATTCCGTTGAGCAGAGTAGCGATGTAAGTCTTGCTAATCTGATCCTTTGGAATGCAGAAGCCGAGCGAGTCAACACCCCTGTTCAGAATGTCGAGAGCTTTTTCGTTTGCCTTCGCAGGGTCTGCCTCGCAGATGTCCTGACGAACAAACCAGATGTTGTTGTCGGTCTTGTTACCACGAACGAATGGAAATTCACCTGGCAACGAGTCAACAGCCTTCAAGTCCTTGAGGTCTTCACGACGATAGAAAGGCTGTACATTGAACCCTTCATTGGTTCTCCAAACCATTTTCTTCTGAAAATCGGCACCCTTGAGGTCAACCTCAATCTTTGCCAACCACTCTTCGGTGGTAGGGGCTTGGAATTCAGAAAAAAGTTTTTCTTTGTTGTTAGCCATAAAAAAATATCATTTATTGTTGTTAAAAGTAAGTGTGTATCTTAGTTGAAAATTGAAAATTGAAAATTCAGGAGTTGGGAGTTAGGAGTTCCCTGATGAGCGGGAGGAGGGTTTTGCGAACCACTTTTTCGTTGAGCTGGTGTTCGCCCTCGAAGCGCTGTGCATGAGGATAGTGTTTCTTGAACAGGTCGTAGGTATGAACCACCGGGTCGTTGATTCCGAAGAGTCCGTAGCAGAGTTCCTGCTCCTCGGGTGTGATGCCCTTGAACTGCTGGCGTTCCATCTGATTGAAGTGCTGTATGATTTCCTTCGTGATGCGGAACTCCTTCTGATTGTCCTTACGACCATTGTGAAACTTGAATGTTCCAGTCTTCAGCACTTTGCTGTTGGTGGACATATTGAATGCCGGATTGACACAAATACGGAGGAATCCGCGCATCTGCTGAGCATACATGCCGCCCATACTCGTACCCACGATGATGTCGGGCTGTTCGTCCTGACAGAGTTTCTGAAGGAAGGGCAATGCCTCCACTGGGTCAACGGGAATGTCGGGGGCTATGACTGTGTCCTCAGGCATCATGTTGCGCAGCAGTTCTACTGTACCACTGGCTCCAGATGAAGCAAAACCATGAAAATATATCAGTTTCATGCGTATTCCTTATAATATAATGTGTATCCTTTACTTTAAAGTTTACTTACTTCCACCATCTACCTCATCGTCACTACCGTCTGTGTCGGCTTTTCCGAACTGGCTGTAGATGATATTGAGTTTAGTATCCTTAACGAGTCGTGCCTGATTGAAACTGAAGTCATGATTCAGCTTCACGAGGTTCTTGGAAGTGTCGTAAGTTGTGGTTACCGGAATGAGCAACACCTTATTATAATTAGCCGAAGCCTTTCCGCTTTTCTTCTCCTGGATACATTTGTTTATCAGTTGGGCAATGTTGGAGAAGGTGTAGGTATTGCCAGTTGCGCTGAACGTAGTGACATAGGATGTCTTGTTGTCAGCAACTCGGTACTTCTCAAAGAAACCATTATTGTATTCGTCGAGTCGCACCATAAGCAGCGTCTGCGGAATGCCCAGTTTGTACTTCTCGCCAGACGTATCGTTGTAGCGCTTAAACTGAATCGAAGCAGAATTGATAGAATCTTTAGTGCTGATACTTTCGATAGGCAAAGTCAGCTGAGTAAACAATCCTGCAGGAGTTCTCAGATAGGTGCAGGAAGGGTCGGTGACAAGCGAAGAGAGGTCTTCCGTCTGGAAGTTTGTCACCTCAATCACCTCTTCGGTAGAAGACATAAGTGTGACACCATCGACTTCCTTCTTCAACTTATCATCATAATATTTGTAGTTGATACGAATCTGGGTGATATAGACATAAGCCACAGCACCTTCACCATATTCGAGCTTGAAGTAAAGTCCCTTACTGCAAGGAAGTCCGCTATGGAGCCACTTGTAAGTGCTGGTAAAGTCAGACTTATCTTCCTTATAAGCATCGTAGATGGCCTGACCTACTTCGCGAGGCAGAGGAATACGGATGTGACGCACATAGCCAGTGGCTGTACGATCTGCCTCTGAGATAATTCTATCAGAGAGCGTAAACCACTTGTGAGACATCGGCTCTGAAGTCTCATCAATATAATCGTTCGGATTAATGTCGGTATAGTAATCAGCTTCCGGGTCGAGGTCGGTATCCAAGTCGTAAACGCTGACCTTAAAAGTAGTCAGTGAGTCACCGATAAAATTATCGATATAGAGTCGTACGTCGATGCTGGTTACATAGTCATCTACAATTTTCGGAGGGAAGAGATTACCCGTAGAAGACTCTGTGATATGGTATTGTGCTATAAAGTCGGCACTTGCAGAAATACCTGTTTCAGGGTCGGTAAACCGTCCGAGGTAAGAACGGGAAGTTCGTGCAAGAACAGCTTCATCAACAGGAAAAGTCTCTGTAGGTACAGAATATGTATCGTAGAACACTCTCACCGTGTCGGACGCAGGCATCATATCAAGACCCAAACCTGCCGTGTCGTCAGAACAGGAATTAAAAAAGAGGAATGATAAGATTACGGTCAGGCACTCAACTATTTTAGAAACTTGTTTCATAAACGACGAATTGCTTATAAACGACGAATTGCGCGAATCGAACAAATTTTAATCATCAATTCTCATCACCCATTACCAAATCATAGAACTCACTGTAGGCATCCTTGAACTCTTCACCCTTGTAGTCGAGTACAGGAATATTCTTGCTCTTGGCATATTCAATAACGGAAGCATCAACATTAGGATCATCCAGAATAATACCATCAGAGAATTTTGTAGCCATCTTCATCAGCTCCGTATATCCGAAGTCGTCGGTAGCAATATCAGCAAAATCGTTTGCAGAAGAATTCTTGAACGACACACAATCGAGGGTGTGCTTTGCAAACTTAGTTGCTACGGATGGAGAAGAAACAGAATAAACTACCTTCACATTTGTGAACGACGGCTCATCCTTGTATGCCTTCTTGATGTAGAGAGGGGCAAATGCTGGCATCCAACCCGAACAATGGATCACGTCTGGAATCCAACGCAGTTTCTTAACTGTCTCCAGTACGCCACGAGCAAAGAATATAGCACGCTCTCCGTTGTCATCATACTCCACACCATTATCATCACGAGCCATCTTGCGACGAGAGAAATAATCGTCGTTATCTATGAAATAAACCTGCAGACGAGCAGAAACTACTGATGCAACCTTGATAACCAGAGGACGGTCGGTTTCATCAACAATAATATTAATACCCGAAAGACGAATAACTTCATGAAGTTGATTACGACGTTCGTTAATCATGCCCCACTTCGGAGTGAAGATTCTAATTTCGTGACCATTCTCTTGAATTTGCTGTGGTAAATTCAAACCCATCAAAGAGTCAGCCGATTCGGACACGAACGGAGACATCTCAGTGCTAATAAACAGTATTTTTTTTGCCTTCATATTTACTTTATTCGAGTTTTCGACCGACTCATCTGATATTTATCAGACACATTGCCAAAAATCTTTGCAAAGATATAAAAAAAATCCCTCAAATAAACCAGATTTTTGGGATATTTAATAAAAAAACATAGTTTTTCTTCCTTTTTAGGGATTGAATTAAAATAAAAATCCTCCAAATATTTCATATTTTCTTTAATCGCCCTTAACTTTGCAGAGAACATTTTTACGATGCATACACCTCCACTGAAAATATACAGAGCATCTGCCGGCAGCGGAAAAACATTCACGCTGGCTGTGGAATACATCACTCTACTCGTTATCGACCAGAGTGCTTATCAGCACATTCTGGCTGTGACTTTTACAAACAAAGCTACAGCAGAAATGAAATCAAGAATACTTGAAACTCTGGAGGGCTTACGCGATTCAAAGGAGAGTGCTGAGAACTATTTCAACAAAATCAAAGAAGCACCAGAAATAAAAGCCCTAAACATCTCCGACGAGGAAATAAGGAGAAGGTGCGGAGTAGCTCTCCACCTCCTCTCTCATGATTATAGCCGTTTCCACATAGAAACCATCGACTCGTTTTTTATTTCTGTAATCAAGGATCTGGCACGGGAACTGAATCTGCCAGCCAACCTGAATATCGACCTGAACAGCGACGACGTGTTGAGCGAAGCCGTTGACAACATCATCGACTACACAGACGAAGCAAGCAAGACGTTCCAAAGTCTCACCAGTTTTATCATGGAAAAAATTGACGATGACAAAAACTGGAAAATGGATGAAGAGATAAAAACTTTCAGCAGAAATATCTTCAATGAGAAATATCTGAAAAACTACAATTTGCTTAAAGGAAAGATTGACGACAAGCAGTTTATGCAGAATTACAAACGACTGCTTCTAGACATAAAAACCAAAGCCGTAAACGAACTACAAAACCAAGGAGAATTGTTTCTACAAATATGTACAAATCACGGATTTGACATAGATGACTTCAAGCAGAAGAAGAGCGGAGTTTACGGATTCTTTCAGAAGCTCGCAACGGGCAAGGAAATACCAAATGTGAACTCGTATGTGGAGAAGTGCAGAGACAATGTCGAAGAATGGAACAAAGAGAATAAAGCGCTGCAGAATTTGGCAGAAACAACTCTGATACCACTTCTGAACAAAACCATCGACATGCTTCCACAAGCTACAAAAACTATCTCTACCGTAAACGTAATTAGCAAGCACCTAAATCATCTCCAATTGCTGGCTGCAGTAAGCAACGAAATAGACCAACTAAACCTTGATTCCAACCGTTTTCTGCTAGCCAATTCGGCATATTTTCTGCAAAGGATGATTAACAAATCGAGTGTCCCCTTTATCTACGAAAAAAGCGGTAGCCGTTTCAGCCATATCATGATTGACGAGTTTCAGGACACTTCAGACCTACAATGGAGTAATTTTCTGCCTTTGCTCAACAACTGCCTGGATTATGGTCAATCATGCTTAGTCGTGGGTGATGTGAAACAGAGTATCTACCGATTCAGAAATAGCGATTGGAATATTCTGAACACACTCGATACAAATCCCGAATTAGATGGAAAAATCAACATTCCCGACCCTCTGAATACCAACCGAAGAAGTATGGGGAATGTGATTAATTTCAATAATTCTTTTTTCAAAAGTGCCATATCCGTTCTAAACGAAGACTACAAGCAAACTCATGATGAAAAAGACTGTGCAGACTTAATCAAGGCTTATAGTGATGTAGAACAGAAGATTGTAGATAAAAACGAAGAACTTGGGTACGTCTGTGTCGAAGTGGTAGAAAATGAAGATGACACCACCGAAGGGTACGAACTGGCAACTCTTCAACTACTACTTGAACGCATAAACGATTTGCTTGACAAAGGGCTGGAACAGAAGGATATCACCATCCTGCTCAGATTCAACAAATACATACCACTTATAAGCCAATATTTCTCAGAGAATGCACCTGAGTTGAAAATTATCTCCGACGAGGCCTACAGATTGTCGGCTTCATCAAGCATAAATATAATTATCAGCGCATTGAGATATTTGATAGACCCAGACGACAAACTCACTTTGGTTAATCTCGTCGCAAACACTACCGATTCGCAATACAGCAGACTGTTATTATTCAACATGGAAGAACTAAAGAAGCTGTTGCCGGATGATTTTAAGAACAACATTGACACTCTTCCATACATGCCTATAAAGGATTTGGTAGAAACAATTTACGATACATTCCAACTCGATAAGACAACCGATCAAGATGCATTTCTGTTCTATTTCCATGACCAGATTACAGCTTTCTTGGAAGATAAACACAACGACATAAACAGTTTTCTTGCATACTGGGACGACACTTTGTCGCAGAAAACCATCCCAAGCGGAAATACCATAGACGGTATTCGTATCATGTCTGTTCACAAATCGAAAGGACTGGAGTTTCATACTGTCATCATTCCGTTCTGCGACTGGAGCACTACAGGAAAACCAACTGACCTATTATGGTGCAATCCTACAGAAAATCCATACAACGGCATACCACTTGTACCTGTAAACTACACAAAGGAGATGCAGGCAAGCATATTCAGAACAGACTACGACGAAGAAACCCTGCGGAATAACGTAGATAATCTGAACCTACTGTATGTGGCCTTCACACGAGCAAAAAACAATTTGTTCATTTTTACAAGTGAACAGAAAAAAAGTACTGGCAAAGAGAAGGAAGACACAATCAACGACATAAGCAAACTCATTCATAAAGTGTTGTTTAAAAGTGCAACTGAAACACCTCACTACGAAACGGGAGTACTAATTACAACACCAGATAGAACCGAAAAGAGCGACACAGAAAATATTAAGTTTTCAACCAGTACTCAACTGCCCGTTTTCCGACAGTCGAACAAATCAAAGGATTTTGTTGCAGAAAAGGAAGAAAAAACACCTTATATCGACAAAGGACTACTCTACCACAGCGTTTTACAGGACATTTTTACCATAGATGATATAGACAAGGTAATAAACGAAAAATACTCAGAAGGAGTATTCAAAGATAAAGCGGAAAAAGAACAGGTAGAGAAGGACATCAAAGAAGCTATGTCCAACCCAACTGCATCTCAGTGGTTTGACAAGAAATGGGAAGTAATAAACGAACGAACCATTTTGAAACCTATTAAAGGCAGTTCTGAATGGAAGGAGCATAGAGCAGACAGAATCATATCATCACCAGAGGAAACCATCTGTATTGATTTCAAAACAGGAGCATACAACAAGGAACATTTCTATCAGGTAAAAGAATACATGGAATTACTTGTTTCTATCGGTTATCCAAACGTCAAAGGGTATGTATGGTATGTATTGAACAACAGAATAGAAAAAGTATAAGATAATGGCAGAAAAAATAATCATGGGCGTTGACCCTGGTACAAACATAATGGGTTACGGACTTTTGAAAGTAGAAGGCAATAAAGCAACACTCATTGCCATGGGGGTGATAAAACTGCACCAATACGAAAGCCACTATCTGAGACTGGGAAAAATTTACGAAAGGATAACCAGCATAATTGACTCGTACCACCCAGACGAAATGGCGATTGAAGCACCCTTCTACGGAAAGAACGTACAAAGTATGCTCAAACTGGGCAGAGCTCAGGGAGTAGCCATTACTGCTGCCATCATGCGCGACATTCCTATAACCGAATACGAACCAAGAAAAATAAAAATAGCCTCAACAGGAACAGGTACTGCTTCGAAGGAGCAAGTTGCAGGAATGCTACAACGAATTCTGAAGATTCCAAAGGAAGAGATGGATGTGCAGTTTGACGCAACCGACGCTCTTGCAGCCGCATATTGCCACTTTATTCAGATGAGCCGACCAACCGTGGAACACAAATTTTCTTCCTGGAAAGATTATGCAATAAAGAAAGGTGTGTTGCCAAAAAAAGATAAAAAATAAAATTTTATTTTGTAGTGCGCTCGCTAACTCGTAAATTTGCACGATTTTAAAATATGAGTTGGTCAAAAAATAGCATACTACTGGGGGTGTTATTGTTTTGTTGCAGTATTGTAATCAAAGCGCAAGATACTTTATCAGCAAAAACTCCTGAACCCTCCCCTTTCCGTTTCTCCGTCCTCACTTGTACACCAGGAACGGATGCTTATGCCCATTTCGGTCATACCGCAATCCTATTGGAAGACACTATTAACAAACGTAATGCGGTGTTCAACTATGGTTGTTTTGACGACTCTCAGAAAAATTTCATTCTGAACTTCATGGCAGGTAACACCAATTATCTGCTAGAAGCAGAGTCATTGGACTTTTTTCTTTGGCGTTACAAACAAACTGGTAACGGTGTAACCCGACAAGAACTAAGTCTAACAGCCAACGAATCACAGCAACTATGGGATTTGCTCGTTTGGAACATGCAACGGGAAAATCAGACATACCTGTATAATTGGCTTTACGACAACTGCACAGAACGTGCACGCGACATCATAGAAAAGGCTATTGACGGAAAGGTGATATACGAACGAAGCAGCATATCACTGACTGCAAGGGAAATGTTGCACGAGAAACTTGTTAATGCCCCTTGGCTGCAATTTGGCATTGACATAATTCTAGGCAGTGAAATAGACAAACCTATTGAGAAACGAATTCAGATGTTCCTGCCTGATTTTTATGAAGCAGAACTTACAAAAGCTTATATCGTTGACACTAACGGAGTGAGACGGCCGTTGGTTTCTGAAACAGAAATAATGCAGGAACCAACAGAATTGAGTCGGGAAGTAGCTTCACCTATCACGCCTACAATCGTTTTTCTTTTCATTTTGGGATTAGTCATCTGTCTTTCAATTATAGATATCATCAGAAAAAAACTCTTCATCTGGCTTGATATACTATTACTGACATCACAAGGCATAACTGGAATTGTCGTTGCTGGACTTTTCTTCTTCAGTAAACACCCTGCAGTGGATAGCAATTGGATGGTGATAGCATTCAATCCACTTTTCCTCATCTATGCCATTTTCCTTATTTACAACTGGAAAACGAACAAAGGCGAGATGTGGAAGAAGAGAATTGAAACTGTCAATTTGGCAGTATTATTAGTATTCTGCGTTGTGTTATTTCTGCCATATCAGTGGTTCCACCCTGTCGTAAACTTGATGGTATTGACTTTGCTGATAAGATGCTTCGTGCGATTAGTCTTTTATTATAAACTTCGTATAACAAGAAAGACGGAAAAGGAATGAGACGATTACTTACACTCTGTATGTATGCAGCTATATGCGGCATTGCGGTGGCTCAGGAGTCGCCTCATTTGGTTGTTGGCATAACAATAGACCAATTGCGTACCGATTTTCTTGAATCGTTCTCGTCGCTATATGGTGAAGACGGATTCAAACGTCTGCTTCATAACGGGCAAATATATAAGAATGTAAGCTATCCATTTAAACATATATCAAAAGCATCGGCAGCAGCAACAATTGTAACGGGAACATCTCCATATACTCACGGAATAGTTGCAGACGGATGGATAAACCGCAAAAACCTGCTATTTGAAAATTGTGTAGAAGACAGAACCATTGCGGGTTATAACACTCAAGTAGGTTCTTCACCAAACAAACTCCTCGTTTCAACCATTGGTGACGAAATAAAACTCGCTACCGAGGGAAAGGGTTTAGTTTATTCTATTGCCACAGACCAACTCATCTCGGTTCTGTCTGCAGGACATGCTGCCGACTGGGCATTATGGATTGACGAAAACACTGGAAACTGGGCTGGTACTAAATATTATGGAGAAAGACCTCCTTATTGGGTTAGTCCTCTAGAATTTGAAGAACGCAGTCTTGCAGAAAAAGGAAGTAATAACACCAGAGTTACCAGAGCTGCAAATTACTGCCTCACATCTGGCACGTGCGGAGCTGACCATATAACAGACTTCCTTTCTCTAAATTACGATGCAGGTAAAACTGCCAATGCTGATATTGATAAGATTCGTCAAACATACGTAGACCTTGACACGGAAATTGCCAAACTACTACAAACAATCGAACGTACGGTAGGCATTGACAAAACCCTAATATACCTAACTTCGACTGGTTACACCGAATCCCCCACTCTGCTTCAGACAATAAACCACAGAATCCCAACTCAGGAATTCAACATGAGCAGATGTATGGCCTTGCTGAATATGTATCTGGTCGCTCTGCACGGAAAAGGTAATTATGTAGAAGCATACTTTGACAATCATATTTATATTGACAAGAAACTTCTGGAAGAGAAAAAACTGAAAACTCAGGACATATTGCAAGAATGCGAGAATTTCCTCTACCAGTTTGATGGAATTCAAGAAGTATATACAAGTACTCAATTACTTCAAGGAGCATGGTCGCCACAGCAGAATCTTATTCGCAACGGATACCACAGAAAACATTCGGGTGACATAATAATTGAGATTGCCCCAGGTTGCACCTTAGAAGACTCAGGAAACGGAAAAACAAAAATATGGCGTACGTCCTGGATTGACTTCCCTCTGATTTTCTACGGATACAAACTTGAAGCAAAACAAGAAGAAACACCTAAAAGCATAGAATACGTAGCACCAACAGTTGCTAGATATGCCAGAATCAGAGCACCTAATGGATGCGAAGAAAGATAACAACTTTGAGATAAATTTTCAACAACAACGATAACATCATTATAATATATATATGGGATTTTCATTAAATGCATTTTTAAGTAGTATTTTCGGCAATAAAGCTACAAGAGATATAAAGGAGATACGTCCTATCGTAGAACAGGTTCTTGCTGTTGAGCCACAAATCAAATCGCTCAGTAACGACGAACTACGTAGTAAGGTGGACGAGATAAAGGCAAACCTGCAAGATAGTGTGAAAGATTTGCGTGACAAGGTAACAGAACTCACCCAACAGATAGAGAGTACTGATATCGACAAACGCCAGCCTATTTTCGATGAAATAGACAAAACAGAGCAACGTATTACAGACCATTTTGAGGAAGAACTGAACAAAGTTCTCCCTACTGTTTATGCTATCGTAAAAGATACAGCAAGACGTTTTGCAGAGAGCGGCGACGAAGGAGTCGTAGTAACAGCAACCGATTTTGACCGCCAGTTAGCTGGTGAAGGGCGTGATTTTGTGGACATAGATGGAGACAAGGCTATT
Organism: Prevotellaceae bacterium UBA2448; assembly: GCA_002342585.1. Taxonomy (GTDB): domain Bacteria; phylum Bacteroidota; class Bacteroidia; order Bacteroidales; family Bacteroidaceae; genus Minthosoma. The sequence continues at coordinate 61,877 of DDQG01000029.1, forward strand.
TGGCACAACCATTGGGTAGCAGGAGGAAATGACACTGTATGGAACATGATTCACTATAACGTACAGTTGTTTGGCGGTATCGTATTGCATCAGGGTAAGATTGCAGAAATGGCAACCGGTGAAGGTAAAACACTTGTGGCTACCTTGCCTGTATTCCTCAATGCACTCACAAGAAATGGTGTTCATGTAGTCACAGTAAATGACTATCTTGCAAAACGTGACTCAGAATGGATGGGACCTCTCTATATGTTCCACGGTCTTTCTGTTGATTGTATAGACAAACACCAACCAAACTCAGAGGCTCGTCGTAAGGCATATCAAGCAGATATCACATTCGGTACAAATAACGAATTTGGTTTCGATTACCTGCGCGATAACATGGCTATGAAACCAGAAGATTTAGTACAGAGAAAACATAACTATGCTATTGTCGACGAGGTAGACTCTGTGCTTATTGACGATGCACGTACTCCACTCATCATCAGCGGTCCTGTTGCTAGAAGCAACGACCAGATGTTTGAACAATATTGTCCTATTGTAGAGCAACTGGTAGAAGCACAGCGACGTCTGACTCAGAACTATCTGTCAGAAGCAAAGAAACTGATTGAAAGTGACAATAAAGATGATGTCACAGCCGGTTTCCTATCTCTGTTCCGCGCATTCAAGGGTATGCCAAAGAATTCTGCTCTTGTAAAATATCTTTCACAACCAGGTATTAAGACTGGACTTCTGCAAACAGAGGAAATCTACATGGAGAATAACAACCGCAGGATGCCAGAGGCTACAAATCCCCTTTTCTTCGTAGTAGATGAAAAACAAAAGTCTGTAGAAATGACAGACAAAGGTAATGAACTGATCGCAAACATTGTGAAAGACGACCAGTTCTTCGTTCTGCCTGACATAACAACACAACTTGCCGAACTGGACAACCTAAAGATGAGCGACGAGGAAAGACTGGCAAAGAAAGATGAGTTGATGCAAGATTATGCAGTGAAGTCGGAACGTGTTCACACAATGCAGCAACTGCTGAAAGCATACACTATGTTCATCAAAGACGATGACTACGTAGTAATGGACGGAGAAGTAAAAATCGTAGATGAGCAAACTGGTCGTATCATGGAAGGCAGACGTTGGAGCGATGGTTTGCACCAGGCAGTTGAAGCAAAGGAACGTGTAAAAGTAGAGGCTGCAACACAGACATTCGCAACAATTACCCTGCAGAATTACTTCCGTATGTACCACAAACTGGCTGGTATGACAGGTACAGCTATAACAGAAGCTGGAGAATTTTGGGATATATACAAGTTGGATGTGGTTGAGATTCCAACCAATCGTCCTATTGCGCGTAAAGATATGAACGACCGCGTGTATAAGACCAATCGAGAAAAGTATAAGGCTGTAATCGAGGAAATCGAAAACATGGTGAAAGCCGGACGACCAGTTCTTGTAGGTACTACATCGGTTGAAATATCAGAAATGCTTTCAAAGATGTTAAAACTCAGAAAGATTGAGCATAACGTTTTGAACGCAAAATTACACCAGAAGGAAGCTGACATCGTAGCACAGGCCGGTCAGAAGAGTATCGTTACGATTGCAACGAATATGGCTGGCCGTGGTACCGACATCAAACTCTCCGACGAAGTTAAAGCAGCAGGAGGTCTTGCTATCATCGGTACAGAACGCCATGAAAGCCGACGCGTTGACCGTCAGTTAAGAGGACGTTCCGGACGTCAAGGAGACCCTGGATCTTCTGTCTTCTACGTATCACTCGAAGACAAACTGATGCGTTTGTTTGCAAGCGACCGTATTTCAAAGATTATGGACCGTCTCGGATTTGAAGACGGAGAGATGATTGAGCACCCAATGATTAACAAGAGCATTGAACGGGCTCAGAAGAAAGTGGAAGAGAACAACTTCGGTATCCGTAAACGTCTGCTCGAATACGATGACGTGATGAACAAACAACGTAAGGTTATATACGAACGTCGTCGTCATGCCCTTATGGGACAACGTATAGGAATGGACATCTCGAACATGATTTGGGATCGCACCCTCCACATTATGGAGGCAAACGATTATGAAGGATGCAAAGAAGACTTCCTGAAAATCTTTGCTATGGAAGTTCCATTCACTGCTCAGGAATTTGAAAACAAAAACCGTCAGGAACTGGAAGACGAAACTTATGAGAAAGTAATCAGTCATTTCAAAGAACGTACTGCAAGACTGGCTTCTATGGCATATCCAACTATCAAACGAGTGTACGAGGAATCTGGTCATATGTATGAAAACATTCTTGTTCCTATCAGCGACGGAAGAGGTGTTTACCAAATTAGCCTGCCACTGAAAGAATGTTATGAATCAGAAGCAAAGAACATTCTTATTGCTTTTGAGAAGATAGTTCTTTTGCATACAATCGACGAGGCTTGGAAGGAAAATCTGAGAGCATTGGACGAACTGAAACAATCAGTTCAGAACGCATCGTACGAACAAAAAGACCCGCTGTTGATATTCAAACTGGAATCAGTAACCCTGTTTGACAACATGGTTAATGACATCAATGATAGAACAATTTCAACATTGATGCGTTGTTCATTGCCAATGGCAGATCCAAACGATGTCAAACAAGCACCAGGTAATATTCCTGACGCTCCACGTCAACGACTGACAGAGAGCAAACAAAATCTTGATGAGCCTCAACAGAGTCAATCTGCCCAGCAGAATGCCGCAAATCGAGATACACGTGAACAGATCTCTAGACAGCCAATTGTAAACAGCACACCAAACATCGGTAGAAATGATCCATGTCCATGTGGAAGTGGGAAAAAATACAAAAATTGCCACGGTAAAGGATTATAATTCACATTTTATAGTAAATAATTAACAAAAAAACCGCTTTTTATTTGTAAGTTATATCAAAATATATAATTTTGCACCCGAAAAGCAAACAAATAAAAAAAGTGAAAGTATAAATCATGAAAGAGACTATTTTAGTTACAGGTGGAACAGGATTTATTGGTTCACACACGACAGTAGAGTTACAGCAAGCAGGCTACAATGTAGTCATAGTTGACAACCTTTCAAATTCCAATGAAAATGTCATTGATGGTATCGAAAAGATTACAGGTATCCGTCCAGCATTTGAAAAAGTAGATTTGAATGAGATTGACAAAGTTGAGGCAGTTTTCAAAAAATATCCTATTAAAGGTATTATTCACTTCGCTGCATCTAAAGCCGTAGGTGAATCAGTGGAAAAACCCCTACTCTACTATCGCAACAACCTAAACTCTCTGATGAACGTCTTGGAGATGATGACTAAATATGATGCTAAGGGAATTATTTTCTCATCTTCATGTACAGTTTACGGACAACCTACTCCAGAAAACTTACCTGTAACAGAACAGGCTCCTATTCAGAAAGCTCTTTCACCTTATGGTAATACAAAGCAGATTAATGAGGAAATCATACAAGATTTTATTCACTCTGGCGCACCAATAAAATCAATCATATTGAGATATTTCAACCCAATTGGTGCTCATCCATCTGCAAACATCGGAGAATTGCCTAACGGAGTTCCAATGAACCTTATTCCATTCGTTACTCAAACAGCTATAGGCATCCGTAAACAACTGAAGATCTTTGGAAACGATTATAACACTCCAGACAAAACTTGTATACGTGACTACATTTATGTTGTTGACCTTGCAAAGGCACACGTAAAAGCAATGACACGCGTACTTGATCAGGAAACAGACCCTGTAGAAGTATTCAATATCGGTACAGGTCATGGATATTCAACACTTGAAATTGTAGAAGGTTTCGAGCGTGCTACAGGAGTGAAGCTGCCATGGGAATATGCTCCACGTCGCGAAGGCGACATCGAAGCTATTTGGGGCAATGTCGATAAAGCAAATAAAGTGCTTGGATGGTCGGCAGACACTCCACTTGACGACATTCTGCGTTCAGCTTGGAAATGGCAGCAGAAATTACGTGAAAATGGTATCCAATAATAGATATCTATAGAAGCAAACTACTTTATGTAGTTTTGTCGTGTTTTTATTTTGTGTTTGTGTTGTGGCTATTCTTTCGCGCGAGCGACGGGGTAGCCCTTTTTTTTGTAAGTATATTTACAATAAATAATGTTAACTTACGTTTATAAAATAAATAGTATATACCATGCATAAATGCTCTACATATAGTCTGAATAAATTATTCATATTTACACTGTATTTTTTTATAACTGTTTGTTGTGCCGCTCAGAATTTGGCTAAAGGTTTAAAACTTGAAGCAGAAGTAAGCGGAACCGCAAGTAGTGGCAGTTATGCACCTTTATGGTTGTCAAGTAACAAATATGGTAAAGTATCGGCATTTGACAACTCAGCATACGAACGAGTTGGAGTATTTCGTTCTATCGATACTGACTCAGCCAGAGTATGGAAACGAGGATATGGAGTTGACCTTATGCTGAACCAGCACTCCACTTCTATTTTCTTTATTCAGCAAGCATATATTGAGGCTGCATACAAAAAACTCACTCTTTCATTAGGTGCAAAAGAAAGAAGTATCGACCTTAAGAATAACGAACTGACAAGTGGTAGCTTGTCTGCAGGATTAAATGCCCGCCCTATTCCACAAGCAAGAATAGACATAGACTATTTTAGTTTTCCGTTTACCCGTGGATGGTGGAAATGGAAACTACGCGGTTCCTTCGGTTTTACGACAGATGGAAGATGGCAAAGAGGTTTTGCTGCTAATACAAGATATACTTCCAATATTTTATACCACGAAAAAGCTCTGTATTGGAAATTCGGAAAAGAAAATGCAACCAAATGTCCTCTTACATTTGAAATAGGTTTGCAAATGTTCACACAATTTGGCGGCACAGCCTACAACGTTAACTACCGTGAACATACAGGAGGCAAACAGACTATAAATATGCCAGAAAATTTAAAAGCATTTTGGCAAGCAGTTTTTGGCGGTGGACGAGATGTAACTGATTTCACAGAAAGCAACAACTCTGGAAATATGCTTGGCAGTTACAACATGAGACTTGCCTGGCATGGAAATACAGGAACTGAAAATGCATGGGAAGTAGGAGCATATTTTGAGCGATTTTTTGAGGATCAATCAATGCTAACAGTTCAATATGGAATACAAGACCACCTTATAGGAATTGATGCAACTTTCCCCAAAAATCATTTTGTATCAGCCGCTACTATAGAGCACATGAGTACAAGAAACCAGTCTGGTGCAGTTTACCACGACCGTACAAAATCTATCCCCGACAAAATGAATGGAAGGGACAACTACTACAATCATAATATATATTCAGGATGGCAACACTGGGGAATGGCAATAGGCAACCCACTTATCACATCGCCAATCTACAATGAAAACGGTTATATACACTTTCGTAATAATCGTGTAAAGGCATGGCACATTGGATTATGCGGAGATCCCACTCCAGAATTACATTGGCGTCTGTTTTTAACATTCACTCAAAACTGGGGAACCTATAATACTCCATTCAAGAATAAATTGAAGCAACAATACTATATGGCTGAAATCGGATACAAACCAAATAAGTTGAAAGGCTGGAGCGGGAAATTAGCATTCGGTTTAGACCATGGAGATTTAATAGGCAATTCATTTGGAGCTCAATTAACCATACATAAGAGTTTTACACTAATAAAATGAAAAAACTGGTTTACACATTATTCGCTATAATATGCTGCTGGATTACAACTGCATGTGATAAGTTGCCTAAAAACGGTGACTTAGATGGCATGTGGCAACTAATGACCATAGAACACAGTGGTACTACAGACGATGTAAAAGACTCACAACTTTACTTGTCCTTCCAACTCGACCTGTTTCAGCTGACAACTGTCCAGAACAACAAATACTATTATGGTTATTTCGACCACATAAATGACAGCCTCATATTCAGACAATTTTCTGATATGGCAGAAGAACACCCAACTGCACCAGACAACTACCCTATTACTCCGGAAAACATATCCATAATAAATCAGTGGGGATTTTATGCGTTGAAAGATACTTTTAAAATAGAACATCTGACAAAAGATGATATGATACTGCGTTCAAAATACGCCCGTATAACCTATCGTAAGTTTTAATACAATGATAATACACTCCATCTATATGATACCATTTACTATTTGTATTGCTATAGCACTTGCTGTCATTCCATTCATTGTAAGAATGTGCTATAAACATGAACTGTATGATATGCCCAATAGTCGGAAAATACACAAAATTGCAATACCACGCCTTGGAGGTATAATTTTCATGCCAGTCACAGCGATTGGCATGTTGGTTGGTCTATTGTTAATGAATAAAGGTCACAACGAAGAAGTCGAATTTTATCTTTCTTCATTTCTAATGATTGTCGGAGCTATGCTCATCTATATTATCGGATTAATAGATGACATTAAAGGATTGAAGGCTTCACATAAATTCTTAATACAAACAATTGCTGCATTAATCTTTCCTCTTTGCAACCTGATGATAAACAACCTGCATGGTCTTTTCGGATTATACGAACTGCCACTATGGGCTAGTTACCCCTTGACAGTATTTGTAATATTACTAATCGTAAATGCAATGAACCTTATTGATGGCATAGACGGTTTATCATCCAGCCTCTCCATTATTATGCTTCTTGTATTTGCGTTTTTATTTCACCAGCTCAACGCGCCCCTATTTGTATTGCTATCCGTAAGTCTGACAGGAGCACTAATTGGTTTCTTCTACTATAACTACTATGGCAGAATTGGCAAAAACAAGATATTCATGGGCGACACCGGCAGCTTATTTATAGGATTCGTCATTGCATACCTTGCGATAAAATATCAAATGAAAGGATGGGTTAATATTACAAATGGCGATGCTACACTACTAACATCAATAACACTTGTATTCATTCCATGCATTGACGTAACAAGAGTTGCACTAACACGATTGTTCAAAGGGAAAAAGATGTTTGCCCCCGACCAGACCCACATACATCATATTATCATGCAGATGGGACTGACCATGCATCACGCCCTATACACCATCATAATATTATATATTGTGATAGGAATATTAAACTGGGGACTTTATGTAAGCAATGTCAACATCAACTGGATATTCCTTACAGATATATTAATATACTTTACATTTATCTGGAGCGCAAAAAAAATCGGAGAAACCAAATAAATCTCTACAATAATTTCTACCTTTGCAGAAAAGTAATGACCGTTTCTTTTTTCCAGAGTAAAATAACAACATAGAAATACAAATACCCAACAGATATGGTAACAAATGATACCACTCCTAAGAGCCTTGATCTAAAAAAGATTATACAAACATTATGGGAAAACAAAAAGAAGTTCTACAAAGTGTGGGCATGGACTTTTGTACTTTCATGTATCTGGATTTTCCCTCAGCCACGCTTCTACACCAGTAGTGTCACCCTGGCGCCTGAAATAAATGGCGAAGATGTAGGAGGACTTTCATCAATCGCATCATCTTTTGGTTTCAACATCGGGGGCATGACAGGTCAGGATGCCATCTACCCGGAACTATATCCAGAACTGTTTGGAAGTCCGGAATTTATTGTAAGTCTCTATGGAATACAAATCAAAACGATGGAAAAAGAAGATGAAGAAAGCATAGAGACAAACTACTATACCTATATCCGGAAGCATCAAAAGAAGAACTGGCTTACACTCCCATTCAATTGGGCAAAGCAACGAATTTCCGATCTTATCAGTCCAAAGGAGCCCTCTTCTGACAACATCGCCGACATCAACCCATCCATGATGAGCTACAGCGATTATATGTTGATGCAAGCCATAATGGAAAACATTGGTTGTGCTGTTGACAAGAAGACCAGCGTCATCACCATTAGTGTTACCGATCAAGACCCACTTGTATGCACACTTATGGCCGACAGCGTAAAGGAACACCTGCAGAACTTCATCATCCGCTACCGTACCAGCAAGGCAAAAGAAGACGTTGCCCACTACCAGCTGATGCGCGACAGTGCTGAGATAGAATACAACAAAGCGATGGAAAAATACAGCCTTTATTGCGACAGCCACATGAACACCATCCTTCAGACCTATCAGAGTGAGCGCGACAAACTGGAGAGCGATATGATGCTGAAGCAGAATACTCTTGCAGCTATGGAAACCCAACTGCAAACCACCAAAGTAAAACTTCAGGAGAAGACTCCTGCATTTACCACACTGAAAAGTGCAACCGTACCTATAAAGCCAGCCGGTCCTAAGCGTATGATCTTTGTCATAGGCATGCTTATTCTGGTAACTACTGTGAAGGGCTTTCTACTTATCCGAAAAGACATTTTATAATTGCAGAGTTTCCTTTCAGCATGAGCAGTGAGTCACTGAAACAGAGAACCTTCAATGGGATGAAATGGGGATTGCTCGACAATCTCGCCAACTCAGGAGTGACCTTTCTGGTCGGTCTGATACTTGCTCGCATGCTTTCACCCATTGAATTTGGCATTCTGGGTATTATCACAATCTTCATAAATCTTTCCATCGTTATCATTGACGGAGGCTTTGCCACTGCACTTATACGTAAACCCAATGCAGACAACAATGACTATAACACAGTATTCTATGCCAACATTATCGTATCTATCAGTCTTATAATCCTACTCTACTTTACATCCGGCTCAATAGCCGCCTTTTTCGATCAACCTTTGTTGGAACAGGTACTCCCTGTAATGAGTCTTATACTTTTATTCAACGCATGTAGCCTAATACAGAAAACCATACTCGTCAAGCAACTCGATTTCAAGTCTCAGGCACTGGTATCGCTCGTCAGTTCCACTACCAGCGGCATTCTTGGTATATCAGCCGCTTTTCAAGGCTGGGGTGTATGGTCTCTTGCCATTCAGCAAATATCCCGTCAATTTATCATGATGATAGGACTTTGGATAGCAAACCACTGGATTCCTGCATTCAGATTTTCCGCCCATAGTTTCCATGAACTTTTTGGTTTTGGTTCAAAGATACTATTAGCCAACATCATCAACTCAATCTACAAAGATATGTTCCTTGCTGTCATCGGCAAGATGTACACTGCCCGCGACCTTGGTTATTACAATCGTGCTGAACAATTCAACCTAATCTTCAGCAACAACTTCGGACAGATAGTTCAGAAAGTATCGCTATCAGCCCTCAGCCAGGTACAGCACAACACAATCCGTTTCCATGCTTCACTTCGTAAGATGACACGCTACGTAGGTATTTTCACCTTCGCAGCGGTCTTCGGACTTTCAGCCATAGCTAAGCCTCTTATCATCACACTTGTGGGACAGAAATGGGAATACTCTGTCCACCTGCTTCAGATTATGAGTCTCTATGCAGCCATCTATCCGCTGCAACAACTCAACCTCAACATACTTAATATCAGGAAACGCAGTGATATAATTCTCCGACTTGAGATACTAAAAAAGACGCTGTTCACTTTTGTCATCGTGGTCGGTTTCTTTTTCCGTCTTGAATGGATGCTTTGGGCTGCAGTCATCTACTATTACATCGAATATATACTCAATAGCTGGTATTCAAAGAAACTCGCTGGCTACGGCACATGGAGTCAGTTGAAAGATCTCCTCCCCTTTTATTTCATTTCTATCGTTGTATCCGTTGGGGTATGGACATTTACGTTTCTCGACATTTCCTACCTGCTGATGATTCCGCTTCAGATTCTTTCAGCCCTATTGCTCTACATAATAATATATGCTCTGATGGGCACACCTGAATACTACGAAGTGAAAACATTTTTCATTACAAAAATACTGCATTGATGAAACAAGGGCACTACATATACGACCTCATACTCTACATACTCATATCGCTGCTTATCTTCGGCATGATAGGCAACGGAGCTCAGCCTGTACGCCTCTTCATCATAGCCATCTCTCCTTTTATGATATTAGATGCGCTTCGTCGTCCACACCAGAGTTTATACTACTACCGCTACGAATGTTTCTTCCTGCTCTTCTGGTTTCTCTGGTCCGTATCGTTTTTTTTTAAAGCTGTGGATGAAACAGAGAGTCTAAAACATATCATTTATCTGCTTATCCACTCACTGGGTTTTCTCGAAGTACTTTGGGCTGCCAACAAAGCCGTCAGCCCTCAACACGCCATTAAGTACGGATGGCTTACAGTCATTGCACTTTCCATTCCTGTAGCTATATATGAATTTCTGACAGACTTTCATTTGACCATGTCATTTCAGGAGACGGGCTCCACGCTTTACGTCCACGGAGTACATATAGAACGTCCATTTGCCTCCGTCACCTTCGGAAACCTCAACAGCTACAACACCGTACTCTGTTGGGCACTCCCCAGTCTTTTTATGTGCAACCTCTATCCGAAAGGCAAATTTGATAAAATCGTCGGTCTTTTGCTTATGGCAATGGTTACACTCATTGTCGTGGCCAATGCATCGCGCGGAGCAATCATGTGTCTAGTACTGATGATGGCGACCTATGTCTATGCCTACTATAAGATGGGGCGCAACCGCACCCTGCTCATAATAATCATAGTCCTTGGCCTCGGCGCTTTGTTTTATTATTTAGGTGAGCTCTTCATACTTATCCTTGAGCGTTTTGACGACCAGGGAATGGGTGACGATGGACGTACGGAAAACCTCGTCAAGGGTTTTCAGGCATTTCTTGACAGCTATGGACTAGGCATCGGAATCGGCAACTACGGACCTATTATGGGCGACGTTTATCGGGTAGGATTTGCAGCTCCTCACAACATCTTTCTAGAAATATTGGTATGTTTTGGATTTCTTGTAATGATAGGATTTATCTGTCTTTGCATCCATATTATACGTATATGCTTACAACGCGGAACACCCTTCAATCGCAACATGCTTATTTTCTGCGGTGCAGCCCTCGTTCTTGCTGGAATCATCGACAGCAACTACTGGATGAAAGCAACTACATGGATGTTTATCGTCTCAGCCTATATTTATCTCGACCCACGCTATAACAGAATAACTGACCAACAGCAACTATGACTATCCTGAATCTGCTTGTCAAATCATATGCCCGACTCAACTACTATCCAGGGCTTCCCTTCTGGGCTTTAACACCCTTTCGCAAGGTACTACGCTTCATAGCCAAGCACATATTGCCATCCTACATGGCAAAGCCCACAAACCATGAGCATAAACAGATGACTGATATCATAGTTTCCTTCACCTCCTTCCCAGCTCGTATTGATAACGTATGGCAGGTTGTAGAGTGTATGATGCGTCAGACCTACTTACCACACAAAATACTCCTGTGGCTTTCCAAAGAGCAATTCCCTACCCCCGACAGCATACCCGCTTCGTTGCGTCAGCGCGAAAACGATATCTTTCAGATAAGGATGGTCGATGGAGACATTCGTTCCCACAAGAAATACTACTACGTATCGAAGGAATATCCCGACTCACTTATATTCCTCATCGATGACGACATCTACTACGACACCCAGATACTCGAACGTACTGTAAAAGCACACGAAGAGAATCCAGAAGCAGTAATATGCAACTATGGCTACCACGTCACCTACGACACCGACGGCAACTTAAAGCCATATAACAAATGGACCCACGAAACAGGCACATCATACTCGCCCGACCTCTTCTTCGGCTCCGGAGGCGGCACACTGTTCCGTCCATCCGACCTACCCCCCGATTTGACTGACATCGATTCTGCACTCTCCTGCTGTCCTATAGCCGACGACATCTGGCTCAACACAATGGTCAGGTTGGCAGGCCGCCCCATCGTCATGCTGAGAAACGGAATCATACTTCCCATCTTCAATGCCAACAACGTAGAACTGCGCACCCAGAATCAGGACCAGTCAAAAAACGACCAACAACTCCAAGCAGTAAACTCACATTACAAACAGCAAATTTTCTGAGGTATCTGCACGGAAATGGATGTTTAACCTAATTAAAATGTATTATAATGGTAAGTAAAGAAAGAAACTCCAGTATGGAACTGCTCAGAATCATAGCCATGCTACTGGTTCTTGTAGTTCATGCAAGTTTCAAATCTCTTGGTGTCCCAACTCAAGGCGACATTATAGAGTTTCCGCTGTCCTCCTTTCTACGTTTTTTCAGCGAATCCGCTTCCATTATTTGTGTAAATTCATTTATCCTAATATCCGGATGGTTTGGAATACGCCCTAAAATGGTTCGTTTCTGCGAATTCCTATTTCAGACACTATTCTTTGGTGTTTTTGTATATCTGTCATTACTCACGTTGGGAATAACCGAAAAATGGGGCATTCGCGACTGGGGCATGCTGCTCACTTTCCGCAGGGGGCTATGGTTTGTGAACTCATATATCATACTCTACATCTTTGCTCCCATCTTAAATTCATTTGTCGAAAACGCCAGCCGTCAGCTTTTTCAAAAGGTCTTGATAGCCTTTTTTGTGATACAGACGTTCCTTGGTTTTCTTCATGAAGAGATTCTGTTCCATGACGGCTTCTCACCCCTGTCTTTTATGGGACTTTATTTGCTGGCGAGATACGCAAAACTCTATCCTACAAAGTTTACGACACAGAATAAACATTACGACATGGGTATCTATCTTGTCATTACACTTATGACAACCCTCCTTGCCCTGTCCGTAGTTAGGTTCACCGGACAAGGCGGATGGGTGTTCTACACATATACTTCGCCACTCGTCATTCTGGGTTCCTTTTATTTCTTTCTGTTCTTTACAAAGTTGTCATTCCATAGCAAAGTTGTTAATTGGATAGCAGGCTCAGCATTTGCAGTGTATCTGCTTCATGTTGACCCCCTGATTTTCCAGCCACACTACTTAGACCCTATTAAAGAGTGGTACAGCAGTGAATCCCTCCTCCCGTTTCTGGGACATACAACCATGTTGATAATCGCAGCATTTGTAATATCCATACTCATTGATAAAATCCGATTATTTATATGGTCTTTAGCTCTTAAAATTACGGATAAAAGCCATTAAGAAGTTTCATACAAAAATCTACATTCCCCCCGCCATGATATCAGTCATCATCCCGTCATATCGTCCGCAACAACACACCATAGACTGCTTGGAGAGCATTAAACAGCAGACACTCGACAGCAGTCAATTCGAAGTCATTGTCGTACTCAACGGCGAACGGAAACCATACGAAGCGATGCTTCTCAAGGCTCTGCCATACAATGGGCGCCTGCTCTACTCCCCAAAGGCGTCAGCTTGTTCCTCGCGTAATATGGGAATCGACGAGGCTCGTGGTGAATACATCTGCTTCATCGATGATGACGACAAAGTCTCGCCTACCTATCTGGAGGCTCTGCTAAAAGTTGCTGACAGAGATACTATTGCAGCCAGCAACTGCCTCTCAATATTCGATGACGGACACACCGAGTGTAATTCCTACACAGAGGAATACAGAAGCAAATCGCCCCGAGGTACACAACCGTTCTATATTCCGAAGAAAATATTCTCTGTTCCCTGGATGAAACTCATACATCGCGACATCATAGGCGACCGCCGTTTCAACGAAGTATTCCCAAGCGGACAGGATGCCCTGCTGATGTTCAAGATATCGGACCGGATGAACAAAGTGAAGTTCACTTCGGCAGATGCAATATACTATTGGCGTCAGCGCTCAGGCAGTCTGCATCAGATGGGTCTTGGCAAACTGATATCCAAATATGGCAGACTTGCATGGGCATACACCGGGATATATCTGAAACATCCGTTCAGCTACAACTTCCTATTCTATACGACACGCATACTTGCCTCGTGCAACGCTATCCTTAAAAGAAAATAACACAATATGAACATCTGCATACTTACACCCCGATTTCCTTATCCGCAATACGGTGGTGATGCTTTGCGAATCAACGAAGTGGCAAGGCATCTGAAACAGCAGGGACACAGACTCATTCTCGTGTCTCTGTCCGACGACGTCAACCCTCCTGTCAGTCAGGCTCGTCAGCTCTACGACAAAATCTATTTCGTAAAGCGCAACAAGGTGATGTCGCTCCTCATCGGTGCGTTCAACTTCCTCTTGGGCAAACCCATCCAGTGCGGCTACTACTCGTCAGGAGCCTACCGCAAACTCCTGCGCGAAGTGGTGCAGACGGAGAAACCCGACCTCTACCTGTCCCACCTGCTACGCATGGTGCCCTATCTCAGCGAACTCCACCTGGAGCAGAAGTCTATCGTAGAGATGACTGATGCCCTGTCGAAAACATATATTCTCTCGTCAAAAGCTCAGGGAGTAGGACTGCTGAAATATGTCTATCAGCTGGAACAAAAGCTCATAGCCAGATACGAGAAATACGTCACTACCCACTACCCGAAGGTGGTACTTGTATCGCAGGCGGACATCGACTATCTCAAGCAGAACATTCAGGGCGACACCTCCTCGCTCGCCCTGCACAGCAACGGCGTAGGATATATCGAAAACATCTCCACAGCCTACGATGCCGACAAAATCTGCTTCATGGGCAACATGCGCTCAATGCAGAATCAGGATGCAGCAATATACTTTGCAAACGAGATATTTCCGCTGATTAAGCAGAAGCGCCCTACTGCAAAATTCTATATCGTAGGTTCGCTGCCCCCTGCCAACATACAGGCACTGGCATCCGATGACGTAATCATAACCGGATTTGTTGACGACCTTGAAGGATTCCTTCAGGATGCCAGTCTGCTCGTTGCACCTATAAGAGTTGCCGCAGGAATACAGAACAAAGTGCTGGTCGGCATGGGTTGCGCAGTACCTGTGGTGCTTACCTCACTCATCTCGCATGCCATTCCGGAACTCACCGACGGCGAGAACTGCCTCATCCGCGACGGCGAACAGCCATTTGCCGATGCCTGTCTCCAGCTGATGAGCGACCCGTCCCTTCGCAACTCCATGGCGCAGCGGGGCTATGAAATGGTTAAGAAACACTATTCATGGGAAGAAAAACTCCGAGGATTCGAGCAGTTGAACTGACATCATCCCCCATACCCAAATACATCATGACAAAGATTTCGTACATAGAAGCTTTCCTCATATGCCTTCTGCTCTCCCTTATCGGAAGCTATCTGCTAAGACTGATTCCCCCCATGCGACACTACGTAATATAGTATGCACTGATATTAGCTGGACTTATCAACATATCTCATAAAACATAATAATCGATGTCCATTTCAAAGAACATAATCCGGTATTTTCTTATCACATTTGCTTCATTACACAGTCTTGCAATGTGGTCCACTGTTCCACTCTTTAATAGAGGGGAGACATCCTATATTATCTCCATTCCTTTTAATGCAAAACCCGAAATCCAATTTGCAGCGAAGGAATTGCAACATTACATTTTAAAAGCCTCAGGAGCACTACTCCCAATTCGTGAGCAAAATAGTTCAGACAAATATTGTATATTCCTATCCGCAGATGAATCTAATAGCGAAGACTTTCAATACTATAGCGAAGGGCAAAATATCAGAATTCACGGATTGGGTGGGCGTGGAATCATTAACGCCATATACGATTTTCTTGAAAACGAATTAGGAATCCACTGGCTTACATCCGAAACAACTATCATTCCCCATATCCAATCCTATTACATTAGTTCTGTAGAACGAAGGGGAAAACCAGCATTCACAACAAGACTTAATTATTACCTCGATGCCATTCAAAATCCTCTATGGTGTCAATATAACAGAATAAATAGTACAAACTACAATTCAAATTATCCATACGCTCATGTCACATGGTATGGAATGCACAATTTTCGGTATCTACTATCTGAAAAAGATTACTTCGTATCGCACCCGGAATTCTTTAGCCTAAAAGAAGGCAAAAGGATTAAATCCGGTCAACTTTGTCTCACTAATCCTGATGTTTTAAAAATTGTAGTCAACTCACTTAAAAAAATAATCCGAGGGCGCCCCACATATACTATTTATGATGTTTCGCAAAACGACAACAATAATTTCTGTCAGTGCGATAAATGTACTGAAATAATTAAAAAATACGGAGGACACTCCGGACTTAATCTGTGGTTTGTCAACCAAGTTGCCGACTCCATAAAAAAAACATTTCCCGACAAATTAATCGGCACATTTGCTTATAGATACACCCGACAAGCTCCCAAAAATATTAAAGCACGCGATAATGTTGTCATACGGTTTTGCACTTTTGAAAGTTGTATCATACACGGTTTCAGCGATTGCAAAACAAACACTGTATTTGAAGAAGACCTTATACAATGGAGCAAAATCACACAACACCTTGAGGTATGGGATTACTGCGTCGGATTTAATCAATACATCGCACCATGTCCCAACTTTCGCGCTCTTGCGGAAAGATTCTGCACATACAAGAGACTCAACATTTCCGGATTACTGATGGAAGGCAACTACGAAGGTCCATGGGGGGATTTCTCTGAATTACGACAATGGATTATCAGCAAACTAATGTGGAATCCATATCAAGACGTGGACTCTCTGGCTCATCTCTTCATTAATGCATATTACAGTGATGCGGCACCATATATTTGGGATTTTTATCAACTCACCCAAAACCAAGTACAATCCACTACACATTTTCCAATATATGCCGACTTTAAGAACCCTGTCTATACAGATGACTATATCAGGAAGTCAAATCAGATTATCGAACGAGCACGTTTGATTTCACAAAAGGATTCGGTTTTATCCGCACGAGTTGCCAGAGTTGCGGCACAGGTGTACTACTTGGAAGCAACACGTCATTCATCTATCGAAACATCTCGGATCAATGCGCGGAATCGCCTATCTGATATTATCAAAAAGGATTCTACTTACTTTATGGAATACCATAAAAATATGACTTTAGCATTTAAAATTCTGGGAATTTGAATAATAATGCCTGTTATGAAATAAAGAAGGGATACTACTCCAACTTCTTCATGTGCAGTATCAAATATTTCTCCAAACTCTTCGAATTCAAGTTTTAAATTCAAAATAAACCCCGAAAGTTACCGCTTAACTTTCGGGGTCTGTTTATTTTGGAGTCATCCTACGGCTATTATGACTCATTGATGTCAATAGTACTATGATTTAGGTTAAGAAATAAAACGAATGGTTCAAATCGAACCGATTTAGCATCATCTGTTGATTGGCACCGTCAAATCAAACCGATTTCAGTCCGACTGTTAATAAATCTTACCATATCAAATCGAGCCGATTTAGCGTCAACCAGCCTTTTCGAACTCAAATCGAGCCGATTTGACGTCAGCCAGACTTTTCTGGATTCAAATCGAACCGATTTAGCGTCAACCCTGCTACTTCCCTCCCCTTGCCTTCATGTATTTGGTGTAGGCAACGAGGTAGTTGCAACGGGCTTCAACAGAACTTGCATTTGCCTGCTGCCACAGAGCCTGAGCCTCGAGATGGTCGGAGAGTGTTTCGGTTCCCACCTCGTAATGTTTCTTGGAAAGACGCATATTCTCTGCTGCCTGCTCCACCGATTTATTGGTAACGGCAATCTCAAGCGCTGCCTCCTGCAAAAGGTTTGTTGCCTGAAGGAGTTCAAGCTGCATCTTTTCGTTCAGTTCCTGCTGCTCCAACTGCGAAATCTGGTATGCCGCCTTTGCAGAACGCACCTTCTGCAAGCCTTCGCCAAAGTGGAACAATGGCACTTTCAGTACTACACCTACCGTAGCCGACCCTTTGTTGAACAGGTGTTCGCCCATGAGTTTCATACCATTCAAGTATGAATACGAACCAAACATGGCAAGGTTCGGGAGGAAGTCGCTACGAGTCAGCTTTATCTTCAGGCGAGCCATTTCGGTCTTCTGGTTCAGAAGGTCGTATTCGGGACGATTGGAAATATCTGTAGAACCGTCGAATAGAACATTATTGTCCGTCGGAATATACAGTCCGTCCGTAGTCACTTCTATACGCTCCGTAAGAGGCATTCCAATCACCTGAGCAAGATTCATCTGAGCCAGTCTGTAAGCATTGTCAGCCTTCAGTATGTTCAGTTCTGCCTCGTTCAGTTTCACCTGCACCTTAAGCACATCGTTCTGAGTGCGCACACCATGTTTCTTGGCATTCTCAACGGTCTTCTTCAGTTCATCGAGCACTGCCTTATAACTTCTGGCAACGCCACCCATTTCCTTTGCCCTGACACAGAGCACGTAAGCATTGTCGGTATTCAGCAGCACTTCCTGTTCCGTCAGTCGCACTTTGTTCTGAGCCATCGACACGCCCAACTTGTTCATCTTATATCCGGCAGTAATCTTTCCTCCGGCATACAGCGGCTCGATGAAGCCGACTCCGGCAGTAAACACATTTCCTACTTTGAATTCAAGGAAATCGTCGGGCAACTTAAACCCGCCTGCAATACTTTTTATCCCGCCGACCAGCGGAGCATAAGCCGGATTGGCAGCCAACTGTGCCAACACATTCTGAGCATTTGCAATGCCTCCGGCAAACGTAGTACTCAAGTCGGGATTGATTGTTGTCTTGCCTGTGTTGTAAAAGTCTGCAGCAATAATCTTGAAGTTTGGCAGGAAGTTGGTTTTCATCGCCTTCAAATCAGCCTCCTGTTTCTGAATCTGCAACTTTGAAGACGCCAAAGACTTGTTGTATTCCAACGCCCTGCTTCTGCACTCGTCCAGAGTCAGAGTTTCAGCCTGAACACAAAGCAGTCCGCAGACAAATGTACTAACTAATACAATATATCGTTTCATAATTATTTCACTTTAAAGAACAGTGCGTAAAGCACAGGAATAAATATAAGGGTAATCAGAGTTCCGGCAAACAGACCACCCATAATAGTCACCGCAAGAGCACCGAACATAGCATCGGGCAAGAGCGGTATCATGCCGAGAATCGTCGTCAGACTTGCCATCATAACCGGACGCAGACGCGACTTGGAACTGTCTATCAACGCACGCTTAGGTTCCACGCCCTGCTCTATCTGCAGGTTTATCTCGTCCATCAGCACTATTCCGTTCTTAATCATCATACCGATAAGTCCGAGCACTCCCACTATTGCCACAAATCCGAATGGTTTGCCCGACAAGACAACCGAAGGAATCACTCCGACAAGTATCAGCGGGATACAACAGAATATAATCGTAGGTTTCTTGAAGTCTTTAAACAACATGATGAGGATGAGTATCATCATGATAATAGCCATCGGGAACGCATTGAAGAGGTATTTCATCGACGTGTCACTGGCTTTCTTCTCACCCTCCCAAGTCAAAGAATAACCTGCGGGAAGCTGAATCTTCTCTATGTCTTTTGCAATAGCCCTTCTGGCGTCTTCTGTTCCCACTCCAGGTCGCGGACTACATTGCAGTCGCTGGGTTCTCTGACCGTTATAACGGCACACTACAGGTTCCTCCCAAAGAATATCAATGCCATTAGCTACCTGAAGCAAAGGAGTAGTAGCTGTCAAGGCACGAACCAAGTCTGCCTTCGTCAGGTTTCGTGTGAGGAGCTGCTGAATAGTATTCTTGTTCAAGTACTGGCGCAGACGCGGTACGATACTGAACAACTCAACACCGCTAAGGTTCGACACCGGTTTTCCGTTAGGGTCGGTACATTTTACATATATATGTTCCAAATGCGTTCCGTCATAGAAACTGCCCACAGGAATACCACCTGTATATGCCATCATCGAAAGCGACACATCCGAACGGGAAAGTCCACTGCGTCGGGCAAGCGGCTGACTGTAATCAACGGAGAGAACCGGCACTTTAGGTTCCCAGTCTGATGTAGGCAGGAACACCTTATCGCTCTTCTCCACAATTGCCATGGCACTGTCGGTCAGTCGGTGCAGCACAGCCGGATCAGGTCCGTGGAAACAAGCCTCGATAGGATATTTCTTATACATCAGATTATATCTCTTGAACTTCACATACGCCTCAGGAAACATTTTGCTTATTTCATCTTGAAGTTCGTCAATATTATCTACAAGCGCGCTTGGCGATTCAAAGTCAATAATCAGTTCTCCGTACGCTAACGACGGCGTCGGAATGCTTCGAACCAGATTATAACGACCCGGAGCACCACCTACTGAAGCTGTTATGTGAGTTATATAATCCTTCTTCTTCAGGTAGCGCTGTATGGAGTCAAGGTCTATCTCCGTCTGCTTGAAGTTATTACCCTCAGGCAATTTATACTCCATATACAGCTGGTCGTATTCCATATCAGGGAAGAATGCCTGATTGAGGAAACGATAAGAGAACGCACTGACAACAAACATAACTACAGCTATCAGAACTATCATCATGCGGTGGTTGATACCGAATTTCAGAATATTCTCAAGCACCGTATAGGCTTTTCCGCGATACAGTTCATTGGTATCAGCTGCATCACCTTTATTATTACTTGTAGAACCTTTCATTCCGTAATCCTTTGGCAACAGCCAACGATCGGACAACAATGGCACATGGAGCAAGGCAAGCACCCAACTGAGCATCAGCGAAACAGCTATGACTATAAACAAGTCACGCACATACACTCCGGCAGTATCAGGACTCAGGAATATAGGCAGGAAAGCAAGAATAGCTATCAGCGTAGCTCCGAGAAGCGGCATGGCTGTCTTCCGCCCTATCGACGTCAACGTCTCCAGTCGCGACAGCCCTTTCTGGCTATCCACAAGAATTCCGTCCACAATCACAATGGCATTATCCACAAGCATACCCATTGCCAGAATGAAGCTTGCCAAGGACACACGTTGCAGCGTTCCGTCAAAACCCTTCAAGATAAGCAATGAACCGAATACAATCACAACCAGACTGTAACCGATGATAAGTCCGCTCTTCAGTCCCATAAAGAAAATCAACAGCACAACAACTATCAGCACCGATTCTATCAGGTTTATCATAAAAGTGTTCAGGGCATCGTTCACACGGGTTGGCTGGAAAAACACTTTGTGCGTCTCCACACCGGCAGGCAGTCGTTTTTCAAGTTCTGCCATCTTCTTGTCAACCTTCTCACCTATCTTAACAACATCGAACTGCGACGAACATGCTATCATAATACCCAAAGAACGTGCTCCGTCATACGACATCTCGTTGCGAGTAACACTTTCATAGTCCTCATACACCTTAGCTATATCCTTGAGAAGCAGTTGATCATCCTCGTGTCCTTGAATTATTACATTAGCAATATCTTCAACATTATTCAGCTTGTCACTGACCGTCACACGAACACGGCGGTTTCCATTATCATAGTAACCAGCATAGCTCGTACTGTTCTGATTGCTCAATGTCTGCAACACCTCTATCGGCATCACACCAAGGTGAGCCATGCGGTCCTCAAGCAGTTCGATATTGATACACTCATTGCGGCGACCATATATATTTACTCGTGTCACACCGTCTATATCATTTATCTCACGCTTTATCAAATCAGCATATTCCGACAGTTCGTAGTCTCCAAGACCATCACCAGTCAATGCGAAAAACATTCCATACACATCACCAAAATCGTCCTTCACAATTGATGCCGATGCACCTTGCGGCAACACGCTCTGTGCATTCGCAACCTTACGGCGCAACATATCCCATTGCTGTTCTATCTCTTTCGGAGGAGTTGTTGTAACAAGTTCTACAGTAATAAGACTCAGGTCCGCGAAACTCTTACTGTCAACATTGTCTATCGTTGCCATCTCCCTTATTGCCCTCTCCAGCGGATCGGTAACCTCCAGTTCAACCTGATGTGCAGAAGCACCGGGATATGTTGTGACAACCATAGCTTGTCGCACCTTTATCTCCGGGTCTTCCAACTTACTCATGGCATAATAGGCTACCATACCGCCAACCATCAGACAGAACACCAGAAAGTTGACAAGATTTCTATTATCTAAAGCCCATTTACTTATATTCATCGCTTCAATCTGTTTTCTTCTGTTAAATCATACCTCCAACATTTGTCTTTGAAGGCTCTGCCATAATCTCAACTTTCTGTCCGTCAGACAAACTGTGAGCACCCGTACGAACTACCTTCTCTCCAACACTTAAACCACGCGATACAGTAACCGTACCATCAGGATTGATAAAATCTAATTTTACAACTCGCTCCCTAACAACACCCTCCTTCTCATCAACAACAAACACACGAGTAACATCTCCATCTCTCACTAACGAAGTGGCAGGAATAATGATATCATGCTCTTCATCTTTTACTGCACCTGTCTCATCCATACTGCTGCGATGAGTACTTTTACGACCATAAACCATAGCCGACATACCAGCTGTAACTCCCTTGTGACCTACGCCATCCTTAAACTGCAAAAACACAGAATACAACTGATTGGCATTAGCCTCAACTGATGTACGAACAACCTTCAACGGATAACACTTCGCACCAGTCACATTGAACGTGCAATAGAATTCCAGATATTCATTCAGATTCATAAATTCTTTTGCTGGCAAGTCTATCTCTATTTCCAGTCTGTCGGAACTACTCAGTTCCACAACAGACAAACCCGCTGCAACAGCCTCACCACTCTCACGCAATTTTTGCTTTACAACTCCTGCCATAGGAGCCACAAGACGAGTATCGCGCAACTGATTAGTATGGTTTGCAAGTTTCTGGCTTATCTGCTGAAGACCATAACGAGCCTTATCATAATTCTGAGCAGTAGTACTACCATCCTCGTACAATGCGATAACACGTTCTGCATCAGCCTTCACCGATTCATATTCTGCTTTAGTGGCATTCAACTGAACCTGATAGTCACGGTCGTCCAATATAGCCAGCAACTGCCCCTTCTTCACATAGTCACCTTCCTTCACCACTACACGACTGATGGTTCCACTCACACGGAACGCAACATTCACCAAATCAGCAGAACGTACCAGCCCCGTGAACGACGTAGGGGGCAACTCACTAGCATCCCTGCACACTGACACATTGACCATCTTTGCAGTTTCATTACCTTGTTTCGAGTTTCCTCCACAACCTACTAAAATAGCAAGACATACAAATAGCACATGCTGTTTCAAAATACACAACGGACAAGACACCCTATACGTCTTGCCTCTAAAATAATACTTCATTTTAATAGTGTTTTTATTATATCTATTACATTATTTCGATGCAAAATTACGGTTTAATTAGCGAACAACAAAAAAACATCTAAATAAAATAGCCAGAAAAGTCTAATAGTAAAAAAATAGCCTTACCTTTGCACTTAGTTTATAATCACAACAATGAAAAACTCAAAACCCAAACAGATAACACCGTCGAAATGGATGCAACGGGGATGGGCTTTTGCCTTCATCCTGGCATTCGTACTCTTTGCAGCCTATTACCTGATTACAGAAAATAGCGACACTCTCTTCATGGCACAAAGCCGATCGCTCTTCTACAATAGCGAAATCCATTTTAAAGAGTGTATGCAGCTGCCAGCCGGACTTCTATTTTTCATAGGAGGTTTCCTTACTCAGTTTTTCTATATTCCAGCGCTCGGAGCAGCAATACTCATTTTCCTTTGGGTAGTTATAGCTCTCATCACAAAGAAGGCTTTCAGCATACGGAACCTGCTCATGCCTCTGAACCTCGTAGTTCCATTTATGTTACTCGTTTCAGTTATCGACCTCGGTTATTGGATTTATTACATTAAGTTCATAGGTTATTACTTTGTACCCACACTCGGACTCTTGTTAGTCGTTTCATGGGCTGCACTCCGACTGCCTAAGAAAGGTCTGTGGACCGTCATTCCCGCGCTCACCTACCCTCTCTTCGGCATCTATAGCCTACTCTGCATGGCTATCACCGGACTACAAGGTGTTAAGGGCAAAAACGGAAACGACGAGAAAACACACTCGATGCAAGGCAAATGGTACCTGATGAACGTAGCTATTCCTTTCGTTCTCGCAGTCGTCACACCTGTCCTATGGTTCCGTGCCTATAGCGAACTGGCTTTAGAAAACGCATGGATTTCCGGCTTCCCTATTTTCGAAGCCGAGGAGGCAAGCAGTTGGACTCTCTCCATGCCGTTCATCATTGCCATCGTGTGGTTGTTCATACTCGCCATACCCAAACCTGCCAAATGGACTAACCTCGTAGCAGATAAACTCAGTGGCAGCAAACTATCCCTGCTATGCTCAACACTAATATTCGTCGCACTTGCCTTCATCACTCACAAGGCTAATTTCGACAATTACAACTACCATGCTGAAATGCGTATGTATAATGCTGCAGAAGACTACGATTGGGATACAATACTTCAAGAATCAGCAAAACTGCCTGGCGACGCTACTCGTGAGATGGTAATCTTGAAAAACATCGCCCTTTTCAACAAAGGTACTGTCGGAAACCAGTTCTTCCACTACAACAACATGGGAGAAAAGCCCTACGTACGCGATTCTCTCAAAGTACACATGGTACAGACAGCAGCCCCATTGCTTTATATGTTCCACGGAAAAGTCAATTTCTCTACCCGTTGGTGCATCGAAAACTCTGTAGAATACGGTTACAGCTACAACAACCTGCGTATTCTAACCATCTGTGCTCTCGTAAACGAGGAGTACAAGCTGGCACGCAAGTATCTCGACATACTGAGCAACACACTGTTCCAAAAGGAATGGGCTGAGCACTATATGCCTGCTACATCAAAAACATACATGCTCAATCAGCATAACATACAAAAATACTACCCCGAACTGGCAAACATCATCGATTTGCAACGCCACATGGGTTCCGTACTCGATGGAGATAACGGCATACCAGAGATGTATCTCATCAATTACTTCTCACGAAGCATGAACAAAGACAGTAAGTATTTCCAGGAAATGACACTCGTCTATGCCCTTGTGCAGAAAGACATACAACTCTTCTGGCCTCGCTTCGTGCAGTATGCATATCTCAATTCCGACAAGACCATGCCAATCCACTATCAGGAGGCTGCATATCTCTACGGAAAACTCGAACCGCAAAGCATGGATATCTCACGCATGCCTTTCGACCAACAACAGATAGTAGCTCGCTACGAACGTTTCAACCAAACGGCACAGTCACTCCTCAGTACAGGTTTGGACACTAAACAAGTAGGAGAAAACATGAAGGCTGTTTATGGCGACACATTCTGGTGGTTCTACTTCTTCTGTCGCGATATAGTTTCATACTAACCAATATTTTTCTTTATGAAGTCATATAAATATAACCTTATAACAATGATACATTTACGCAATTTAGCTTTAATCTTAACTCTAACAGGCGCATTCATCTCCTGTAGCCGTCCTAAAGCACCTGACACATATATAGAGACTCAGGAACTTCCTGTTATTCGTCCCGATTATGCAGAGGTGACTATGCCTGCCAATATATGCCCTCCAAACTTTGCTGTCCTGCAAGGCACACGCAACGTTGTGGCTCGTTTCACAGCTCCGGGCGGACTCTCCTACACGTATGGTGAAGATGGCAAAATCATCATCGATGAAGACGAGTGGGCAGAACTGCGTAACGCTGCCAAAGGTTCTGGCATTGCTGTTGAAGTATTTGCTAAGGTTTCTGAGGAATGGGTTCGTTTCAAACCATTCAATATTTACATTGCAGAGGAAGACATTGACCCATATATCTCCTATCGTAACATACAACCATCCTACGTGGCTTTCGAGAATATCGCCATTCGTCAGCGAAACCTCACTAATTATGACGAAAGCGATATCTACAGTAATATGCCTTTGTCCACTGAGAAGTCTGGCCAGTGCATCAACTGCCATTCATATCAGAACTACAAAACCAGTCGCATGCTCTTCCATATGCGTCAGGGCTACGGAGGCACAATGATTGTAGATGAAGGAACTATCAAGAAAGTGGATCTGAAAACCGATTCCACTATCTCTGCAGGAGTATATCCTTCATGGCATCCACAAATCAATGTCATCGCATTCTCTACCAACAACACAGGACAGTCGTTCCACACTAAGGACATACGCAAGATTGAAGTACAGGACACTCGTTCCGACCTCATCCTCTACGACCCGCAAACCGACGAGGTAAGCATCATCGAGAACGACTCCAACGAACTCGAAGTATTCCCATGCTGGTCTGCAGACGGCAAAACTCTCTATTACTGTTCTGCGCACTTCGAATACCACAACGACAGTCTGGCAAAGGAAACAGAAATGATTCAGCGCTATAAGGAGGTTCACTACAACCTCTACGCAAAGTCTTTCGACCCTAAGACACGCACATTCGGTCCTTCCATTAAGATTTTCAATGCCGACTCACTCGGACTCTCCGCTACCCTGCCACGAGTTTCTCCCGATGGTAAATACCTTGTCTTCTCACTTGCCGAATTCGGGTGTTTCCATGTATGGCATCCAGATGCCGACATACAACTGATGGATCTTAAGACAGGCGAAGTACGACCACTTACAGAATTGAACTCCAACCAGTCTGAGTCTTATCCTTCATTCTCCAGCAATAGCCGTTGGATTATGACTGCCTCACGTCGTGACGATGGCAACTACACCCGTCCTTACATTTCTTATTTTGACAAGAACGGACAGTGCCACAAAGCATTCGAACTGCCACAGCGTGATCCTAATTTCTACACGTTCTTCCTGCGTTCCTACAATCGTCCTGAATTCATGGTAGAACCTGTAAAGGTTACGCCACAGGAGTTTGTCAGCATTGCTCGCGAAGACCCTAAGAAGGTAACATTCAAAAGCAAGTAACACACATTCTTCAGACAATATAACCACACACCGCTCACAGTGTCTTTCATTAAGAAACATATCGTCCCTATACTATTCGTCATCGTGGCATACACCATTCTCCTATGCCACGCAGACTATCTCTTTGCCATAAGCGACAACTCTCTGTTCGTTTCTGGCAAAACATTCATGCGTGAGGTAATCTCCGAGCGTGGTGGACTGTGGGCATGGATAGGGTGCTGGCTCACTCAGTTTTTCTACTACCCTTGGATAGGTGCTGCTATCCTCATTCTCCTGTGGCTCATCACATACTACTGCCTCATCTCACTTTTCTCTTTGAAAGGATGGGCACGCCTCTTCGCACTCCTGCCACAATGTGCCCTACTCTATCTTCTGCTATGCCTCGGCTATTGGATATATTACATCAAGTCTGCCGGCATTGCATTCGTACCCACACTCGTACTCCTTTACGCATCTTTCCTCGCCCTAATCACTGATTACCTCATAAGACGTTTTCTCCATCATGCCCGCTGGTGGCAACCCTACCTCCTTTTCTTGCTTTCTTTCATTTCAGCTCGTCCTGTACTGAAGATCTATTCAGTCACCATGCCTGAAAAGAGTTTCTACAGCGAACTGCGTATGTATCGAGCTGTTGAGGAAGGTCGTTGGAAAGATATCATTAGCGAACACCATGCCATTGCCCAACCTACCAACCTCATGGTGGTTTATAAGAATATAGCCCTTATGCACACAGACAAACTGCAGGATATGTTCAAGACAAACAACTGCGGTTCTGTACCTGCACCTATTACACGCCTCATGCCGGCAGATACACTACAGATACATATCTCACGACTCGCTGCCCCAATGATTTATTTTCAGTACGGCCAACTGAACTACGCCTATGAAAGGGCTATGAGCAACATAGTAAAGTACGGACTCACTGCTCGAGATATAAAAGTCATGACTCGCTGTGCAATAATGAATCAGGAGTTCGACCTTGCTCGCAAATACATCTCTCTGCTCAAGGCAAGCATTTTCCACCATCAGTGGGCAAACCAGCAGGAACGCTTCATTTATTCCAGCACGCTACTCATGCAATCTGATGAGTTCAAAAATATCGCACCATTACTCACCGACGAACCCGACAATCTCGATTCCGACAATGGCATGTGCGAACAATGGATTCTCAATCACTTTGCCGACCTCCTGCATCCTTCGAACCCGAAACTCGAAGAAGTCATCATAACCACATCCCTATGGGCAAAGGACGAATATGCCTTCGACGTGCATTTCTACAATTACGTTAATGCACACCCCAACGATGCCATTCCGCAACTCTACCAAGAGACTGCCATACTCCTCTGCACACGCGAGGATTCACCAATCACACTCGACCATTTCCCGTTCGACAATTTCATTGCCGACCGCTATAACCGATTCGTAAAGGACTACAACCAGTTGTCCGCACAACGACTCTCAGATACGGAGATGTCAAAACGTCTCCATGCCGTCTATGGCGACAGCTATTGGTGGTACTATTATTTCTACACAGACTTTAATCTTTATTAATTATGAAAAACTATATCCTTTTCTGCATCCTATCAGCAACAACCGTCTATGCTTCTGCACAGGACATGGTTGAAAAGTACAAAAACGCATTTGCAATCAATTCCAAGTATCATTGGAAAATGAAAAACGGAAACGTCGAAGCCCACAAGGGTAAAGACGGCAATTTCTGGTATTCTGTATATAACGGCGACAGCACCGTCTATTACAGTGTTGACAGCAAGACTGGAGCCAAAGAACTCATCTCCGACCCTCGTCCTCGTCATCGCCCTCATCATGATGGTAATGGTCACCACTGGATGGAAGTACTCGACGAGAAGGACGGACACGCAGAGTCTCCTACCCTCAAGAACACATTTATTATTCATAAGGACAACGACCTATACCTGTCTGACGAGCGCGGTGAACAACAAACACTCACCCGACTCACCTCCGACGGTCAGGACACCTGCTATTATTCCTCTTGGGGACATTGGTCCGAAGATGGTAAGTACTACGCTACAGTACTAATAAAACCCGCACCAAAGCGTTTCGTAACCTACACCCTTTCTTCACCTACCGATCAGGTACAGCCCCGCTACTCTCAGCAGGAATATGCAAAACCGGGTGATTCTCTCAACTACCGCATTCCTGTCATCATCGATGTTGAAAACCATCGCACCATACGTCCTCAGTCCTGCAATCTTTTCCTCAGCCAGTACCATGTAGAGGCTCCGGTATGGGATGTAGGCAGTCAGACTGTTACCTTCGAATTCAACGAACGTGGTCACAAGACTTATCGCGTTCTCGAAATGAATCTCAAGGGCGAAGTAAAGACTCTCATCGAGGAGAAGAACGATAAGTATGTAGCATACTCACGTAACCTGCGTCGTGACATCAATCCTAATTTCATACTTTGGAAATCCGACCGCGACGGACATGCACATCTCTATCTCTATAACCGCAAGACAGCAAAACTCACCCAACTCACCAAAGGCGATTACTGGGTACGCAACGTCATTGCCCACGATTGCAACGATAAGGGACAGGGCTACGTGATTTTCTCTGCCAACGGCATGAACTGCAAGAATATAGGTAAAGTCACTTCAAGTCTCGACGGAACAATTTCACAGGAAGACCCATATAATATCCACTATTATCGTCTCGACCTGAAGTCAAAGAAGGTCGTTGCCCTCACACCCGAGGAAGGTAACCACCGTGCTACTTACAACGAGGATTCCCAGACTCTCATCGACACATACTCCACTCCGCTCTGTCCTCCAACTACCCTCCTCCGTTCTGCTATCGACGGCAAAGTCATCTCCACCCTCGAGACTGCCGACATAAGCAAACTGAAGGATGCAGGCTGGACAGCTCCAGAAGTGTTTGTTGCTCCTGGTCGCGACGGCAAGACCGACATGTGGGGACTCATTCGTCGTCCACGCAACTTCGACCCGTCCAAGCGCTACCCTGTCATCGAATACATCTACTCAGGTCCTGGCGACCAGTACGTACCTAAGTCCTTCTCACCATCCCTCTACTACATGGATGCACTCACCGAACTGGGCTTCATCGTCGTACAACTCGATGCCATGACTACCTCATTCCGTTCCCTCGACTTCGAACAGGTATGCTATAAAAATCTCAAAGACTCAGGTTTCCCCGACCGCATTGCATGGATAAAGGCAGCAGCACAGAAATATCCATATATGGACATCGACCGCATGGGCATCTATGGTTGTTCTGCCGGAGGTCAGGAAGCACTCGGAGCCCTGCTCTTCCATCCTGAGTTCTACAAAGCCGGTTATGCTGCTTGTGGTTGTCACGACAACCGCATGGATAAAATCTGGTGGAACGAACAGTGGATGGGCTACCCAGTCGATTCCAGCTATATCGAATGCAGCAACGTAGTCAATGCCCACAAACTCCAAGGCAAACTCATGCTCCTCGTTGGTGAAATGGACGACAACGTCGATCCTTCCTCATCCTACCAGGTAGTCAATGCCCTGCAGAAGGCAAACAAAGACTTCGAATTCATCCTCATTCCTGGTGCCCACCACACCATGGGTGAAGCCTACGGCGAACACAAGCGTTTCGACTTCTTCGTAAAGAATCTCCTCGGCATCGACCCTCCTGCCTGGAGCCTCTTAGACAAAAAGGAAGAAAAGAAGTAAAGCCCCAAGCAAGTCCCCAAGTTGAGTCCTGCGATATACCATATCGCAGCCAAAATAAAAAAAGAATGGAACAAACCAACCGCACCAAAGAACTCGGCACAGCCCCAATCAGTTCCCTGCTGCTGAAGTATGCCATACCAGCCGTCATAGCAATGGCTGCCTCATCGCTTTACAACATTGTTGACCGCATCTTCATAGGTCACATACCCGATGTAGGCACACTTTCCTTAGGCGGACTGGCTGTCACCTTCCCCGTCATGAACCTCGCTGCAGCATTCGGGGCAATGGTAGGAGTGGGTGGTTCCACACTCATGTCCATAAAACTCGGACAACGCGACTACGAAGGTGCAAAACGGGTACTGGGGAACATCGTGGTTCTCAACATCATCATGGGCATCCTTGTGTCAGTCGTTGCACTCATCTTCATCCATCCCCTTCTCACCTTCTTTGGTGCCAGCGAAAACACCTACCCTTATGCCTATGAGTATATGTTCATCATACTTCTGGGCAACGTCATTCCGCACCTCTACCTCGGACTCAACGCGGCACTGCGTTCCACTGGTCACCCGCGTGCAGCGATGATGGCTACCGTAGCAACCGTCGTCGTAAACTCCATCCTCGACCCCCTCTTCATCTTCACCCTCGGCATGGGCATTCGCGGAGCTGCCATAGCCACAGTGCTCTCGCAACTCTTCGCCCTCTGTTTCGTATGGATAAAACTCTCTTCACCGAAAGACCTCATCCACCTGCAACGGGGTATCTACGGACTTCGAAAGACCATCGTACGCACCATACTCTCCATCGGACTCTCACCCTTCTGCATGCAACTCTGTGCCTGCCTCGTAGTCATACTCATCAACAAAGGACTGGCTACCCACGGAGGCGACATAGCCATTGCAGCCTACGGAATAATCAACAGCGTACTCTTCCTCTCCGTCATGATAGTACTCGGCATCTGTCAGGGTATGCAACCTATAGCAGGATTCAACTACGGAGCACAACTCTACGACCGTGTCAACCTCGTACTGCGTTATGCCATCTACATGGCAACCACAGTCATGTGCATCGAATTCGTCATCTGCGAATTCTTCCCTGAATACATCATACTGCCATTCACCTCCGACACCGACCTCACCCGCATCTCCGTAATTGCCATGCGCATCATCGTATGCATGTCGCCACTTGTCGGATTCCAGATTGTCACGAGCAACTTCTTCCAGTCTATCGGAATGCCTAAGCGAAGCATATTTCTTAGCGTCAGCCGCCAACTGGTATTCCTCGTGCCCTTCCTCATCATATTCCCCGAACTGCCAACTGCCGACGGCACACTCTTGGGCACTAACGGAGTATGGATAGCCATCGCAGCAGCCGACGCCATTGCATTCATCACCTCCGCCATCATGCTCTGGCAATACTACCATGGAGGCGAATCAACCCATCTGAAGAGTCAGGCACGAGCACAAAGTCTGCCTCACCGCATTGCAGCATTCTTCAACAACCGACTCACCCACTAATTCTCAACTTTCAATTTTCAACTTTCAACTTTCAATTTTCAATTCTCAACTTTAAACTTTAAACTTTACAATTGCGCTACTTCATCACACTCTCCTACGACGGAGCTGCCTACAACGGTTGGCAGATACAGCCCAACGCACCCTCCGTACAAGAAACACTTCAGAAGGCACTCTCCACCCTCCTACGCACACCACTCGAAATCGTAGGAGCTGGGCGCACCGACACCGGAGTCAACGCCTCCTTCATGGTAGCCCACTTCGACTTCGACACAGCATTTACCACCGACGAACTCGCACAACTCCGTTACAAACTCAATAAATTCCTGCCTGCCGACATCGCCATTCACGACATACACCCCGTCGCTGACGACATGCATGCAAGGTTCAGTGCCACCTCACGCACATACCATTACTATATTGTGACCGAGAAGACACCCTTCGAACCCTATGCCTACCGCTATCCGCAGCCACTCGACTTCGAACTGATGAACCAGGCATGTCAACTCCTTCTCACCACAAGCGACTTCACATCGTTCGCAAAACTCCATACCGACACCAAGACCAACATCTGCACCGTGACCTATGCCCACTGGCAACAGCTCACACCCGTCAAGTGGCAGTTTACCATCACCGCCAACCGATTCCTCCGCAACATGGTTCGAGCCATCGTAGGCACCCTCCTCGACGTCGGTCGCGGCACCATCACCCTACAACAATTCCAACAGATAATAGAAAAGAAAGACCGCTGTTCCGCAGGCAACTCCGTTCCCGGCAACGCCCTATTCCTCTCCGACATAAAATACTAATAACGGTTAAAGGTTAACGGTTAAAGGTTAAAGACCTAAGCCAACAGCCAATAACTTTCAACTTTCAACTCTAAACTTTCAACTCTCAACTAAAAATGTGGCTCATTCTCGCATTCATATCAGCCTGTCTATTAGGATTCTACGACGTCTTTAAGAAGAAATCACTCAAAGGCAACGCCGTCATCCCCGTGCTCCTGCTCAACACCCTCTTCTCGTCGCTCATCTTCATACCCTTCATCGTACTCTCCCGTCAGGGTACCATACCCGAAGACAGCCTCTTCTTCACCCACTCCTACGGATGGGAAGAACACAAATACATACTTCTGAAATCAGTCATAGTCCTCAGTAGTTGGCTCTTTGCCTACTTCGGACTCAAAAACCTGCCCCTCACCATCGTCGGACCAATCAACGCCACACGTCCCATCTGGGTACTCATCGGAGGCATCACCTTCTTTGGCGAACGACTCAACCTATGGCAGTGGTTAGGAGTCACCATAGCCATCGTCGGACTCTACATGCTCTCCCGTTCCAGCAAAAAAGAAGGTATCGACTTCAAGCACAACCGCTTCATCATCTTCGTCATCCTGGCAAACATACTCGGAGCCATTAGCGGACTCTACGACAAGTTCCTTATGGCATCGCCCCAGAACCACGGCGTCGGACTCGACAAACTCGCCGTGCAGTCCTGGTACAACATATACCAGTTTTTCATGATGCTAGCCATGCTATTCCTCCTCTGGTGGCCAAACCACAAACGCACCACCCCCTTCCATTGGGACTGGAGCATCATCCTCATCAGCGTATTCCTCTCCGCCGCCGACTTCGCATACTTCTATGCCCTCGGCATGGACGGAGCCATGATATCCATCGTCTCCATGGTGCGCCGCGGCAGCGTCATCGTCAGCTTCCTCTTCGGAGCCCTCATCTTCCATGAGAAAAACCTCCGATCTAAAGTCGTCGATCTCCTCCTCGTCCTCCTCTCCATGCTCTTCCTCTTCCTCGGGTCGAGATAACGAAAACGATAACGATAACGATAACGAAAACCAAAACTTTTTAACCGTTAACCGTTAACCTTTAAACGTTACCCCAATTGGTTCAAATTCAAAATACCCTCGTATCCCTCGACATCTTTCAGGTTCACTTCTGTTGCGACCTGACACGTTGTCATGGCATCTGTTGCGTCGAAGGCGACGCAGGAGCCCCGGTAGCCCTTGACGAAGTAGCAGAACTGGAACATGCCAAAGACATCGTCTGGCCAGACATATCCCCCAAAGCACAAGCAGAAATAGAAAAGAACGGAGTAGTCTATTCTGACCGCGACGGCGAACTCGTCACCTCCATCATCAACGGCAAAGACTGCGTCTTCGTACGTTATGCCAACCTATCCCCCGATGGCGGCAAGACACGTGGTCCCCGTTGTGCCCTCTGTGCCATCGACACCGCCTACCGAGCCGGAAAACTCCGTTGGCAGAAACCCATCTCCTGTGCCCTCTATCCCATCCGCATCACCACCGTAGCCGGCATGCCAGCCCTCAACTACCACAAATGGGACATCTGCCGTCCTGCCCTCGAACTAGGAGAACGACTCCAGCTCCCCCTCTACCAGTTCCTCAAGGAACCCCTCATCCGCCGTTTTGGTCAGTCCTGGTACGACGAATGCCACCTCGTCTATGGTGAACTCAAAAAAGCAGGCTACATTAAAGGTTAACGGTTAACGGTTAAGGGTTAACCGCTAATCAATGAAAAATTAAAAGTGAACCATTAATCTATCATGCGGGTAGCGTTGACCTAAAAACAATAATTTGAGATAATTTGACAATAATTTTTATCAAGAATTAGAGAATTATTATTGGTTAAATTTTTTGTAATTATTTGCAATTTTTATTGGTTCAGTAGTCGCCCGGCGGCTACTTTCACTTCCAATAATTTAAAATAAGTATTCCATTATTGTTTTATTCTACGCTGGCTAAGGTTTTTCTGCGAAGGAGGGTTTTTCCTTCGAGGGCTTGAAATAACGAAGTGGATGCGATGAGGGATGTGAATTTGGCTGAAGAACTTGTTCTTAAAGACAAAGACACAACACTTAGCGCGGGCTCTGGAAGAGCTTCAAGACTAAAGAAGGGGTTTTTATGGTTTTGGTTAAAGAAAAGATTTTCGAGTATTTCGTGTCTTTAGATGTCGGAATAACTAACAAAGCTTTTTGGCAAAATAACATTCTCCACATCGATAGCATCCTTGAACAGTGGAGCGATCTCCTCATCCCTGAACCCAGCGATGCCGCAACCGATGCGAGTCACGAGAAACTTCAGTTCCGGGTGTCCCTTAGCGAACTCGATAAACTCATCCACAAATGGCTTGATAGTTTCCACCCCACCCTGCATCGTCGGGATACCATAACTCTGTCCTTGCAGTCCAACGCCCTGTCCCCAGATAGCCCCAAACTTCTGATACGCTATCCATGCAGCGCCCCCGCCATGACTACCCGACAGATTACTGCCAAACACAAAAGCCTCATTCTCTTTCAACTCCGTTATCCTCTCAGGAGTAAATTCTCTGTTGTACATAATATTCAAATTTTGTGGTAAAGATAGTAACCCTTATCTAAAAACAGAAGTATTTGTGTACTTTTTTGCCACTTTCAACTATTAACTATCAACTGTCAACTGTCACTTGTCAACTATACAAAACGCCCCCAAAAGGACAAAGGACAAAAAGGACATTTTATTATAGTGTTCCTTTATACATTATTAAAGACAAGCATTCTTGGTTAAATTAGCTAAGAATGCTTGTCTTTTCATTTTTTATCCATACCTTTGCAGTTGACCAGTTAGCCAATAGTGGCTAGTGGTATGCAAAAAGATTCATGCAACAACAGCATCTGTCAATTTGCAATTTTATGGTAAAAGGGCGTTAAAAGACGCTTATCTTCTACATTTCAAACCTGGAAAACTTGAAAACGTACAAGAAGATAGAGCAGTCAGTACGTCCCGCGTGGGATATTATATCCTTGTACTCATATTATTCTGAATGGCATTTGGAATGATTGAGATATACATTATGTATAATTATATCACACCGCGTGGGCTAACTGGGTGCTTATCCTTGTACAAGGGCAGTTTCCAGGGCCTGAAATGTGGGATAAGTAAAAACAGCTTACCCACGCTTTTTTATCTATATAAAGTTAACCGTTATATAGAGAAACTTTGAAATGCACATCGGAAAAATCTTACAACAAAAGCTAAAGGACGAGGGTAAAACCGTCGTATGGCTTGCAAACGAACTTGGTTGCCACCGCACTAACGTGTACAATCTGTTTGAAAAGTATAGTATCGACACACAACTGCTGCAGCGTCTGAGTGTCATTCTGAACTTTAACTTTTTCAGTCTTTACGAAGAAGAAGTCAACCACAAAATGGACGATAAATAGTCTATTGTGTATAACTATACTATACATGTAGTAAATCACGCTACATGTGTAGTTTCAGTATACCATTACAATACTATATATTTGCACAAATATACATTATTAATTATATAACATTAAAACATTTATTTATGAGAAAGTATTTTTTTCAGATTTCGACCATTATCATGGTTTCGATTCTAAGTTTGGCTTATGTAGCTTGCGGTGACAGTGGTAATAGTAATGGCGGCGGAGGTGGCGGTGATGACGGCATTGTTGGTGTCTGGACTGGTCAGAGTGGACGACGCACCTATTCTTTTACCTTCAATGGTAATGGAACTGGAGTCATTGTAGAGCAGTACAACGATGCTTATTCAGGTACAGAAACAGAAACAGAAACTTTTTCATACGTATTAACTGGAGAAAATAAGGGTACAATAACCATTAGAGTATATGACAGCTATAGTGGTTATTCTACAGAAGTTGAGTATTTCGAAATTCAGAATAACCAGATGACCATTTCCGAGGATGAACAAGGTAGATATCCTTGGATAACACTCAGTAAAGGCGGGGCACCTGTTACCAACAATGTTGTTGGAACATGGAAAGGTGGAAAAGGAAGATATAATTATACATTTACATTCAATGCAGGAGGAACAGGACATTTTGTAGAACAATATTATGATTCTTATTCAGGAACTGAGACGGACACAGAAACGTTCAACTACTCTTTAACTGGTAATAATAATGGTACAATAACAATGAGAATATACGATAGCTATAGCGGATATTCTACGGAGGTACTTTATTTCTATATCGAAAATAACACCATGTCGGTTTACGAAGGGGTAAACAAAACAGGTCTTTTGACAACTTTAACAAAACAATAGCAGATTACACCTTTTTTAAGGAGTTTATAGAAAAAAATCGGCATTGTGTAGCGAAGTACTCTACATGTAGTTACTCCTGCTACACAATGTTTCTTTTTGTTAATGCAAACCTCCATAAATTTGCAAAAAGTTTTGAAAGAAACTTAAATAATTAACATCAGTATTAACTAAAAATTAAAAAAGGTTATGAAGAAATTATTTATCGCTGCAATCGCAGTATTTGGTTTTGCAACAGCAAATGCACAGTACAAAGCTGAAAAGGGTGATCTCCAGACATCTGTTGATTTCCGTCCATTCAACAACGGTGGTAAAGAAATGTTTGACAACATTGGTATCAATGCTTCTTACTTTGTAAGCGACAAGGACGCTATCCGTTTAGGTCTTAACTTCGGTCTCAACAATGAGAAGCAGGGTGAATCTACAGCTACTACTACTAAAGATACTAGAAAATCAACTTTGTTTGGTATCGCTGCTGGTTACGAGCGTCACTTCGGTAAGTTCGATCGTCTTGACATCTATGCTGGTGCTGAGGCTGAACTTTCATTAAAATCAAGCAGCGCAAAAAGCGAGAATACAGCTGGATATACAGAAATCAAGGGCGCTCAGAGCACAGCTGGAGCTAACCGTGGTTACACACAGTTTGGTGTAGGTGTATTCACTGGTGCTAACTTCTATGTTTACAAGAAGCTTTATATCGGTGCTGAAATCGAATTCGCTTTCTCTAACACAAGCTGGAAGAAGATTGAAACAGCAAATGGTACTACATCTACAGAAGTTGCTCCAAAGGCTACTGGTACTGAACTCAAGTTCGCTGTTAACCCAGCACTTCGTCTTGGTTGGACATTCTAATTAAAACTTAAGGAAAAATCACGGTTAACACCGTGTATTCTTCAAATCTAAATAATTTAATCCTATGGGGAGATACTGTGAAGTATCTCCCCTATTTTATTTCAGGCAATGTCGTGAATTAATCTACATGTAGAGAATGTAACTACAGAGCTATTCTGCTTGATATATCAATTTTGTTTATCTTTGCATACTACAAATCTATTCAATGTTAATAATATAATATATCAATTCAATAAATTAACTTTAATATTTTATGCTATGAGAAAAATTAGTTTTTTATCGGTTTTATTAATAACTGCAACTATGTTTGTAGCTTGCGGTGACAGTGGGTCATCAGATGAAGGTGAAGGTGGAGGCGGTGGCGGATCGGCTACTTATGAAGGTAATGACAAGGATTTTCTTGACAAAACAGGTCAGCAGTTAGTGGCTTCTTTCGGCAAAAATGATTTTGATAATTTCAAGCCAATACGCCAAGCGCTTGAAAATAGAAATTACGACGCGTCGGCTATAGAAGACCGCTTTGATATTGACAATCTGAAGGAACTGGTTTCTAGTGTAGGTTCTACAAATTATTATAAAACATTGCTTCAGGCATCTAAATTTTATGGTGACTACACGGTTGTAAACAATCGTTGGCAGTATAGCAGTAACTCTACGCGTTGCCAGTTTGTTTTTCCTGATGAAAATAATCAGCAGATTGTAGTAACGGCAACAAAAAGTGGAGCGGAAAAGAATATTTACATTATGCAGGAACGTGATCGCCGATATAATTATTCTACTCAATCATACGATTACGAATACAATGAAATCGGTGTTGCTGTTCCTGAAAGAATAGAAGCGACTGTCACACAAGCAGGAAGGACTATTATTTCTGTAGTTGCAACATTCAACCTTACCAATATTATTGAGAATGACAAGTATGATTTGTCGAGAAATAATCTTGATGTAACTACAAAAGTTGTAATTAATGAGAAATATACTGTCAATGTTTCGAAGGTTAGTTACGTTGCAAACGGTCAGTCAAGTGCAAGTTTCTCTATAAGCAATGGCAGCACTACTATTGTCAGCGGTAATGCAAGTGCAAGTTCTCAGATATCTAATCAAGGTTATGACGATGTTAA
The DNA here is from genome assembly GCA_002342585.1 of Prevotellaceae bacterium UBA2448. GTDB lineage: Bacteria > Bacteroidota > Bacteroidia > Bacteroidales > Bacteroidaceae > Minthosoma. Next base: position 100,870 of record DDQG01000029.1, read on the forward strand.
CGTCAATTCTCTGACAAACATTAATGCTTCGTTAGATATTCTTGGAAATGTGCAAATCAAGGCACAATGTAATGACGGTTTTGCTCTGCGAGATGCTATTGATAATGCTGACGACAACAAGTATGATGAGACCGCTTTCAAAAACGCCCTGTCCCAGGCTAACTCAAAATACTCAGCCAACGTTTATTATAACAATAACAATACTGTTAGAGCCACACTCACTTTAGGAGCATACGGAAAACCATACTACCGTTATCCGTCTGGCAATGTCACACGATGGGAAAGCAAACCAATTATCACTTTCATGTCTGATAATTCAACTTATGCTTTTGAGGATTATTTTACTGACTCCGCATTCCCTACTGTATGGAATAATTTCAAAGATTTGGTAAATACTGTAGCACGCAACTTCACTGATGAGAGGATTGACTGGTAAAAGTCTGTTCCTGATATTACTACTACTGAGCCTTACATATAGCAGTACGATGGCTCAGCAGCAGAACGTAAAAAAAGAAAACAATACAGGGTCGGGTGACGAGAAAAACTTGTCGCTCGATTCTGTTGTTGTTTCAGCATGGAAAAATCACTCTTCGCTTCAAACTATACGCGGGGGCTACGAATGGGATATGGGGATCATGCACATACTCCCTAAATTCATGGGTAATGCCGATCCGATACGTCACACACAGGTGTTGCCAGGCATACAGACCAATGGAGAATATGCTGGAGGACTACACGTAGAGGGATGTGACAATCAGCACAATACGTACTCTATAAACGGAGTACCACTCTACAACGTGAGCCACATCCTTGGATTCTTTTCTACTTTCAATCCCACTCACTACACGCTGATGTCGCTCACAAAATCGCCTCAGGATGCTGCTGCTGACAATCGTCTCGGAGCCACACTCGATATGCAAATCTCTAACCAGCTCAACGATAGCGTAAGTCTTGATGTTGATGTAGGACTCATTTCTTCCCAGGGTACATTATGTCTTCCTTTGGGCAAAAAGACCAATCTGCTATTATCGGCACGCACTTCATACATTAATTTACTCTATTCACGATGGCTGCAATCTGACAATGAAGAGTTAAAATACTCCTTCTACGACATAAATGCATCAGTTTTACATCAGTTTGACCAGAAGAACAGACTTCTGCTAGACTTCTATGCAGGCAAAGACAACGGACGTGTATTCATCAGTGATTATCTGACTACTATTAAAGAACGCTGGGGTAACACAGCTGGTTCACTCCAATGGATACACAATGGCGCGAACGACTTTTCGATGCGCCACATTCTTTATTGCACACATTACTTTAATAAACTATCACTCGATATGAATGCCTTTGCATTTCGTCTGCCATCCGATATTACAGACCTCGGTTACAAAGGTAAAATCATGTGGCGAGGACTCACAACCGGACTGGATGTCATTCAACACATGCTCATTCCGCAGCATGCAAATGTGATAAGCGACTTCCACTCCGTAAAGCCTGCTCCTTCTACTCAATGGGGAGGTGAATACTCGCTCTATGCTGACTACTCTCGTCGGTTCACAGACCGTATAAGTGTCAATTCAGGACTGAGATATACCATATTCCACTCCAACTCCGCTACTTACCACTCGCTTGCTCCAAACATTGGAGCTGTATATGATGCCGGCAAATGGAAGGTCTCTCTATCCTATGCCATGCGTAGCCAATATATGTTCCAAACGGGATTCTCGTCGCTCGGACTACCAACCGAATCATGGACAATGGCTGGTACGGACAACATCATACCACAGCTCGGACACGGTTTTACAGCTTCTTCGAGCATCAATATCGCGGGAGGCAGATATCAGTTGACACTCGATGCGTATTACCGATGGCTCGACGGACAAGTAGAATACCAGGGAACTTTTTATGATTTTGTGGTGTCCGACTACCAACTGAATAAGCATCTGCTTCACGGAAGGGGACGCAATTTTGGAGTTAGCCTGATGCTTACTAAACGTACTGGACGGCTCACCGGCTGGCTATCATACTCATTTGGACGTGCTCTTCGTACTTTCGATAACAAAAATTTTAATGACACCTATCCAGCCAGCCACGAACGTATCCACGAGTTGAACTTTCTGGTATCGTACAAACTTAGCCGACGACTCAATCTTGGTGCCACTTTCGTATTGGCTTCCGGCACACCTTTTACAGCACCAAAGTATTTCTACATCATCAACCAGAAAATAGTGACGCAATACGCTGCTCATAATAGCAATCGATTGCCAGCATACAGCCGACTCGACTTGTCGCTCAACTGCCGCCTGGGACGTCTGCAGTCGAAGACAGAGAAGGGATTAAACTTCTCACTCTACAATACTCTGCAACATTCAAATGCACTCTACTACGGAATGAAGATCTACCGAAACGAGGTAGCTTACAGGCGCGTCACTTTCTTGGTATACATGCTGCCATCACTAAGTTTCTATTACAAATTCTAAAACCTATGCCATTGAAAACAGAATAAATTATGACATATAGATTACCTTTTATATTATCATTGCTTTGTATGCTCTCGGTGGTTGCCTGCAAAGGCAACATAGAACCCGGCAAGACAGAAAACATTGTTGTGGAAGGTTGGATAGAAGACGGAGGTTTCCCCATAGTCATGCTTACTACAAGTGTATCACTATCGGATGATTATGAGGGCAAAGAAGAACTAAAGAAACACCTGATAAATTGGGCAAAGGTGACTATCTCGGACGGTACGCAAGAAGTCATACTCACAGGCATGTACGATACACTCTACTTTCCTCCTTATATATATACTACTGGAGCCATGCGTGGAAAAACAGGACATACATACAGATTGAAAGTTGAATACGAGAACTACATAGCAACAGCTACGACAACAATACTTCCAAGCGTAAATCTGGATTCCGTAACAGTAGCACCATGTGCTGAGAGCGACACCCTGTACCAATTGACAGCCCACTTTACAGATAATCCCGACACTCGCAACTACTATCTACTCCTGATAAACAATGGTTTGGAGTATAGCCAGCCCCTTATAAGCTATATGGGATATTTGGATGACGCCGTGACTGCCTCCAAGAATATTTCAATACCGGTTTATAAGGAGCAGAAACTGATGACAAACGAACATTACACCCCCTACTTCAGCAAATCTGACACCGTAGTAGTAAAACTTGCTCACGTTAATTCGGAAGCATTCAACTACTGGAAAGACATACAAGGCTCCGTATCTTTTTCTACGAGTATGTTTATGCCTGTAAGCACAAACGTGCAATCAAATGTCACTGGAGGCATAGGATACTGGCAAGGTTATGGCATTTCCACTAGAACAGTTATAATAAATAATCATTTGAAGAAATAACTCTTGTAACCACACTTTCTGGTTGCAGCTTATTCTTTAAAAGCATTTGGATATATAATAACTACTCAAACGCCTCCAAAAGGACAAAGGACAAAAAGGACAAAAAACGATAACGAAAACGATAACGAAAACTTAATTATGCATTATGAATTATGAATTATGCATTAATACTAACCTTTAACCGTTAACACTTAACCATTAACCATTAACCCTTAACCATCCCCTTTTATTTCTTGTTGCGACATAAACTCCACGGGGTAACCCAATGCGTCACCGATAGCTCCACCAATCAGCGAACTGTGTTTAGTTTTGCTTTAACTATCTTACATTTTATATAATTTTGTAATATTATAAAGAAATGTATATCTTTGCATCATGGTAGCATTTGTAAACTGACTATTATATAATGAGTGGAATGCAAGGCACAGGAAACAAAATGATAATAAGACGGGCAATGATGGTTGTCGGTTTTATATTGCTGATGTTATTGTTTGTGATGGCGCTGCGCTATTACACAATGGGAACTGTAGCTCTTACAGGTACTGCCATATTGGCTATTATGACCGCAAGGGTGAGAGTAGCCATGAAAGGATATCAATATCGTCATTCATTAGGATTTCGTTTTCTTTTGTTGATGACAGGCACATCGTGTTTCTACTTGATAATTCCATGCAAATGGCTGGCTGAAACCCTTTATCATTATACCAATCGTTTGATGACGCCCGTCTTCACATTTGCAACAATTGCCATTTTGGCTCTTCTTTTGTTCTTTTGGGCTCGATCAAGGTATAATTACCAATGTAAGGAGGGACATGAGAAATTATCCCGTCCATATATCATACTTATGGTGCTATCCATAGGCATTTTATGTGCACAAATGTTAGGTTCAATCAGTGCAGATATATAAATATGAATACCTCATATCCGATAACCAACGAAGCAAGCAACTCGCTGTTAAAGCGCGTTATTAAAACTATTCTTGCCAGCAATAATTTTTATAACTACTACCGTAGCGTTTCTCCTAGAAACTCAAAAGTTGACATTAATAATGTTCAAGAAGAATGGTGTCTTCCTCAGCTCATCTTTCCATCTGACATACCCGATTTTAGTCATCTGCCAGAGTTAACCAGACACTCTTTCATTGTTGCCGGCTTTTCAACCTACCGCGGTGGAAGCGGAGAAAGCGGACTTGCCGATGAAGACGATCCTGAATTGAGGATTATAATTGTTGCCGAGGGTGAGAGTGCCTTTTCGGAGGATGGCGTAGATTATTGTGAATATGAATTTCATGGAACGTTGCCCCTGCCTCATTTCGATTATGATGCAGAAACCTTAAAGGATGCTGTCAATGAGGTAATTCTGTTGATCAAAAGTCTGAGTGCGGACAATGCACAACAATGGACAACCAGGCTACATTTGGCATTAGACTTGCTATCCTCTAACGGTAGACCGTTGAAAATACTCGAGACCATGGGGTTATATGACTTTGAGGCATTGCGGTCGATGATTGTCCAGAAGTATGGCACAGATAATTCGGTAGCAATTCAAGCAATTCACAACCTGGAGCACCACCTGTACCTTTATACTATGACGTGCATAAACAGGACGCCTAATTCAGTTTCTTCTGATACTAAAGAAGAGAAGTCCATTCTCCCTACCGGTTCCAAACATTCAGAGGCATGGATTTCTAACATCAAGACGCAACGTCCGGAAGAGTATAAATGGTTGAAGTACATACATTGCCCATCACTTCCCGACCACATCACTGAGCCTACCTACATTTCTGACCTGCTGCCTGAGAACTGGCCGGATGATATCGAAGCTATGCATCAATATCTTCAATGGACTGAATCAGATGAAGCCAACTTGAAATCATCACTCGGCAATACAACCAACGATGCTTATATGGAGTCTATAAGACAGTTGGTCAGAAAGAAATTACGCAAGGAGGCTGTCAAGGAATTCAATAATAAGAAAATGGAATGGATGGTGCTTTACAATAGGTAAGCCTTAAACCATCATGTGTTTCAACCTACCATTTAGGGTATATGTGAATTCTAAACCAGTATCCATTTTTCTCTTTTTTGTAAAGTCCAATTTCAACTTTGTAATTATTTCCTTGCTGGGTTTCACTATATTCCCAATAAATATGCGAATTATCTCCTTCCTTTGCGGGGGGAAATATGATTCCTTCTTGTTTAATTTCACTTACATACTTAAGTACTATTTGTAGAGCTTCCTCTTCAGTTAAAGAAGAATTGAGATATGTTTCATAACACCAGTCTATTCTGCCAGACTTATTAAAGCTCAAATATGCACTCTTAACCGGAACTCCATGATAAATCCCGATAGATTCCTCAACCTTTACAAAAGAATCATAAACGTTGATTTTTTCAAAGCCTTCTTTCTTGATTAACTGGACAGCTTTTTCTTTTGTCAATCCTTTGCCATCCTTTGGAAGAAAACCAAATGGATAGAATGTCATTGATGCCGCTGAAAGCACCCTTTTCCCAGGAGAAATATTCGGGGATGAACCAGTCGTGCTATTTCCTGAAAATACAGCGCCATTGCTTTTAAGTTTATCATAACTTTGACTGATAATAGAAGAGGTCAGGATTTTCATCAGTTTCGGTTCCAGAATATATGAGCACTTTGAATCGGACCAAACCTCCATTTCCTCAATATCGCTTTTACACAGTATTTCTATGTCTGATCTGGGAAATTCTGCAGAAATTATAACGGATGACCATACTCCACCATCAATAACCTTTTTTCCATTATTTATGATAGTAACGGGTAAATCTGCCGATTTCCCATCGGATAGACGAAACACACATCGCTTTTTAAGCATTTCGTAGGTTGGTAACACGTCTGCTAAATCGTTAAATATGACATCGTCACTAGTAAAAAATCTAAATGCCAACAAAACATTATTGTCATTAGCCTTCCATGTGGTTGTTATACCAACATCCCACATTGAATTTGTCGCATAGTCCACAGAAAAAATATCTGAGGCTTGACAAATAATTATTCGCTGATTACCAGTACCACTGGTAATTACGTTATACTTAATTCCGTTCTGTGCATGAGCAATATATGACATCAATGCACAGAGAATAATCAGAAAATGTTTTTTCATAATACTAATTCGAATTCGTATTATCAATTTTTATACCCGCTTCCGCCACATTGGCTACACATGCCAGAACCTCTACAATAGCCACAACGACCAGAGCCATTGCAAAAAGAACATTGGATAGTTCCACCAAACGTACCGCTCACAGTTCCTCTACCATAGCAATGGGCACATGAGCGTGAACCATGACAATAGTATTTATCATATACGGTTCCAGACCGACTACAATTACCCGATCCTAAACAGTTCTGACATTTGCTGGCGGGTCTTGAATTCGGTTGCTGATAAGTTCCCCCCTGTTGGGGTGCAGCCCCGCCTCCACTGGAATTACCAGTATACTCACTTATATGATTGCCAGCAACAAAATAGGTGTCTGTAACACTTTGAATATTCACTCCTGGCATCTGAGGTAGCGGCTGATAATATGCATTTATGATAATTCTGAACCGCAATTCCTTCTGTATAGGGTTATATATATACATAGAGATTGTATTACCATCATCCCCGCCATAACATAACCATTCACCGTCATTCTTCCAATAATTTGTTGTATTTCCATCTACTACAATTCTATTACGGTATATTGCCACATTATGAAGACTAGGTTGCCCCGTTCTTGCAAGCTGGTTTCCTGAGTTTATAATGCCGGTATTTGTAAACAAGCCCTTGTTTAAGAGGGTTGAAGATGACTGTCCTTGAATGTTTTGCGTAGAAAATGAAACTAAAACTAACAGTACAAAAAACAAGCGAGATAAAAACTTCGTATTTTCCATATTACTATTTTTTTTAGATTGGTTAATAAAGTCATCGATTGTGCCGCAAAAATAACAAACATTCATTAATTCGCAAAAAATTCTGTAAATACATTATTTTTTTTTTGAAAAACATTTCCGTGTGCGTCCCCATATTTTAAGCCTCCAAACTATACTTTACACAACAAGCATAGTTCAATATCATTAAAATTCTTTAAACGATAACCTTAACCTTAACGATAACGATAACGAAAGACGAAGGACGAAAAACGAAGGACGAAAGACGAAAGACGAAAGACGATAACTAAAACGATAACGATAACGATAACGAAAACGATAACGATAACGATAACCAAAACGAAAACGATAACGAAAACGATAACGAAGACCAAAACGAAAACTTAATTATGCATTATGAATTATGCATTATGCATTAATACTAACCTTTAACCATTAACCATTAACCATCAATTTCTTCCCACGCTTTTCTATAGCTCTCGGCATCGAATGAAGTGCCGGTCAGCGAGTGCAACAGCTTCATCACCTGTTCCAACTTATATTCTGCATTCTGTTCCGACCCCTCCCATATCAGTATGCTCACTCCGTCCCTCAGGTGCAAACCGGAACACTGCACGAACACCACGGCATCGTTGTACGACAGGAACGTATGTTCAGCCAGTAGCAAGACCAAATCCAGCCAACCACCCTTCGACCTCTCCCTACACAGTCTGATGGTGTATGCATACAGAGCCCTTAACGACTGAAACGGAACAATGCGATCATCCCCAGTCTTGAACAGGAAGGGGTCAACCATCTTCATATATTCCGATATATTCCCTTCCACCACAGCCTTGCTGTTCGACTTATTTATTCTTACTTTTGCCAGATTTCTCATCTTTACTAATCTTTTTATAAGTTCCTTTTCCTATCTCCTCGATAATGCCGAGTTTCTTCCATTGGTAAATAATCTTTCGCAGTTCGGTCTTAATGCCTTGCTTCAGACACACAGTATAGATATCAGCCTTTGTAAACTCCTCCGACAGTCCTGTATAAACCGATCTCTGTGGAGTAGAAACACTGGTGTTCGTCAGTTCGTTATACTTCGCACCCCACAACCTCAGCGACTCTTCAAGGTCGATATGCATCCACCAGTCCACAAACTTCTTCACATTCTCCTTATCGCGCGAAGTGAATCGGGTATATACCTGCGTACACTCCAGAGCCAGTCTGAAACCTCTCACTCCAGTACGTCTGCGAAACACATCCCTGGCTCTGTCCACATCCCTAACGGCTATCTCCACCTGTTCCTTATGGAAAGCATCAATGACAGGCATAATCCACCCCATGTCGATAGTCTGTTTCTCGCGAAACTTAAACCTCCAGGGAATTTCCTCGTCAAACTGCTTCTCGTTCAGTCCCTCCACATCAGCCACATCCACATTACAGGGTTCCTCATACGTTGCAGCATCACACTTCTTACAGAACTCCTCTACCCTCTTCTTCTCCTGCTCCGTCATTGGTGCCCACGGCATAGGCGATGCAAACTCCTGATTCTGCAGTTCCGTAAAACAGCATCTCTGCACGAGTCCGTTTTCCACACTCTTGAAATACCGTTCCACCTGATCCCACGTACCCAGAATCAGCAAATTCCAGTACAACCTTACCGTACCCTTAAACGAATTGCTGCTTTTAAACGCCTGACCGTACTCACCGTTATCCCAGGCAATGCGCACCATATCGTCCTTATTACCTCCCGCAGCCTTCACACCCTTAGCCCAGCTGTCCATCTCCGCAGCATAAGTAAACATGTGATACCCGTGATTTATCTGCTGCTTCTCCAAAAACTCCGTCTCCGAATTCTTTGCAGGGATAAGTCTCATACTCGTTTGCGGATTCTCAGGCGACCTCTCGTTATCACCCTTCCTGTTTATGTACTTCAGATACAGAGCCTCACGTTTTCCCTGGATAAAATCACGCAACCTGATATCCTTAAAAAACATATCCATGAATCGTTCCACAAAACTCTTTCCCGACCCCGGAGGCGCAGTGATGATAGAGAAAAACGAAGTAGTATGCAGCTTATCATCATACGGATAACGTGCCTGTACATAACTTGTCAGCGTACCCAGTATAGGCATCAGCGCATTTATTCCGGGCACAACGAAATCAGCTGGAGCACCCCTCAGCACATCGCGGAATATAGGAGGCAGAAACGGCGGCATCGCAGCATTAGTTTCGTCCTCCAGAATGATACTGTCATCCTCCATACTCATTGCCTGCTTACGGCTCACATAAAAGCCGTTATCCTTCATGAAGAAATACAGCTCCTTCGGCAGCGACGACAGAGTATTCGACTTGCAGATATGCTTAATCTGGCTCCATCTCTCCTCCTTCGTATGCCCTATAGCAGGCAGCAGATACAGCAGGCAGCGCTTATTATTCGACGTGAGGCAACGGAAATTCTTTATCAGGTCATTATAATAATTATGAGCCTCGCCGTCGCCCGACTTCGGAATACCGTTCACCTCAATATACTTCTGCAAGATAGGTTTCACGGGCACACCTCTCCATGCCATATTCTCAAACTTCTCAATCTCCTCCTCGGTGAACTCCGGAATACCGCTATCATCCTCCGTCTCCTTGGCTGTGCTACCATCCTCACCCTCCGCACTGGCTTCTATCTGTCCTTCGGGAAAATCATCCTGCCATGCCAAATCCTGATTGAACTGCAGCACATAATCCCACGACACCAGAAACGAACTGCGCGACACATCATGACACTTCTCGTCAAAATCTCCGTGATGGTCAAAGTGAAATTCTCTGTTCAGTTGAGCCAGAGCATCAGGAATCGACGTCACACCTTGCGGAGCCACAACCACGATGCGCAGTCCCTTACCGCTTGGAGTCTTGTGAGCCACAAGCAGTTTATTGTCCAGATACTCCTTGCCCATCACAGTCTTCAGCGTATTCCACGACCTTTCCACATCCTCCATGTGGTCAATATCAATCATGATAAACTGCGTAGGCTGCATAGTCGCCTTAGACCTAAGATTCCCCTTGCCCATAAAACAGATTACAGGCAACTGAGTCTTCAACTCCTTCTCCCCATTCGTCACCCTCTGCAGAATACCTCTATACTTCTTACTGTTCGTCACGAGGTCGAAAGCCTGATTCAGCGACTTAGGCTCGGTCTTCACTCCTGGAGCAATAGTCCCAGCCTTTGTCTTCATCGGCATACATACATCAAAAAGCATACTTGTGTAAAATTTCAGTTAGAACATTCATTTGATTAAAGAACTGAGCCAGAAGCCCCTTCTTCTCCCTAGTCTTATTGAGCGACATGTGTACAACCACCTTCTTCTTAGTCTCATAAACGGAATAGCCATTACCCTCCGTCACCAGCTTCTTCGACCCTGCAGCCACCCCTGTCTGTTCCGGAGTGAAATTTATCTGTCCGTACTCATTCAGTGAAGCCCAGCCTCTGTACTTCTTGCCGACCTCCATTTGTTTCTTTGTCATTTCAGTATTCATAATCTATACATACATTTAAGTTCGTTAATAGCATAATCTCTTATCTTACGACTAAGCAGGGAATCCCGCTGAAAATTCAGAGCATAACAAACCATCATGAAAGAACAGGAAAAATATTCTGCAATCTTCTCGCGGTCTCCCTTCTTAGTATAAATTTTCCTTTTTCGGGAACTTGGTAACATTACAATACAATCAGATTAACTATATTGATATACGTAGAAGTTCTGGGGTTACCGTTCTCATCCTTCCAGTCGCTGACTCTCAGTCTGCACAGCACACTCACATTCGTACCTACAGGAATCTTGTTCTCGTTCAGCGTACCAGCCAAATCGTCAGTAGCTTCAGCCACAAACTCATCAGCCCCGTCCTTCAGTCTTACGGTAATCTTTTTGAACTTACCATTACCATCGCGTCTGTCCTTCTCTTCGTAATTACCAATTGCTTGGATTTTGCATACTTTTTCCATAAATTTTATTGATTAAAAAATTCACGCAAGGGATATCCTTACATGACAACCATTTTTGATTGCGATGCAAAAGTATGCGATGTATATTTCATAAAGTTTTATTTTTTAATGTCCATCTTGTACTTTCCCTTAATATCTTGTGCTCGCTCTTCATATCTTGTCTTTGCTTTACTTTGAGCAGAAAAAAACACCAGAACCATTCGATTCTGATGTTTAAATCTTAATTGTGTGAATGAACTATTTTATATAGCAAGCAGAAAAATACTTTTCACTAAACCCCTCTCCTGTAGGCATCCCCATTCGTACTAATTCAGCGTATGCTACACTAGGACTTTCAGGCAACAAAACCCTTCCTTGTTTCTTCAATTCTCTTAAAAACGAACATATTTCTTTTACTTTCTGATTTTTCACCAGTCGTTTCACAGCATTGTGAATTTTCCATGCTTCCTCATCTTCTATTTCTGGGTAAACGAAGTGAAACAAATCTTCATCATGCTTTTCTTTTGAAGGTTCTGTACCTTTATCTACATTCTCCACAATACCAAATTCGAACCTTCCTTCTCCATCCATACGGAAATTTATGGTGTCAACATGATCTATATGCTGCCCTATGGGAGCATTGAAATTGTTCGTAATATGAATTTCACTTTTCTTATCCTTCTCCATTGTTGTCAATAGTTTTCTATTTTATCAACCTGATCTATGTGTTGTCCTACAGGAGCATAAAAGTTATTGACATATCTTCCTTTTTTAAAAGGTTCTTCTATACTATCAATAAGATTTATGTCTTCCGCTGTAGCTATGCCTCTAAGAAACTTATTCAACATGGCGACAATAGGTTTTGCGTCACCCCATTCAATACAACTCTTACAATAATCAGCAATTTGCACTAAGGTGAACTTCCGCGCCGTTCCGTCACTCTTTTGTTTTTCGAGTAGAGCCTTTAATTTTTCATTCTCACTTTGCAACTCTTGCAGCCGAGTTCGCATACCTGCTGTAATTGCATCTTCCTTCCTTACAAACCTATTATAGTCGTATTGTTGGCATTCTTCTGCAAGCACCATACTATTTTCTTCGTTGTACGCAGAATATTTATCCAGAATTTTATTAAAGGTGTTAAACCGGGAATAATCCTCCTCGAAAGAGAGGTTGTTGATGCTTTCTTTAATTAAAATTGCCACTTCTTTCTTGTCATCAAGTCCTTCCCACAAATCTAATACTTCTTCCAGAAACATGGAATTGTAATTATTTGTGATTGCCTTCCAATCATAATATTTATCCCTCAGTTGCACAGCACCAACAGGTTTAGGAACAAACTTATAAGTTATGTATATATTTTTCTTCCTTATTTTATTATAACAATCCTCAAAAAATCTCCAGTATATACATTCTGAATACCTTTCTCGAATCAAGGCAAGAAATGTTTTATTAATAGGATGAGAGTGTTTCTCTATGAGTAAAAAAACAAAATATACCATAGTCATCACCAACTCTGATATAAGTTGGAAACTCATATCAGCCCTTACATCCGAAATAATTTTCGACAGCTTTGCAGGATTTGTATGTTCGTACTCAATTCTCGTAACCTGGTAATACACCTCGTTAAAGATAACGACGGGTTTAGGCAGTTCTTCAAGGGGAATTTCTCTTACTTTGCAAAGTGTTTTATAAATTGTTCTATTTATAGAATCTAAATAGAAAAACTCCGATATAGAAGTTTTATCTGTCCACAAAAAAAGTCTTGGTAAGTTTGGTATCATATCGTTTTTTAAAAGAGCGCAGGCATGCTAGTAAACAAACAAGCCCATCAGGTTGCTACCCCTATCTACCTTGCCGAATACTACCAATGCCCACGCCTGTTTGGTGTGAGCTGATAGCCTTCGTTGTTCGTAGATTCCTTTTAAAGTAGCAATTGATGGGAAACTCGAAAAGCTCTGGCTCTTTATGTTATATACTTAAAGGGATAAATCCCTATTTATTATTTTGATGCACAAAGGTACGAGTAAGCGAGTAAAGCACAAAATAAGCGAGTTTATTTTTACTTTCAAGCGTGAGTACCTTCGACGAAGTCAACGTACAACTAATTTTGTATAAGCCATATCTAAGAGAGATTATTTGTTTAGAGTCAAGTGTCAGTTTGGTTGGTTCTTTTCATTAGTCATTTTCTCCAAGAGTTCTTCCATTTTATGGTAATGCTCTTCACGCTTTTGTTGTTCTTCTTGTTCGTTTTCTTCTCTCATTTTCTTTTTGGTTCCATGATAACCAAGAGCATAAAAGATACCCGATGACAAGAATACAAATACCATCATGGGTAGAAAATCAAAGGCTATCTCAAATATCGTTAAATCAGGATTCTTCATCTGTGCCAATATGACAATGCAGAAAATTATAGCCATCCACACAAGAAACCATATCCAGAATGCTTTTGTTCCTTGTGATTTTGCTGTCTTATTTATTTCTTCTAATGTGTGCATAGAAAGTATTTTGTTGTTAATATTTTAGTTTAGTTTAGATGCCATTGAGTCCCTGTGGCATTTGTTGAAAATATTTTATTTAGAGTTTAGATGTTAGTTATATATTATTGTGATACTGAAGATTCTGAATAACAGATTGTGTTTTTTCTTCAACCCTTCTCATATAATTTTCCATATAATCCCAGTCAGGTCTATTTTTAGAATCAATGGGTAATAAAATTGTAAAATCAGTTTTCATATGCCTGTTGAGCTCATCTATAAAAGCTTTATAATGTAAACGCCCTTCCTTAAATACCATTGTGGCAATAAACCTTTTAGCATAATCTGACATAGGATGCTTCGGAATTAGTACATTTACATTTTGACTTGTGTAAAAGGGGGATTCTTGAACAAAGCAAGATCCTAAATATTCTCCTCCCAAAGAAATGGTCATACAACCAGCATCATATGGTTTTATTCCATCTATTTTGTCAATGAAGTCTGTTACTCCATTATTAGCATTCGCCCTTCCTACAAAATTTATAGAAGGATTGTTACTTGTCATTTTAATCCTATCTAATTTTGTACCGCTATCAATAACAAACAAATCATCATCATATAGATGAAATTTTCCCCAATTCCTAATATTTTTTTTCTTATTATAAATATTTTTTATTGCATGTATATAAATCGGAATTTCTGTATTTAATCTTGCCTTTAACATTGATATTTTTTTATCCATAAAATCCCAGTCAGGAGTTTTTCTATCATTGACAGGGAGTTTAATTATCAAATCAATAGCAATATCTCTTCGAAATTTATTTCCATAGTCAAATCCCTTTGTAAATGCTGCCTTACGGAATACAGATGCAAAGAACAACAATCTTTCTTCATTCCAACACTCTGCAAATTCTCCTATAGGATATAAGCCTTGGACATGAGGATACCCAATAAAATCATTTGCTTGATAGAATATTGTATTAGTATCTACAGTATCACTAAATGTAATCATTTGTCCTTTTTCTGTTGCATTTAATGTACTATATCCTCCGATACCGTTATTATAAGCAGAATTTACAACAACAGGTACTGTTCCGTGGTCTAATAGTTTGGAATTCGTTAAATTATATGCTTTTGTGGGCCTAATATCAAATAAATCCCCAACTCTATATTTACGCCATCGTGTTGTTTCTATTAAATTCATTTTTTTTCATCTTTTAAACATATTACGACATCGTTTTTGATACGAGATAATTGACTACAATATAATACCTTTTCTAAAACATTCTCTTGAAATTCTTTTATATCTATACCTAATTTAAATAATTCATAATTCATCATTGTTTTTAAGAAATCTTCCTCATATATTTCAAAAGGCTTTTCAGGCATTTGATAGGACAGGTGCTCATTAGGATGTATTATCTGGCGTGTATTATACAAATCGTCTACGCCATTTTGTATCGCCTTGATCCAATAATCTTCTTTTTTCTGCCAACGATTCTTTATATCTAGGCGACCTCGGTTTTTTACTGTTTCCAATCCATCCTCTTCGATATAATATCCTATTACATTTCTATCTTTTTGAGCTTCCCCACTTTTAAATATAAAAATAGATGTTGTCACACCCACGCCCGTAAATAAGTTTTCAGGCAGTTTTATAATAGTTTTCAATGTATGGTCTTTGAGAAGTTTATTTCCATATTTTTTATCTGCCATATCTTTTTCCAACTTCTTATCTGGGAGAATAAAAGCACATTCCGTGCCTTTAGGAACAGAATCAAGAACGTTTTGCACAATCTTTAAACAACCATATTTTCTCTCAAAAGGTGGATTCATTAATACTTTTGTGATGTTTTTAGACCTTATCCATTCGGATGCCTCATTTGTCCTAGCATCCAGCTGTGCCAAGCTAGTTTTCCCATCTTTATGAATAAGCATATTTGCACACGCTAAGGCAAATATTTCTCTGTCAAATTCGATACCATACAATTGTGACTTCTTTATAATATCAGCTTCATTAGTTTTTACTCCTCCAACTTCTTTTATCATGTTACACATAGCTTTAACTAAGAAAGCACCAGAGCCACAAGTTGCATCTAAAACCCTATCATCTTTATTAACATTAATCAGTCTATACATAAAGGATGTTATATGGTCGGGTGTAAATATTTGCCCACTTTCAGATTTTTTCTTATATCTATTAAATTCATTAAAGAATATTCCCATAACATCCTCGCCATTCCAATTGTCTGATTTTATATGGTTTGAGATTTCTATAATATTTGCTATAAAGTTATTAAGTGCCTCTTGATTTGTTTCGTTATTCATTCTTATTTCAGAATACACTTCAATAAGAAGTTCCAACTTTAGATTTTGTTTTTTATCTTTTTCAATTGACTTAGATATAGTGCTAAGAATCGAGTTCTTAATTAATGAAAAATCCATGTCTTTATACAGCATAGCTCCATAGCGCTTAGCTACTAAAGCACATGCTGTAAAAATCATACGATGATAGAGATTTTTTATACCAAATTGCGTATGTAAGCAGTCGTTTATATCTTTAGTAATTTTGTAAATTTTTTGTTTGTCAATTTTGTCATCTACAAAGAGAGAGAGGTAATAAGATTTATTTTGCAAGGTAGGTGCAACATCCCCAAGTTCAAAAATCTTTATTTTTGAATCATTTGAGTGAGTATTAAAATATTTGAATACCCTAATGTCTTTTCCGTTGTATAATATACCTATTACACGATTGTATTTTTTTGAAGAAATATCAATATTTTTATACAACTCCTTAACCCATTTCTGTTTTTCTATATCTTCATTTTCAGATTTGGTTTCTAATACAATAGCAACTGCATCGCAATCTTTTGGAAAATACCAACCATCAGGTTTGTCGATAACCCCTTTAAATCCAAGCTGATTAAAAGTAGTTAATTGCCCTGTACCTTGCTGAACATCTTTCTCATTATCATCAAAACCCAAAATAATTTTTGCACTATCTCTTACTTGGTCTTCTGTTCTCATAATATCTCTTTACTTCAATTTATCTTCATTCATTAATCTCAATTCCCACAAGGTTTTGCCATTGTAACTAAAGTACTTTGGACCTTGATAGGCTTCACTTTTGTTGTGCATATTCTCAGGAAGGTATGTGCCACAAAAGGCAGAAAGACTCCACAGGCGACCTTCATATTCTACCTTGTTTTTGCCAGCTACCTTTACAGGAAGTTTGAGGGCATCGAAGATGACAGTATCTCCAACATTCAACCCTATCATACTGAACTCAAAAGGTTTGCGCTGAGGCGTCAACTTTTCATTCTTGCCATTGTCCTGCAATTCATTTACAGGGTAAATCTGATATGATTTATCCTTCTCATATCGCATTATAATTGCATCATCAAGGAGTTGTGCCTGGTCGAGGAAGATGTCAAGTGCTTGGGCAGGGTGTACATTGAAGAACTCTCTGTTCTGATTTATTCTCAGATCAGTGAGTCGGTCTATTTGTTTATGTATAATCTTCTCAACAGCTTCATATTTCTTTGTCTGCAAAGTAGCATATACCTTGAATTCCAAAGGCAAAGAAGTATTGAAGAGAGTTTTCAATCTCTCCTTTATATTCTTTGTCTTGCCAATCTTCACCCAATCATCCCTGAAGCTATCATTTGTGAAGATATATACATAACCTATGTCTTCTTTTGCCATATATCTATTTCCAATTTTTTTCTAAAGAGTCCTCGCTTAACTTCGCAGTCTGGCGAGGGAAATTATTAACTGTTTAAAAATTTTTTTTCAAGAGCAGTTGCCTGCTCAAAAATGAAAAAGCAAACGGGTATTTAGCCCGCTTTGGCATTACTCCATCTTGACATACTTCTTTTTATGAATAGGGCTACCACCGACTGGCTCTATGTAGAAGCTGTCAGCTGTGCACTGGGAGAAGCGAAGGGCTACTTCGTCGCCTGTCGCTTTTCCGTCCTCATCAAAGAAAGTAAGCAATATGGTGGAGTCACCCAGCAGTTCGTATGTTCCGCTGAGTAAATGGTCTATCTCGGAAATCTTGCAATGGAAGTTGTTGCCAGTACAGAAGTGGTAGTATTCTCCTTCGGAGTTTTCATAAGTACCTATCTTGGGAAACTGCCCATCTTGACAACTCGCAAACAGAAGGAGAGCAAAAAACAACCCCGCCGCATAGGACACGAACCGACGCAGCAGGGATATAGTTTTAGCAGTAAAATAGTCAGACTTGCTGTCTATTTTACCCCCCCC
>DDQG01000011.1 GCA_002342585.1 Prevotellaceae bacterium UBA2448
AGGCTTGCTGGGATGCAGCAGGTGAGGTAATCAAGGCATGGGCAACAGAAGGTCACTCGGTGGCGCTGCCAGGACTCGGCAACATGCGCTTCGGACTCCGTTCTAAGTCGGTAGAGAACGTAAACGACGTGAAGGCGTCTCTCATCACAAGCCGACGCATCATCTTCATCCCTTCTGTCGATCTGAAGGACGAACTGGCTAAGACGGCAGTTCAGATTACCTGCTACGACCGCAACGGCGAACTGGTAAAGCGCGTGACTACCGATGCCGGTGAAGTCGAAGACCCAGAAGGTGACGAGACTGGCGAGTCTGACGGCAAGACCGATGGTTCTAACGAAAACGAAAACCAAAACGAAAACGGTTCTAACCAGAACCAAAACGAAAACCAAAACCCAGGCGGAGGTGGCGGTACCGGTGATGGCACGGACGAGTCCTAAGCGAGTTGACAGGTGAAAGTTGACAGGTGATAGTTAGCCCCCAACCCCCAAAGGGGGCTAACTTCTCTAAACTCAAATTCTCTAATTCTCTAATTCTCTAATTCTCTAATTCTTGAAAACTATGAAACGCGATATTCTTGAGACAGTGGTGAAGGTTATAGTAGCCGCGCTCACAGCATTTTTGACAGCTATCACAACTACAAGTTGTATGGGACATGGACCATTTTAACGGTTAAAGGTTAAAGGTTAAAGGTGAAAGGTGAAATCAAACTTCGTACGAAAGACGAATGACGAAAGACGGGCTTCGCAGTGATGCGAGGCTCTTTTTTTTCACAATTGTTCCAATGTTGCAATGTTGCAACACGATTTTTTATTTTTTTTGAGTGGTAATCGCATAAAATGAGACTACCACAGATTCGCTTGTTTCTTTCTTTTTGAACCTGTCGGAAATTCCGACAAGTTGTTTAATTTGAACTTGTGCAATTTTTGCACAGGTTGCTTTTATTATTACATTTGCTTTTTTCATTTATCATGTGTTCCAAGATATCACATGTGCAAAATTTGCACATGTGATATCTTGCTCCAATTCTTCCTCCTTGGGCGATACTTATATTGAGTATTATGCAAAAATTGCATATTACTCTCTTCCAACTCACATTCTTTAAATGCATTGTTTATGTGGCGTGCTAGGAGAAACAAAGGGACAGGTAAGTGTTTTACACCAGCAACAATTTGGACAAAAAACAAAGTAAAACTATGGCATAGTTACATTTTATCCTTACCTTTGTCGAAGTATTAAATAAATCTATTGCAATCATGAAAAAGAATGTTTTCCTTCTACTGTGTTTTCTGACTAATGTGTTATATGTGTGGGCTGCAAAGCCGATGAAACCGATTAAAGGCGGTAAGTCTATCAGCGACCAGCTGATCGGTATCTTCTTCGAGGATCTGAGTTCTGCTGCCGACGGCGGACTGAATGCTGAACTGGTGCAGAACGGCTCGTTCGAGTATTCTCCGACAGAGCGCGACGGATGGGGTGCTGGTACTGCCTGGCGACTGATGAAGCACGGACACTCATTAGGGTATATGACTCCACAACAGAGGATGGCAGGAGGAAACAGTTCTACTTATATGCAGATTCATGTGGAACGAGTAGGACATTATTACGACTATAACGGATGGACCGGAGTCGGTCTGATGAATACAGGGTTTGACGGAATACCAGTCAAGAAGGATGCGAAGTACGACTGTTCGCTCCGCATTCTGAACAACACAGGAGGGACAAAGAAGGTTCGCATCCTGCTTACAGAACAGAAGGGAAGATGGGAGACGAAGGTGCTGGCTGAGGATTCTGTCGTAGTGGAGGAATCGAACAGCTGGCAACAACCGAAGGTGATACTCACAGCTACTGAAGAGAGCAACAGAGCTGCCCTGCAGGTGATTGTGCTGGATAAGGGCGATGTGTTCGTGGACGATATTTCTCTGCTGCCACAAGATACTTACAAGGGACACGGACTCAGACGCGACTTGGCAGAGGCGCTGGAGGCGATGAATCCTAAGTTTATGCGTTTCCCAGGCGGATGTGTAGTGCATGGCGGTGGCGACGGCATGTGGGATACTTACAGATGGAAGAACACCATCGGTCCGAAGTGGGAACGCAAGCAGATGAAGAATACATGGGGTTATCACCAGTCAATGGCTTTAGGTTACTACGAGTATTTCCAACTATGCGAAGATATGGGTATGGAGCCCGTTCCTATCCTGCCTTGCGGAGTGAGTTGTCAGGGTGCCGGTGGCGGTTGGGGCATGAAGGGACATGCTCAGGATGCTGTACCTATGGAGGAGATGGACGAATGGACTCAGGATGTGCTCGACCTGATTGAATGGGCAAACGGAGACCCCGCCACTTCGAAGTGGGCGAAAAGGCGTGCTGAGGCAGGACACCCAAAGCCTTTCAACCTGAAGTATGTAGGTCTGGGAAATGAGGAGTATATCTCTGAAGCTTTCATCGAACGCTTTAAGTATATGTACGAGAGGGTAACAAAGGCTCATCCGGAGATTATCATCATAGGTACTGCCGGTCCTGGTTCGCACCCCGGAAACGGCGATTACAAGAGGGCTTGGAAACTGGCAGAGGAGATTGGACTGCCTATTATCGACGAACACTATTACGAGAAGCGCGAGTATTTCATGACAAGCCGTCAGTATGATTCGTACCCTCGCGACCGCAAAACAAAGGTGTATCTGGGTGAGTATGCTGCGAAGGACAAGAAACTCATCGATGCTCTGGCGGAGGCTCTGTACCTGATGCATGTGGAGAAGAATGGCGATGTGGTTTGCATGACTAGTTATGCGCCACTGTTTGCCCGCAAGAATGCAACCAGTTGGAATCCAGATCTTATATATTTCGACAACGAGAAGGTTTATCTCACCTGCAGTTATTATGTGCAGCAGTTGTTCGGAAAGTCGAGCGGACAGTATTACTACGGCGACTGCGTAAATATTGCCGAGGGCAATAATAAGCAGGGACAGAGCGTGATTCTGAATGTGAACACAAGGAAACTATACGTAAAACTGTGTAATGCTTCCGACACTACTAAGCAGGCGGATATAGACCTGTCACGTTTTCCTCTGAAGGGAAAAGCAACAGTGACTACCATAAGCGGACAAGCAGAGGATGAGAATAATTACGAACAGCATCCTGTCGTACCAAAACAGGATGCCGTTAAAACAAAGAAGAAGTTTTCTGTAGAACTTGCCCCCTACTCTTTAGTGATGTTTGAGTACGAGATGTGAAATGTGAGATGTGAAATGTGAAAGGTCAAAGGTGAAAGGTCAAAGGTGAAAGGTCAAAGGTCAATAACCAATAACCCATAACCATTAACCATTAACCATTACTGGTTCATCATCTTGACGATTTCTGTGCCGCAGAGGAGGAAACAACCGAGACCGTAGTCGTCGAAGTCGGGTTCTTTGTCATAAGTAACTGGCTGAGAGTCCTTCGGTTCCTTACCTGTGCCCTGCACATATCCGAGGAAGCCGTTTGGATGGAGACAGTCGCGAACCATCTTCTGCCACACATTATATATAATAGGGGTGAATTTCTTTGCAGGCAGAATACCCTGACGAACTCCCCAAGCCATTCCGTAGATAAAGAGGGCTGTGCCTGAAAGTTCTTTGCCACCAAAGTCGGTCGGGTCGGCAAGTGAGGCATACCAATAACCGTCTGGCTGCTGACAACGCAAAAGTCCCTTAGTCATTGCAAGGTAGTCTTTCTTGTAGTCATTATAGTGTGGGTCGCTTGGTAAACTCTCCATAGCACGCACAAGGGCAGCATATACCCAACCGTTTCCACGACTCCAGTAACAGTTCTTGCCACCAGGAGTAGTGAATGGAGCTACGAAGTCTTTGTCGCGCCACCAGAGTCCTTCTTTTCTGTTGAAGAATCCACCTGCTATCGAGTCGCGACTGGTGCGATACATCTGCCATCCCTGTTCTGCATAACGAAGGTAGTCGGGATCGCCCTGAAGACGACACATCTCACTGAGTTTTGTCAGCACAGGAAGTCCCATCTGAATGGCATCAATCCATGTCCAGTCGCCAAACGAGCCTGTAGAGCTGCCATTTCCCTGTTTCTGAGGTACATTGCGGCAGGCGATGAGGTTGTCCATACAAGCTATAGTTGGTCCTGCATGACCCATATCGAGATAGGTCTGACTGCAGCAGTAGTCGTCGGCATCGCGAGTCTTCACTCCATTGCGAGGAGTCCACTTATGAGCAGTTCCCCAATCGATAATATACTTGAAATATGCATCGGTTTTCTCACCACCCAACTGTCGTTCCAAGTCGGCAAGTGCATAGAGTCCCTCAAAGTAAACACCACGAGTCCAAAGATTTGAAGGACGCTGTTTCTTTACGAATGTAGGAGCTCCGGCATCAGGGTACTTGGCGATGAAATAGTCGTTAGCACATTCCATTGCTGCCATAATCTCCTGACGAGTTGGTTGAGAATTGACAATTGAGAATTGACAATTGAAAATTAGGAGAAGGGAAAGAAGAAGTTTTTTCATAGCCTGATCTTTATGGTTTTAAATTATTATTCAGTATGCTTTCAAGTTCGGTTCCATCGAGACGAAGACGGAATTCTCCCTGCATAGCTACACTGATAGCTCCGGTTTCTTCACTCACGATGATTGCGATGGCATCGGACTGTTGGGTGATTCCCAGGGCAGCACGATGACGCAGTCCGAGGTCTTTCGGTATGTGGAGCGAGTGACTGATAGGCAGGATGCAACCAACAGCTGTGATGCGTCCGTGTGATATAATCATTGCTCCGTCGTGGAGTGGTGAGTTCTTGAAGAATATGTTTTTGATGAGTTCTGTACTGATTCGTGCATCGATGGTTTCGCCCGATTTCACAATATCGGTAAGTGACATCTCGCGTTCGATGATTATCAAAGCTCCTATGAGGTTTTTAGACATGTAGTTGCACGCCATAACCACAGGCAACACGCTATCTGTTTCATCGTCCTCTGCAAGATTCTTGTTGTAGAAGAATCGCATCAGTCGCGAAAGTCGTCTCTGGCTACCAAGGGTGAGGAAAAATCGACGTATTTCCTCTTGGAAGATGACGATCAGAGCAAGCACTCCCACACTAACCAATTTATCGAAGATGCTACCCAGTAGTTTCATCTCGAACATCTGAGATACGACAATCCAAACCACGATGAAAACGAGGATTCCATAGAATATATTAAGAGAACCCGATGATTTCATCAGTCGATATATCTGGTATAGCAATATGGCTACGCAGAGTATGTCAATAGCATCTTTTAATCCAAATTCGAGCATGTATTAGGGGTTAGAGGTTAGGGGTTAGAGTAATAACTTCCCGACATTCCTTGACGTCGTGGACGCGGAGGATGTTGGTTCCCTGCTGGAGGGCGAGGGTATTGAGTACGGTAGTCCCGTTGAGTGATTCTTCCGGAGTGCATCCAAGGCGTTTGTATATCATACTCTTGCGACTCAAACCAACGAGGATTGGCAGTTCGTAGATGAGCAGTTCATCTTGGTGAGCAAGGAGTTGATAGTTCTGTTCCAAAGTCTTGGAGAATCCGTAACCAGGGTCGAGGATTATGTCTTTCTGTCCCAAATCGCGCAACTGCTGAATGCGACGAGAGAAGTAAAGCAGCATTTCCGGCATCAAATCAGTTGTAGGCATATTGTGGGTCAGGATATATGGCACGCCGAGCTTAGCTACGGTAGGAAACATATTTTCGTCCATTTCACCGCCAGAAACATCGTTTATGATGTCGACTCCCAATTCCTCAATAGCCATACGAGCCACATCACTACGGAAGGTGTCAACACTCACAGGTGTCGTTGGAGCCACACTGCGAACAATAGCCATTGCCTGACGAAGACGAGCCATCTCTTCCTCTACAGGAACATCACTGGCACCAGGACGAGTGGAATAGGCTCCCACATCAATCATAGTACCCCCTTCACTGATTATCTGCTCTACCCTACTCCTTATGTCACTTTCCGTCTGATGACGGGCACCGGCATAGAATGAGTCAGGTGTTGCATTGAGTATTCCCATCACCTGCGGCGTTGAGAGGTCGAACAAACGACCTCTTACGTTTATGGTGTATGGTATTAGTGGTTTCAAATGTGAAATGTGAAAGGTGAAATGTGAAAGGTCAAAGCACTTTCTTGAAACGCTCGATGAAATCGGCTGCTTCTGCCTTGCTAAGACAGAGTGGCGGCAGGAGACGAATGATGTTAGTACCAGCACAACCTGTGAAGCAATGTTGTTCCTTTATCAGTCGAGTTCGAGGTTCCTTATATGGAATGTCGAGTTCGATACCTATCATAAGTCCTTCACCACGAACATCTACTACATGAGGCAATTTGCCTGCTTTCATCTCTGCAGTCAGTGTGTCGATGAGGTACTTACCTACAGTGGCTGCGTTCTCAACGAGTTTTTCATTTTCTATAATGTCAAGTACAGCAATTGCTCCAGCACAAGCCAAGTGGTTGCCACCAAAGGTTGTGCCAAGCTGACCATATACCGGCTTGAACTTAGGAGAGATAAGTACTCCAGCCATTGGGAATCCGTTGCAGATTCCTTTGGCAACAGTAATCATATCTGGTTTTACGTTAAAATGCTGGTGTGCGAAGAATTTTCCGCTTCTACCATAACCACACTGAATTTCGTCGCAAATCATCACTGTGTTGTATTTATCACAGAGTTGACGAATGCCCTGAAGGAATTCTTTGTTTACAAGACGAATGCCACCTACTCCCTGGATGCACTCGATGATTACGGCACACACATCACCCTTGCTCAGTTCTGCTTCCCAAGCAGGAAGGTCGTTCATTGGCAGATAGGTAACATGTCCGTTGGCATTGATTGGGGCAATAATCTTAGGGTTATTGGTTACTTCAACAGCAAGGCTAGTACGTCCGTGGAATGCTTTTTCGAGGGAGAGAACACGAGTGCGACCATTATAGAAACTGGAGAGTTTCAAGGCATTTTCGTTTGCCTCTGCACCTGAGTTGATTAGGAATAGTTGGTAGTCTTCATATCCGGAAGCCTTACCAAGTCGTTTTGCCAGTTCCTTCTGAAGAGGATTCTGAACTGAGTTGGAGTAGAAACCAAGTTTGTCGAGCTGGTTTTTCATTGCCTGCACATAATGAGGGTGGCAATGTCCAACACTGATTACAGCATGTCCGCCATAGAGGTCGAGATACTGCTGTCCTTTATCGTCCCACACCTGGCAGCCCTTGCCGTGGTCGATAGCTATATCAAATAAAGGATATACATCAAATAGTTCCATTAGAATGCTGATGCTTTTAAATTGAGTCCGGCTTTCTCGTCGATACCGAACATAATATTCATGTTTTGTACAGCCTGTCCCACTGCACCCTTGAGCAGATTGTCGATGATGCTTGTCACGACGATTTTCCTGCCGAACACCTCCACGTGTACCAATGCCTTGTTGGTGTTCACTACCTGTTTCAGGTCGAGAGCCTTATCGCTGTAGTGGGTGAAAGCAGCTCCCTCGTAGAAGGATTTGTACAGAGCTACGATGTCACTTTCTACATCCGGTTGGTCGAGTGTAATCACTTCGGTACAGAAGATGCCACGTGCGAAATCGCCACGGTAAGGGATGAAATCGACTGTGATACCTTCAGCATTGAAACCCTCGTCGAGGGTATCAACCACGTGTGGAGCTGATGCCGGACGCAGTTCGTTGAGCGATTGACAGATTTCATGCAGGTGCTGGTGTGTGAACAACTTATACACTGAGAAATTGTCGCTACGCCATGAGAAATGAGTCGTAGCAGCCGGCTTCTGACCTGCACCAGTACTACCTGTTATGGCATTAACGGAAATGTCGTGGGTAAGCAGTCCGGCTTTTGCAGCAGGAAGCAGTCCGAGTTGGATGCAAGTAGCAAAACAGCCAGGATTGGCAAGGTGCATGCAGTTTGCAATCTGTTCCTTGTGAATCTCTGGCAGACCATATACATAGTCGTGGGTAGGTGCTGCGATACGGAAGTCCTGAGCCATATCGATTATCTTCACATTGGCAGGGATGGCATGTTCTTTCAGGAATGCCTCACTTTTTCCGTGACCAAAGCAGAAGAACACCACATCTACCTTGTCGAATGGCATCTCGCTGGTGAATTCCATCTCTGTGTCGCCCAGCAATCCCTCGTGCACATCATATATTTTATTGCCAGCATTCGATTCGCTATTGGCAAATACAATGTTTACCTCAGGATGGTTGACAAGCAGACGAAGCAGTTCGCCACCTGTATAACCCGCAGCACCAAGTATGCCTACATTTATTTTTTTCATTTCTGATAACCGTTTTGAATATCGTTTCTTGGAGCCAGAATCCATAGCAGGATATAGAGAAGTAGTCCGCAACCCATACCGAAAACCATAAACAGGAAACCAACTCTTACCAAAAGAGGGTCGATACCAAAGTATTCAGCAATGCCTCCGCAGACACCACCTATTTTCTTGTCGGTTGATGACAGATAAAATCTTCTTTCTTCCATATTCTTTATCTTTCTTCGTTTGGATGTGCAAGATAGTATGCGCGAAGTGGAGTTGAAGTAACCTTGATGAAGCCCTTAGCATCTTCTGAAGACCAAGCTTTGGCTGTCTCACCATACTCACCGAGTTTGTTCTTAACAAGGTCGTTTGGAGAATCAACACCTACAGTCTGGAATGAGTAAGGACGCAATTCAAGAGTTACCTCACCAGTTACGTTACGCTGTGAAGAAGTAAGCATTGCCTCGATATCCGGCATAACTGGTTCAAGGTACTGACTCTCGTGGAGGAACATACCATACCAGTTGCTTACTTGGTCTTTCCAATACTGCTGCCACTTAGACAGTGTGTATTTCTCGAGGAAACGATGTGCACCAATAATAAGCATTGGAGCAGCAGCCTCGAAACCGACACGACCCTTGATACCGATGATAGTATCACCAACGTGGCAGTCGCGACCGATAGCATAAGAAGCACCTATCTCCTCTACAGCCTGAATAGCCTTTATCTTATCTGTATATTTCTTTCCGTTTACGCTGCAAAGTTCACCCTTCTCGAAACCAAGGCGGAGAATTTCAGAATCCTGCTTTGTCGGGTGTTTCAGGTATGCTGATTCTGGCAGACCCTGAGTAGAATCAAGAATCTCACCACCACAGATGGAAGTTCCCCAAATACCTACATTGTATGAGTACTTCAGTTTTGTGAAGTCTGCAGAGAAACCATTTTTGTTCAAGTAGTCAATCTCTTCCTGACGACTCAGGTTTCCATCACGAGTAAGAGTGATAATCTCAACCCCAGGAGCCATAACGAGGAAAGTCATATCGAAACGGATCTGGTCGTTTCCAGCTCCTGTAGAACCGTGAGCGATGGCACTGGCACCAATTTCACGAGCATAACGTGCTATAGCAAGTGCCTGGAAAATACGTTCTGAACTAACTGAAATTGGATAACAGTTGTTGCGCAATACATTTCCAAACACCATATACTTGAGCGACTTCTCATAGTATTCCTGAGTAACGTCGAGAGTAACATACTTGGTAGCACCCAGTTTGTAGGCATTCTCTTCGTTTGTCTTCAACTGTTCTGCTGAAAAACCACCTGTGTTAGCACAAGCAGCATATACTTCATAACCTTTTTCCTTTGCAAGATACATCACTGTGTAAGATGTATCCAAACCGCCACTGAAGGCAACTACAACTTTTTTCTTTTCCATCTTTATATATCAATTTTCAACTTTCAATTTTCAACTTTCAACCCTCTCTGTTTCATCTCGTCGATTATCTCCTCGAACACCTTCAGCGGAGTTGGTTCTGAAGGGTGTTTCTCCGGGTCGTAGAGCATACCTGTACAAATACAGAACTTACGATTCTTCATCTCCAGAATCGGATAATTCACACAACCCTGACAACCACGCCAAAAGGCATTATCATCGGTAAGTTGTCCAAAACTTACAGGTACATAACCCAATGCTGTGTTCATCTTCATCACAGCATCACCACTAGTCAGCGAGAATATCTTTGCATGAGGCCATCGGACACGTGCCAAAGTGAATGTATGGTCTTTGATTCGGGTAGCTATGTTACGACCCTGATAGTCAGGATGTACAATAAGCCCCGAAGTGGTTACATAGGATTTGTTTCCCCAAGTTTCAATATAACTAAAACCGACAAACTTCTCACCCAGTTCAGTCTGAACACCTGGATCGAGGGCAAGAACTGCCTTTCCCTCCTTCATCTTCGTAGCCACATACTCATGAGTACGTTCTGCGATACCTGTACCACGCTTCTTTGCTGCTTCACGAATGGTATCGAGAATCAAATCTACATACTTCTCATGGCTTGCGTCAGCCACAATAATCTTAATTCCGTCGCTGTATATCATTCTTTAATCAATTATGCATTATGCATTATGAATTGTGAATTATCAAAATATTGCCAAAGCTCTCAATTTAGATTCTACCACTTCTGGGTCATACCCCTCAGCTAATGCCACGAAGATAGTGTCGTGACCAGCTACCGTACCAAGTACTTCGGAGAAAGCCGAACGGTCTATTTCACCAGCTATGCCGGCAGCATACCCAGCACGACATTTCACCACTGCCAACTGACCACTTATGGTTATTTGTATAACCTCCCGCTGAATAGCTTGTCCCATTCGGTTCGTGTCACTTACACGGCGGTAATAAGGACTTTCCGGTAGCATATATATAGATTTGCCTTCCTTCGTCGTGCCCTTCACCACTTTCAGCAGTTTCAAATCACGAGAAATCGAGGACTGCGTCAGGGTGAATCCCTCCTTCGCAAGTACGCTTGACAATTCGTCTTGATTGCATATCTGCTGGCTTCCGATTATAGCTCTGATTCGGGTTAGTCGTTGCTGTCTTACGTTCATCTCTGCATAAATATGTATAAAACGGGGCAAAGTTAGGCATAATTAGTGAAATGCAGAAAGTTTGAAGTTGAAAGTTTGAAGTTATCAGCGAAAAAACTTTATATAATATAAAACTAGCATACAAATTTCCACAATTTGTATTTAATTTCTACTTTTGCATGGAAATGAGATATGCAGTAAAAGAAGATATTCAACACATCAGCAACGAAGAACTCTCCAAAGCTCTGTCGTTACTGCCAGAATGGCGACGCGAAAAGGCACTCCGCTTTAAGTTCACACTCGGTCAAGTAGAGTGTGCATTCAGTTATCTCATGCTCTGCGATTTGCTCAGAGAGGAATATGGCATAAACTCGCAACCTCATTTCCTAATTGGCGAACACGGAAAACCTACCCTACAGGAACATCCCGAAATCCATTTCAATATCAGTCACTGCAAAAATGCTATAGCTGTTGCCGTAAGCACAGAACCTATTGGCATTGATGTAGAATGTA
Organism: Prevotellaceae bacterium UBA2448; assembly: GCA_002342585.1. Classification (GTDB taxonomy): domain Bacteria; phylum Bacteroidota; class Bacteroidia; order Bacteroidales; family Bacteroidaceae; genus Minthosoma. The sequence goes on from DDQG01000011.1 coordinate 11,389, forward strand.
TCGGGCGCGGAAATGAGAGTCTGATGAATTATGTGCTCAATGAAGAGGAAATACGACAAGTAAAAATTTCTGACGACCCACCCGTCGCCTTCACCCAGTTGTGGACCAAGAAAGAAGCTGTTTTCAAACTACGCGGCACGGGCATTTGCAACGACATAAAGAACTTGCTGCTTTATTCGGATAATGTTGAAATAAGCACCATAGCTTACAAAGAAAAAGGCTATGCAATCAGCATAGCCATTGAGAAGTAGAGAAATACCCAAGGGGTATCATTCTATCGGGAATGAAGCCCGTATTATCAATTCTATTAGTAAGCTTCATCTACAAATAGCTCCTCTTTATCCAGTTTTTTACTGTCAATCTTTCTCCATGCATAAAATATGTATGCCAACACAAAAGGAATGAGTAAACTGACGATGGCCATCGTGCGCAATGTGAATTCACTAGAACATGAGTTTACGATGGTCAAAGACGATTGAAGATCAGCTGTAGAAGGATAATATACAGTATTGTTCCACCCCACACTCACGAGCAGCGCCAACACCGTCAGAACGACTCCAACACCCACCAGCCAAATTCCTTGGCGATAGGTTACAGAGAATATCGAGCGACCTATGCCGAAGAGCACCATGAACACCCCTACGAGAAGCAACACAAGCAGATATGGCATATCAATGAAATTCCACAAATATTTCATTGGACTCATATATACCATACCCGTCTCAGGGTCATATGCATAACCGTCCTTCAGCAGAGTGCGAAAAAGAAAGACAAGAAAAAAAATGAGGAATATCACAGTATTACCTATGAGAAGACGGCGCGAACGTCCGCTCACTTCTTCGTCATTCAAATTATTGATTAGATATAGCGCACCCAGTATGCGAGCCAGGAACAATACTGCAAATCCAAATACGAGAGTCCATGGGTCTAATAATGCATCAAGTCCGTGACTACTATTTGCCCAATGACTGATTACAGGTTGAATTCCACCTGTTAAATTCTCTTTACAAACGATGAAATTGGAACCGTTAAAGAAGGTCGCCACAGCACCACCAAGCAGCAGTGGACCTACGATGCCATTCAGCACGAGAAACCACTGGAAAGTCCGTGTACCTAAGATATTTCCCAGTTTATTCTGAAACTCATAACTGACAGCCTGAAGCACGAACGAGAACAGAATAATCATCCAAAGCCAGTAAGCTCCACCAAAACTGGTGGAATAGAACAACGGGAACGAAGCAAAGAATGCACCTCCAAACGTCACCAGTGTAGTAAATGTGAACTCCCATTTCCTACCCGTAGAGTTAATGACCAATCGTCGTTCTTCTTCTGTTTTTCCTAAAGAGAACACCATCGAGTTTGCGCCCTGCACAAACATCAGAAATACCAATAACGCTCCAAGCAACGAGACGAGCAACCACCAGTAATGTTGTAAGAATATATAAGTCATGTCATTTACTATTTTTTATTAATTGATTATTTCCTCCCATAAGGGAGCTAAACTGGGCGTTTAAGCACCTTTACTAATTTGTTTCAGCATAATATTTATTTCCACTGCTAACATCGTAGTGAAAAGAGCCAGGAATATGAAAAACGTAATCACAACACTGCCTGAGTTCACATTGCTGACTGAAGCCACCGTAGGCAGCATGTCCTGAATGGTCCATGGCTGGCGCCCGAACTCAGCCACGAGCCATCCGCATTCTGATGCCAAATATGCCAATGGTACCATCACAATGGCTGTCTTTTGCAACCATGCCGGTCTGGATATATCACGTTTGTAGCAGAAAAACAGAACAACCATGAAGAACAGTATTAGCAAGCAACCCACACCCACCATAACACGAAAAGCATAAAAGTTTATCGGAATCGGAGGCACAAGTTCGCTCTTGTCGCGTATATACCCATATCCGAAGTAAGGCATATTTACCTTTAGTTTATCCAACAAAGCATTCAACTGAGCTTTGTCTGCACCATCTTTCTTTGCCGCTCTGTAATCGGCAAGAGCCTGAATAGCCAGTTGTCCACGTTCTATCTTCTCGTCTGCAGACAATTCCCGTATGCCGTTAGGACGGGTATATCCATTAAGTATGTCATTAACTCCCGGCACATATCCTCCGAGAGAATTTGTAGCGAGTATCGAAAGCCCATACGGAACAGCAATCTTTAGTGGAGCCTCCTCCCCTTTCTCGTAATCAGGCTGAGTAAATGGATTGAGCAGCGAGATGACAGTCAAACTTTGACTCTCTCCTCCGTTGTAAAGTGCTTCCATTGCAGCCAGTTTCATGGGTTGAACCTCAGCCACGCGCTGAGCAGAATGATGTCCTGTTGCAGCAGCACCTATACTGGCAATCAGTCCCACGATAGCACCAATCTTCACGCTTGCCAACGCCATCTTCTCCTCTCTCTTCTTTAGGAGATACCAGCAACTAACAGCCACCGTGAACACACCACCTATAATCCAAGCCGAAATAACCGTATGGCAAAACTTATCAATGGCAAAGGGCGAAAGAGCCACATCAGCGAAAGACACCATCTCATTGCGCATCGTATCAGGATTGAACTCACACCCCACAGGGTACTGCATCCAGGCGTTTGCCACAAGAATCCACCACGCTGACAACGTAGCACCCAGTCCAGTTAGCCATGTCGCAGCCAAATGGAATCCAGGCGATACTTTCTTCCATCCGAAGAACATAACAGCCACGAATGTTGACTCCATGAAAAATGCCACAATACCTTCGATGGCAAGTGGAGCGCCGAATATGTCACCAACAAACCATGAATAGTTCGACCAGTTGGTACCAAACTCAAACTCGAGAATGATACCAGTAGCCACCCCCATAGCGAAATTCACACCAAACAGACGTTGCCAGAACATCGCAGTCCGTTTCCAGAAATCATCCTTCGTCAGGTAATACTTCGTTTCCATGACAGCCATCACCACTGCCAATCCCAATGTCAATGGAACGAATAGCCAATGGTAAATTGCAGTCAGCGCGAACTGAGCCCGCGACCACTCAATAGTGCCCAAATCAATTGCAGAAAGGAAATTCATCATAATTTATTTTTAAGGTTAATGGTTAAATATAGCTTACAGTAAAATCAAATATTAAAGAGTCAATGATCAATACCTCTTTTTATCATCTCCCCTGCCACATATTCATCCTCCTCGCCTGCTGTTGAATTTTCTTTAATATGATTAGGAAAGAAGAAAACCTTCAACACCACGAAAATCACGAACAACTTCACCAGGATAATAATCCACAACGTCCTTCCCAGAGTCATATTCCTAAACCCGTCATAGTATAGACGGAATACATTCGTCAGAAATCCTTTTCCCATCTTTCATAGTATTTGAAGCAAAGATAACTATTAAATCTGAAAATAAAGAAAAAAAGAGACTTTTTTTAACTTCTTTACTAAAGGGGAAAAATAATCAATTTTGATTTTTTTCAAAAAAAAATAGATAAATCGCTTGCGATATAAATTATTCTTCTTACCTTTGCATCGCAAACGATATAAATAGCAATTCATATCATTATTAATATATTAAAAGAAAAACTATGGCAAAGATTTATGATTTCAAAGCTCTTTCGAGCAAAGGTAAGGAGATAGATTTCTCTCAGTTTCAGGGTAAGGTTATGCTGATTGTCAATACAGCTAGCAAGTGCGGATTTACTCCTCAGTTTGCAGGACTTGAAGAGATGAACCAGAAGTACAAGGATAAGGGTCTGGTGATTATCGGTTTCCCATGCAACCAGTTCAAAGAACAGGATCCAGGTTCTGACACTCAGATTGAGGAGTTCTGCCAACTGAACTATGGTGTTACCTTCCAAATTATGAAAAAGATTGACGTAAACGGCGCTGATGCAAACCCAATCTTCGAATACTTGAAAACTCAGGCTCCAACAGAAGAGTATAAGGGTTTGAAGGCAAAAGCTGCAAAGACTCTCTTCAAAGCTATCAGCAACAGTGTAGAAAAGGATAGCGACATAAAGTGGAACTTCACCAAATTCCTTATTTCAAAGGATGGGGAAACCATTAACCGTTATGCTCCAACTACAGAACCAAAGGACTTCGAAAAGGATGTAGAGGCAATGCTCGGGTGATTGATAGTTTATAGTTGATAATTGATAATTGATAGTTATGCACGCGGAATTACACCTTGACAATCAGATTTGTTTCCGACTTTACACGGCTGCACGTCTTATCACTCAGGCATACACCCCTATGTTAACGGAATTGGGAATCACCTACCCACAGTATCTCGTTTTGATGGTACTGTGGGAAGAGGATTCCCAACCTGTCAATGATATAGCACATCGATTGTTGCTCGAAACAAACACAGTCACTCCTCTACTCCAGCGCATGGAGAAACAGGGAATCGTGATTCGTAAGAAAGGGAAGGAAGACAAACGTCAGCAGATAATTAGTCTGACGGAGAAAGGAAAGGCGATGGAAAATCAAGCCTATTCCCTAATCCCCTCTGGCATGGGCAAGTGTCTTGCTTCTTGTCCTCTCAATATTGAGGATTACACTCTCCTTGCTAGACAACTCGACACACTTATTAATTCGTTAAAACACTAAATCTGTTATTCCTTCACATACTGCATGATGACGTCTGCCAACTCACTCTCCGACATGCCATCGGCACGAAGGACGAGGTCGTAGTTGCGGGCGTCATAGCGTGATGAACCAGTATATTTCTTCACATAATTCTCTCGCATCTTATCCACTTTCTCGATAATCTTGCGAGCCTCATTAGCCGACACTCCCTGTTTGCGTACAACACGATCTATGCGGTAGTCCATAGAAGCCTGAATGAGTACTGCAAGATGGTTTGGGTGCTCTCGCAACACGAAGAAGCCGCAACGTCCAGCTATCACACACGACTCGTCTTCAGCAATACTACGCAACATCTTCATCTCCGTCAGGAACATATCGTCTGTAGTCTCACGGTTATAGACAGACTCATTCCATTCTCCACTCAGATCACGACTCAAACCTGCACCTATGCCGACAGCAAATTTAAAGTCGCTCCACCACGAACGTCCACGTCCTTTCAGGTTTTCTATTTCCTCCTTACTCAGATTATACTTCTCTGTCAGAGTCTCAATGATAATTTTATTGTAGAAAGGCACGCCCAATCTTTCAGCCAACTTATGACCTACAGTGCTACCTCCACTACCAAGTTCACGATTAATCGTGATAACAAATTTTTCATTCTTATTCATATATAGTCTATTTTAGAGATTAGTATTATTTTATAATTAATGTACCTGCATAAAAGAAAGCAACTTTGACTGTTCGAGCATCATATCTGCAAGGGCATTATTGGAATCGTCCACACCATTGATAATGTCATAGAAAGTTTTGAGTTCCTTGTGTCCTCCACCATTCTTGAGAATATAAACCAAAGAAAGGTATTGCAATGCTGTGGTAGATGAAATAATGTCCAAGTCGGTAATAGCCAGTTGCGTCAAAGCAAACTGATAAGCATCATCGCTATAATCATCAATCATTTGTTGTACTTCACCTATCGTTTCCATTCCCAATGCCTCAAACACCATAAGATACGACATCATTGACACAGGATAAATTTCTGCCTGGTTTACAGCCGCAATGCGACCATTCAGGCGGTCGAAAGGATGCGAATCCAAATAAGTGCGGAAATTCTCTGCCGACAAAAGTACATTATCGAGTTTTCCGTCCTTAACTAACGACTGCACCATACGACGGTGATGATTGATGACAGTACGCAAACGGCTAAACTCATCATCAACCAACTCGAGCATACCTGCCAGACGGCTGAACTGTCTTCTTATCTCTGGCGGAATCTTCACATCGCTCTTGTAGCCAGTATCATGTTCTATAGTTGACCAGACATGTTGCAAAGCTGTTCGCATCTGGAGTTCGAAACGTGGTCCGCCAGATTTCAGTCTGCATATATAATGGAGCGAATTATAACCGAAGGCATCCAACTGGTGCTTTCGTTTATCAACACTTTCCTTCCAGTCTATATCGAACACCTTCTTTGCCAGAGCTGCAACCTTATCCACCTCATCTGTATAGAAAGTAATGACACGCAAACCAACAAGGTCGGTAATATCATCTATAGATTTGTATTTACCACCTTTTAATTCCAGCTTACCGGCAAGCGAATGTTCAGTCTTCACTCGGCACTCGATAGCCGTAACGTAGATACCTGCCTCATTCAAAGCTTGCGTAAGTAAGTCTTTGGCATCCTTAGACAGTTTCTCTAATGTTGGCAACAATTCGTGATATTGTTGCATCAGCATTTCACTATGAGGGTCTAGTTGTACTTCCATTACTAAAAAATTTATTTCCGATTTTCGAAGACTAGATTAATCAGTTTCTCAAACTCATTATATGCAAAAGTGTCGCTAAGTTCACTTAGCGCTTGTAACAATTCTCTATAATGCCACTCGTGTTCTGCACGGTCGTGAACGTGAAAAAGATTCCACAAATTATCTCCCTGTACTGCATAGTCACGAGCTATAGCACGCATATTCGACAATTTATCACCAAGAGCCACAATCTTTGCATCGTGCGATGCATTTGCAATTAAATCAATAGCTGCTTGTTTACGATCATGCCACGAACACTCCTTTTCATTCTTCAGAGGACAAGTATCAGCAGCTACCAATGCAGCAACACGTTCCCCGAATTCAGCACTTATCTGTTCCATTGTCACTTCTGTATCCTCTACAGTATCGTGGAGAACAGCTGCAGCCAACAATTCCTGATCAGAACTCATCGTAGCGACAATAGCCATTGCCTCCAAGGGGTGAATGATATAAGGAAAGCCCTTACCCCGCCGCTCTGTTCCCGCATGAACTCGAACAGCAAATACAATAGCCCGATCCAAGAAATCTGTTTTTAAAGGTCTATTAGCCATAACATCTGCTACAATATTTTTTGCAAAAATAGGAAAGAATTTCTGAATTACAATATTACATGGCAGAAAATGCTCGAATAAATTTGGTTATTCTCTCGGTTAGTCGTACCTTCGCACCGTGAAAATGCGCTTGTGGCGAAATTGGTAGACGCGCTAGACTTAGGATCTAGTACTTCACGGTGTGCAGGTTCGAGTCCTGTCAGGCGCACAAAAAATGTAAGGTGTTTATAAGGAAGGTAAAAAGATTCAATGTCTTTGGCCTTCCTTTTTTTATAATGCTATGAAGAAAATCATGTTTTTTGCTGCTGCAATAATAATAGCAGCATGTGCATCTAACAAGAAAACGGCAGAAGCCGAAGAATCGGATGATTCAGAAGAACTTGTTATTCCGGAATGTATCATTTCATCAGTTCCCGATTCATTGGGATATGATCCATTTTATGTAAAGTACACAAGTGTAAATGGTTTACCATTAGTATCTTCGTGGCGAGTGCCAGATTCTGCTTTCGTAGCTGCCCATCGCACTTTGTATGCCATGACGAGTATGCTTGACAAGAGAATTCTGCAGAAGATGATAGAATCAAATGCTCGTGTAGCCATCATGGCACGCTACGAAGGAACAACCGACCTGCCTGAGCACCACTATCTGGTTAACGACACATCACTCAATTGGGATTTGCGTGCTCGCGGATTAGGTGGCACTATCGAAGAACCACTCACCAGTTGTGCTGAAGAGAATGTATTGGCTTACCAAATAGATAAATACCATGCGGAAGATATTCTGATTCATGAGTTTGCTCATGCCATCCATTGCATCGGAATCATTCAGGTTGACACAGCATTCAACAGTTATTTGCAGAATATTTACACACAAGCAAAAGATGCAGGCATCCTTGATGGTACATATCGCATCACAGACAAAGAGGAATATTTTGCTGAGGGCGTGCAGGACTGGTTCAACGTAAATGCAGAAATGCCTAAACCTGACGGAAAGCATAACTGGTGCAATACCCGCGAAGACCTCCGCAAATACGACCCAGAACTATATCACCTTCTTGAGAGGTATTTTCCAAAAACCAACATGCATATTAGCAAACACCCGATTGTAAATAATTACCATAAGTAAAGACCCTCCTAAATCCTCCCTGTTTAGGGAGGACTTGAGGTTACAGAACACTAACCGCTAACCGATCCTTACTTCGCTAATAATTTCATAAGGAAACCACCACCTGATGCCATATGTATAGGAAGGGTGGTTTCTTTGTTTATGGTTATAGTCTTTACCTGATAATCCTCGGCATTGTGATTGGCATTGATACCATCGCAGAAAAGTGTACATTGATAAGTCTTTCCTGCAGGAAGGAAGTCGAAGGTGAGTGTAAGGTCGCGTTCATCCCAATTTGTCTGTCCTCCTAAATACCAGTTACCACCCACTGAGCGAGCTGTGACGATATACTTTCCAATCTCACCCTGAGGAATAATGGTACAATCAAACACATCAGGAATACTCGTGATCATATCCACGCAAGGTTCTTCTCGTTCGTAGTTTGTAGGAGCATCACTAAGCATGGTGAATGGTGAATCGTGAACCACATAACAAGCCAGCTGGTGACAGCGAGTTCCCATAGACACCGGATTTTCATAACACTCCACCCAGTTTTTCTTCGTACCGTTTCGCATAGCACCCGGAGTGAAGTCAACTTGTCCTGCCATCATACGGATAAATGGGAAAGTGACGTCATAAAGTGGCATATCTGTGGTCTTCTTTGCCCATCGGCACTCCTCCATTCCGAACACACCTTCATAATTCATAATGTTAGGATAGGTGCGACTCATACCTGTAGGAGCAAAATAACCGTGATAGTCAAGCATCATATGGTATTTTGCGCAAGTCTGAGCTAGCCTTTCCGCCATTTCAACGGCAGTCTGGTCATTGCGGTCTAGAAAATCCACCTTAAAACCTTTAATGCCCATAGCAGAATATTTCTCACAAGCCTCCTTGAGGTGTTCGTCGAGCACATTGAACACAGTCCACAACACGATATCCACATTTTTAGTCTTGCCATAACGGATGAGTTCTGTCAGATTTATGTCTGCGATAGGATTCATGATATCGCCCTTTGCCGACTCATACCAACCCTCGTCAAGCACGATATAAGGGATATGATTTTTCGATGCAAAATCAATGTAGTATTTATAAGTCTGAGTATTTATTCCCGCGATGAAATCGACTCCCTTCAGGTTCCAGTCGTTCCACCAGTCCCACGCGACCTTTCCCGGGCGCAGCCACGAAATATCACCAATCTGATTCGGTGTAGCAAGAGCATATACAAGGTTGTTCACGGGCATATCTGTATCCTTCTCAGTAACAGCAAACACACGCCAAGGGTATGTGCGCTGACCCTGCGATTTGGCAATAAAAGACTCTGTTTCCACCACATGCGACATACCGCGCCACTTGTAATAGTCCATCTTCTTAGGATAAGGAGCAAAGGCAGCGGAGAGTTTTCCGTTTTCAGCCTTTACAAACATACCTGGATAACTCCTCAAATCACTTTCCAGAATAGTCACCTTCATCCCACCCACAGCAATCGTTGCAGGCAGGAAAGCATATTTATCCTTCGCCTTGGAAAGTACGGTTTCATCGTAGGTATTCTGGAATGCCATAGCGAATGGTTCTTTATCATTGGTCGAATAACTGAGCCAAACCCTTGCATCAGCATCGAACTGATACTTGGCAGTTTCGTTTTGCACGATGACTTCACCCTTTTTTGTAGTATAAAAACGATATGCAACACCTTCGTCATAAGCTCGCACCTGCATACCGAATCCATCGTTCAGACGGAGGTCGAGTTGTTTGCCTTCCATATAAAATTCTTTCTGACGATAAAATGGAGCAACAATTTTCTCGTTAATTGCTGTAGTTTTTGCCTTCAGAATTTTGTTGTTATTGTTAATACCTATGACTGACGGTTGCATCAGAATGATACTCTCTCTCTTAAACGACAACTGGATTCCGTTGTCATCGTTTACTACTACTGTCAGTTTTCCGTTTGGCGAACTAACCTCATACTGTTTTGCACAAATGCCTGTAGCAAGCATCAAAAGTAATGTGGAGAATACTATTTTCTGTTTCATGGCTTGATAAATGTTTAAATTATGCTGCAAAGATAAGTTTTTTCGCAAATTGCTATACCATCATATTATAATAATGTGTAATTTTGGCACAAAATTAACTACTTTATTAACCTTAAAGCATTATGAAAAAATTATTACTCATGTTTTTTGTGCTTTTAGCACACATGGATGCTTTTGCAGAGAAGAGTGTGTATATTCCTTATGAGTGGTTGCACCCATGGAATCCAGACACTTTGTTGTATGCAGAAAGCGACCCCGAGAACAAGTACACTTGGTCTAAGTCGAGAAGTATGGAGACCGACAACTTCATCATCTTCTGGGATAAAGGATGGGGCAGCACTCGTCCGGACCAACTGCCAGCAAGCAATTTCTACTATTTCGATCTCGACTACATGAAGGAACGCCTCGAGACTTTCTTCAAGCACGAAACAGAAGTGCTCGGATTCGGTTCGTCGCCTACTTCCAATGTAAACAAGTACAAAATTATAGTTTGTCTGAACCACACAGAAGAATGGACTTGTTTCGGTAGTGGTTACGACTATCAGGTGCCAGCTCTTTGGATCAACCCATCTACAAGTAAACCTGTCGGTTCTGCTGTAGCTCACGAAGTTGGCCACTCACTCCACTATATGTGTTACTCCGACGCATCAAAACAGGGCACAGACCCGACTGTGCACACAGGATTCCATGACCCCATCGGTTCCGGAGCTGCCATCTGGGAGACAACTGCCAACTGGCAGGCTCTCTACACCTACCCTAACGAGGTCTTCACTGAGAGTGGAACAGGTTATCATTTCGGAAACACTCACAACTATGCCTTCACACACGAATTCCACCGTTATCAGGCATATATGTTCCTCCACTATCTGGTTGACTACTACAACGACATCCAGACAGTTTACAAAGTATGGAGTTATCCTGAGACTACAGCTAAGGACTTTAACCAGGTGCTCATGGACCTGAAAGGTCTTTCTGTTGCAGACCTCTATCGTCTCCATTTCAACTTCGCAATGCACGCAGTTACCTACGACATCAAGGCTTGCAAACCATACTTGACAAATCAGTTTATCGGAAACTTCCGTTATGCAGCTTGCGAGATCGGTGATTCCACCTATCAGGTAGCTTACTCAAGTTGCCCACAGGGTACAGGTTTCAACGTGATTCCACTCCAGCTGAAACCTGCCGGCACACAGATCTCAACTAAGTTCACAGCCATCAGTCCACTCTCCAACCTGGTAGAAAGCGACCCTATAGAATACCACAACGGTGACTCCTTCGTTAGTTTGAAAAACAAGACTAAGTACAACGGTCAGAATTCTTCATATCGCGGATTCCGTCTCGGTTATGTGGTGTTGAAAGAGGATGGCACTCGTGAGTACTTCACCGAAGATCAGGTATATTGCACAGGTGCCGGAAAGAAAACTGTCGATTACGGTTTCACAGTTCCTGAAGGCGCAAAACGCATGTGGCTCGTAGTAGCTCCGGCACTTTCAAACTACATTCAGCACAAATGGGACGACAACGTAGCAAACGATGACCAATGGCCTTACTACTTCAAGCTCTCAGGCACAGACATCGGTCAAAGTGCAATTGTATATAACCCTATCATCATCGACGGACGTCCTGTAAGCAACATTGAAATTGAATATAATGTATCATTCCCTGCCCGCAACAGCTATGAAGGAACTGCATTCTACGTTTCTGGCAAGGCTTTAGCTGCATTTGGCACAGCATTCCAGATGGCAGAACCTGCAAACGATTTATATTCAAGCATCACTGCATGGTCAAGCAGTGCTCCAGAAGAAGGAAAAAGTAAATTCTATGCATGCAATCCGAATAACGGATATATAACAAATGCCGGAAGTACAGCAACCGGATATGGACACTGGTTCGATAATTCCGGCATCAGATGCAACTACAGCGACACTAAAGCCACACTCTATTCTGAGTTCTTACCTAATTTAATGGCATTCAACATAGGTCAGTACCCTAACAAAATGAAAGTAGGTGACACCTACCGCATCGCACAAGCTATACGTTATAAGAAAGATGGAGTCATTGCCAAGGCAACATTCTACTTCAACATTAACATCACAGCCGATACTGAATCGTACGAACTAGCAGGCATCAAGTACACAGACCCGACTGGTATAGGGACAGTAAGTGCCGACTCAAATAGTCAGACAGCAGACGACCTTTGGTACACTACCGATGGACGTCAGCTCACAGGCAAACCAACCCAGCCAGGCATCTACATCCACAATAAGAAGAAGGTACTTATAAAATAACGATTAACGGTTAAAGAAAAAGGTTAGCGAAATGCTAACCTTTTTTATCAATTGTCAATTATTCACTTCATTAGTGAGGGTAAGCGAGAGCACATTTCCTTTTCCATGGAGTTCATCGAAAAGTCCGATAAAATCGGTGTCACTCTTACTGCGAATCATGAAATTGATGGTGGTGACGCTTTGTGTGTAATCATAACGGAGGAACTCATCGGAGAGGTGAATACCATATCTCTTGAAACACTCGCGATACTCTGATGCATCAGTGACTACATAGTCAACCTTCAGGCGTACAATCTTCTGTTCGCTGCTACGAAGCAGTTTCTTCTCGAGAAATTCGAGGAAGAGGAGTACAAAGAGGATGAGAAAACAGGCAATGACGGAAATCCAATACATTCCTGCTCCGACGGAAAGTCCGATACAGGCAGACACCCACATGCCGGCAGCAGTAGTGAGTCCTCTTACCGAACCCTTCATCTGTATGATGGCACCAGCACCGAGAAAACCGATACCAGAGATTACCTGAGCAGCTATTCGTTCCGGGTCACCATTCTTCAGTCCGAAATGCACCTGAGGAATGTATATCGACACGATCATGGCGAGGGCAGCACCCATAGTGATGAGGGCAAAGGTACGCATACCTGCTGTCTGTCCCTTATGACGGCGTTCCAATCCCACTACTGCACCAAGCATAAAACTCAATGTCAGTTTAAAAAGCGAACCCACAACATTCACTTGTGGATCATTTATCTGTTCTATTACTGTTTCTATCCATTCCATAGTTACTGATTGTTTTTCAGCCATTCTCTGGCATATTCTATATATGTATCTTTCTTCTCTCCTGTATCCTTGCCCGACATAGTGAGTGGAATATCCGGTTTTATGCCGAATTCCGTATGTTGCATATTTCTGTCGTAAAAGATTACAGCACTATAGCGCACGGCCCATCCATTGGGCAGTTCACTGGTATAAGGCATACCCGATCCACCTCCTGTTTGGTCGCCCATCACAGTTACGAGAGGTGATGTCTTCATGAGTTTCACAAAGTCGTTCGTAGCACTGTAGCACTGTCTGTTTGTGAGCACCACACATTTCTTCTGCCACCTTACTCCGTCGCCTGCCGGGTTCATGTATTCTGCCTTAGGTTCTGAAAAGTCATAGTGTCCCTTACCAGTCTTATGCGAAGTATAACCCACCAGAGTTCGTTCGTTTATGAAGTGCGAAGCCAGAGTCTTGGCATCGTCCATCTCCCCTCCTCCATTACTGCGCACATCGATGATAAGTCCTGTGCAGAGAGCCATTTCGTATAGAGCCACCGACACATTTCCGTGACCTATACCGACAGAGAACGAAGGCACGCGGATATATCCTATATTATCGTCGAGAATCTTATAATCCAGTCCTGCCGCAATCTTATAGTCCGTACCGAGGTATGTAGCCTTCACGATAGAGTCGTTATAGTTGGCAGGATAATCCTCATAGTAACTCCAGTTGCGCGCATAATCGAAAGCAGCTATCAGGTTCACGTGTCCGTCCTTCAGTTCCGAAAGCATATTTGCCATCACTTCGAAGAGCTGCTGATTGGTCATTCCCGACTTCACCTGCGCCAAATACTTTTCATGAACAGCATCCCAGTTGAGTCCCATTTCCTTTTCCTTATACTCAAAGAAACAATAATGTTCGTCAATGAGTTTCCACAGAGCCTCAAGATTACTCTCCTTTGTATCGGTTGTATCTTCACCCTTTATACAACTTACGAGACATGTGGCACACATCACTGCGAACCACATATACATTATTATATTTATAGAGCGTCTCATCGTTTTCTGACAAAGTATTTCGTGAACCCAATCATGAAATCGTGGGTGTAATAGTGATTTTTAATTCCGTTAAACTTCGCCTGCATCAGTTCTGCCGAGTAACCGATTCTCAGTATATTATGTCCTACAGGGATGTCGAGGGTCAGCAGGTGGCGCATCGATGGCATATTGACGAAGTTGGCAAACACACAGTTGCGGTCGTAGCTACCCAGTTCAAACATCTCGTAGTACGACTGTCCGTAGCGGGGTGAGAAAGCGAGTCCGATAAACGGGATAGAGAGGAAATAACGGGCTTTCCATGTTTTTCCAGCGGCACCTCTGAAGTTATACTGTAAACCGCCTGCGAGGTCAACCATCACGTCTAGTTTTGCCTGTGCGGGGTTGTTGCTATTCCTGTCGTTATACACACAGCCTAGGAATCCCGAAGCCTGCAGACCAGCTGTGAACTTCAAAGGTTTTTCGTCTCTGAAATTATACAGCCAGGCATTGCTATAACGTATACCTCCCGAATAACTCTTCACGTTTCGTGCCGGATTCTTCGTATATGAACCCTTTACATCCATCTGAGTCAGGTACGAGATATGTCCCCCACCCCTTCTCAGTCGTCGTTCTGTCTGTCTGAGGATTCTTCCGTTTATACCTGTGTAGGAATAAGGCGAGAGATACGAATCGAGCACATTGGCGACACCCACGCCGAATAAAGTAGAATGCATACGCAGACTATCCGTTTGCGCATGCATAACCATTCCTAGTGCCACGAAGAGCAGGCAGAAGGTAATTCGTTTAAAACAATGTGAGTTGTCCGTTGATTTCATCCCTTATGTCGCCATCCGACTTACCCTCATCTGGGTTTTCCACCTCAGGCAGTTCTTCGACTGGTTCGTCTGGTTCCAAAGCCTCCGGTTCCGGTTCACGTGTTGGTTCCAGTTCTGTCACCTTCAGCAGTGGGAACACCGTCAGTCGTTTGCCCTTTGCCTTGAATCCCTTGATGGCGATAAACTCGTCGGCATCGATAATCTCCGCAGGACGAGCTCCGTTTGTCTCGTCGAAGTCTATCTGCAGTCTTGGGTAGTAAGTGTCGGTAAGCAATATGAGTTTACTGTCCGGGTTTTCACCCAGGAAGTTTTGTTTCTTATTCGTCGCCTCCATGTAGAAGCGCTTTATATACGGCAGGTTCTGGTTTTCCGCATCCCACAGCACAGCAGTCCACACCTTCTTCGGGTTGTACTTCTCTATCTTCATCACGTTCGGCTCGTAGTGGTTGTTCACGTCGAAGTTAGTCAGATAGAACTCACCGTTAGGCAGCACAACCAAAATGCTGTCTTCGTTGTGGAACTCTCCCAGCAGCACTCCATGTTCGTCGTAGTTGATACGTTGTATATCGCCGTCCCACCATACCTTTCTACCACCCAGCGTACTGCCTCCGTGAGCCTTCAGCTGAATGCGGAAGATATCGTGTTTCGTCACCAGATTACCCTTGCTCGAACGTCCCTTGATAGCCATTTCGCTGAAGTCCTTCTCAAACACGAGCTTCTTCAGTTTCTCCTGTGGTTTCAAAGTAATTCGGATGCTCTCTGCCTCTCCATTAGCATTCGACGAAAACCATGTAATCTTCGACTTCGGAGTACCCATCGTCAGGTCGTACTCCTTATCGCGCGTAAGACTCGGAATATTGAATCGCTTCATGTATGTATATCCGCTCTTACCGTCCTTGTAACAGACATTATAAATGGTTCTAACGTCGTTCTTCTTGAACACGGCAATGTGCACAACTTCAATTTTCCTCTTCTCCTTCTTCGACTTCTCCGTGTCACCGATGAAGAGTTTCTCAGCCACCTTCGTTATCTTATATGTGCCGTCCTTATAGAAAATGATGACATCATCAATATCGGAACAGTTGCACACGAATTCGTCCTTCTTCAGACTCGTACCGATAAATCCGTCCGCACGGTTTATGTAGAGTTTCTGGTTGGCCTCGGCAACAGTAGCAGCCTGGATTGTGTCGAAATTACGAATCTCGGTCATTCTCGGATGCTCAGCGCCGTACTTGTCCTTTAGGTATCGGAACCAGTTGGCAGTCACCTCCACGAGGTTAGCCAAGTCCTTATTTATCTCCTCTATGTCCGCCTTCATCTTCGCAATCAAGTCGTCCGCCCTATCCTTATTGAACTTCAGGATGCGAGCCATCTTGATTTCCATCAGTCTGAGTATGTCGTCGCGAGTCACCTCCCTGACGAAAGTCTCCTTGAACGGTTCCAGTCGCTTATCCACATAATCTACAGCATGATCCATATCGGGAGCATTCTCAAATTCCTTACCCTTATAGATGCGTTCCTCGATGAAAATCTTCTCCAGACTTGCAAAGTGGAGTTGTTCCAGAATCTCATCGCGTCGGATCTCCAGTTCTCGTTTTATGAGAAACTTAGTATAGTCAACCGACTTACGTAGCACATCACTCACCGTGAGAAACTTAGGCATTCTCTCGTCGATAACACAGCAGTTAGGCGAAATAGACACCTCGCAGTCAGTGAACGCATAGAGCGCATCAATCTGTTTGTCGCTGCTCACTCCCGGCACAAGATGCACCACAATCTCCACCTGTGAAGCCGTATTATCCTCTATCTTCCTTGCCTTTATCTTACCCTTCTCCACCGCCTTCGTGATGGTTTCGATGAGCGACTCGGCAGTCTTCCCGTATGGAATCTCGCGGATTACGAGAGTCTTATTATCCAGTTTTTCTATCTTCGCACGAATCTTCACCACCCCGCCTCGCTGTCCGTCGTTATACTTAGCCACATCAATCGAACCTCCAGTCAGGAAGTCCGGATACAGTCTGAACTCCTCTCCGTATAGGTAGCTAACGGCAGCATCACAAATTTCATTGAAATTATGAGGCAGGATCTTGCTCGACAATCCCACAGCGATACCTTCCACGCCCTGAGCAATAAGCAAAGGGAACTTCACAGGCAGCGCGATAGGTTCCTTATTACGTCCGTCGTACGACAACTTCCACTCCGTAGTCTTTGGGTTAAACACTACATCGAGGGCAAACTTCGACAGTCTTGCCTCAATGTATCGTGCAGCGGCAGCATCGTCACCTGTGAGGATATTACCCCAGTTACCCTGACAGTCGATGAGCAGTTCCTTCTGTCCCATCTGCACCAGAGCATCCTTGATGCTGGCATCACCATGCGGGTGAAACTGCATAGTGTGTCCCACGATATTTGCCACCTTATTATAGCGTCCGTCATCCATTCGTTTCATGGAATGCAGGATGCGTCGCTGCACGGGTTTCAGTCCGTCAACAATATGTGGCACAGCACGTTCCAAAATCACGTAACTCGCATAATCGAGAAACCAATTCTGGTACATGCCACTCAAGTGGTGAGTAATACTATCCGACATGGTCGTAGGGTCATAATCAGAAGCAGGTGGCAGCTTACCGCCGTTCTCCACCGGCTCCACATCCTCTTCCATACCATCCAAATCTGTCAATTCGTCGTTTTCGTCCTTCATAGCAAATTTTTCTTGGGTGCGAAGTTACACATTTTTTTAAAAAATTCAAAATAATGAGAATTATTCATTTACTTCCACTGCAAGTTGACAATTCCACTCTCAAACAAACATTACTCATAGTTTTTCACTTGTCTGGCGAAGTTTTCCAAGATACTTGACTCTTCTTTTGTCCGTTAGAACTACATTTAAAGTGCATTTGTTGTGCGTTTTAACAAACAACAAACTAACAACAGAGAAGATAAAAGCGAAGAAAAAAATAAAAAAGGAGTTTTTTCAAGATTTAGGTTGAAAAACACATAAAAGAATGTTGGTGATATGCAAAGTTTGCCGTACTTTTACGCGCAAATTTATCAATTATCAAAAACCCTAATAAATACCTATGAAAACAAAACAAAATGAACAAGTATGTGTGGAGAAGCACAACTTATGGACTCTATTCGAGAGGTTTGTTCTGATTTTTTTATTTTTACCAGTTTTAACGGTTTTGATACCAATGCAGGCATGGGCTGCTGACGATCCGAATGATGACACCGTTATCCTTGACGGAGTGAGTTATCATGTGTTGCGCAATAACGACGACTGGGAACGCTTCAGTGCGCTGGTGGATAAATCTGCCGGTGACGAGGATGTGAATGCCATCATGGAGGCCGACCTCTCGGTTACCAGCTGGGTTGGCAAGAATCCAGATTGGGCTTTCCGTGGTATCTTCAATGGTAATGGTCATACGCTGAATGTAGAAATCAATAATCCCTACAATGATTTATACATGGCGCCCTTCGTCTTTACATCTAACGCCACTATCCGCGACCTGCACGTCACTGGTAACGTATCAGGCGGAAAGCACTCGTCCGGACTGGTGGGATTCGTTGGAAGAACCGCGACAGGCTGTAGCCTCACCGTCGAGAGGGTGTGGGTTTCCACTACCGTAACAGCCAATGACAACAGCAAATATACAGGTGAGTTCGTAGGTGGTTTCGTGGGACACGCACGTAAGAACTCGATTGTAATGACCGACTGTCGGTTTGACGGTAAGCTCATCAGTACCTGTCAGAGCGAAGATCGTGTAGCCGGTGCCTTCGTCGGATGGGGTGAAGAAGGGATCTCATACGATATTCGCCGCGTCTATGAAAATGGATCCTCGGAGAATATTAACCATTTCAGTATATGCTATTGGGTTGATGATGATCACGATCGCCATAATTGGGGAGGTGGTGACCATCCTTGCGTTTATACCGCACATAACTGGGATGAGTGTCCCGAAGACCACAGAAATATCACTGATCAGCAAGATCTGGTGAACAAGATGAGTGGGAGCAAGCCCGATTCATGGGTGCTCGTTGACGGTAATGCGCTGCCTAATATCAAGCACTATTCACTTGATGCCACTTTCGATGCTTACGATATTGTTCCCGCAACAGATAAGGGAGTGGCAGGTATGCTGACTATTCCTTTCTCGTGCGATCAGGTAGTAAAGTGGGTTGATGCATGGTACACTGACGAGAACGGACAGAGGAAGAATCTGGAGCGAGTGACTCTGGCTCCAAACAGTTATATGGGTTTCCTGAATGTACCTGCTACAGAACCGCACAAGGATTTGCAGATGACGGTAAGACTGCTGCTCGACAGTATCAGTTATACTTACGACCCGAAGAGTGATGCTGTGATGCATAATCCACGCAATCTGAAGTATGAGGTCCTGAACTATTCGAAGGAGAGTCTGACAGATGCCGGTGCTATTCAGTTGCAGTGGGAAACGAAAAATCCGAAGTATAACGATGTGGTGGATGGTGACCAGTTTATAGTGCTGCGTTCGTTGACAGGCAAGGCAGAGGATATGATTGCAATCGGAACTGTTACACTCGACGAGGAAGATTCTGTTTATGTGTATAAGGATTCGCTGCTCATCAGTGCTTTGACGAAGGATCTGATAGTCAAGGAGACGGGCATTGCCAATCTGAAATATTGGGTAGTACGTGCTTCTGCTCAGCAGTTGTGGGGTATGGATGGTAATAAGAACCCGACTATAGTCACTGCAGAACCGAAGTCGGCTGCAATGGCTTTGCTGGAACCAACTGACGCGAAGGCTGCATGGAGCGACGAGACAGAACACAAGGCGAAGGTGACTTGGAGTTTCAAGTCGAGCGACGAGGCACACTATTATGTATGGGATAACCGTGCCCAGGTGCGTCTGGAGATAAAGAGCTATAATCGGGACGGAGGTTTGGCAGACAGTACGGTGACTGTGCTGACAACAGCACAGCTGCAGGCAGGAGAATATGAAACCACGCTGAACCGTTCGTGTGTGAACTATCAGATGCAGTTGTATCTGGATGCGAAGACAGCTGTGGCATGGAGTGCTGCAGGCGATTCGCTCACTACCATCGCTGTAGCTGTTCCGGAGGATAAGTTCTACCACGAGAATCTGGGACACATAGATAAGGAGTCGCTTGCTGTAAGGCAGTTGCAGAGCAGTGTGTTGCTGACTTGGGCAAATATGACTGACGACCCTGTGGACTATTACGAGGTATGGCGCAAGGAAGCAAACGAAGCTAAGTTTACACAAATTGCAACCCAGTTGTTCGAGATGCAATTTGAAGATAATAAGGTCAGTCCTGTGCACAAGTATCAGTATATAGTAAAAGGAGTGAACGACTGCGAAGGACAGAAGTCTGAGGAAACAAATCCTGTGGAGGGCAGTTGTGTAGGCACGGGTACTGTAGAGGGTTATCTGAAGTTTTCAGACGGAACCGGTATTCCGGGGGTAACCATCAACATAACAGGCGGAGACGGACAGCCAAGGAGCACCAAGACGGACGAGAGCGGTTTCTTCCACATGACAGACCTGCCGTATGTGAACGGAACGGAGACTACTTACGAGGCTGCTCCGAACCTGAAGGGATTTGCTGATGTAAAACCTATCACCTTCAGCACTACTCCAGGCGGCAACCTGGTGAAGGGTGTGGAGTTCGAGGTGAAGGAGAGTGTCAGGTTCTCAGGATATGTGCTGTATAACGGCACCAGCATTCCTGTGCAGGGTGTTTCGTTCCTGGTTGACGGATATGAGGTACATAATGCCTCGGGCAAGGTGGTGACAGACTACGAAGGAAAGTATTCGTTCCACATGCTGAAGAATGAAAACCACACCATTCAGGCTGTGAAAAAGGGACACGTATTCTACCAGGACGGTTACTACCACGAAGGTGACGACACAAGTACCAACAGTTACAAATTCGAAATTGACAAATCGGGCATTTATTTCTACGACGACACGAGGGTGAAGTTGATAGGACGTGTTGCCGGAGGTAAGGATCAGGCAGCCATTCCGCTGGGCAACTCACTCTCACGTAATAACCTGGGCGACGACCTGCAAATCGTCATGGCTCTGGAGGGCGACAAGGCTTCGAGACTGGTTTGGGACATACAGGACGCAACGAAGAAAGAACGCGATGAGGTGTTCATGCACAAGGCTCACGATAAGAAATATGACTATCAGACGAAGGTGCATACGACGATAAACCGCATGGTCATCACTCCTGATGTGCACACAGGAGAATATGAGGTGATGCTGCCACCGGTGAAGTGGAAGATACAGCAGATTTCAGCCAAGGGATATGCAACTCTGTTCCAGAGCGGACAGGTGGGCGACGTGATAGACCTGAGCGATTCGCTGACACTGCACTCAGACACCATCAAGGGTTCATGGATGAATGCAAAGAATGAAGAGGTGAAGATTGTGGATGTGGAGTATAATGCTCAGTACAACCGCATTTACCACTCGCCTGTAGTCATCGGCTACAAACAGATTGGGTTCGATGAATTCGACTATTTCGGAGAAAGATACTATAACTTCAAGAATGTAGTGGGCAACAAACAGAAACTGACTGTAGCCTACGGAGTGAGAAAGCAGAACTGGCCTGTAGGCAAGAAAGATTCTCTGGAAACGAAATATACTTTCGGTTATCCCGTATTCAATATAGACAGGAAGTACCCGGTGAAGATTTCCGCAACAGAACGCTATTACTACAATAACAATACGAAGAGCGACACGATAGACATAATCCGTCTGCAAGGTGGCGAGGTGACCATCCATAACGGTATGGTCAGTTCGACACACAGAGATGTTGTAGAACTGGACAGTGTGGGTGAAGCAATCTATAATCTGGAGGCAAAGCAAGTACCTTATCTGCTAACTGGTCCGGACGCGTTGAGCACAGTAAGTATGACCCTCGAGATGGACGGCACACACTACGAAGCAGTTCCGCTGAAGGCTTATACATTCAACATACAACAACTGAAGGGTGCGAAGGATATACTCTCCTACTCTACTCCACAACTGGTTGACATCCTGCGCGACCCGCCAGGCGGTCTCTCAAATGCCACACTGAGCAAGGGATCTACAATGAAATACGCCTACCAGATGGATATGAACTGGGCTGTCGGAACAGGAATCAGTTTGTCGGAAGGTACAGGTATAACCAGTTTCGTAGGTGTCGTAGCAGCTCCGATGGGTGCTGGTGGCGTAGGAGGTTTCAATAACTCAGCCAGCAGCAAATTCGATATATCACTCGATCTGATTTGGTCAGGTTCAGGACAACGGGCATTCTCATACACCATGACTGCCAACCAAGACATATCTACAAGTAAAGAGATAACGATG
Organism: Prevotellaceae bacterium UBA2448; assembly: GCA_002342585.1. GTDB lineage: Bacteria > Bacteroidota > Bacteroidia > Bacteroidales > Bacteroidaceae > Minthosoma. Next base: position 33,727 of record DDQG01000011.1, read on the forward strand.
GTAGGTGCAGCCGGCGACTTGTATATCGGTTTGGAACAGAATATAATCGTGAAACCAGCCACAGCTATCCGTGCCATTCCAGACAGTGTGTTCCGTCAGGTGGCAGGACAACTTTCCTCAGGACGAATGATTGAGATAGCTAATGGTCTGGACGATAAAGGCAATACCCTGCACTTGGTACGCGATGAGGTGGTGACTTACGGAGCTGTTGTGACGAGCGACTTCATCCACTCACAGAGATATATCATCGAACAACTCATCCCATCGTTGGCAAGACAATGCAAGGCGCTGCTGTTTACCGGTACAGAGGCAGAGGCACAGCAACAGGCTGACGCAACAGGAGAGCCAGTATATCTGTCGCTCGTACCTGCTGACGACGAGAATTTCGGTATCGAGTATAAGCCGGTTTATCCGAAGGAAGCAACTGACAAAACTGTTAACGAAGTAGCCCGATACCACGACATTATGTCCAGATGGCTGGAGATGATAGCACAGAACGAGAAAGAGAAGCTGGAAGCACGTGACCTAGTGAAGAACTTCAGCGTGGACGGTGGTACTACTATGAGCTATGGAGAGACTTTTGAAAGCAACTACTCAAAAATGACTTCGTTTGTCAGTCCTATTTCATCGATGACTTCAGAGTATTTCGAAAATGGTGCTAAAGACACGTTCAGTAGTATGGCAAGTATCGTAGGACCTACTGTTGCAAAGTTGCTTGGAAAGATTTTTTCAAGGAAAGCAAAAAACGAACATACAGGTACAGTTGAAAATGAAGATGATGGCGGCATCAACGTAGAAATAAAGACTGTAGGTGTGGCTCTCAATTTCACTCTTACTCCTGTAATAAACTTCGGCGTGGTTCCAAGTCACACAGAAGCAAAGGCGTACAGCAGGAAGGAAAGTTTCACGATAGCAATGGACAGAGTAAGCCACTTAGACTTCGATGTATATAGGGCGAAGACAGCCAGCGAGGGTCTGAAAGGTTACGATGTGCATGATGTGTTCCTGAGCAATAACTTCTTCGAACAGACAAGCAACAACGAAGACTACCTGAAACGAGAGTTGGACTTAGACGATGTAACATATGCGCATAGTTTTGTATATAGAACTCGCGGAGGTGCTACCTGTCGTCCTTACGAGGGTGAACGCAAGACATATGTTTACAACGAGGGGACTGTGCTGGACGAACGTACGAAGAAGATTGAAAACCCAGTGATGAAGATGGATAAGCAGAGTCTGAGCGGAGTTCCATACGGTGAACCGGCACGATTCAAGCTGTATATGACCAACGAGAGCGAACAACCTGAGGGTGCCTATATCTTCTACAATCTGATTCAGGCAGAAATGTCGAATCCAGACGGTGCAAAGATTATGATGGACGGTCTGCCAGTTACCGGTGCAGGACGCGTCATAGAAATCCACCCGGGACAGGTGACAGAGAAGACTTTAGAGGTGTTTGCAGGAGAGAAATTCGACTACGAAGGTCTGACGTTAAAACTGATTTCTCAGGGCGACACAACAATAGTTCAGAAAGTGGAATTCGACGTGCATTATCTGCAAACAGCCGGTGCGGTAACTATCACAACGCCTGGCGACAAGTGGATTATGAACTGTGATGCTCCACAAGAAGCTGAGAAGGGTTGGTACCTGCCTGTAATCATAAGCGGTTTTGATAAGAACCAACATAATTTCGACCATATAGAATTCCAGTATAAAGAACAGACTCGCGGAGATGATTACTGGACTAATCTGTGCGGATTCTATGCTGACTCGACCATTTACGCTGCAGCAAGTGGCACGAAGGAAATGATACCAGAGAACGGGAATATAGTAACCCGATTCTTTGGCGACGGACAGGTGATGGAAAAGTCTTACGACCTGAGGGCTGTACTATTCTGCAGAAACGGAAATAATTTCCTCACCAACAGTTCGAAGGTGCTCACCGGCGTGAAGGATACCCGCCGTCCGCAGTTGTTCGGCACTCCGGAACCAAAAGACGGAATTCTGGACGATGGCGACGACGTTATATTCAATTTCTCTGAAGACATAGAATACAACTACCTGCAGGCTACTACCAACTTCGAGGTTAAGGGTGAGACCAACGAAACTACCCTGCAGACAGCTCCATCGCTTCAGTTCGGTGGTGACGGTTATGCACAGAGTGAAGCCCGTCGAAATTTCACAGACAAGGACATAACCATTGAGGTAATGATTAAGCCTGAAGAGACAAGTAAAGACATGCCTATCTTCTCACATGGTAGCGAAGGCAAGAAACTACAGTTGTGGCTGACTGACAATAAATGTCTGAAAGTTATTGTTGACGATAAGACTCTGGCAACCCAAAAGCCACTTGCCTTTACAGGCTTCCAACACGTTGCTTTCGTTTTGGATAACACCGCAAAGAAACTGAGTATCTACAGCGACAGTCTGGAGGCCACACTCGACAATGTGGTTTACTCAGGAGTCGGACCTCTTATATTCGGTTCGACTAACGAAGCTGATACAACCAGACGCAGTTTCTTTAAGGGATGCATGATGCAAGGACGAGTATGGAACCGCGCTTTGGATATCAACCAGCTCAACACCTATGCTGAACAGATGTTGACGGGCTATGAGATAGGACTGATAGACTACTACCCAATGAATGAGGGTAAGGGTGATTATGCCACTGACCTTGCTCAGGGTGCTCACCTGAAACTCGAAAAGGCAGACTGGACACAGCCTGACGGCATGTCGCTGAGACTCGACAAGACCGAGAATAAGGACATCAAGGGCTTGCAACTGAAAGAGGAGTTCTTCCAGCGCACCGACGAACAGGATTATACTCTGATGTTGTGGTTCAAGACTGACGAAATAGGACGCGGAACTCTGCTCTGCAACGGTTCGGGTCGGAAAACTGACGTAGGAGCCATAAATAAGTTCTTTATCGGTTTCGAAGGAGACACACTGAAGTACCGTTCAAATGGTCAGGAATATGTATTAGGAAATGACTACAGCGATGACCGCTGGCATCACTACACAATGACGATGAACCGCAGCAGGCAGGTAGTTACAATCTATGTAGACGATGAAATGAAAACACAGTTCCCATGTGATTCAATAGGCGGAATGGTAGGTAAGTTCTACCTCGGAAACATGGTATGGCAGGAGGAAGGCAAAAACAACGATGTGGTGAAGCAAGATAATGCATTTACAGGTAACATTGACGGTATTGCCCTGTTTGAACAGGCTCTGCCACAGGCTCTCATCAGCAGATATACAGCAAAGTCGCTTGGTGGAGCTGAGAAGGGTCTGATTACTTATGTGGATTTCGTACATCAGAAACGACAGAAGAATGGTGATATACTCCTGGAACCATACGTTCTGAACAAAAAAATGAAATATGACCCTGACGGCAATCCGAGTGAGGAGCACGATAGTGTGTTCGTTGACCCAATCAATAATATCTTGAGCAGAGTGGACCGCAACATCGGAGCACCAATACAGCTGTACGAGGAACTGCGCAACCTGAACTTCAGTTTCGTAGGACGTAACAACCAGATTCTGGTTAGCATTGACGAACTGAACAGTAGAATCAATAAGCGCACGGTCTATGTAACTGTAAATGAGATTCCGGACATGAACGGAAACTTCATGGCGTCACCAGTGACAACAGCTGTGTTTGTAAACCGTAACCCACTCCGATGGACACAGAAGACCTACAAAGCCGTAATAAATTACGGTTCTGAGACAGACTTCAAATTCGACATAAATATAGTAAATAATAGCGGTGCTCCACACACCTATAAAGTTGAGAATATGCCGAAGTGGTTAAGTGTAAACGTCTCATCCGATGTCATCGACGCACAAAGCGAACACATTCTGACTTTCAGCATAGGAAAAGACATCAATGTAGGTACATATGACGACATTATATATTTGACAGACGAAAACGGTTTGTCAGAACCACTGATGCTGAACATCACAGTTGAAGGCCAGGTGCCTGCATGGACTGTATCGGACGACATGAAGCACTTCTCAATGAACATAGTTGCACGTGTGGTAATAGAGGAGGATATCGATACTGATTCGCGCGACATAATAAGTGTGTTTGACAATACAGGTCGCTGCATGGGTGTAGGAAACGTCAACTATAATGCAGCTAGTACGGAAAGCATGGCATATCTGACTGTGTATGACAGTACGGCTCAAACAAAACCGCTGTCGTTCCGTCTGTGGCATTACGGAACCGGTAAGACAATGGTTCTCACACCTTCTCAGCAGGTATATTTCAAGCCGGAAGGATTCGTAGGTACGACTAAAGAACCTCTCATGCTGAAAGCAACCGATCTGTTTGTACAACACATAATCCTGGAACCTGGTTGGAACTGGATTTCACTGAACGTAATCAACGAGGACTATATCAACGTGAAGAAATTCCTAAGTCACTTCAGTTGGAGCGAAGGAGATATGCTTACTAACTATAACCATAACACATCTCTGCTTTATCAAGACGGAGAATGGATATCGAACAAGGATATTGCAACATTGGACAGAATGATGGTTTCCGTAGATGAGAGTTATAGAATAAAAGTAGGCAAACCAATGGATATTGAATTGACGGGCAGTGCTGCCAAAAATGAAAAGAACCGCACTATCAGCGTAAAGCAAGGATGGAATAGCATAGGTTATACACCACTTGTGAACCTGCCTGTATCCACAGCTCTCGCAGACTACCTGAACGAGGCAGAGGACGGAGATGTAGTGAAGAGCAAGACTGAGTTTGCCATGTTCTATGAAAGTGCAACAGGTTCGTATGAATGGAAAGGTAATCTGAAGTATATGAAACCAGGTGAGGGATATATGATTTATCGCAAACGCGCAAACCAGACTTCGTTCATCTATCCGTACTTTGACGCAAATGCTACATTCTTCGAGGAACCAACCAGCACAAAGGTGAAGAGGTTCAATGCTTATAGCAACAGTATGTCGCTTGTGGCAACTGCAGAAGGCATAGAACTGCAGAAGGGTGACAAGCTGCTTGCTCTGGCAGGAACGGAAGTACGCGGTGTGACAGAAGTAGATGAACTGGATGATAACTCTCTCTTCTTCATCTCCATCGAAGGTGACACGAATGCGAAGCTGTCGTTTGCTATAGAACGCGAAGGTGAAATCATTGCTACGACAGACGATGTGATTACCTATAAGTCGAACGGCATTATGGGTTCACCTGACAAACCGACAAGTATCAGTTTCGTAAAACAAGACAACACTCAACTGCCACAGAGCGGATGGTACACAGTGCAGGGCATAAAACTGCCTGGAGCACCTACTCGCAAGGGTATCTATATCTACAACGGACGTAAAATTATGATTAATTAATTGCAATATGAATATGAAAAACGTAAAGATAATTTTGTTTCTGACAATACTCGCAACGGTGTGGGGTTGTAAGAAAGATGATAATGATTCTGGTCCTGACGAGCCACAATGGACAAACTCGACATTTACCGAAGCTGCAAAACCGACGTGGAACATAGAATGGAATTCGAACGCAACCCCACCCGACTGGAAAGAGCCGGACGCAGGAAAGTATGAGTGTATTATGAATATTCTAATTGAATTGGATTCCGAGACGATAAGCCACTCAACCAGTGACGACAGAATAGCTGTGTTCATCGGAGATGAGTGTCGCGGAGTCAGTCACCCTTACGAAGCCCAAAATGGCAAAGTTTATTTCCTAATGCACGTCAATGGCAATAGCGAAGAGGCAGATCAGCCAATGGAGCTGCGCTACTACTGTGACAGTTGGCATCACTTATCCGTTACGAAGAATATACCTCCATTTGTTCCTAACAACATTTTGGACGAAAACTGTAAGATATACCTGAATATAGGTAAAGGCAGCACTAAGTACCCTATAAGCACACTCTTATCTGCTCTTATGCCACAGAAGTTGCCCTTTACAGTAAGCACCAATGACATGATAGCCGTCTTCGTGGGCGAGGAGTGTCGCGGAATAGGCTCTATGAATCCTGAATATTTCGACGGATGGAGAATCACAGTATATAGCGCACAGCCGGAAGAGACTGCGCAACTGCGCTACTACAGTGCTGAGAAAGGTGGTATATACACCATACTGAAGACCTTCAAACTGACAGGAAACATTCAGCAGGAGACGATTTCTTTTTAAACGACCTAAATAAACATTAACATTGGTGATGCTTAAAATATGTTTATTTCATTGTAGTACGGATTTTTTAACGTACCTTTGCACGAAAATATGGGCTTTTGTGCATTTATCCTGATTGTTTATGCAACAAAAGCGAGAAAGAAAGAGATAGTAACATCATCATAAAGAGTTAAATATGAGTTTAAAAATTATCGTACTCGCAAAGCAGGTACCAGACACAAGAAATGTGGGACCTGATGCGATGACTCCCGAAGGGACTGTGAACCGTGCGGCTCTGCCTGCTGTGTTCAATCCTGAGGACTTGAATGCATTGGAACAGGCGCTTCGCCTGAAGGAGCAGAATCCTGGCTCTACTATCACAATGCTCACAATGGGTCTGCCAAAGGCAGCTGAAGTATTGAAAGAAGGTATCTATCGCGGTGCGGATGAGGGTATTCTCATTTCTGACCGTCCACTTGGTGGTGCTGACACTCTGGCTACAAGCTACACGCTGGCTCAGGCCATCAAGAAGGTTGGCAAGTTCGACATTATCCTCTGCGGTCGTCAGGCTATCGACGGCGATACTGCACAGGTAGGTCCGCAGGTAGCAGAAAAGCTGGGACTCACTCAGATTACTTATGCTGAGGAGATTCTGGAGTGCACTAAGGACAAGATTGTCGTAAAACGCCACATCGACGGAGGCGTGGAGACCGTTCAGGGTCCGATGCCAATTCTCGTAACTGTAAACGGAAGTGCTGCTCCTTGCCGCACTCGCAACGTAAAGCGCGTATGGGCAAACAAGAACCGCGAGTTCACTACTTGGGGTGCTGCCGACATCGATGCTGACCCAATGCAGATTGGTAAGGCTGGTAGTCCGACGAACGTGAAGGCTGTGAAGAGCATCGTGTTCAAGGCTAAGGAAAACAAGACTCTCACATCGAGCGATGCCGACATCGAGAGCCTCATCGTAGAATTAATGGAATCAAACACTATCGGATAATGAATAATGTATTTGTATATTGTGAACTTGAAGGCAACAAGGTTGCTGACGTAAGTTTGGAGCTCTGCACCAAGGGTCGCAAACTGGCTAATCAGCTTGGTGTGCAGCTGGAGGCTGTCCTCGTGGGCACTGGTCTCGATGGTGTTGAAAAACAAGTAATCCCTTACGGCGTAGATAAGGTACACGTGTTCGACGCTGAAGGTCTGTTCCCTTACACTTCCCTGCCCCACACAAGTGCTGTAGTGAACCTCTTCAAAGAGGAGCAGCCACAGATCTGCCTGATGGGTGCAACAGTAATCGGTCGTGACCTCGGTCCACGCGTTTCTTCTGCTCTCCACTCAGGTCTGACAGCCGACTGTACTCAACTCGAAATCGGTTCGTTCGACATGAAGGTGAAGGACGCTGAGGGCAATATGGTGGATAAGCACTATGAAGATCAGCTCTACCAGATTCGTCCTGCATTCGGAGGTAGCATCATCGCTACTATCGTAAACCCGGAACACCGTCCACAGATGGCTACAGTTCGCGATGGCGTGATGAAGAAGGAAATCCTCGATGCAAACTACAAGGGTGAAGTGGTAAAGCACGATGTAGCTAAGTATATCCCAACTACAGACTATGTAGTAAAGGTGCTTGACCGCCACGTAGAGAAGGCAAAGCACAATTTGAAGGGTGCTCCAATCATCGTAGCCGGCGGTTATGGTGTAGGCGGACCGGAAGGTTTCGACCTGTTGTTCGACCTCGCTAAGGAGCTCCACGCAGAAGTAGGTGCAAGCCGTGCTGCTGTCGATGCAGGCTGGATTGACCACGACCGTCAGATTGGTCAGACTGGTGTCACAGTTCGTCCAAAGGTATATATCGCTTGCGGTATCTCCGGAGCCATCCAGCACATTGCCGGCATGAAGGAGTCTGGCATCATCATCTCTATCAACAACGACGAGAATGCTCCAATCAATCAGATTGCTGACTATATCATCAACGGAACAGTCGAGGAAGTTGTTCCAAAACTTATTAAGTATTATAAGAAAAACTCGAAGTAAACTATGGCAAATTCCTATACAGACGTTCCTGAGATAAAATTCCACATGGAACACCCTTTGATGAAACGCATCGTTGAGTTGAAGGAAAGAAACTACGCTGACTACGGTCAGTACGACTATGCTCCAAAGGACTACGAGGACGCATTGGACAACTACGATCGTCTGCTCGAAATCACTGGCGACATCAACGCCAACATCATCGGTCCTAACTCTGAAGACGTAGATGCTGAGGGTCCTCACTGCGAAAACGGACGAGTTCGCTACGCATCAAAGACATACGAGAACCTCGACGCTACAAACAAGGCAGGACTCTGCGGTATGACTATGCCACGCCGCTATGGTGGTCTGAACCTGCCTAACACAGTTTATACAGCTGCCAACGAAATCATCGCTGAAGGTGATGCAGGTTTCGAAAACATCTGGTCGCTCCAGGACTGTATCGAAACTCTCTATGAGTTTGGCGACGAAGACCAGCGCAAGCGCTACATTCCACGCGTATGTGCAGGAGAAACAATGTCTATGGACCTTACAGAGCCGGACGCAGGTTCCGACCTCCAGTCTGTAATGCTCAAGGCTACATTCGACGAGAAGGAGAACTGCTGGCGCCTGAACGGTGTGAAGCGTTTCATCACTAACGGTGACTCAGACATCCACCTCGTACTGGCTCGTTCAGTAGAAGGCACTCGCGACGGACGCGGACTCTCTATGTTCATCTACGACAAGCGCAACGGCGGTGTAGATGTACGCCGTATCGAAAACAAGCTCGGTATCCACGGAAGTCCTACTTGCGAACTCGTTTACCGTAATGCTAAGGCAGAACTCTGCGGAAGCGAGAAACTCGGTCTTATCAAGTACGTAATGGGCTTGATGAACGGAGCTCGTCTGGGTATAGCAAGTCAGTCAGTAGGTGCTGAGCAGGCTGCATACGAAGAGGCTCTGAACTATGCTCGCGACCGTAAGCAGTTCGGCAAGGAAATCATCAACTTCCCAGCCGTTTATGATATGATTTCACGTATCAAGGCTAAACTCGATGCTGGTCGTTCACTCCTCTATATGACTGCACGCTACGTAGATATCTACAAGGCTCTCGACGACATCAGCAAGGAGCGCAAGCTTACTCCAGAAGAGCGCGACGAATATAAGAAGTACAGCAAGATGGCAGACGCATTCACTCCACTGGCTAAGGGTATGAACTCTGAGTTTGCCAACGAAAGTGCTTACGACTCTATCCAGGTTCACGGCGGTTCTGGTTTCATGCTCGAGTACAAGTGTCAGCGAGTATATCGCGATGCTCGTATCATGTCAATCTACGAGGGTACTACTCAGCTCCAGACCGTAGCAGCAATCCGTTACATCACAAGCGGATTCTACGACGGAGTAATCAAGGAATACGAGGCTGAGCCAGTAGCTCCGGAATACGAAAGCTATGCTACTCGCATCAAGGATATGGCAGACAAACTCCAGTCCTGCATTGCAAAGGTGAAGGAAGCAGAAAATCAGGATTTGCTCGACCTCTGCGCTCGCAAACTCTACGAGATGACAGCTTACGTAATCATGTGTCACCTCCTGCTTCAGGACACTCAGCGTGCTCCAGAACTCTTCTGCAAGTCGCTCGTAGTATTCATGAACTACGCAGAAAGCGAAGTAGCTAAGCACTTCAACTACGTAAACAAGCTCGATGCTTCACAGCTCGAAGCCTACCAGCAGGCATAATAGCTTACACATTATATATAAAAGGTGCACGTCTCAACGATGTGCACCTTTTGTTTTTTTATTCATATTTCTTATCTGAGTGCGTTCTGCAAACGGTTGCCTTCGTTATTCAAGTATTGTGTAAGGCATTTTGCTATCTCAGGATAGTAATCGTTTAGAGTCTTGTATTTGTCACGTTGAGCAGCATATGTTCGCAGACAAGTAACGAGTTCTGGCATCCATTGGAAACCTTTGTGCCATACTTCTTCTAACATGAAGTACACAGTTCCCCTGCTGACGAGATTATAGTCTTTCAGATAAATATATACTGCAGCACGGACGATGCTCTCGTTTATTACGATTTCCCAATTGTTGTATGCCTGACGTTCCATTGCCGGTTGAGAGAATTGAAACAACTTTGTACCAACTTTCTCCATCATTGCATGGTTTGCTGCATTATCAAGCAAGGGATTGACGAAACTATGGTTGAACTCATGTATAAGCAGTGTTGCATCCCAGGTGGTTCTGTTAATCCAATAACCCATGATAGCGAATGATTCTTTGGGTTTTCCTTCCAATTGGCGATGAACTCCATTATTATTGTCTCCGTAAGTAAAACCGATGATTACATGAAACTGTTCGCTCGCTTCCGTTCCGTAGAATTGATTATACCAGTCCTGATGGAACATTGACATAATGTTGTTTTCAAATTCCTTAATACCCTCAGCGTAGAATGAACTATGTTGTTCGAAAAACTTGTGAAAGTGTGTGTCGCTATAGAATTTATTCAGCAACGTGATAAACTCGTCAAGATTCACATTCTGCCAACCATTATTCAACTCAACCCTGTCGCCAATCAGCTTAACTTTTCCCTTTGCTATTTCAAGGTGCACCGCCATATTCATTACTTTTTCATATCCTATGCCGTACTTTGCACGTATATCCCTGTAATATGGGATAATCGGATGCTGCTTGTATGGACTAAACCACTCTTCTGTATCTTTCGTGTACTGTCCTGCAAGGTCTTTGCTGTATTCCTCAAATCCTGCCGTACGCGAAAGAATACTCATCAGTTCGACTGCCTCCGACACCTCGACTTTGATTTGTGCCTGACACATCACAGAAACGAGTGTCAGTAATAATAGAATAATGTTTTTCTTTTTCATCTTACTTCGTATTTTTCATTAGAATTATTTTTCGTTGCAAAGATACAAGCATTTATTATTTCGGCAAAGCCGCTCTTGAATTTTGACACTGCAAAGATACGACACAGAGAATGCGGTTTCCAAAAATCGACATTCGATTTGGGGCGATTTTCAACATCAATTCATGCGTTTTTCAGCAGAAGCCCATTCATCACATACTACATTTTGTCACAATGTAACATTGTCACATTATAACATTAAGGTGGTGACAAATTGGGAGGATTAGGGTTT
>DDQG01000037.1:0-17170 GCA_002342585.1 Prevotellaceae bacterium UBA2448
TATAATATATATAGTAATTATAATTATTAATTAAATTATAATTACTCTCTTTCTTCTATTTTATAAAGTTGAAAAACCTAAATGTCTAAAGTGAGTAAGTTGTAAGTGAGTAACCTCTGATGTCGTAAATACTTTTTTTGAAAGAAAAATATAATGTAAGAAGGAAGATGTAAGTTAACAGATAATGGTTGAAAACGCCCCCCAAAAAACTGCCATGCGGAGTGACAGTTGAACCCTTGTAGTAGGCGACATTATAACTGCGTCGAAGTTGCCCCTGCGGGGAGACGCAAGTTATAAGGAGAATACAAGAGGCTCGACAAAGTCAAAATTGAAAATTAGCTTTGGAGGTTGACAATTTGAGCTGACATTAGTTTGTCGGCTCATTTTTTTCTTGTATCTTCGCAAAAAAATTATGAATGTATGAAACAATATCTTGATTTGCTGAATAGAATCCTGACGGAGGGTGTGCAGAAGGGTGACCGAACTGGTACGGGTACTCTGTCGGTATTTGGTAATCAGATGCGGTTTAACCTGGAAGAGGGGTTCCCTCTGCTCACGACGAAGAAGCTGCACCTGAAGAGTATCATCTATGAGCTGCTGTGGTTCCTGCAAGGGAATACAAATGCGAAGTGGTTGCAGGAGAGGGGTGTGAGAATATGGAACGAGTGGGCTGACCCCGACGGTAACCTCGGACATATCTACGGTTATCAGTGGCGTTCGTGGCCAGACTATAACGGGGGACATGTGGATCAGATTACGGAGGTGATAGACCAGATTAAGACGAATCCGAATTCAAGACGTCTCATCGTGAGTGCATGGAATGTGGCTGATATAGATAATATGAATCTGCCTCCATGTCATATCCTGTTCCAGTTTTATGTGGCTGACGGAAAACTGAGTTGCCAGCTGTATCAGAGAAGTGCCGATACGTTTCTTGGCGTGCCTTTCAATATCGCCAGTTATGCGCTGCTGACGATGATGGTGGCTCAGGTGACTGGACTGAAACCAGGCGATTTCGTGTACACGACTGGCGATACTCATCTGTATCTCGACCACCTGGAGCAGGCTCGTCTGCAGCTGACTCGTACGCCACGTGCGTTGCCTAAGATGCATATCAATCCGGAGGTGAAGAGTATTTTCGATTTTAAGTATGAGGATTTCACTCTGACGGATTATGACCCGTATGACCATATAAAGGCTACGGTAAGCGTGTAACGTGTAACGTGTAACGGTTAAAGGTTAACGGTTAAAGGTTAAAGGTTAAGGGTTAATGGTTATTGGTTATTGACTTTGGAACGGTTAAGGGTTAATGGTTAAAGGTTAACGGTTAATGATTAGTATAATTGTTGCAATAGCTGAGAATAGAGCTATTGGATTGAAAAATGAATTGATTTACTGGTTGCCGAATGATATGAAGAGGTTTCGGAAACTGACAACTGGTAATACGATTGTGATGGGCAGGAAGACTTTTGAGAGTCTGCCGAAGGGGGCATTGCCTAACAGAAGGAATATCGTGGTGTCGCGTTCTGCCGCTAAGGATGCCTTCGCAGGAACGGAGTGTTACGGTTCGCTGGAGGAGGCTCTGCAGGCTGCCCGAAGCGGTTATGATTATGAAGGTAATCATAGTGAGGATGTGTATATCATCGGTGGAGCTTCGATCTACGAACAGGCTATCGGACTGGCTGACAGACTCTGTCTGACTTGTGTGCACGATACTCCGACAGAGGCCGATACGTTTTTCCCTGAGATTGACCAGACGGTATGGAAGGAGACGGAGAGGGAGGACCACGAGAAGGACGAGAAACACGAACAGAGTTATTCGTTTGTTGACATGATTAGAAGATGATTCTGCCTGACGATTTTCGCACTATGATGCAGGAGCAACTCGGCAAGGAGTACGAGGCTTTTGCGGAGGCTCTGAATACTGATCCTGTATGCAGCATACGACTGAACAGGCGTAAGCCGTCGGGACGATTTGCTGACGAGGAGAGGGTGCCTTGGTGCGAATGGGGCAGGTATCTGAAGGAGCGTCCGTCGTTTACCCTCGACCCACTTCTGCATGCTGGTTGCTACTATGTGCAGGAGGCTTCGTCGATGTTTGTAAGCTGGCTGTTGAAACAGTATGTGACTACGGACGAACCGATGGTGGCTCTTGACCTTTGTGCTGCTCCAGGAGGAAAGAGTACGTTGCTGCTGAACGACCTGCCAGAGGGTTCGCAGTTGTATGCCAACGAACCTATCAGACAAAGGGCTAATATTCTGAAGGAGAATATAATAAAGTGGGGAAACAGGAATGTGGTGGTGACTTGCAACTACCCGAAACACTATAAGGCGCTGGAGAAGACTTTCGATCTGATTTTGTGCGATGCTCCCTGTTCGGGCGAGGGTATGTTCAGAAAGGATAGTGATGCGATAGGGGAATGGAGCATGAAGAATGTGATGATGTGTCAGGCACGACAGAGGGAGATCGTGGAGGATGTGTGGGGGTGCCTGCGTGAGGGAGGTCTGTTCATTTACAGCACTTGTACATATAACCACTTTGAGGATGAGGATAATGTGAGGTGGATAGCTGAAACGTTGGGAGCAGAGGTGTTGCCCCTGAACGATAAGGCGGAGTGGGGAATAAGCGGGGGACATTTCTATCCGCATCGAGTGAAGGGAGAGGGTTTCTTCATTGCCATTCTGAGGAAAAATGGCGAGGGAGTGCGACGAGCTATCGACAGGAAGAAGATGCAGAAGAATCTGTATCCGCTACTCGAAGGCATAGAACCCGGAAGGGTTGTGGATAAGAAGGGAACCGTAGAACCCAGTCAGGCGGAGGCTATGATGGGTGGAGACGAGAAGTGGCAGAAGGTGGAAGTCTCGGAGGAGGATGCTTTGCAGTACTTGAGAGGCGAGGCTATGCAGCTGACTCAGGAAGGACTGGAAAAGGGGTATGTAATGGTCACATTTGAGGGTTTTCCGTTAGGTTTTTGTAAAAATATTGGCAACAGAGCAAATAATCTTTATCCTGCTGAGTGGAGAATAAAGAAAAAACAGTAACTTTGCACAGTTTGTTTTTAAGATAACATATTTTTTGTGTTCTATGAATCTATTTATTAGATATTTCAATCACGAGGCATTGGCTCATGACGTTAATGAGGCATTGAATTTCTTGCGTTCTATCGGCGAAATAAAGGTCGATGGAAATACTGCAAACAGAATAAATGATTTCTACAGGTCGAACAATACCTATCCGTTTCGTCTGAAGGTGAGTTACAATAATTATGTGCTTTTCCTGAAGACTGATGCTGAGACGATTGATGAGTTTCATCGTCTGGAACAGGAGAATAAGGCTGTTCGCAACGACGGCAGGAATATGTCGAATGCGGATAAGAAACGCATGCAGATGGAGGCTCTGAGTGCTGTGCGTCCAGGCTGGTACGAGGGTTCGATTGTGTTTAAGCGTGTGCTGGTGAATGCCGTAACGAATAAGTGCAGTTATATCGACACTCCGTTTGTGGTTCGTTGCAAAGCTGACAGTCCTGCTGATTGCTATAACCGCATCATTGATCATCTGAAGTCACGTACAGATCTTGACCCAAGGTGTCAGTTCCCAAGTGTGCGCAGCAATAACTTTTCGTATAAGTTTGTGAAGGAGTTTTAATGTGAAATGTGAAAGGTGAAATGTGAAAGGTTTTCGTTTTAGTTTTCGTTTTCGTACGAAGTAAAGATTTAGAAGATGAAGTTTTCTTCGTCTTCTTTTTTCTTGTCTGGGGTTGGTTTAACTGCAGAAGGGTCGTACTCCTTCAGAGTGGTGCCGTAGGTGGTACGGAGTACTTTGAATTCGGTACGACGGTTGAGGGCATTCATCTCCTCCTGCTTTTCTTCATCACCATTCTTCAGGATGAAGGATTCGGTAAGGGTGTCGCCTTCTGCAAGATATTTGTATTTTTCTGTCATCTTCTTCGTGACTACCTTCGGACGACTCTCACCATATCCCTTAGGGGTGAGACGGTCTTTCTTCACTCCATGAGCAATGAGGTAGTTGACTACTGATTCGGCACGACGTTGAGAGAGGCGTTCGTTGTATGCATCGTTTCCACGATAGTCGCAATGGGCACTCAGTTCGATGGTGATATTCGGATTCTGATTCATCATCTCAACCAACTGATCGAGGGCTGTAGTACTCTCGGGTGTGAGGTCTGCCTTGTCGAATTCGTAGAATATGTTGTCGATGAGTACAGGTACGTTGATTGGCGGAAGCGGGAACTGAAGGGTGGTGTCGATGCTCTCCTCGGTAGGTTCGAGACGAAGGGCATTCATCACGTTCAGGTATCCTTTGCAGGTACCCAGGAAGACGTAATCGACTCCTGTCTTTATGGTCTGAGTGAATGAGCCGTCGCCACGAACGGATAGTTTTTCGTTTGTACCGTCATTGCCTACCATATATACCAAAGCCTCGGGCAGTTCGTATCCATCCTTTTCATATACCCAACCTGTGACGGTTTGGAGAATTTCGGGACACTCGAACGAATAGATGTGTTCCCATCCCTTACCGTCGTTTCTGCTGGTGGAGTAGAAACCACGATTGTGTACTCCTTCGAAGGTCATGCCGAAGTCGTCGCCAGCAGAATTGAGTGGGTATTGCTGGTTCTCTATCTCCCACGAGAGGAGGTTAGAAGTGACGTTGGTTGTGTCGCCCCAAGCCATTTCCTCTTTTACTTCGTATTTAGGATGAGCTATGAAGATGTCGAGACCTCCCATGCCGGGATGTCCGTCGCTGGAGAAGTATAAATCGCCATTGGGACGGAACGAAGGGAACATCTCGTCGCCAGGGGTGTTGATAGACGGACCGAGTGGTTCGGCACCACCAAAGCCTTTATCCAGAATCATGGTTCGCCAGATGTCGAGACCACCCATGCCTCCTGGGGCATCGCTTACGAAGTAGAGCCACTTGCCATCGGGCGAAACTGCCGGATGGGCATAGCTGGAGAGTGTGTCCTTGGATATTTCACATTTCGTAGGACTGCCCCATGTGGCATCGCTACGACTCGACTGCCATATCTCAGCATAGCGGGGATAGTCGGGATCGGACGAACAACGTGTGAAGTACATAGTTCTGCCGTCGGGCGAAAGACAAGAAGCACCTTCTTCGTATTCCGTATTTACAGAACCCTCGATGCCTTCCGGCTGTTGCCAACGTCCTTCATCGTTTTTGCGAGCCTGAAAGAGGTCGGCAAACTTCACTCCGGTAACTCCGGAGATGTCTTCTCCAGTAGCATCGTTTCGGGTGGATGTGAGTACGAGGATGTCGGAGTCGTCGCCTACAAGCATAGGACTATAGTCGCTACGACGGCTATTGAAGATGGCTTCCTTGCGAACAGTATATTGGTTGGGGTTGTCCTTCCATTGTGGAGCAAGGGTACAGGACTGGAGTCCGTTGCGTGCAAGTATGTTTGTAGGGTCGAGTTTCAGGTATTCCTGAAAATTGATTGCAGCCTGTTTGTATTGGGCACATTTCAACTGTTGACGAGCCAGGTGGAGGATGCAGAGAGAGTCGGGGTACTTATAGCGAACAGCATTGAGATAGGCTGCTACTGCCTTCTGCGAATAACCGATGTGGCGGTAGCATTCACCCATGAGGAATGCTCGCTGGGCACGTTTCGGCTTATCCTTGGAGGGGGTACGCGAATAGGCTTTCTTGTAGAAGGTAGATGCCTTGTAGTATTCGCCTATATGGAAAGCCTGATCGCCTTTCTTATGATATACGTTGGGATTGCCACACGAAAAGAATACTGACACGAGGAGTGCCAATATGAGGACATTTATAAATGTGAAACGAAAATTCGTGTGCATACATTATTTAATAACGTATGCGAGGGCTGTTTATTGTGTAGAACAGGACTCACAATTGTCTTTACAATGACATTCTCCACATCCGTTCTGGCTGCAACAGTTGCATCCCTGCTGCTTACCGGTTAGACGGCGGTAGTAGTGACGCAGGGATAGCAGGAGTGTGACTGCGAGGATGATTATGACTATTGTTGTCTGCATCTTGTTGTGTGGGTTAGAATAGGCTGCCTATCTGGAATACAAGCATAGAACAGAGCCAAGCCAGCAGGGTGGTATAGACTATTGTGAATAGAGCCCAGCGCCAGTTGTTCGATTCGTTCTTTATTGCTACGCAAGTAGCTATGCAAGGCATATAGAGCAGAACGAAGATGATGAATGCAAAGGCGGAGAGGGCTGTGAGTCCGCTATGATGGAGAATCTGTCGGGAGAGTCGCGACTGTTCAGCTTCGCTTTCTTCCTGAACGACACTTCCGTTGCTGCTATAGAGTACACCCATAGTGGAGGCAACGATTTCCTTTGCTCCGATTCCGGTAACGATGCTGACTCCTTCCTTCCACCCCATGCCGCAAGGACGGATGATAGGTTCTACGGCTTTGCCAATCTGTCCGATATAACTGCTTTCAATCTGCTGACTGTCGGAGTAGTCGTCGTGGTGTGGGAAGTAACTGAGAGCCCACACGATGATGCTGGCAGCCAGAATGGTGGTTCCCATCTTCTTCAGGTACTGACGACCCTTCTCCCATGTGTGACGAATCACGCTACGTCCCGAAGGCAGGCGATAGGGTGGCAGTTCCATTACGAACGGACTGCTTCCGCCTTTCACTACGAAACGGCTGAAGAGTTTTGCCATGAGTATTGAGAGCATGATGCCAATGATATACATGGCGAAGAGGACAAGTGCTGAGTTATGCGGGAAGAATGCTCCGATGATGATGATATATACCGGCAGACGGGCAGAGCATGACATCAGAGGAATGATGAGCATGGTGATGAGTCGCGACTTGCGGTCTTCGATAGTTCTCGTAGCCATTACGGCAGGTATGTTGCAACCGAAACCCATAATCATCGGGATGAACGATTTTCCGTGGAGTCCCATCTTATGCATCAGTTTGTCCATGATGAATGCTGCACGAGCCATATATCCGGAGTCTTCCATATAGGAGATGAAAGCATAGAGAATCATGATGTTTGGAAGGAATACGATGACTCCTCCGACACCACCTATGATGCCATCGACGATAAGGTCTTTGAGTGGTCCGTCGGCCATATACTGCGAAACCTGTTCTCCAAGCCACCCGACACAGGTGTCGATCCAGTCCATGGGATACTGACCTATGTTGAATGTGCAGTAGAACATGATGTACATAAGGAGCAGGAAGATAGGGTAGCCCCATATGTTGCTTGTAGCTACTGAGTCGATTCGTTTTGTGAGGATGCGGGCATTAGGATGGTTCTTCTTGAAACACTCCTTCAGGGCTCCCTGCACAAATCCGTATTTTGCATCGGTTATAGCTGATTCGCTGTCTTCTTCAAGTTCCGTAAGGATGTTCTGCTTACATTCTTCTGTCTGTCGGACTATCTCGTCGGCATTGTTCAACTTGTGGATGATGTCCTCAATCTGTCTGTCGTTTTCCAACATCTTGATGGCAAGGAAACGTCCGGAGTAGTTATGGTGTGGTTCCGGATTCTGACGAATCAGAGTCTCTATCTTTTCTATGTTCTGTTCGATGATTTGTCCGTGGTTCACATGTATGTGGCGGGCTATAGTCTGTCTGCCTTCTTCGATTTCGATAATCTGATGGAACAGTTCCTGAACGCCCTCTCCGGTACGTCCTACCGTAGGTACTACAGGTACTCCGAGCAGAGTACCCAGTTGCAACATGTCGAGTTGGTTTCCGCTTGTACGCAGTTCATCGTACATATTCAGAGCCATAATCATCGGCACGTCCATATCGATGAGTTGGGTAGTGAGGTAGAGGTTGCGTTCCAGATTGCTTGCATCCACTACGTTTATGATGACGTCGGGAGTCTTCTCGATGATGTATCGACGCACATACAGTTCCTCAGGTGTGTAGGCAGTCAGGGAGTAAGTACCCGGCAGGTCGGTAAGATTGAAGTGGTAGCCCTCGAAGTCGAATTGTCCCTCCTTAGCATCTACGGTAACTCCGGAGTAGTTGCCAACCCGTTCGTGTGCTCCACTTGCTATGTTGAATATAGATGTCTTTCCGCAGTTTGGATTTCCAACGAATACTACATTCAGTTCGTGTTCCTTCATGCGAGCTACACGACGAATTTTCTCATCGGCAGGAATACCATGCTGGAACGGGTGTTCGGCTGCGTATCGTTCTGCTTCCTCTTCGTTGACTACTTCCACCAGTTCTGCCTCGGCACGACGCAGACTCACCTCGTAGTCCATCACCTTATATTTTACTGGATCGCGCAAGGGGGCATTGAGCAAAACCTCTATGGTCTCACCCTTGATGAATCCCATTTCTACGATTCGTTTTCTGAAGCCTCCGTGTCCATGTACATGAACTACGATGCCTGTTTCGCCTGTCTTTAATTCTGAGAGTTTCAAGTCGTCTTGTTATTTTGTTTGCAAAGGTCTTATTTTTCTTCCGTTTCTGCAATACTCATTTCAGAGTAAATTGCAGTAGCCTTGTTGATATTTTCTTTCTCACCTGCAATGATAACGATATCCTCAGCCTGGAACTTTATGTTTGGTTCCGGATTGAGCACACTTGCTTCTGACGGACGGATTACACCCATGATGATGCATTGAGTCTGTTCGCGTATGTTCGATTCTTTCAACAGCTTACCAACAAGTTTGTTGTTCTCGTCGAGAATCATATTGCCGAGTTCTATCTTATTGTGAGAATAGATAGTTTCATCGTTTTCAGTTATACTATCCTCAAGCAGTTTCTTGAAGGCATCCATCTGTTCGTCGGTTCCGGCTACTACGATTTTGTCGTTAGGGAAGATACGACTGCTTCCGTTAGGAATGTTTATGTTGATGCCGCTTCGGACTATGCTGACTATGTTGGCACCTGTAGCTCCTCGCATGCCAATACTTTTCAGGGTGTGACCACAGAACGTGGAATTGGCAGGGATGTCGAATTCGGAGATGTGAATATCGAGACTGAGGAGCGAGGTTTGTGTCTCCTGCATCATGCTTCGTTTCTGTTCTGCTGCATTTTCGCGGGCATATAGATTCTTATTGAACAGGTGCATTATGTTTCTGATGCCTGGAGCAGTAAGGATTTGTCGCAAACCGGAGGTAAACAGAATCTTCAGGATTCGTTTCCAGTTCTTGTCTTTCTTATGTTCGTTGCGACTCTTGCGGTATTCCTCAAGTATTTCCTTCGTTTCCTTACTCATATGTTTGTCGAGGAAGGCGAGTGTCGGGTCGGCGAGTTTCATTATGTAAGGGGTGAGGAAAGTGGTGATGACAGAAACGGCTACGACGATAGGGTAGAGATTTTTGTCTGTCACGTTAAGGCTTTCACCCAACGAAGCGATGATGAAGGCAAATTCCCCTATTTGTACCAATGAGAAACCTGTCTGCAGGGATACTTTGAGCGACTGTCCGCTAAGGAGTGTGCCAAGAGAACCGAAGAATATCTGTCCGAAGACCACGATGAGGGTGATAATCAGGATTGCGTGCCAGTACATAATCAGCATCTGCGGGTCGATCATCATGCCGACAGACACGAAGAAGATGGCTCCGAAGATGTTTTTTACTGGTTGTATGAGGTGTTCGATTCGTTCTGCTTCGACAGTTTCTGCTAATATAGACCCCATGACGAATGCTCCGAGAGCGCTACTGAATCCGGCTTCTACTGCCAGAAGTACCATACCCAGACAGAGTCCGATGGAGAGAAGGGTAAGTGTTTCGTCGTTCAGTTGGTGCTTGAACTGCGAGAGGAAGGTAGGAATAATCAGAATGCCGCTGATAAACCAAATGGAGAGGTAGAGCAGGAGAGTGATTATTTGGAAGACGAGTGCCGAACCCTCGAATTCGTTTTTCACAGCTATTGATGAAAGCAATACCATCAGAACTACAGCAAAGAGGTCTTCGATGATGAGGATGCCGAAACAAACCTTTGTAAACTTATGAGCACGGAGTCCTGCCTCGTCGATTGCCTTAAACACGATAGTGGTGGAAGACATACAAAGCATACCTCCCAAGAAGAGAGAGTTGATGAAATTCAACCCCATCAGCATGCCGGCAGCAAAACCGACTACCATCATGCCTACCACTATTGTTGTGGCTCCAATCAGGGCTGTATTGCCTACCTGCAGCAGTTTTTTGAAACTGAACTCCAGTCCCAAGGAAAACAGCAGGAAGAGCACGCCAATTTCACCCCATACCTTTGCGTTCTCTTCGTCTATCCACGACTCACCAAGCATGTATGGACCTACCATCATTCCTGCTACAATATATCCTAGCACTACTGGCTGCTTGAATATCTTGAATAGCAGACTGACGATACCAGCCGTAAGCATGATTATACACAAATCCTTTTCCATATGATAACTTTAACCTTAACGATAACCTTAACGATAACGATAACCTTAACCCTTAAACTCTTAAACTTTTAAACTCTTAAACTTTTAAACTCTACTCCTCTTCCATTTTTTCGTCCAGATTATTATTCCACAAATAATGCTGGGTTTCCTTTGCTATTACTCCGGAGAGCAACAGAAGTGATATGAGGTTTGGTATAGCCATCAGAGCATTGAATATGTCTGCGAGGTTCCAAACCATTGCAAGACTCATTATAGAACCGATGAATATTCCAAGAACGAATACTATTCGATAGAGTATGGTAGAGTGTTTGCCAAACAGATATTCCATAGCTCTTTCGCCATAGTAGCTCCAGCCAAGGATGGTGGTGAAAGAGAATGTGAGAATACCGAATGTAAGGATAATTGTACCTACATAAGGAACCAAACCGAAAGCTTCTTTTGTAAGCATACCACCTGCATCTTCGCTAATCTCTGGCGAGGCGATAATGCTGGTTGTGATAACAAGTCCTGTGATAGCACAGATAACGACTGTATCCCAGAATGTACCTGTACTTGAGACCAAAGCCTGACGTACCGGATTGCGTGTCTGAGCTGCTGCAGCTACTATAGGCGCCGAACCCAGACCAGATTCGTTTGAGAAAAGTCCTCGGGCAATACCGTAGCGGGCTGCTATCATCATCACAGAACCGACAGCTCCACCACCAATACTCTTTGTGGAGAATGCGCCTTCAATAATACTGTTGAATGCAGCTGGGATATATTCGTGATTTAAGATAAGTATATATACACAACCTATAATGTATAATAGAGCCATCATAGGTACGATGGCTGTACACCAGGTTGCTATTTTCTTTACGCCACCAATAGTAACGAAACCAATAAGTGTGGCAATTACAAATCCGCAAATCATGCGTGTGTAGTGCGGATTGACATATGGTTCCATGACAAGTGAGATGTTTTCACTTATGGCATTTGCCTGAACAGTATTACCGATGCCGAACGAAGCCAAAACGGTGAATATGCAGAAGAGTACTGCCAACCACTTGCAGTTAAGACCTTTCTCAAGTGCGTACATAGGTCCGCCAAGAATAGTTCCGTTTCTTGTCTTCTGTCGGTATTTGATGGCAAGCAGACCTTCACCATATTTTGTGGCAATACCGAACACACCTGTAAGCCAACACCATAGTACGGCTCCTGGTCCGCCAAGACTTATTGCTGTTGCCACACCTATGATGTTTCCAGTACCAATGGTGGCAGCAAGAGATGTGGTGAGAGCTCCGAATTGGCTTATATCACCATCGGAATCGTGGTCTTTGGCAAAAGACATCTTAATCGCCTTGAAAACCTTTCTCTGCGGAAATTTCAATCTGATTGTAAGGAAGATGTGTGTTCCCAACAGCATGATAATCATAGGCCACCCCCACACTATATTGCCTATCTTTTCTGTAAGTATTAGTAAGTCTGACATGTCGTATATTTTATTGTTTTTTAGCTTCGTTCCAATATTTGTCCATCTCCTCAAGCGAAGTGTCTTGGAAGGTCTTTCCTTGCTCCTTCAGCTTTGACTCCACATAATTGAAACGTTTGATGAATTTCTGGTTTGTCTTTTCCAGAGCATTGTCTGGATTTATCTTGTATAGTCGGGCAGCATTGATGAGTGAGAACATTACATCACCAAATTCCTCTGTAGCTTTCTCCTTGTCCATGTTTTCTACCTCTGCCTCAAACTCGCTTATTTCCTCTTTTACCTTCTTCCATACTTCACGACGTTCCTGCCAGTCGAAACCCACATTACGGGCTTTGTCTTGTATGCGATAGGCCTTGATGAGCGAGGGTAGGGCACTCGGTACTCCACTTAGTACTGTTTTGTTGCCGTCCTTTTCTTTCTGCTTTATCTGTTCCCAAGTCTGTACTACCTCAGCAGCAGTATTTGCTTTTACGTCTCCATAGACGTGTGGGTGACGGAAAATCAGTTTGTCGCATAACTTATTGCATACGTCAGCAACGTCGAATTGCTGCTTTTCCTCAGCAATTTTTGAATAGAAAACGATATGAAGCAATACATCACCTAATTCCTTGCAAATATTTAATTCATCATCATTTATGATTGCGTCGCACAATTCAAAAGTCTCTTCTATTGTATTTGCACGTAAACTCTCGTTCGTCTGCTTTCTGTCCCAGGGACACTTCTCCCTCAGGTCGTTCATCACATCGAGCAACCTGCCGAAAGCTTCCATCTTTTCTTCTCTTGTATGCATTGTTAGTTTACTGTTTACCGTTTACTGTTTACCGTTTTACCGTTTACTGGTTTTTCGTCTTTCGTCTTTTGTTACAACCTTATCTCGTATTGGTTATAGCAAACACCTCTGCCTCCGAATCCTTCCTTTTGGTATATCAGTCCTTCGTTGAGCCAATGTCCGTTGTCTTCAGTTGATATGCCGAAATCGAGCCATTGGTGTGTAGGTGCGAATTCTTTTATCATGTAGTCTATGAGCAGGTCGAGGGCTCCACATTGGCGTGCTTCGTCTGTGGCAGTCATATACTGGGTGTGTACTACATTATTATATATATATACATAAGAGCCGGCAATCATCTTGCCTTCATTATCGCGAACGGCATAAAGACGGATGTTTTCCGGAAACCTGTCCTTCAGCAGTTTCATCTCATCAGCTGTATGGACAGGAGTCAGATTATGTCTTTTGTGGAGTACTTCATTAAGGATTTGCCAGTACTCTTCTATGCTGTCTGTTCTTTCTACTCGTACACCTTGTTTTTGTGCTTTTCTTAGCGCATGTCGTCGCGAATAATTATATGTAATAGGCTGTTTCAGATTTACACAAGTGGATAGTCCGCAGGCAATCTGTTGTGCATTGTTTCTCCAGAGAGCATATTCATCTTCTTCGCTGGGCTGTCTCCAGTAAATAAACGGAATAGGTTTGTAGATGATGTGTTTCGCTCCGAAAGCCTGTCTGTAGTAGTCGCAAATGAGTTCGAAGGCTTCCAGAACCCTTGTTGTGTCAATCTCGTCACTCATCACGAGACCACCATAGGTAAGTCCTTGATGAGAATACACGCAACCTTCGTCACGTTTCAGGTTTGCAGGGAATACGGCAAAAATTCTTTCCTTGTCTTCAATCATCAGAGAGCAGTCTTCAAATCTGTCTCTATGGTAGTCCATGTATCTGCGATCGAGCATGAAAGTACCGTTCTTCGAATGGGCTACGAACTCGTTCCATTCAGCTTCTCT
Organism: Prevotellaceae bacterium UBA2448; assembly: GCA_002342585.1. Lineage (GTDB taxonomy): Bacteria > Bacteroidota > Bacteroidia > Bacteroidales > Bacteroidaceae > Minthosoma. The sequence continues at coordinate 13,613 of DDQG01000037.1, forward strand.
TTCCTTATTGTATGGTGTAAGTGTCATTCTGCTGAGATGTTTTTGAATTCTTCGTAGCTATTTATGTATCCATGATGCATGTATTCCATATTTGCAACAACTACACAGACGGTTCCCGGTTGGAAATTCTTCAGCTCACACCATACTCCTTTGCCGATATAAATCCCTTTGTTGGGGCAGTCTATATGGAATGTAGCCTGTTCTTTACCATTATCTACAAACATATCGAACGAACCGCTAACGGCAAACACTACCTCTTCACATTCCTTGTGAGCATGTTTACCTCGACTCTGTCCTGGTTTTACGTCATGAATCCAGAAGATGCGTTTTGGTTCGAAAGGCAGATCAGTCCATTCTGCAAAACACAAACTGCCTCGTTTGTCTTCATGCTGACCTACCTCAATCAAACCATATCCGGTTTCGATTATGTCCTTAAACTTATTCATAATGGTACAAATCGATGCAAAATTACACAAAATACAGCGAAAAGCAGACTAACACTTAAAAAATAATGCACTTCATCGAAAAATTTTTCGTTTTTCTTTTCTCACTATGCTTAATTTTACTACCTTTGCATCGCTTTTCACGAAAAGGCACTCCTTGGGGACATTGAAACAACCCCAGAGTATTCAGCTATAAGTTTCCGGAAGGATGGGTGAGTGGCTGAAACCACCAGTTTGCTAAACTGACGTACGGGTTACCGTACCGGGGGNNGGTTCGAATCCCCCTCCTTCCGCTCTTTTTTTGGCGGGTTCGTCTATCGGTTCAGGACACATGCCTCTCACGCATGAAAGATGGGTTCGATTCCCATACCCGCTACATCTGAAGTCTTATAATCAATGATTATAGGATTTTTTTTGTGTGTTTATTGAAAAACAATTACCTTTGCAACACTAATCTTAAATTAATAAAGCTATGGAATTTATAACCAATTTGAAAAGAAGTACAATCCTTATTCTATCGTTAGTTGCCGGACTCACCTGTTCAGCTAAGGACAAACAAAGAACTATAAGTGTGGAAACTGCCGACATGAAAGTGAAGGTGGAATTCTACTCACCTGAGATTGTAAGGGTGGTAAAGCAACCTAAGGGAGCTGCTCCTATGGAGAAAAAGAGTTTCTCGGTAATTTTGCATCCGGGGGAAAAGTTTGGTGTAGATGTGGATGAAAGCAAGGATGGCAAGTACGCTATGCTGTCGTCGAGTCGTATGAGTGTGCGTCTTGATAAGAAGACAGGTCAGTTGCTGATTCTTGGTGTTGAGGGAACACCTATAGTCAAGGAGAAAGCAACGAAGATGGAGGTAAGAAAAGGCGATGCTGACGAAGGAAAACTGAAGGTGAGACAGACTTGGACTTTGGAAGATAACGAGGCTATCTTCGGATTGGGACAGTTGCGTGATGAAACAATGTGTTGGAGAGGTCAGAAGAAGATTCTGTGGAATGATAACACATACATTGCTATTCCTTATATTACTTCTGAAAAGGGTTATGGTATTTATTGGGATAATGCAGGAAAGAGTCTGTTTGAGGACTCTGCTGAGGGTATGACCTTTGAGTCGGAAGTGGCTGAAGGTGTGGATTACTATGTGATGTATCGCGACGGAAAACAGGACGGTGTGATTGCTGCCATCCGACAACTGACAGGACAGGCTACTATGTTCCCGCTCTGGACTATGGGACATTGGCAATGCAGGGAGAGATATAAGACAAGCGATGAACTTTGTGATGTTCTTGATAAATACAGAAAACTCCGTATTCCGCTTGATGGTATCGTGCAGGACTGGCAGTATTGGGGTTGCGACTCAAACTGGAATGCTATGCGATTTGAAAATCCTTATTATATAAATAAGGTGGGAGATGAGCAATGGGCTAAATATCTGCCTAATGACTTGAAGAAACTGGCTGAGGAATATAAGAAAGCTGGCAAACAGCCGAGAATCAAGTCGCCAGAGGAGATGGCTAAGTACGTACACGATAATCATGCTCACCTGATGATAAGTATCTGGGCTAATTTCGGTCCTTGGACTAAGCCATACCAGAGACTCAACGAAATTGGTGCCCTCCTGCCATTTGAGACTTGGCCAAGGAATAATGGTGTAAAACCATACGACCCGTTCAATGCTCAGGCTCGTGATATATACTGGGACGAACTTACACACCTTTATAATATCGGATTCGATGCGTGGTGGACGGACTCTACCGAACCAGACCACTTCGCTAAGGAAGGTGATGATGATTACAAAACTAGTGCCGGCACTTGGCGTTCGGTTAAGAATGCTTTCCCTCTGATGACAAATAAAGGTATCTACGAACACCAGCGAGCTATGAAGGGTAACCATAAGCGTTCCGTTCAGATGACCCGCAGCGGTGCAATGGGTATTCAGCATTATGGCACATTCTCGTGGAGTGGTGACATACAAGCCACATGGGCAGAGATGAAAAAACAGGTTCCAAGCGGACTTAACTACACACTTTGTGGCATTCCTTTCTGGAATACCGACTTAGGCGGTTTCTTCTACTGGGATATGGATAATAACCCAAAGAGTCCGGCAGTACAGGAATTGCAGGTTAGATGGATGCAATGGGGTACGTTCATGCCTCTGATGCGAAACCACTGTTCGTCACCAATGGTAAGCGAACTTTATGAATTCGGTAAAGAAGGCGACTGGGCATACGACGTGATGAAGCAATACATAGAACTGCGCTACAGACTGTTGCCATATATCTACTCTATGGCTGGCGAAGTAGTTCAGCATAGCGGTTTGATGATGCGCCCGTTGCTGATGGATTATACTGACGACAGAAAAGCTATCTTGCGAAATGATGAGTATATGTTCGGCAGAGAGTTGCTCGTGAAACCTGTTACCGATCCGCTTTATACATGGCTCGGTACAGATAAGAAAGGACACCTTATCTATCCTGATGTAAAGAAAGCTGCAGCACCAGTAGAGGTCTATCTGCCAAAGGGTAATGACTGGTACGACTTCTGGACAGGCGAGAAGGTGAGAGGCGGCAGAACTGTGAAACGCCCTTGCCCAATCAATGAAATGCCTGTATATGTGAAGGCTGGTAGTATTCTGCCTATGGGACCTCAGGTGCAGTACTCCGACGAAAAACCTTGGGACAATCTGGAACTGCGTATCTATCCGGGACAGGATGGCAAGTTTACCCTGTACGAGGATGAAGGCGATAACTATAACTACGAGAAGGGCGACTTCAGCGAGATTCAGTTCTCATGGAACGATAAGGAGAAGACTCTGACCATTCATCAGAGAAAAGGGGAGTATAAGGGTATGCTGAAAAAGCGCAACTTCCATATTGTCATAGGAGCAAAAGGCGACAAAGAACCGAAGAAATTCGACAAGACCGTAAGCTACGAAGGAAAGAAGGTAACTGTGAAATTATGATTTCTTGCCTCAATCCTAATACGTCGGCTTATTCGCAAATGAAATAAAATTGAAATTTTTTCAGCATTTATTTTGTACTTTGCCAAAAGTATCTTACCTTTGCACCGCTTTTCAGAGGAAAGGCCTTAGGTGAATGCGGAAATAGCTCAGTTG
>DDQG01000037.1:17192-17350 GCA_002342585.1 Prevotellaceae bacterium UBA2448
TCGAGTCTCGTTTTCCGCTCAAAGATAAGACAACAGTCAACACGAGAGCCCACGTGGCGGAATGGTAGACGCGCTCGTTTCAGGTGCGAGTGTTGAGAGACGTGCAAGTTCGATTCTTGTCGTGGGCACAAATATATTGCGGAAATAGCTCAGTTGGT
>DDQG01000037.1:17384-53141 GCA_002342585.1 Prevotellaceae bacterium UBA2448
GTTCGAGTCTCGTTTTCCGCTCTTCAATAATAAAGGTGAACCAATCAAACGAGAGGTTCACTTTTTTTTGTTGAATATGTTTTATCTTCGTGTTGAATATGGTTTTTCTTTGCTGAATATGGTTTTTCATTGCTGAATAAAAGAGTAGGGAAATCCCTACGAAAGGTTAGGTTTTTTCTCCGGTTTATTTGTTGTGAAGACTATAATTTTGCAGCGTGAATAATAACAATTAAAAACGCAAGCGTATGAAACGACTACTCATTATCCTATTATCGTTAGCACCAATCATGATGATGGCGCAGGACGATATGTATTTTACTCCATCGAAGAAGAAGGCTGCTGCTACACGTGTGCAGACTTCAGGGTATGCAGGTACCAGACAGTCGTACTTCGGAAATAGTAATGTTACGACAGTTGAGTCGGAACCAGTAGATAACAGTACTGTGGATTATGGCAGTTCTAAGCGCTCTGACGATGAGTACAACCGTCGTTATGTCAACGGAGGCGGAAGCAGTTCGTATGAAAACAACAATGACAAAAAAGGTAAGTACGACACAGAAGACATCACTGATGTTGACAATAATGAGTTGGATTACCGTTATTCCCGTCGTATTCTCCGATTCCACAGTCCTAATGTGGTTGTGGCAGTCAGTAGTCCTTACTACTGGGATCTTGTGTATGACTGCGGAGTATATGACTATCTGTATGACTACTATTACTACGACCCGTTCTACTATGGTTGGGCATGGAACTGCGGCTGGGGTTACGGCTGGAGCTGGGGTTACACTTGGCGTCCGTGGAACACCTGGTACGGACCAATCTGGGGATGGAGTCATCCGCGTGCTTGGGTAACATGGGGCATTGGTCCCGGATGGGGCTATCGTGGATATGCATACCACCACGGATGGTACGGACGTGCTATAGCAGGTCGCGGAATTGGCAGAGGCGGATATGTACGAGGTGCCCGTTCTTATGCAGGCAACTGGAACCGCAATGCTAAGATGCGTACGAACAATATGGCAGGTTCGAGAGGTTATGCCAACAATGGCAGACAGTCGTTCAGTCGTGCTGGTGGACGTATGACCAGAGGAGGCGATGGCGGTTCTTACAGCAGAGGTGGCGGAGGCGACAATGGATTCCGCATGAGCGATATAGGTCGCGGACGTCAGGGCTCACGCAGTTCATATAATACCAATAGCAGTTCGCGCAGTTACAATCGTAGTGCCGATGCATACAATCGTAGTTCACAGAGCTATTCCCGTGGTTCGCAGAACTACAACCGTTCGACAGCTCCAAGCACATCACGTAGTTATAGCGGAGGTCGTAGTAGCGGATATAGTGGTGGCGGAGGCTTTGGTGGTGGAAGTCGTGGCGGAGGATTCAGCGGCGGTGGCAGTCGAGGCGGTGGCTTCGGTGGAGGCGGCTTCGGCGGCGGTGGTAGAGCCGGCGGCGGAGGAAGAAGATAAATAATGGTTAATGGTTAACGGTTAAAGGTTAACGGTTAAAGAGTTTTTCGTAATTCGTCTTTCGTTTTTCGTATAAAATAATAAATAGTTAATAAGGCTATGAAAAAGTATATATATACCACATTGGTTGCGATGGCAGGTGCAGCTGCTATGAACGCACAGTCGGCATACGATGCTGAGATAATGAGTACGGCAGATTTGAATGGTACTGCACGATATGTAGGAATGGGTGGAGCTTTGGGAGCACTTGGTGCCGACCTTTCTACTATGGGTAATAACCCTGCTGGTACAGGACTGATGAGAACGCAGGACGTTTCCTTCTCGTTCGGAGGTCTGTTTACCGGCAATAAGGGAACGCTTGGCGAAGATGGCGGAAGGGCATCTGTCGATCAGGCTGGTATAGTATTCGTTTTGCCAGGAGATAATGGCTCGCTGCGCAACATAAACTTTGGTGTCAACTACCAGAAGAAGCGCAACTACATGAGCAATCTGGACCAGTGGATGAACCTGAATGGCGGTTCGCAGACATTCCAGATAGCAGAGATGGCAGACGATGCTTACCTTAACAACACCGCTGGTGCATTGACTTATGGTGCAATTCCTTACGCAACAAAGATAGGGAAGACCGATCCGGGAGTGGACGTTACCGATGTTCGCAATAAAGTGATGGACTCCAAGTATTATCATCAGGGAATAATTCTTGATAACTACAAGGAAATAATGGTGGGCAGCACCCCTCTCAAATATGCCGATTACGAAACTAAATTCGACGCATACGACCGAGGCAAACTGGCTGGATACGGATACTTCGGTGTTCCTGCTGACGAAGCAAACATTCGCAAAGCTACGTTTGGCAGCAATGCACAAATCGACCTGAACGTATCGACAAACCTCGACGACAGAGTATTCCTCGGATTGTCAGTAGGTATTTATACAAGCAGTTACGACCGATATACCTCTTACTACGAAAAGGGAATCGACGGTAACTCCTACCAGATAGACAGCAAATATCATAACTCAGCCGACGGAGTGAATGTGAAGTTCGGTGCTATCTTCCGTCCTGTCGAAGACTCTCCATTCCGTTTTGGTATCGCTGTGCATACTCCTACATGGTATAACATCCGCGACTACAACACCGTGTATATTGGAGAAACAGGCTACAACTTCGACTCTGGTGACTACAAGTACCGTTTCCGCACCCCTTGGAAATTCAACTTCAGCTTAGGACATACAGTCAGCAACATGTTGGCACTTGGTGTAGAATATGAATTCCAAGACCTGGCATCCAACAAATACAGCTCCAGCTACGGCAGCAATCTGGATATGTCGGGCTGCAACAACGACGTAAAGGCAAACCTGCGCACTCAGCACACAGTGAAAGTAGGTGCAGAACTGAAGCCAGCTCCCGAATGGGCAATCCGTCTCGGCTACAACCTCGTTACCTCCGGCATCAAGAAGACAGCCAACACATACATCAACTACGACAGCGACTTCACCGAAACCGACTACACCAACTGGGGAGCCATCAACCGCATCACCTTCGGTCTTGGTTACCGCTTCAGAGGTGGCTACATCGACCTTGCCTACCAGTTGCAGTTGCAGAAAGGCGACCTCTACGCCTACGACTACAACGGTGTAGATCACACCAATGTCGGCTTGAATCAGAACCCTGTAATCGCCCCAACACAGATTACCAACAACCGTAGCCACGTCATGGCAACCCTCGGTTTCAAGTTCTAAGTTCTGCAGGGTAAAACAAGAATCATAGAAATCATTGCAGCAGCCTTCGGGTTGCTGCTTTTTTTGTTGAAAATGTATTTGGAAAGGAAATAATTGTTGTAATTTTGCGGGTTGAAAAAGAATAACAAGATTAGTCAAAGATAACAAAATGAAAAAGCAAACCATTATTACTATTCTGCTTGCCTTTGTCGTTTCCTTAACAGTGGAGGCGCAGGTGGACCTCATCGGTTCGTGGACGGGTAAACTCGACTTGGGCATTACTAAGTTGACGATAGTGTTACACCTGAAAGAAGCAAACGGCAATGTGAATGTGACGATGGACAGCCCCGACCAGAGTGTTAATGGCATACCGTGCATGAAAATGTTCATGTCGTACGACTCGCTGGTAGTGAGTGTCAGAAGCATAGGCGCTGCATACGGCGGACGACTGAAGGATGGCAAAATTGTGGGCACGTTCAAGCAAATGGGCAAGTCGTTCCCGCTGGTACTGACGAAAGGCGTGGAAGAGCTGAAACGTCCGCAGAATCCGCAACCGCCGTTCCCATACGAAACGGAGGAAGTGACATTCCGCAACGAACAGGACAATGCCACGCTTGCCGGAACGCTGATGTGGCCCGTCGGCTATAATCCAAAGTCGAAGAAGAAACCTCTTGTTGTTCTCTTCATTTCGGGCAGCGGTCAGGAGGATCGCAACGAGGAAATCTACGACCACAAGCCTTTCCTTGTCATTGCCGATTATCTGGCACGCCACGGAATAGCCTCTCTGCGCTATGACGACCGCGCCACGGGAGCCTCCAAGGGCGGTGACTTGAGAAATGCCACGAGCGAGGACTTTGCCCGTGACGCTGCCGCAGGGCTGGAATATCTGCGTAGCCGCAAAGCCTTCTCCAAGGTCGGCATCATCGGTCACAGCGAGGGCGGACTCATCGGCTTTCTGCTTGGTGCACAGGGAAAGACCGACTTCCTCGTCTCATTAGCAGGCCCTGGCGTGAAGGGTGACACGATTATGGCATACCAGCAAAACCGTATGCTGGCTGATATGGGGAAGCCCGACACGGTGACAACAGAGCAAATTAGTAAAATTCCGCAAGTTCAGAGAATCCGTTGGTATCAGTGGTTCGTCGATTACGACCCGTCTGCCAACATCGCTGTCACGCGCTGCCCTGTCTTCGCACTCAACGGCGACAGCGACTGGCAGGTTATCTCTTCGCTCAATCTTACCGCTATAGAACGTTTGTTGCCAAAGTCGAAGAACAACCTCACGAAAGAATACCCGGGTCTTAACCACCTCTTCCAGCACAGTGCCACAGGGCAGCCCGGAGAGTACCGACAGATAGAGGAAACCATATCGCCAGAGGTGCTCAGCGACATCGCGAATTGGATAAATAGCCTTAAATAGCCACCATCACCCGGAAATATACGGACAAAAGTTTTAGTTAGTAAGGATTATTCTTGCGCTCAGTAAGGATAATTCTTACTTTTTGTATGGACTTTTCGTTAAAACCACGACGTGAAATTTATATTCCACGTCGTGGTTTTGATATTTTACGTCGTTGAATAATAATTCTACGTAGTATTTTATGCTTGTTTAGTTAGGATTTTGTAATTTTGCACCGTACTGAGTGGAAGATTTGTGTAGGGAGAGTGAAAGTTTTATCCGTAGAGGGTCTGTCGGCCCTGCAATAGTTAAGGATTATGGCAAAGTATATTAAGAAGGAAATGGTTGACCTGAACAATCCGGGGCAGACCATATTTGCGTACAAGATGAAGACGCTGCCGATGGACAGTGCCGACTTCATCCGTGACTGTGCGCGGAATACGACGTTTTCGGAGTCGGAAATAATTGCTGTTCTCGGCATTGTTACCGAAAATCTGGCTCAGCGCATGGCACACGGATACAGTGTCACCATCGAGGGACTGGGAACGTTTAAGGCGCAGGTAGGCATGAGCCGCGAGGCACGTCAGAGGAAGGAGGAGGAGAAGCAGTCGGCAGCCCTTGCCACTGATGGCGGCGGCAGTCAGCAGGAAGAGACGGGGGCTGCACAGCACTCGCTGAATGCCCGCAGCCTGGAGGTGACGGGGGTGCTATGGAAACCGGCGAAGTCGTTGGTCAAGGAAACACGTGTGGCGTGCAACTTGGAACGTGGTGGTACGGAGATGCTGCGCACTTCAAAATATACCTTCGAGGAACGCAAGGCGCGGGCGCTGGCATTCATGAAGCAGAATACCGTGATGCGAGTTGCTGACTATGCCCGCCTGACGGGACTGTCGCACACAAAGGCGGCAGCGGAACTTAAGAATATGTGCCACGGTGAGAATTCAGAAATAACATCCACGGGGACATATGGCAGCAAAGTGTTCTTTGCGAAAGACAAAAACTAAGTGAGCTCTTCGGGGCTCACTTTATTTTTTATTTCAAGTTGTCGATGAGGGTGGCTTTGCCGCGGACGCTTCTTTCTTTGCGGATGGCGGTGCCGTTGAGGGTGAGTTTGCTTTCGTTATCGACTATGGCGATGACCTGGTCGGCATGGAGGGTGAAGGTTGGCTGCGACTTGCGCATGGTGATGATGGTGGCTGCGTGGGTCTTCACGTTTTTGAAGACGGAGCGGTCGGTGTCGCTGCCTTCGAATTTGAAGTTTTCGCATTGCAGACTGTCAACGAAGAAGGAACCGCTGCGCAAGGCTCCTACATGTACGTTGGGGTTGGTCCAGCTACCGCGGCTGTAGAAGTTGCCACCTTCGCAGAGGGATACGTACTGGAGGGTGGGGGTGGTGATGTAGGCGGTGAGCTGGTAGTTGGTCTCGTACATGTTGAGTTGCTCGTTTGAGTCGGAATGGAGTCCGAGGGTCAGGAGGCTGCTCTCTATGTCGATGGTGACGTGCTCGAGCAGGGCTGAGTCGCCTTCGAGTTCTATCTGGCATTTGTCGCCTTGGGTGTATTCGATGTTTATTCCACAGAGGGAACAGATGTTGGAGAAGTCGAATGCGATGGGAACGAGCTTGCGCTGTATGTTGACTTCTTCCGTCTTACATCTTACATCTGACTTCTTCTCTGTCGATTGGCTATTGGTTTTGTTGTTGCAGGAAATAAAGAAGATTGTTGCTGCAAGAATACTGCCTAAAATGAAATATTTTCTCATGGGAGTCTTAATTTTGGTGCGAAGATAACGATTTTTTGCATTTATATCCGTATCTTCGCACGGAATAATAATAAAGTTTTGATTTATGGCATCAGAAAATAATTACATCACAATTGCATACAAGCTGTATGTAAAGGACGAAGATGACAAGGAGGAGGACTTGGTAGAGGAGTGTTCGGCTGAGCATCCGTTTATGTTTATCAGCAATCTGGGTCAGGCATTGCCTGCTTTCGAACAGGCTGTTGAGGGACTGCAGAAGGGTAGTGCGTTCGATTTCGTAATTCCCTGCAAGGACGCGTACGGAGAGTTTAACGACGACCTTATGTTCGACGTTGAGAAGAAGATGTTCGAAGTAAATGGTGTGTTCGACTCGCAGCATATTTACGAGGGTAATATCATTCCGTTGCAGGGTGAGGACGGCAGCCGTTTTCACGGAACTGTCATCGAGGTGAAGGACGATGCTGTGACGCTCGACCTGAACCACCCACGTGCCGGACAAGATTTGCATTTCGTCGGTACTGTCTGCGAGAGTCGTCCTGCTACGAATGAGGAAATCACAGCTACGCTTAATTTTATGAGCGGTGAGGGCTGTGGCGGCGGTTGCGGCAGTTGCGGCGGCTGTGGAGATGAAGGTGGCTGTGGCGGATGCGGCGGATGTGGAAAGTAACGGTTAACGGTTAAAGGTTAACGATTATGCGAAACACATTTGGAAATGTATATACTCTGACAACCTTTGGCGAGAGTCACGGACCTGCCATTGGTGGTGTGATTGACGGTTTTCCGGCGGGAATAAAGATTGATGTTGCTTTCATTCAGAGCGAACTGGCAAGGCGTAAACCGGGACAAAGCAATATAACTACATCGAGGAAGGAAGACGACGAAGTGGAAATCCTTTCGGGTGTGTTCGAGGGCGTTTCAACGGGTTGCCCAATCGGGTTTATTGTTAGAAATTCGAACCATCGCTCCAACGATTACGATAATGTAAGGGATTTGTTCCGACCTTCTCACGCTGACTATACCTATTCAGTAAAGTATGGTTTGAGAGACCACAGAGGCGGCGGACGCTCTTCGGCTCGCGAAACTATTTCCCGCTGCGTGGGAGGTGCTTTCGCAAAACTCGCCTTGCGCCAACTGGGTATTTCCGTTCAGGCTTACACTTCGCAAGTAGGCAATATTGCTCTGGACAAGAACTACAGAAAGTACGACCTGTCGCTTGCAGAGACAAATGCCGTACGTTGTCCTGACCAGAAGACTGCCGAGGAGATGCAGCGGCTGATTCTCGACGTGAAGGCTGAGGGCGACACCATAGGCGGTGTGGTGACTTGTGTGATAAAGGGTTGTCCTGTAGGTCTTGGCGAACCTGCGTTCTCAAAACTACATGCCGAACTGGGCTGCGCTATGCTGAGCATCAATGCCGTCAAGGGGTTTGAGTATGGCGAGGGCTTCGACGGAGTAGGTCAGAAGGGCTCGGAGCAGAACGACCTCTTCTGCAATTATAATGGAGGAATTACTACACGAACCAATCATAGCGGCGGCATTCAAGGCGGCATTTCCAACGGACAGGACATCTATTTCCGTGTGCTGTTCAAGCCCGTTGCTACCCAACTACGCGAACAGCATACTGTGGATAAGAACGGAAATGAAATACTGCTTCAGGTGAAAGGCCGCCACGACCCGTGTGTGCTGCCAAGAGCAGTGCCCGTAGTGGAGGCAATGGCTGCAATGGTTGTGCTCGATGCTTATCTTTTGAACAAAACTGTACACCTATGAATAAAGTAATGCTTATCGGTAACGTAGGACAAGATCCGCAAATCCGTTACATAGATCAAAACGTGTGTGTGGCACAGATTCGTCTTGCCACAACAGAAAAGGGCTATACCCTTCAGAACGGTACCCAGGTGCCCGACCGCACAGAGTGGCACACCGTCATTTTCTGGAGAAAACAGGCAGAACTGGTTGAGAAGTATGTGAAGAAAGGTGACAAACTGTATGTTGAAGGCAAACTGCAGACTCGCACGTGGGACGACAAACAGGGAATCCGCCACCAGGCTGTGGAAATCATGGCTGAGAATATGGAATTCATTAGCAGAGCTGCTGCACGCAAACCTGAAGACACTGCTGCTCCTGCAGCTCCTGCTCCTGTAACTCCTACAGCTCCGGCACCAGCACCGGAAGGTGATGAGTACCCGTTCTAATCAATCTGTAATGTGCTTTAGTACATTCTATAATGTTAAATTGATATGGATAAACCTATTATAATTGCCGGGCCATGTGTGATAGAAAGCATGGAAGTGTTGGAAGTAGTGGCAGAAAAACTTGTACAACTGAAGGAACAGTATGGTCTGGACATCATTTTCAAATCTTCGTTCGACAAAGCAAACCGCACTTCTATTTCGTCCTACCGCGGACCGGGACTGGAGAAAGGTATGCAGATGCTTGCAGACATTAAGGAGAAGTACCGCCTGCGCATTCTGACCGACATACACGAGAGCTATCAGGCACCTATTGCCGGAGAAATAGCTGATGTGCTGCAGATTCCTGCGTTCCTGTGCCGACAGACTGATTTGCTGGTTGCTGCTGCAAGAACGGGTAGGATAGTGAACATAAAGAAGGCGCAGTTCCTCTCCGGAATGGATATGCAATACCCCGTGCAGAAGGTTCGTGAAAGCGGAAACGACAAGGTTTGGCTTACAGAACGCGGAAATATGTACGGATATAATAATCTCGCCGTCGATTTCAGGAATATTGCCGATATGCATCATTTCTCCAATACGGTAATCATGGACTGTACTCACTCCGTACAGCGCCCTGGTGCTGCAGGAGGCAAGACCGGAGGCAACAGAGAATTTGTACCTTCTATGGCTCTTGCTGCAAAGGCTTTCGGAGCCGACGGATATTTCTTCGAAGTACATCCCGACCCAGACAATGCTCTGTCTGACGGACCTAATATGTTGCAGTTGGACGACCTCTCGGATGTGATTGCGAAGATTCTTGCATAAGAGAAGTCGAAGAAGTGCGATTGGTATAAGTAGAAAGTGCGATTGGTAAAACTATAATATAATGGAAAAACCAAGAATATACGCAGAACGCTGTTTGAGAGACGAAGCAGAAGCTGTCTTGGCTCTCATTCCGCAGTTGGACGATACTTTCGACCGTGTTGTAGAACTTGTTTACAAGACGAAGGGACATGTGGTGATTTCCGGAGTCGGAAAGTCAGGTAACGTAGGAGCAAAGATAGCAGCTACGCTTTCCTCAACAGGTACTCCGGCGCTGTTTCTGAATCCGCTCGATGCTTTGCACGGCGACTTGGGAATGATTACACCCGACGATGTGCTTTTGTTTATCTCCAATTCCGGCAATTCGGACGAAATACTCCGACTGATTGCCGCTGTGGAAGGTCGTCACGTGCCCATTGTCGCTATGACTGGAAATCCACAGTCGCTCATTGCCAAGTATTCCGACTATCATATCAGTGTGTGTGTCGATCACGAAGCATGTCCGCTGAATCTGGCTCCGACAAGCAGTACTACCGCAGCTATCGCTATGGGCGACGCTTTGGCTTGTGCCCTGATGGAAGTCAGAGGATTCAAGGCAAATGATTTTGCTATGTTCCATCCTGGTGGCAGCTTGGGTAGAAAACTCCTGCTGAAGGTAAAGGACGTTATGTACACAGAAAATCTGCCTATCATCACTCCGGAACTGAAACTGTCGGAAGCCATCATGACTATCTCCGGCGGAAAACTCGGTCTGGGAGTTGTCATGGAGGGCGATAAGATTGTCGGCATCATCACCGACGGCGATATTCGTCGTGCTGTTCAGGGAGCCCAGACTAAGTTCATAAATGTAACTGTGGGCGAGGCAATGACGAAGACTCCAAAGACTATCAGTCCGGAAGCTAATCTGACACAAATCCAGACGATGTTCAACAAACACAAGATTCACTCTCTGCTCGTTGTTGACGATAATAATAAACTCGTCGGTATTGTTGACTACTTTGCGATTATGAATTAAATGTAACGTTTAACGGTTAAAGGTTATTGGTTATAGGTTATTGGTTATTGACGAAAACGAAAGCCAAAACTAATTCTCAAATTGACAAATGCGAACCGCTTAAAACCTCCAGAATGCTATGCCCTTCCCGCTGGTGCTACTTCGGGCATCATTCTATAGTGGTTTTTACGAGGTTTCTCTAATTCTTGACAAAAAAAACCTTGCTACCAACTAGATAGCAAGGTTTTTTATGTTGTTATGTGTTCTCTTATTAGAAGAACTTGTAACGCTGGTCTTTTACGTTAGCATTGAGGTAGAGAGTCTGCATCACAGCACTTGAAGCCATACGGATGTTCTGTGATGAAGTAGTTTCCTGTTCCTGCTTTGCATCAAACTTTTCACCGAAGTTTGTCTGGTTGAGAACCTTGAGCATGTAAATACCCTTGTTACCCTTTACAGGACCTGCAGTTGCACCCTTCTTTGTCTTGCTTGCAAGAGCACTGATGATTGGCTCACTTGCACTTGTAGCACGAATGAATGAAGGAGCGCTGAATGTGATGTGACGGATTGTGTCGCAAGAAGCACCCTTAGCTGCTACTGCCTTATCCCATGTTGTGATTGTAGCAAGAAGTTTCTCTGCCTTCTTCTCGTCTTTAACTTCCTCAGTGATATTATCCTTTACCTTGTCGAGAGAAACATATCCTTCTTTGTTTACTCCAGCAAGAGATACAATCATAAGGTGATCGTTGCTACCGCATTCGTAGAGCTGAGATACATCGCCTACCTTAGCATCGTCGAACAACCACTTGATAGCTTCGCGAGTGCCACGGATGCCGGCAATGTTGTGAGAAGCGCTTGAGATGTTGTCGATAGGACGAAGAGCATAACCACTCTTTGCAGCATTCTCCTCAATCTGCTCGATTGTTGGGTTTGCAGCGATGAATGAGCTGAACTTGTTGTATTCGCTCTTGTATGTCTCGTCAGAGAAACGGAGTTCTTTGAGAACAGCTGCTACATTGTACTTAGTAACAGGCTTCTTTGTCTGCATTACCTGAAGAATGATTGTGCCGCCATCTACCTTGATAGATTTTGTCTGACCGGCACCCATCTCAGAGAGGGTATTGATGAAGAGAGCATTGTCTGCATCCACTTGAGCACGTTCGTACTGGTTAGAAACGAGCCATGTAGAGTCGCCTGTCTGGTTGTATTTCTTAGCAAGTGCCTTGAAGTTTGCACCAGACTGAAGAGCTGTCATAATTGAATCTGCCTGCTTTGCAATCTTTGCATCTTCTGTACCAGCAACAACAATCTGACGGAAGAGAACTGAGTCAGGACGAACAGCCTTGTCAAGAAGTTTTGCTGTGTAGTAACCGTTCTGAGCTGCATCGAATGCTGGCTTGATAGTTGTGCCAACAGAGATAGAGTCGAGAACAGAAGCTATGAAGTGTGGGAATGCATCCTTAGTCTTGAGAATGTCAGAGTAAGGCATGAGTGAAGATGACTGGCGAACTACGTTGCCTGCAGCTGTGTTAGTCTGTGCGTTAAGCAGTTTGCCATATACTTCGTCGATATCCTTTTCTGCTGCAGCTTTGTCTTCTGCACTTGGCTGAACAAATACGTCGAGAAGTTTTGCATCGCGAGTTTCTACAAACTGACGATACTGTTCCTTGTCTTCTTCGTATTTAGCCTTTACATCAGCATCTGATACTTCAACTTCTTTGTCATCAACAGAAGTGAAAGGAACTGATGCAAGAAGAATGTCGCTTTCCTTGATTCGCTCGTCGAATGCAAGTTTTGCCTCTACTTTGTTTGTAAGAATAGAAGAAGAGAGGAGAACCTGATACTTCTGAGCGAGAAGTTGTGCGCGAATCTGCTTCTGTGCGAAAATGTAGTACTTGTAGATTTTGTTGTATGCATCAGGAATCTGCTGACCAGACTCTTTTGCTTTCTGATATTCTGTAAGGAATCCCTGAACTGCTGCGTAGTCGTAGCGACCTGTCTGCTGATTCTGGAACATAGGAACATTAAGGATTGATGCACCTGCCTGGATAGCCTCAGCCAGTTCGTCGTCTGTTACTGCAAGACCGAGTTTCTCACACTCGTCAGCAATAAGAGAATTCTGAACGAAAGTCTGCCATGCTTCATCTTTGATGCGATTGTTCTCTTCTTCAGAGAAACTGTTCTGGTTTTGCTGAATCTCGTAGAATGTAGTGAAGTCCTCAACCATCTGCTGATAGTCCTGGATAGAAACCTTCTCTCCATTTACCTGTCCTACATTCATCTTTGACTGATTCCAAATGCTTTCACCGCCACGAAGAGCATCTCCGATTACGAAGAGGAAAAGCGCTACGGCGATAACTGTTACAAGGAGTACACCCTTGCTTCTGATTGCTTGTATTGCTGCCATTATATAATTATTTATTTGTTATTAATTCGCGTTGTTTATGCATAAGGCATTGCCTATGCGCAAAAAGCGCACAAAGATAGTCATTTTATAAGTAATGTGAAAAAGTAAAATGTAAAAAAAAAGGTTCAACATGGTAATTTGTTGCATTTTACGTTTTACGAGGGCAATTTATTTCGCCTGTTGTGTATTCGTTTGCAAGGTGTCTGGCTCAGGTTGTGGTTCCGGTTGTGGTTCCTCGCCTTCATCAAATGGGAAGGCACCACTCGACATATGAATACTGTATTGAGTCATTTGTTCGTTTGAACGGAAGTTAGTACCACGCAGGGATTGTGTCTCACCTATAATCTCCATATATGCTGGAGAGTAGAATTCATGTATGTTCTGATCCCAATAGAGCAGAGTGGTTTTGAATGTTTCTCCTTTTGTGTTTTTTATGAATACACGACTACGCAGTTCCCACAGATGGCGTTGGTCGTAGTAGTATGCTGTGTCACAGTTTATGAAAGCCTCAACATGGAAGTTCTCATCAAATTTCTCCATGAAGAAACCCTTCTCGAAAGCCCAGTATGTAGGGTCTTTCTTGTCGTACATAAACCAGTCTTCAGAAATGAGTTTATATCGTATGATACCGGAGTCGCTGATAAGTGTGCTGACTCCTTGTGACTTGAGCCAGGGTAGGGAGTCACGCTCTCCAAGCACCGGACCTGTGTTTTCTTTTTCACTCTCACATGAAAAAAATAATATTGCAGCAGTCGCAATAACTGCTGCAATACTATATATGTGTGTGAGAATTCTCATCCTGATTATCTGAGACGAAGAATTGTTGTTTCACCCAATACGCTGACAGCCTGTCCTGCCTTGATGCCGGCGAAGAAA
Organism: Prevotellaceae bacterium UBA2448; assembly: GCA_002342585.1. Taxonomy (GTDB): domain Bacteria; phylum Bacteroidota; class Bacteroidia; order Bacteroidales; family Bacteroidaceae; genus Minthosoma. The sequence goes on from DDQG01000037.1 coordinate 31,003, forward strand.
GCTTCTGACTTTGGATAGAAGTGAGCTGCATATCCAGCTGCCTGACGGCTTGCCTTTGCTGCAGATGATGGGTCAACAGCCTTTGCTTTGTTACAGTAGTCAGCTGCAAGACAGTAGTAGTAGCTGGTAGAAACATCTCTTGGGCTCTTGCCGTAAGCACCACGTGCGATAGCACTTGCCTGAAGCAGATAAGCAGCACCGTTTGTAGGGTTGTACTTGAGGTTTTCGCGACACCACTGACGACATGCACCTATGTTTCCTTTCTTGTAGTAAACAGCTGCAATTACATAAGCATATTTAGCTTTCTTTGCATTGTCGGTTTCCATGGCAATTGCTTCTTCGAAGTATTTGAGTGCTTCAGAATCGTTACCTTCCTTCAGCAGACGGCTTGCCTTAGCGATAGCTGCCTGTGGAGTTTTTGTAATCTGATATGCATAGTCTGCAGCAGTATAGTAGATGTTGCTCTTATCACAATCGAAGTTGTTGAGGATTGAGAGTACAGCATTCAGATAGTTAATGTCTGTCTTGTTTGCCTCAACTTTCTCCTTATAAATCTTCTCAAGAGCATCACAATCAGCAGCTCCTGACTTTACGAAAAGTGTGTTACACTGTTCCTGTGTAGGCTGGTAGTTGCGGATAATCTTTTCTGCTTCTGGGTGGAGAACAACCTGCTCCTGCCACTTAGTTGAGTCTGGAGAATCTGGGTCTGCAGGAATTGTTGTTGAAGGATATTCCTTTGCCTGATCAAGCAGACGGTCACATATTTCATTACAGAGCATATAGTCCTGAATGAAGTCCTGACGGATATCTGTGTTGTCCACATTCTGCATGAAGCGGTTGTAAGAACACTCGATAAATCCATAGAGCACGAATGCTTCAATGTTCTTGCCAAGGTCTTCAATACCTTCTTTGAACATAGCATAAGCTTTGTTGTTGTCCATCTTAGGGCAGAAGTAGTAATAGTCATAAGCCTTACGACAGATTACATTACCCTTTGTTGACTGGTCGCGAGGACCTGAGAATGAGTTGAGAGCCTCACGATACTTCAGACGCTGGTCGTATATTTCCATCAGTTTGTTGAAGTATTCTTCCTTCTTAGCTGGGTCTGTTTCGTGCTGAACCAACTGTTCGAACATCCATGCACCATTAGTGTAGATACGAACCTGTGCGAGTGGAGCCTTCTTGAATACGAACTCCCATGGTTCTATGGCATCCTTGTAGTTCTTTGCTTTGAATTCACTCTGGTAGAGAGACAGGTTTGTACGTACATCGATACTGTCCTGGCCATGTCCTATACGGTCTTCCAATTCAGTACCTGCAAGATTTTGTGCTGATGCAAACATGCATCCTGAAGCACATGCAATTGTTAAAAGTAGTCTTTTCATAATATTGCTTGTTTGTATGTTTTTAATTCGTTTATGTACTTAATTATATATTATTGTACTTTCCACTTATAGAACCAGCGTTCGCTTACTGTCAATCCTAAAGAGATTCTGAAATAGTTTTCTTTCAGTGTTCCAGCTTGTGATGTAGAATTGCTATAATATGGAATGTTGGTGTGTACCCAAGAGAATGCGACATTCAGTTTTGGAGCACTATAGAAGAGGTTTCTGTTTCTGATAGGAATAGTGAAACCTGCTGATACACCGAATTCTGTTGGTTTTTTCAAAGCGAGGTTGTTCGATTCGTTTGCATTAGCATAAGACCTTGAGTAATATCCTCCGATTTTATATTTGCTTCTTTTCAGGAATGAAGCAGACTCGCTGTCGGGAGTATATTCAAATCCTCCGGAAAATTTCAATCGGTCATTCAGAACGCCTTCATGTCTTGTCCACGTCTTGATTCCGTCGTAGTCTTCGTAATTTTCTGCTATAGGGAAAACTACTTTGCTCCAACGTTCCCATGTAGCATCTACACCAGCTCTGATTTTCTTGCTGTTGTAGAAAGTAACTCCGAGTCCGAAACTATGTGGCAGTTCGAAAGCTTTTTCAAGTATAACGTCTGTAGAATTTTCCTGAGTAGATGATACTGTAGCTGTATTTCTCACAGCATCGCCACCCATACTATGTCCGAAAGCGTATGTTGCACCGATAGTGAGTTTGTTGTCTTTTGACAAATCTACTGTGTATTGCACACCAGCATCAAGTGTGTAAGTGTTGATTCTGGCAGAATAAGTTCTTCTCATGCTATAAGCTGTCGATGAACTGGTGGTGTTAGTCATCTTGTGCTCGTAATCTCCCCACAAGAATCCTACATTCAGACCGACACTTAACGGCTTGAAGATTTGCCATCCAGTACCAAGCATAATCTGACGCAATCCTCCTGTACCAGTATAGGTATATGAGTGTGTGATGTCACGGTTGTTCTCAACAACTTTCTTGTCAGATGCAAAACTATAGTTTATCTTAGAGAATGGCAAGAAAGAGAATGTTATGCCAAGTCCTTTAGTAGCACGGAATGAATAAGCAAAATAGTCGAATGTGCAGTTTCGTGTATTCTGCGACAGATTTCCCATTTTGAAGTTACTTGCCTGAAAGGTTGCACCCAAGTCGAATAGGGCAGTAAGGGAATCTACAGCGGAATATGAAGCTGGATTGGCAGGGTTGATTTCCTGACCGTCACGAAAACCGAGTGACACACCTCCCATGGCTTTGTTGAAACCCATAGCGCGTTCGGAGAGAAGTCCGAAGCCGTAGCGTGAATAAGGTGAATTGACACCATTCTGTGCACTTGCCCCAATGGTGAGTGTCAGGAGAGTATATATTAAAGTAGCTTTCTTTATGAAATTCATCATCAAACTGTCAGTCAGAAAAACGTGCAAAAGTATGATTTTTCGCTGAGTATTCAAAGTTTTATATTAGTTTTTGGCTTTTGGCGGATGCTTTTTAGCACTTTTTTTATTTTTATGATACTGCCTATGCGGCTTTTTAACGCCACTTATCATTTCTGGCTTCTCACCACAACCAGGAGGCAGGTCTGGTTTGTCGATAGTTTTTTCAATCAGTTTTTCGATTTTAAGCAGATATTGCCAGTCTTTCTGATTCACCAGTGTTATAGCTTCTCCCTCTCTGTTAGCTCTGGCTGTTCTGCCTATTCGATGCACATAGTCTTCTGCGTCCTTTGGTACATCATAATTTATTACTAATTGTATGTCATCAATATCAATTCCTCTACTTACAATATCGGTTGCAATGAGTATGCTTATTCTTCTGTTTCTGAATTCGTAAAGAATATTGTCTCGCTCTTTCTGTTCCAGGTCAGAATGCATAGCTCCCACGTTGAATCCCTTCATCTTCAATGCTCTTGTCAGTTCCTTCACTTTCTGTTTCGACGAAGCAAACATAATGACTCTGTCGAGCGGATTTTCTGCATTCTTATCTTTCGAAGGTGCAAGTATGTGTTCTATGATAGCATCTTTCTTTCCGTCGTAGCAGAGATAAGCACTTTGTTTTATCTTTTCTGCCGGTTTGCTTACGGCAATTCTTACTTCTACATAGTTGTGCAGGATATTCTTAGCCAGTTTCCTGATGTTTTCCGGCATTGTAGCAGAGAACATGATAGTTTGTCGTTCTTTGCTCATGTACGAAGCAATCTTTATTATGTCGTCATAGAATCCCATGTCGAGCATGCGGTCTGCTTCATCCAGAATAAAGAAAGATGTACGCTTAAGGTCTATATGTCCTCCTACGAGGTGACTTATTAGTCGTCCTGGAGTTGCAATAATTATATCAGCACCCAGTTCCAGTCCTTTTCGTTCCTGTTCAAATCGTTGTCCGTCATTACCTCCATACACAGCCAGACTCGACACCCCATGCAGGTAGTATCCGAAACCCTCCACCTGCTGGTCTATCTGTTGTGCCAGTTCTCGAGTTGGGGCCATGATAATACAATTCACAGCATTCTTCGGGTACAGTCCAGAACTGAGTTCGTCCAGAATAGGCAAAAGATAAGCAGCTGTCTTTCCAGTACCGGTTTGAGCTATGCCGATAATGTCTTTCCCTTCAAGAATAGGAGGAATAGCTTTTTCCTGTATAGGAGTACACTCTGCAAAATTCATTGCATCCAGAGCATCAAGTATATCGTCTGATAAGTCTAATTCGTCAAAATACATTTGTTATAGTATTGTGTTATTTTATCTTGGTGCTTTCTTGTAGAAATAGAAAGCGATGAATACAAAGATGAAGTTTGGTATCCATACTGCAAGCAGTGGAGGGAAATTGGCATTGATAGAGAATGTGGCCGACATAGTTTGGAACATGATGTATGTTACCGACAGAGCAAGTCCCACACCAAGTGACATTCCCAGTCCGTTCTTTCGTTTCTGTGCTGATAGCGACACGCCTATCACGGTAAGAATGAATACTGCAAACGACGAAGCACCGCGTTTGTGATATTCTACTTCAAACTCTTTAATATTAGCAAAACCTCGTGCCTTCTGTCGGTCTATGTATGTACTCAGTTCTGGAGTCGTAAGAGTTTCCTGCTGTCCTGGACTGATAAGGAAATCCTGTGGTTCCATATTGATGAAGGTGTCACGTCGTCCTCCACTTGTTATTACTTCTCGCATACCCTGCAAATCTCGAGTCTGGTAGTTGGAAATAATCCAATGACAAGGTTTTTCCGACAGAGAGTCGTACTGAATAGTCATAGCCTGCAAGTGTTTTACGAGTTTTTTGTTCTCGTATTTGTCAAGGGTAAAATCATAACCCATCTTATACCTGTCATCGTAACGACTTATATATGCTATCACATCGTCTTCCACCTTCAGCTGCACATTACTTGTGTAAATGTTGTGATCTTTGTTCATGTATTGCTGTTCGAACTTTATTCGTTCTACATTTCCCTTTGGTATGATGTAGGCTCCCATTACATAGGTGAGAATACAAATGACAGCAGCTCCAATCATATATGGTCTCAGCAGTCGGTTAAAACTGGTTCCTGTTGACATCATAGCAATAATCTCTGAGTTTTCCGCCAGTTTTGTGGTGAAAAAGATTACGGCAATAAATACGAACAACTGTGAAAACAGGTTAGAGTAGTAGGGTACGAAGTTTACATAATAGAAGAAGATACCCTTTGCTGTAGCATTATATTCTATGAATTTGTCCAGGTGTTCGTTGAAGTCGAAGACTACGGCAATGGAGATAATCAATATAATCGAAAAGAAGTATGTTCCCAGATACTTTCCGATTATATAGCGGTCGAGCCTTGAAATATGTATAAGTCTCCAAAAATCCTCCATTATTTATTCATGCTTAATGCGTTATGTGTGCGTTATTAAAGTCTTCTTCCAAGTTCTTCACACATCTTTGCTTTCCATATTGAAAAGTCGCCTGCTTCTATGTGGTTTCTTGCTTCTCCCACGAGCCACAGGTAGAAAGCAAGGTTGTGAATGCTTGCAATCTGCAGAGCCAGCAGTTCTTCAGCCTTGAACAAATGATGCACATATGCTTTTGTGTATGTCTTATCCACATACGAAGTACCTTCTTCGTCGAGTGGTGTGAAATCAAACTCCCATTTCTTATTTCTGAGATTGATAGTTCCGTGTTTAGTGAAAATCTGTGCGTTGCGTCCATTTCTTGTTGGCATAACACAGTCGAACATATCTACACCTCTTTCTATTGCTTCGAGAATATTTATAGGAGTACCCACACCCATCAGATAGCGGGGTTTATCCTTTGGCAGTATGGCATTTACCACTTCTATCATCTCATACATCACATCTGTAGGTTCTCCCACAGCAAGTCCTCCGATAGCATTACCGTCAGCCCCTTTGCTTGCAATGTTTTCTGCAGCTCTTTCTCTCAAGTCCTTATATGTGCATCCTTGTACTATAGGGAAGAGACTTTGGCTGTATCCATACTTCGGTTCTGTCTCGTTGAATCGTGTTATACAACGGTCCAGCCATTCTTCTGTCAGTTTGAGCGATTTTTTAGAATACTCATAATCACTTGTTCCAGGTGGACACTCATCGAAAGCCATAATTATGTCGGCACCAATGCTTCTCTCTATGTCCATCACCTTTTCTGGTGTGAAGAAATGTTTCGAACCGTCTATGTGACTTCTGAATTCCACTCCTTCAGCCTTTATCTTTCTGATGCCGGCAAGTGAGAACACCTGAAAACCGCCTGAGTCAGTAAGCATCGGACGATCGAAACCATTAAACTTATGCAGACCGCCAGCAGCTTCGATAATTTCCAGTCCTGGTCGCAGATACAGATGGTATGTGTTTCCAAGAATAATCTGAGCCTTTATGTCATCCTTCAGTTCGTGCAGATGCACACCCTTTACGGTAGCCTGTGTACCTACAGGCATGAAGATAGGAGTACGGATGTCACCATGAGCAGTATGTATCAAACCGCTACGGGCATTCGTCTTCTCGTCTGAGTGTTCTACTGTAAATGTCAACTTTCTTCTTTTTTATAATAATGCAAAATCCAATACGTCTTTTACTGTTTCTACGTAGTGGAACTTCAGTCCCTTCACATATACTGCCGGTACGTCTTCAACGTTTTTGCGGTTTTCGTTGCAGCATACAATATCTGTTATTCCGGCACGCTTCGCAGCCAGTATTTTCTCCTTCACTCCACCGATAGGCAGCACCTTACCTCTTAGGGTTATTTCTCCCGTCATAGCAATTTGCTTTCTTACCTTTCTGCCAGTGATAGCAGACGCGATAGATGTAGCAATTGTAATACCTGCCGATGGTCCGTCCTTTGGAGTAGCTCCTTCCGGAACGTGAATATGTATATTATGTGTTGCGAAGAAGTCTGCCCATGTAGCCTGGTGCTTCAGTCCGTCTTTGTCCAGTTGTTCCTGAACAGATTTTGGCAATGCGGGAGGTTCACCCAGCAAGTCTGTGTTAGCTTTCAGATATTGCAGAGCTATGGTTGCCGATTCCTTCATCACATCACCCAGGTTACCTGTAATTGACAGTCCGGCTTGTTTCGATTCGTTATAGCTGGTTTCTATGTAAAGGATTTCTCCGCCTACGCTGGTCCAAGCCAGACCTGTAACTACACCACATTGTGCATTACCTTCGTACTTATCACGTTGGAAGAGTTCTGTACCCAGATACTTCTTCACATCTTCCACCTTCAGTTCTCCCTCCGGCAGTTCTCCAGTCTTAGCATATTCGAGTGTTACCTTACGGAGTAGGGAAGTAATCTTCTTATCCAGTTCGCGTACTCCCGATTCTCTTGTATAGTCCTCAATAATCTTTTCTATGGCAGCCTTTGAAAGTTTTATTCCGCTGTCCTTCATGCCAAGATTATCCAGTTGTTTTGGAACCAGATGACGCTTAGCAATTTCTATCTTCTCTTCTGTCAAGTATCCGCTTACCTCTATCAGTTCCATACGGTCCAATAGTGGAGCAGGTATGTTACTGATATTATTGGCTGTAGCTATGAACATCACTTTCGAAAGGTCATAGTCTATGTCCAGATAATTATCGTGGAAAGCATTGTTCTGTTCTGGGTCTAGCACTTCGAGCAGAGCTGATGCAGGGTCTCCGTGAGCATTATTCTGAGTCACCTTATCTATCTCGTCGAGGATGAATACAGGATTCGAACTTTTTGCTTTTATCAGGTTCTTTATGATTCGTCCAGGCATAGAACCCACATAGGTTCTGCGGTGACCTCTGATTTCTGCTTCGTCATGTATGCCGCCAAGACTCATTCTCACGTAATTGCGTTTCATAGCTGTGGCAATACTCTTGCCCAGACTGGTTTTTCCTACTCCCGGAGGACCATACAGACAGATGATAGGACTTTTGAAGTCACCTCTCATCTTCAGCACAGCCAAGTGTTCCAGAATTCTCTCCTTCACCTTCTCCATGCCGAAGTGGTCTTTGTTCAGCACTTTCTCTGCGTTTTTTATACTCAGATTATCCTTTGTATATTCACCCCAAGGCAGGTCTGTCAGGGTTTCCAGGTATGAGAATGCAGTCTGATAGTCTGGTGAAGAAGGGTTCTGTCTGTTCAGCTTACGTATTTCATCGTTGAAGAAATTTTTCATTTCCTCGCTCCATTTCAGTTTCTCGGCTTTCTTGTTCAGTTTTGCTACAGAATCTACATCCTCTCCGTCGTTCAACTCATTCTCAATGCGTTCCATCTCCTGTCTGAGGAAATACTCACGCTGCTGCTTGTCTATCTGTTCTTTCGTCTTCTGTTGCAGGTTGTGCTTCAGCATTACAAACTGATACTCTCTATTCAGCAGTCCGAGCAACTTATACGCTCTGTCGTACATATTTGTTTCCTCCAGCAACACAATCTTATCACGATTCTCAATCGGAATATTTGTGCTGATGAAGTTTATAGCCATAGTCTTCTCAGAAATGTTATGCAGAGCAAACGCCATTCCTATCATTGTCTCGTTCATCCTCATCAGCTTGTTGGCGGTTTCCTTACAAGCCTCAACCACAGCATTCCAGTTTCTGTCACCTTTAGCTGGTATGTCTTCCGGGAATAGTTCTGTCTGTCCCTTCAGGTATGCTCCGCTATCGTCTATGGATATCAGTCTTACCCGCTGAAAACCCTGCAGCAGTGCTGTCTGGGAATTATCCGGCAAACGTATGATACGAATCACTTTCGCTATTACACCTGTATGGTACAGGTCGTTATAGCCTGGTTTGTTTACTCCGTCGTCAATCTGTGAGAACACACCGATAGGCATGTTGTTCTTCTGTGCATTTTCCACCAACTTCAACGAAGACTTCCTTCCTACACTTACAGGCAGGATGGTGTTGGGAAACAGCATCACACCTTTCAGAGGCAGGATAGGGATGAAGTCGTTTGGGGTCACACTGAAATCAATCAGTTTGGCATCTGGCTCATCAAAATTTGCATATAGTGAAATATGATTGCCAGACCCCTCGTCTGTTATTATTTCGTCAAAAAAATCTTCCATTCTGTAACTACGCAATTCAACTAATTTATGAAAAACGGTGCGAAGATAGTCATTTTAAATGAGAAAATCGTAAATTCATAATTAAAAAGTAAAACTGCTAACTCATTAAATGAAATTTTTGTACCTTCGCGCCAATATTTGAACATAGTGAATGATGATACAATTACGAAAGAACAAAAACAAACGAAATTGGCACACCATTGCCGGGCAACCTCTGACCGAAATGGATAAGCGCATCCTGTATTTTCAGAATAAGGGACATCTGGTTCCTACTCGCGACCTGATAAAGACTCCTGAACAGATAGAGGGAATCCGTGCTGCAGGTGTTATCAATACGGGTGTACTCGACGAGGTGGCAAAGGTGATAAAGGCAGGTATGAGCACATTGGAAATCGACGATTTGGTTTATCAATATACGATGGACCACCATGCTACACCTGCCTGTTTGGGATATGAAGGTTTCCCGAAGAGCTGTTGCACAAGCATCAACGAAGTGGTGTGTCACGGCATTCCAAACGAGGATGACATACTTGAGGAAGGAGACATAATCAATGTGGATTGCACTACTATCCTCGATGGTTACTTTGCCGATGCGAGTCGTATGTTTATCATCGGTGAGACTACTCCCGAAAAGAAACGTCTGGTCGATGTGGCTTGGGAATGTCTGAAGATTGGTGAGGAAACAGCAAAACCGTACACATTCGTAGGCGACCTCGGAAATGCTATTGCAAAACATGCACACAAGAACGGATACACTATCGTTCGCGACCTCTGTGGTCACGGTGTGGGCAATGCCTTCCACGAAGAACCCGACGTAGAACACTACGGCAAGAAGGGTACAGGTATGCTTCTCGTTCCCGGAATGGTCTTCACCATCGAACCAATGGTAAATATGGGTGATTGGCATGTATTCGTAGATGCCGATGATGATTGGACTGTAGTTTCTGAAGACGAACTCCCAAGTGCCCAATGGGAACACACCTTCGTAATGACAGAAACCGGAGTGGAAATACTAACGCATTAACTTCGTACGAAAACGAAAACGAAAACTTCGTACGAAAACCAAAACGAAAACGAAAACTAACTTTCAACTTTCAACTTTCAACTATCAACTAAATAAATGTACATTCTTGCTATAGAATCCAGTTGCGACGACACAAGTGCAGCAGTACTGCGCGATGGTATCCTGCTCAGCAACGTTACTGCCTCTCAGACCGTTCATGAAGCATGGGGTGGAGTAGTGCCCGAACTGGCAAGTCGTGCTCATCAGCAAAATATAGTTCCTGTAGTAGATCATGCTCTGAAGAAAGCAGGCATCAGTAAATCCGACTTGAATGCCATAGCCTTCACTCGTGGTCCCGGACTGATGGGTTCCCTCATCGTCGGAGTCAGCTTCGCAAAGGGATTTGCACGCAGTCTCGGCATTCCTATGGTGGAAGTAAATCACCTGCAGGGACATGTACTCGCACATTTCATTCGTGAAAGCGAAGATGATCACGACCAACCCACCTTCCCTTATCTCTGTCTCCTTGTTAGTGGTGGCAACTCACAGATTGTCAAGGTAAACAGCTACGACAACATGGAGATTCTGGGACAGACTATCGACGATGCTGCAGGTGAGGCAATTGACAAGTGTTCTAAGGTGATGGGACTCGGTTACCCGGGTGGTCCTATCATAGACCGTCTGGCTCGTCAGGGCAATCCTACAGCATTTGAATTCTCAAAACCCAATATAAAAGGTTACGACTACAGTTTCTCGGGTCTGAAGACTTCCTTCCTGTACAAACTGCAGGACTGGCAACGTGAAGACCCTGATTTCGTGGAGCACCACAAAGAAGACCTTGCTGCCAGTCTTGAGAAAACCATTGTCGATATACTCATGAAGAAACTGCGTCAGGCAGTCAAGGACACAGGCATTCGTCAGGTAGCTGTGGCCGGAGGTGTATCGGCAAATACCGGACTGCGTAATGCCTTCAAGGATCATGCCCGTCGTTACCATTGGAAGATATTCATCCCTAAGTTCTCCTATACCACAGATAATGCAGCCATGATAGGTATCACAGGCTTTTTCAAATATCAGGCAGGGGACTTTTGCGATATCGATGCCGAACCATTTGCAAGAATGCAACAATGAAAGAAGTACGTTATTTTTACGTTCCCAATGCTACTCAGAGCAATTGCCTGCCTGACGAAGAGGCGCAGCATGCCATTCGTGTGCTTCGTATGTCCGAGGGCGATTCTATTGTTCTGCTCGATGGTGTAGGCAATTTCTACGATGCTGTAATTACGGCTACGGACAAGCGCAACTGCCATTATAAGATTCTGTCTTCACGTCATGAAGACAAATACTGGCAGGGACACATCCACCTGGCTATGGCTCCTACAAAGAATATAGACCGCACAGAGTGGACTGTGGAGAAAGCTACCGAGATAGGATTCGACGAACTCACCTTCCTCCGTTGTCAGTTTTCAGAACGCACCCAGGTTAAGGATGACCGCATAGAACGAATCCTCGTTTCTGCTATGAAACAGAGTAAGAAGGCACAGAAACCTCTGCTCAATTCTCTTACCGACTTCCGTACCTTTATTCAGTCGCAGTCGGCAGTAAAACATAAGTTTATCTGCCATTGTTACGAAGGTGAAAAACCCCTTCTTCGCGATGTGCTGCCGAAGGGTGATGATGCACTTGTGATGATAGGTCCCGAAGGCGACTTCTCTATCGACGAAGTGCGTATGGCGGAAGCAGCAGGATTTCAGTCCGTAAGCCTTGGTGCAGCCCGTCTGCGTACCGAAACAGCAGCTCTCGTAGCTGTTCACCTAATGAATCTCAACAACTCCATTTAAATCTATAAGGTTATGAAAAAAATCCTCCCTCTCATGCTTCTTTTGGTTCTTGTTTCATGTAGCAAGAACGAGTATGTCAATCTCATCCCAAAGGATGCCAGTTTCGTACTCTCTGTCGATGTAAAGTCTATTACTGAGAAAGCAGACTTCACCAACTCACCTCTCTATCCTCAGTTTCTCGACTTGGTAAAGGGTTCTGCAAGCCATTCCGCAGAAGCAGTTCAGAGTTATATCGACGACCCTGCAAAGATGGGTATCGACTTCCGCGAACCAGTCTATCTGTTCCAGTCTGCCGATATGTACTGTATGGTTATGGCAGTTTATGACAAAGGCGACCTCGAAGATTTCTTAGAGACACTTCGCAAAGAAGGTGTTTGTGGAGAGATAGAAGAGTCCGACGGACTTTCTATTGCAAAATCACAACTTGGCTGTTATTTTGCTTTCAATAAGAAAGCCTTTCTCATAACAGCTCCTTCCGGTGGTCCTACTACACAAGAGTATTGTAAGCAGTTCTGCAAACGATTGTTCGACCAGAAAGAGGAAGACAGTTTCCATCAGTCCGAAGCCTACTCTGAATTCGAGGACTTGAAGGGCGAACTTGCTTTCTATGCCGACCTTGCTGCTATGCCACAGAATATGACTGACGAAATGAAGGCATGGCTTCCTGAGAATGTTCGTCACAACGACGTACAGCTCTTCTCTTCTTTCGTTGCTGAAAACGGCAAGGCTGTGTGGTCAACGGCTCTTCAGGGCAAGACAAAGAATGTCCAGAAACTTATCGAAGAGGGAAACAAATACCTCCAGCATATCGACGGAGAATTTCTTGAGTCTCCTATGCAGAACTTCTCTCTCTGGGCTTGTATGGGAGTGGAGAAAGGTGCCTTGCTTTCTATGCTTAAGGAGAGTGACACAGGTCGCCAGATGCTGCTTATGATTAATCAGGCTATCGGTATAGAACAGATTCTGCGTCAGGTAGAGGGCGACGTAGCCCTTGTCCTGCCTCCATTCGACAAGAAGGGTGATATAAACGACTTCCTCCTGTTTGCTGAGGTAGATGACGACGACTTCATGGACGATGTTGATTACTGGCAGAAGAGCATGAAGAGCTATGGTCTTACTATGACGAAGACTATGGGTAAGAACTACGTAATCAGCGGTGATGACTTCTCTATCAACTGGGGTCTCGACGAAGATAAGATTTACTTCGCTACTCCTAAGATGTTTGCCACTAACTCAGTAGCTACCCGAAGCGACGTACTCCTCTCTCATAAGGACGAAATCAAAGACTCCTACTTCTATATGTATATTAATGTGCCAGGACTCTTCCCAGCCGACCAGAAGCAGGCAAGTTCTTCATCTGTACTATCTGCCGACAAAGTCCTTGAGGACATCAGTTCTGTCGTCGTTCAGTCTAAGGAGTACGACAGCATGGACATCATCATCAATCTGACAGACCAGTCGCAAAACTTCCTGAAAGCTCTGTTTCAGTAAATCATTTCTTTCGCATATAATTATATAATGAATAGCATACAACTCCTACACACCCTGCCCAATGTGTTTTCCGAGCGTACCGGTTTGCAGTCCGACGTATGGCAACAGACCGTCCGACTCGAGAAAGGGAAAGTATATCTCGTTGAGGCTAATTCGGGCACGGGTAAATCCTCTCTCTGCAGTTTCGTCTATGGTTATCGTACCGACTACTCGGGCGATATCCTGTTCGACGACGAGAACATACGCAATTTCTCCGTGAAGCGTTGGATAGACATTCGTCAGAACCACCTCTCACTCCTTTGGCAGGAACTGCGTTTGTTCCCCGAACTCACCTCTATGGAGAATGTGTTGATAAAAAACCGTCTTACCGACTTTCAGGAGCGCCAGCAGATAGATTACTGGTTCGATTGCCTCGGCATTGCCGATAAGAAAGACAGCCTCATAGGCCGCATGTCCTTCGGTCAGCAACAGCGCGTAGCAATGATTCGTGCCCTCTGCCAACCGTTCGACTTCATCTTCATCGACGAACCCATCTCCCACCTCGACGACACCAACTCCCAGATAATGGCAGACATCCTCATGGACGAAGTACGCCGTCAGGGAGCAGCCGTCATCACCACCTCCATCGGTAAACACCTTCCCCTCCAGTACGATAAAATCCTACGACTTTAACGATAACGAAAACTTCGTACGAAAACCAAAACGAAAACGAAAACTTAATTATGCATTATGCATTATGCATTATGCATTACCCAAAACTCTCAACTTTCAACTTTCAACTTTCAACTTTCAACTAAAGTCATGTCTCTTCTCTGGAAACTACTTCGTCAGCACATATCCATCCCGCAGTTTGCAGGTTTCTTCTTTGCCAATCTCGTGGGAATGGTAATTATATTGCTCGGCACACAATTCTATACCGACGTACAGGCAATCTACGAAAGTGAAGACAGCTTCATGAAAGCCGACTACCTTATCATAAACAAAAAGATAGGAGCCATCACTATGCTCACAGGCAAGAGCGTGGCCTTTACCGAAGAGGAACTCCAGGAGGTCGGCAGTCAGCCCTTCGTGGAGTCAGTCGGATTCTTCACTCCCAGTGCCTTCAACGTGCGTGCAGCCTTCGAAATGGAGGGACTCGCCAACATGTCCACCGATATGTTCTTCGAGTCTGTTCCCGACCGCTTTGTCGATGTAGCTTCCTCCCAGTGGCACTACGAACCCGGCAGTACCGAACTGCCCATCATCCTGCCGAAAAACTACCTCGACCTCTACAACTTCGGTTATGCCTCCTCGCGTGGTATGCCAAAACTCTCTGAGGGCATCGTCGGAGCTGTCACCCTCCACATCACCATTCGTGGCAACGGAGAGAGTGGGGACTTCAACGGACGCATCGTAGGCTTCAGCGGACGCCTCAACACCATCCTCGTGCCTGAGTCGTTCATGAAGTGGGCAAACAGCAAATACGTGGCAAAGAGCGTCGAACCCACACGTCTCATCCTTAAGGTAAGCAACCCTACCGACGACCGCATAGCTAAGTTTCTCTCCGACAAAGGATACGAAACCGACATCGCAAAACTCGATGCTTCCAAGACTACCTACATGCTTAGAGTGATAGTTGCAATAGTCATGGCTGTAGGATTAGTTATCAGTGCCTTGGCATTCTACATTCTGATGCTTTCTATCTACCTGCTTGTGGAGAAAAACTCCTACAAACTGGAGAACCTCCTCATCATCGGATACAGTCCGCTTCGGGTATCTATGCCGTATCAGCTGCTCACTATCATCCTCAACGTTATGGTGCTCCTTATGGCATTCGGCATACTCCTGCTCGTGCGTAGCATCTATCTCTCCGTCTTTGCCGGATTCTTCCCGCACGTAGCCCATCCGTCACTTCTGCCTTCACTCATTGTAGGCATCTGCATACTGCTTATCGTATCAATCATCAACATCTGTGTTGTAAAAAATAAAGTAATGTCAATATGGAACAGGAAAGACTGATAACCCTCTATACCCAACACTTCGGAGCAGCTCCCGCCAGCATTCAGCAACTGCCTGGTGCAGGCAGCAACCGTCGCTACTACCGCATCACATCGTCCGACGGCACAAGCTATATTGGTTGTATAGGCACCAGTGCTGAGGAAAACCGTTCCTTCATAGCTCTGGCTCGCCACCTCTATAGTCAGGGACTCTCCGTGCCGCAGGTGTTCTGTGCTTCCGACGACTGCAACGTTTATATCCAGCAGGACCTCGGATCAGTCTCCCTCTTCGACTACATAAAAGAGGGCAGGGAAGCCGGTGGCAACTACTCCGAAGCAGAACAGGCAGTGCTTCGTCAGGTTATGAGCGACCTGCCCGACCTGCAGTTTCGTGGTGGTTCGCCCGACATCTTCCAGCATTGCTATCCGCAGGCAGAGATGGACAGCACATCAGTCATGTTCGACCTCAACTACTTCAAATACTGTTTCCTGAAACTCAGTGGACTGGAATTCAATGAATACACCCTTCAGGCGGATTTCCAGCAACTCTGTGCCGACCTCCTTTCCGAAGATGCCGACACCTTCCTCTATCGCGACTTTCAGGCACGCAACGTAATGCTCCTCGACGGAAAACCCTATTATATCGACTTTCAGGGAGGGCGTCGCGGACCAATCTACTACGACGTGGCAAGTTTCCTCTGGCAGGCATCAGCCCGTTATGGTGATCAGTTGCGAAGTCAGCTCATCGACGTCTATTGGCACAATCTGCAGCGCTACATCACCGCTGCCGACGCACCAGCCTGCTATCGAGGCATGACTAAAGAATGCTTCCTGCAGCGCCTCCACCTCTACGTCTTCTTCCGCATCCTACAGGTACTCGGAGCCTATGGCTATCGCGGACTCTGGGAGAAGAAGCGTCACTTCATTGAAAGCATAGCTCCGGCACTCGACAACCTGCGCACAGAACTCCAGCGCGGTTCTGCCTCACCATATCCATATCTTCAGTCTGTGCTCCAGCAACTTACTGAGAACACCCCGAAGCAGCTCCTTGCTAAGATGGCTACCCTCCAGCCGCACAAGCAACTCATCGTTCGCGTCTTCTCCTTCTCCTTCAAGAAAGGCATACCTGAAGACGCCTCAGGCAATGGTGGCGGATATGTCTTCGACTGCCGTTCTACCAACAACCCAGGTCGCTATGCCGAATACAAAACCATCACCGGACTCGACCAGCCCGTCATCGACTTCCTTGAGAAAGACGGAGAAATCCTCCAGTTCCTCTCGCATATCTATCCGATTGTCGATTTCCACACCCAGCGCTGGCTCGACCGCGGCTTCTCCGACCTTCAGATCTCCTTCGGATGCACCGGAGGTCAGCATCGTTCCGTCTATAGTGCCCAGCACGTAGCCGAACACCTCCACGAGAAATTTGGAGTCGAAGTGCACCTCTGCCACCGCGAGCAAGGCATCACACAGATTCTTAAATAATGGTTATTGGTTATTGACCTCAGCCATCAGCCTTCTTCCGTTATCGTTATCGTTTTCGTTTTCGTTATTACAAACATAATACATCGTTACGGAATAAGATATTTCACGCCGTCCTTGATGTAGATACCCTTCTTTGTCGGGCGCTCGGTGAACTTGCGTCCGGTGAGGTCGTACCAAACATCATCACCTTGAACCTTGTCCCCTGAATCCTTAATCTCCTCAATGCCTGTGGGGCTGACGGTAAAAGGCACGGAAGTAAACTTGCAGTAGTCATTCCGATTTCTACTGTGGAAGTCTTTGGCGATAAGCAGATCAAGTCTGTAGTCTCCCGTATCCAAGGCGTCGGGCAGCAAGATGTAGCCGACCCCTGACTGTCCGTCGGGAATTTTAACAAAAGTATAGATGGTGTAGTTATCGGGGAACACAACGGGAACGTAGTCCGTACCGTCGGACTTGAATATCTCAGTCACCAACGCGGCGTCGTAGTCCAACGACGTCTCGTTTTTCAGGGAGATGTCGAGCCAAGGCAGCTGATTTTCATCCTCATCCTGCCTCAAGATATATTGCGCTCCGAGGCAATAGAATCGCAGTTCGTCGAAGCTTGAGCACTTGTGACCGAGATAGCCACTTGCTTGTTGGATGTCAGCTAGTGCACGGCCCGTCTCGTATTTGCCGAGCCCGCCCTTGGTTAGCACAAACACGTAGTCGCCGCTTTGTGGCACAGAGACGTCGAAGGGGACGTTCGCCGTACCGCCAGCCTCAATCATGATGCCTGCTGTGAAAGAGAGAGAAGTATTTTTTTGCAGTATGCCGTCCTTCAGAGGATAGACGGTGCACTCCACGTAGCCGATATAATCATCACTGCCAGCATTGTTAACCGTAGCGTTGATCTTTTCTACGATGTGGCACTGATGCGGTCCTTCCACCTGGATATTCCCGTCGGAAATTGAAAGTTTAGGGCTCGGGTGAACAATCATCTTCTGCAACTGGCGATTATTGTCCATATTTACTTCGATATAGCTGTTGGGGCCGAAAATGGGTTCCCAAGGAGCATTGCTGACTTTATGCCTGCTGACGAACATTAATTTGTGGCGTCCAGGGGCAAGGCCGTTGAATAGGTCGGACGCCTCATTATTGTAAATGGCAAGGGAAATCAGACCTGTTGGGGCGCCTGCTAAGTACGAAGCGGTGGTAAATCCCGTAAATTCTACATCCTCTTCAAGGACGAATTGGGTGAGGTCGGGCGTGCCGTCCTCCTTGCGCTCTACGAGGCCTAAGGTGAAAGTACCGGACTTGTAAGACGTGTTTATCATCGCGAATGTGTGCGAGGTGTCGTCGGACGGGTCGTCCCATTTATAAGAGGATATGTGGCGGTAGAAATTCTGCGAAGGATTCTGGCGCGGCTGAAATCCGATGAGGGCCTGTTGGTTGCGACTATATCCGTCATTGGTGGTGCTGCCGCCTGACCCCGACATGTTGGGGTTGAGCAGGTTGATCTTATAAAAACCGTTACCACTGCCGCTCCATCCCCAGTTCACGTGGTAGTAGCCCTCGCCACTCTCCACATCGTATCCGTCTATGACAAATGCGTGACCGCCGCCGGTGGAGTACGCGGCATAAAGGAGGGGACGACCCTCGTGCAGCTCGTTGTAGATGAGGGCGTCCCATCCGCTGACGGTATATTCGTCGGCTTGGGCGGGATAAAGCCCGGGGTCGTAGCCAAAGCAGTTAACCAGAAGGTCAATGTCATAGAGTATTCCATCGGAAGCTCTCGGTGTATAACTCATTTGCAGCGATTGTCCGCAGTAGCGCATCAGCTCGGCTACGGCATTCTGCTGCGCATCGCTCTCGCCCCCCTGATAGTAGTCCAACATATTATCCCAGTCGAACTGCGTCACGGGAAGGGTATTGATTTGGGTACCGTCCTTCATCGTATAGGCGGGTAAGGTACCGCCGAGAGGTTCCTGTGGCCAACGGTGGTAGTACATCACCTGTGCCAGTGCTGTAGCCATGCAACCGGCGATACTCTGTTCTCCTTTGATGAAGGGACATTTGTTGTTGTAGGGCCAACGCTGATCCCACTTTGACTTCAGCATGGGCGCAATAGCGTTGTGGGTGGGAGTAGCGCTGATCTTGACTCCCAGACGGCTGAGTTCGTCAATCTGATGAGCCGTCGTCTCGAGCCACCATTGCAGACCGTCGGGCATATTCGTCTCGTTAAAGCTGCCCTGCGGAGCATAGCCCAGCACGAGGTTGTCACCCACGCAGTCGTCGCCGCTCACTACGACAAAACCCTGCGAGGCGTCGGCGTTGAACACGTAGTAGGCTGGAGCATCGCTGCTGGAAGTCATAGGGGTTCTGCGATTTGGCGTCAGGGTATTGTCGGTAAGTGTGGCACCCTGTGCCTGAAGGAACTTTGCCGCAACCTCTCGGGCTGCAGCTGGAGAAATGGTCTCTGCCATCACCGCTGCTGCATAGCAGAGGAGGGTGGTCAGTATTATCAGGGATTTCCTCATAGTTGTTGATAGTCTAAAATGGTAAAAATGAAGAATCATTTGTTAAAAATCACAATATGGGCGCAAAATTACGAAACATTTTCGTTCTCGTCATTATTTTCGTCATTATTTTATCGCGAGCAAGGCATCACGCAGATTTTTAAGTAATGGCTGTTGGCTTTACAAAGGGTAGGGAAAGAAAAAGCCTTTTAATTTTTTGTTCTTTGCTTACCAAACACTATATTTGCAGCGAATAAACGTTTTCACTATGAAAAAGCAGGACTATCTGATAATCAATGATTTTCAAGATATTATTTGGAATCACTTAACATTTTTGATTGATGGTTACATTTTGTATTAGTCTTATAGCACTTGTGTTGGGCTATCTGTTATATGGCCGTTTTGTGGACAGAGTGTTTGGTCCTGACGACAGGGTGACTCCTGCTATTGCCATGGCCGATGGGGTTGACCACATTGTGCTTCCTAACTGGAAGGTGTTTATGATCCAATTCCTAAACATCGCAGGTACTGGCCCAATCTTCGGTGCTATCATGGGCGCCAAGTTCGGTCCCGTTGCCTACTTGTGGATTGTATTGGGATGTATCTTTGCAGGCAGTGTACATGACTATTTCACTGGTATGCTCTCGATGCGTAACGGCGGTGCCAGTTGTCCGGAAATTGTCGGGAAATACCTGGGTGATAAGGCTCGTAAGGTCATGTTGGTGTTTTCAGTACTCCTTCTGCTGATGGTAGGCACGGTATTTGTGTTCAGTCCTGCCACAATCCTCCAGGAGTATGGCGGTACCGCTCTGCTGTGGATTATCTGTATCTTTGTGTATTATATCGTGGCCACGATGCTCCCTATCGACAAGGTTATTGGGCGCTTCTATCCAATGTTTGCCATTGCCCTTTTTTTTATGGTAGCAGCACTGATGGTATGCCTGTTTGTGGAATGGCCTCTGTTGCCCGAGTTGTGGTCGCATCCTGAAAACATGGGGAAGGCAGCTGACAGCTCCTTCACCGATCAGGTATTTCCTTGTATGTTCATCACCATTGCCTGTGGTGCCTTGAGTGGTTTCCATGCCACCCAAAGCCCGCTCATGGCCCGATGTCTATCTTCAGAGCGCAAGGGTCGTGCCGTGTTCTACGGCTCGATGATCACCGAAGGGCTTGTAGCACTTGTATGGGCTGCTGTGTCAATGTATTTCTTCTATGGGGAACCTGCTCCAGGCTATCAGTTGATAGAGTCTGTCGGCAATAAAGGCTTCTTGACAAGTGCTCCGGCCGTGGTGAATATCATGTGCAACAGCTGGCTCGGTGTCACAGGTGGCATCTTGGCAATTCTTGGTGTTGTGGCAGCTCCCATTACCTCGGGCGATACGGCTTTCCGTTCTGCCAGACTGATTATCGCTGAAGCATTTCATATTGAACAGCGGACCATTCCAAAACGTCTGCTCGTCAGTCTGCCCCTCTTTGGGGTTTCGCTTGCACTGCTGATATGGCAGGTAGAGGACGCCAATGGCTTCAACACAATTTGGCAATATGCCGCATGGAGCAATCAGGCGCTGGCGGTATTCATGCTTTGGGCCATCACTGTCTATCTGATTCGTCAGAAAAAGAACTACTGGATTGCACTTATTCCAGCTCTTTTCATGACGTGCGTCTGCTTCACGTTCCTTTTCATTTCGAAGCTCACTTTCCATCTGCCAGAGGTCATTGCCTACGTCGCTGGCGGCGCATGTATGGTGATTGCCATCTTTTGGTTCTATGTATGGTATTATCGGAATAAAAAATCAACTAAATAATAGCCTATGAATTACAGTAAGAAGTTGATGATTATTACTGCTCTGCTTTTCGCATCGCAGTATATCGTTGCCCAGACATCAGGCTATCAAAAACTCGATGATTGGGTTACTGTATGGAAAAGTGCCCAGAAGACCACCTTTGGCTATCCTGCCAATCAGGTGTCGCCGCTTCACAGCTTTTATCAGTGGTATGTTCAGACGGGTATGGATGTTGTAAACCTCAATAATGCCGGTGACCCTATGACCGACAATCCGGAGCGGTTGTCATCGCAGGCTTTTGAACGTGAGGTAATAGAGTTTTTCGCACCACTTTATGACTTCGACAAAGACAATGTGTGGGGCATCGTGACCCATAGCGGTACCGATGGTAATAACCACGGCATCTATTTCGGTGCTAACTACCTGAAGCATAAGACGAAGCTGGAGCCCATTATCTATGTCAGCGACGAGGCACACTACTCAAACATGCGTCTGGCACATCTTCAGAACCTCGAGGTGAAACTGATTAAGAGCGATCCTATGGGACGTATGATTCCGGAAGAACTGGAGAAGGGACTTGACTTGACACGCCCCGCACTGCTCATATATGCTATGGGTTCTACCTTCAAGGGAGCCGTCGATGACCAGAAGACTCTCAATGCCGTACTCGACCGCCATCCCGAAATCCCGGCAGTCTATCGTCATGTGGATGCCGCCCTCTTCGGTGGCTACCTGCCTTTTACGGACGATAGGGAGATGGTCAGTAGCAAAGCCATGCAATTCGAATCTATCGCCATCAGCGGACATAAGTTCTTCGGCATCGACTCGCCTTGCGGACTCTTCTTCTGCACACGCGAAGTGTATGACAACCAGACAGACTACAATGTGACCTATCTGAACAGCAACATGCGCATGATTAACTGTTCACGAGATGCCCTGCAGCCTCTGAAGTTCTGGTGGCTCATCCAGACCATCGGTTTCGACGGATGGGCAAGGCAAGCCAATCAGATAAAGGAATGTACAGCCTATCTCAAACAAAAACTCGATGCCATCAACTGGCCTTGCTGGAGCAACAAATACAGCAATACCGTATTCTTCAAGCGTCCATCGGCTGAGATTGTCAAAAAATACACCCTTGCCCAGGGCTATGACGACCG
>DDQG01000037.1:53171-62256 GCA_002342585.1 Prevotellaceae bacterium UBA2448
GACCAATTCATCAAAGAACTGAATGACAAAGGTGAATTGAACGAGAAAAGACCTTAGACCTTAGATAAAAAAACTGCTACCTCATGAGATAGCAGTTTTTTTGTTTAGCGGTTAGGGGTTAGTGGTTAGAGAGCTTTTGGCTTTTGGCTATTGGCGCATAGAAAAATCCCACTCATTATAGTAATGGGTGGGAAAAATCAAAATGCAATGCAATTTTGCAATATTACATGAGTTTCTTGTATTTGCCTCTGTCTGGCCCTTTGGCGATTTTTTGGACAAGACCATCATCAACGAGTCGTTTTAGTTTGCTATAGATGCTACCAGCTTTACCTCCGTATTCGAAGCACTCGTCCACATCTTTTGACGAGAAGACATTTGGAAGACGTCGATAGCCTATCCAAGTCTTCTGCTGGTGTGTACGACCCGATACCTGTTGTGCCAGTTGATCGTCATAATGCTTCTCACCAATAGCCTTGAAGTAATACTCTTGGAATGCCAACTGCGCCTTTGCAATAAGGATTGCCAACTGAACGTCATATTTATCTGGCTTGAAATCTTCGCTGCACTTATAGCGCCCTCCATCTTCTACCATCTTGTCCCAGTGATGGCTGACTACAAATGGAAGTACATAATTAATGCCATGCCAACATGGACGCTTAATCATATCCTCTTCTGCCTTGGAGTCATTTTCTTTTGCATCCTCCATGCGGCGTGCAGTCCATTGATATAGTGCATCAGAGATGTTTTTGCAGGGTACTTCGCCCTTTGTTGAATCAAGACGATAAGCCCATTCTTTGAGCAGACTGTCACGCTCAGCATCTGTATCGTCATATTCGTGTGCTTCCATCATCTTGTAGTCACTACCGCCCATAGGGACAAAAGTGAAACGAGACAAAAGACCATTCACGAAGTTGGCTTCAGTAGCCATTTTCTTCAATGCATCGCCAGTGCCGGTGTACACACAATTGTAGTGAACAGGGTATTCACCCACATGAGCCGAAGATGTCTTGAGCAATGAACCGTGTGGCTCTGAATGGAAACTTTTTAGCCACAGGGTAAACAGTGCTTCCATGTACGACTTCTTCATTTGTCGAAGAGTATTGTCAAGTTCACTGTCGAACTGAGAAACATGCAGATACCACTCCTCGCCGTCTATAATTTCCTTCGCATTGGTTTCTGCTTCGCGTGCTCCCGCAGCTGATGTTTCTGAAGGCAAGGCGCGATAGATACCGTTTGGACGTGGTGATTTGTTTTTAGACGCACCGCTGTTTTGGTCTCTTTCTTGATTCCAACGATTCAAAGCATCAATCTGAGCCTGATCAGCCTTACGCACGGGTTCCATTAGAATGTCGTAAAGTAGAACTGCCATGTGCTTACCACTACCAGGACGACCTATAAGTGCGAGCAAACTGTTCAGACGGCATTTTTTGCCTGGTGAAGGCCAAAAGCGATACCAACAGCGCGTCATCAGTGTCATCAGGAAAGCTCCGCCAACTAATACTGCTGCTATATAATGTTTGCGTGGCATGCGGTGACAAAGCAATTTCAAAAGTGGAAAATGGGGAAACAGCTTCTCTATTTCAAAACCAATGTTCTCAAGCAGAGTTATAATCTCATCGCGGACTTCTGTGCCATCTGCTTTTTTAAGGAATTCATTTACAAGAGCCATATAACTGCGCCCTGTAACCTGTTCGATTGCAAGTCGCATTTTCTTCGAGGGCATCAACTCGCTTATCTGCTCACCCTCACGTTTGTGCTTCAGTTTCTGAGCCGCTTCCATGATGTCATCCAGTTCCTTCTGTCCGCGCTCCGCAACAATATCCTTAACCCATTGCAGTTGCTCCATCAGAGTCAGTACCTTCTTTGCATCACCATCGCAGATAATCAGCAGGTCGTAAGCCAACTTGATAGCTGACTTATGTCGACTGCCGATAGGTGCACCGTTAGGCAACAGTGCGTTAGTGAAGTCGATAAGCGGATAGCCCAACGCTGTCAGGTCTTTGCTTACAATTGGCGAAGTTGCTTCTGCTGCTTGTGTTGCTGATGTGTTAGTTACTTGGTCATTGCCCCAATTTGTGCTATTGAACTGATGACCTTTGTCTGTTGGGTCGCTCTGCTCCTGTTGATACGACCCGAGAAACTTCTCATTGAAAAGTTCCATGCTTTTGGAATTCTCTTCAGTCATAAATTTAATATTTAAATGTTAAACAAATTATTTTCGTCTATGTAGTAAATGTCGCTCATGCGAGGTGCATAGCTTATGCGAGAAGCATCAATGCAGCTGTCATCACAAACTGGCTTACCAGTTGTTCCAAGAACATCGAGCAATCCCAGTTCGCGCCCCAGTTCTATCTGATTGTCAGCTATGTTGCCTACATCTGGATTCGCCTCGCATACCAGGCGCAGACCGCAACCAGACGATGTGGCGTGTGCCAATCTGACAGCCCATGGAAATCCCTGTCGCTGAGTACGTTCAAATACCTCTCGTGGCGACATAGTCATGTGGTCAGCATCGAACATGAATAAGCCACTAAGCTGAAGAATGTTAGGTTGCTGTCTGCGACGGAAGAGTATTGGATTTCCCTCTGCATCAACGACTGCATTCCCTTGTTTGTCGCTCTTCTGCACAGCCTTGAATTCTCTTACAGCGAATACAAAACATGGTAGCTGCATTTTCAGCGAGTTTGTCCATCTTTGTAGTTTCTTCTCCACTGGCAGAGCTTCAAAGGTAGCTCCAGCACGAGGCTTCTGTGCCTCCTTCATGCAAAAGTCGCGAAAAGATGTGTTAATCATAAAACTGTTCAGTGGCTGACCCTCATCAATTGCTTTTTCAATAGCCTGACGAGTAGCGATGATGTTGTTTACCTTTGCGCTGTTGATAATAGTTTTAAACACAGCCGCTGTACAAGGGAGACACTCTCCCCAAAACTGATTCTCTTGGTAAGTAAATCTAAAAGGTTCCATACATTATTTATTATTAATAATTTCATTTCTAAATCTTGCAATTGTAACATTCATCTGACTTTCATATTGAAGAAGCATGCGCTCGATGTTACTATCACATTCTAACTCGGCAAGTATAGATACTTTGTGCTTCTCCCTGTCTAACCAAATACGCAGGTTGTCATTGCTCAATAGCATACGCCCCTCGCTACCCTCAGGCAGTTTTGGTGTTTGTTTGCGTTCACCTTCGGTCAAAACTAAGAACTGGTCAAGCATCTCGCCCACGGGGTCTTCGCTCTTGCCGTCCACGTTCAAGTGCAGACTATAGGAAGAGTCTTTCTTCCCAACAGTTTTATAAAAACTCGATCCACCCAACTGCTTGAGCATCTCACGTTGGTTCTCCTTTTGTCCTTGCGGAATGAACTCGCGATAACCATTCGACCATTCGTTCAGTTTCCCTTTTGTTGTACTGTCCGGTTTTGTTTTCGGGCGCGATACATAAATAATGTCTTGTGTTGCCATAACTTTAAAATTTTTAAATTTTGTAGTGCAAAGTTATGGCATCAAAACTTACCTATAAAATATTTTGAATCTTATGTTTGTCAATAAAATACGCCTTGGTTGGGGTTAGTTGGGGTTAGTTGGGGTTAAAAAATAAAACCCCACCTACACAGGTGGGGTTGGTTGGGGTTAAAGATGTTGTTATTTTAGGTAGATTTTCTTTATTTCATATTCTCCTTGACCTTCATTCCAAGCAAATTCCTTTAGTAATTCTTGAGCATAGGAATAATAATGTTCAGAGTTTCTACCTTGACATTTATTCCATTTTAGAATATTATTTTCATTTAGGATACTATCAGGTAGGTTTGTAAACTTGAATTGATTGTCATTATGCCAATCGCATCCAAAATGAGCATTCCACCATTTTAGAATATCTTTTTGTGTTGCATTCTTTTTGCGCGCCTTTATTACATCAAGGACTCGAAACAGAACATAACATTTTGGTCTATCAGATAGATGAGCTGCAGATATATTTACCAATGATTTATATATCATCTCAGCATTGATGCCAGGCTTGAAGACGTCATCATCTAACCAATCTATCCATTTTGGTTCATTGCTATCTTTATTGTTTTCTAATTGTTTAGCATGTTCTACTTGTTTCTCAAGTTCTTTTATCTGTTCTGCTTGATTATTTATGATGGATTGTAGATTTTCATTATCATTATTGATATTGTTTTTTTTCTCTTTGGAATTATCTTGCATAATTGCATAAACTTGAACAATATTAAATAGGTAATTACTAATACTTTGAATACTAAAATTAACATTATCGGCGGCGCAATAATGTCCATTAAACTTAGTTGTAGATAAAACGTTGTTTAATGAGCTACACTTTAAAAATAATAATTCTTTCAGTTGTTCATCCTCTTTGTCGTTACTATTTATTTGTTCGAGTGCGAATTGTGAGATTTTTTCAGCAGCTTCACAAGCTTTTTTTATGAATGGCATCATTATGTTTACATCATTAATAGATAAATACTTACCTTGTTTGTTTATACATATATCATTAAGAGTATCTAATGGTGCAAAATATGATAGTATTTTTCCTTGTAACATATATATATAAATTATTCTTTTAATGTTTATTTCTTTGCGTTCGTTTTCTGATAGTTTGTAGAGGCAGTTTTTTATCTGATTATTTTTGCTTCTCCATAAAAACTGCATATCTCAGCAGCGAGGGTGTTGAGGTTGTGAAAGCGACTGTAGTCACTGTCGGATGGTACGTTGCCGACATCACCCATCGTGTCGAGATTCCAAGGTGCCAAGATGAGCAGACTTCCGTTTGCACAAGCCTCAAAGCGCTTCTTCTCAGGCTTCCAGTACTGACCGATGGGCTCCTTCTGCAGGTGTATGAGCGGATAGCCCCGCTCTATGCACTCGTTCTTCATCAGTTGCTCACCGCGCGATATGCCTGGAGTGACAATAGCCGTTCCGCCCTCCATGATCTCTGCCACCCACTGGTCGTGCTCATGGGTGTAGTCCTCCGTCTCTTCATAAGGCTGCCGACTCACGGGGTGGCTCCTGTGACACATCACCTGCACCTTGCGAGGCCATCTCAGCAGGAACAGATTGCCGTATGCACCATAGCTGCGATTACCTATCTGCACATGCAGACATCTGCGCATGAAGTCGGGCAGAAGTCGCCTCAACATAGCTCGACGAGGATTATCATGCACATAGGCTATCATTGCCTCGCGGTGGCGCTCATCAAGGCATACAGTGTCGTCGTAGTTGTCATCGAAGAACGGTCGCTGCTGGCGTCCCACAAAAGTGTAGTACTCCTGCCGCTGTTTCTTTGACATGGCTCGCACCAAAGCCCCCTCGTTGCTATATGCGGCAGCCTTCTCGCGCAGCCAGGCAGGTGCGCCCTCAGTGAAGCATACATCCGATATCGGTCGATTGACTGAGGTGGGTAGCCCCTGCTCCTGCTGCCAGCGACTTGTGCAGCGAGCCTTGAAAGCCTGAATGATATCGCCCAGACTCCACTGCATTGGTTCCAATACCTCTATGACACCGTGGAAATGGTCAGGCATACATACGCAGGCATGCACCGCGATCTTGTTTCCATGCTTCGACTGCTGGTCGGGGGTCTGTAGCCATGCCTCCTGCACAGCTGCGCCAAGCGGGGTGAGAGCGAGTGAGGGGGTGTGGTCAATCTCGGTCGCAAAATCAGAGAGCAGCGCCTCTCGTCCACTCACCACGAGGGTGATGAGGTAGGTGCCGCGACCATAGTAGTCGTGACCTGCATTCCGCGGACGATAGGATAGAGCCTCCATATGCATTCTTTTCCACAAAGATACAGCATAATTTTCACACTCACAACTTATTCTATATTGCAAAATTGCATTGCATTTCATTTTTGTGAAACTTGAAGGAGGTAGAAAATAGTTAAAATGTATTAAAAATATTATATAATATATTAATATATAATTACTTATCTAATTATACTACCTATCTCTTCTCTTTCGCAAAAATCGAAAAAGTAAATGCAATGCAATTTTGCAATATTTGGTCTGAGTCTGCGCCCTATGAAAGCTCCTATTTACGGGGATTAAAGCGAGATTACGGCTCGCTTTGGGTGAGGTTACGGCTCACTCCCCACGAGGTTACGGCTCACTAAAAGTGGGGTTACGGCACGCAAATTTGGACTCCAGAACCACAAAAATAATCAATATAGTTTCAAGAAAATTTTCACATTTTCCCTTCAAAATTGTTTCATTTTCTAACTTTTTCATACTTTTGCAATCAGTTCGGGGAGAAATTCGAACAAATATTGAAGCATTCGCTATTATTTCGCGTTAAGCCAAGAGCCTCGGAAACTCAAATTGGTATAAAAAGCACGAAAATAATATGTGAAGGTGGCTGACGTAAAGTTGGTGACCTTATTATTTACCCAATAAGCGAAGCATGCGCCATAAGGCGTGATGCATTCTTAGGGTAGATAACCGGGGTACCATTCCGAGGCCGCCTCGTGCTTAACGCGATAAGGATAGTGTCACGCTCTTTTTATTTGCGTAGGCGATTGATAGTTGATGCAATATAAACTAAAACTATCAATCTATCATGGCAAACACTAACCTTGCAAATGCAAAGACGGCAAAGAACGATGAGTTCTATACGCAATATGCAGATATACAAAAGGAGATTAATGCATATCTGGAATACGACCCGAATGTATTTCGTGGTAAGACTGTTCTTCTTCCTTGTGACGACCCTGAGTGGAGTAACTTTACGAAGTTCTTTGCTCAAAACTTTGAGAACTTTGGACTGAAGAAACTGATTAGTACGAGTTATGCTGTAGAGTCGAAGAAGATAAAGGATTGGGCACCTACACTCTTTGAAACAGAAAGCCCTTATTACGATGCAGACAAGAGTCGTACTAATGGCAAGATATTTATCCTTGATGAAGACATCAATAGCGATGGACGATTTAACATCAATGACCTTCATTGGAATTATCTTGAGGGTGATGGTGACTTCCGTAGCGATGAAGTAAAAGCACTAAGGGATGAAGCGGATATTATTATTACAAATCCACCGTTCTCGCTGTTTAGGGAGTTTATGATGTGGATAATAGAAGCGAATAAACAGTTCGTTGTTATAGGAAATCAAAATGCTGTGTCATATAAAGAAATCTTTCCTTTGATAAAAGATAATAAAATATGGTTAGGAGTTGGATTTAAAGGTGGAGCAACACATTTTATAAGCAACTATCAGGATATTGCAACGGCTGGAAATCACATAGAAGGCATGATAAGAGTATCAGGAGTTGTTTGGTATACCAATATTGACCACGGTCGTCGTCATGAGCCACTTCCTTTAATGACAATGGAAGACAACATTCTTTACTCAAAGCATAAAGAAATCAAAGGTAAAGGTTATGTTCATTATGAAAATTATGACGCAATTGATGTTCCTTATACTGATGCAATTCCTTCTGACTATGATGGGCTAATGGGAGTTCCACGAACATTCCTTGATAAATACTGTCCAGATCAATTTGAGATTATAGGTAATGCAGAGGGAGATTCTGGAAAAGAACTCGGCTTTAAACCATATCCACGTGAATTGAGAAAACAGAACAAGAGTCTTAGAGATGGACAACCATATTATTTTGATGAAAACGGTTTTCCGCAAAAGCCTTTTGGTAGAATAATAATCCGCAAAAAACAATAGTTATGCAAACGACATTGATGACCGACCTTACGGTAAAAAAGATATGTGAGGGCTTTGTCTATAATCAGCTGGAAGGCAAAGGTCTGTTTGGATGGGCTGGCAAACTGACAATTCAGCCAGAGTATCAGCGTAATTACCTCTATGCTGAGAATGATGGAAAGAAAGAGGTTGCTGTGATTGAGAGCATACTGAAAGACTATCCGATAGGACTGATATATTTCAATGAACCAGAATCAGGTCGCTATGAGATTCTTGACGGACAGCAGCGCATAACAAGTATTGGACGTTTTGTTACAGGGAAGTTTGCCATCAAAGATAAGTTTGGAATGGAGCAATACTTTACGGGACTTAATCCTGAGGAACAAGAGAAGATTCTCAACTATAAACTCCTTATATACATTTGTAACGGTACTGAGAAGGAAATAAAGGAATGGTTTGAGACTATCAATATTGCTGGTGTGCCACTAAACAAACAGGAACTGCTGAATGCCACCTATTCTGGACCATTCGTAACAAAAGCAAAAGAAACATTCAGTAACTCTCGCCATCCTCAACTACAGAAATGGAGCAGTTATATAAAAGGTAATGCCAACCGCCAAGAGATTCTTCATGAAGCTCTTGTATGGGTGTCAAAGGGGGAAGATAATGTCGGAGGATATATGAGTCAGCATCGCAACGATGATAACATTGAAGAACTGAAGACCTATTTCGATACTGTTATAGAATGGGCAAAGACTCTGTTCGGTGAGCCCAAAAACGAAATGAGAGGATTGGAGTGGGGCGCTTTCTATGAGAAATATCATGCCAATTCTTATAATCCTTCACAACTACAACAACGGGTAAACGAACTGTATGCTGATGAGTTTGTAACAAACAAACGAGGTATCTTTGAATATGTACTCGGTGGAGAAACTGATCAGAGTTTGCTCAATATCCGTATCTTTGAAGATAGCGTAAAGAAAACAGTATATGCACGACAAACAAACGAAGCTCATGAGAAAGGCATCAGTAACTGTCCAGAATGTGCTAAAGGGCACGAGAATGTTCGCACAAAGATTTACAAGTTCAATGAAATGGATGCTGATCATGTGACTGCATGGAGCAAGGGCGGCAGCACGTCAATAGAGAACTGCCAGATGCTTTGCAAATCACATAATAGGATGAAAGGCAATAGATAAATATTGCAAAATTGCATTGCATTTGTTTTTCCGATATAGGGGTGCAGATTTAACTTAATCTGCATCCCTTTTTTAACCCAAGTTTTTGCAGAAAATTTTTGCGAAAAACGAGGTGTTTTTTTGTTGAAAATATTTGCAGAAACGGCTTTTATTTCGTAACTTTGTAGGGAAGAAAGGCAGGAAACTCCTGACCTGAATTAATATCAACATAAACACAAAGTAAA
>DDQG01000033.1 GCA_002342585.1 Prevotellaceae bacterium UBA2448
TTTTTTAAAAGAAAAATATGATGTAATGAAAAATAGTTTGTATCTTCGCAGATTGAATAAAAACTTATCACCTTAGTGACTATGGATAAACACATTCTTTCATTGTCAGAAGAAGATATAAAGCTCAGATACATCACTCCTGCTATAATGCAGAAGGGGTGGTCTGTTGATGATATCACGATGGAGACTAAGGTAAAGATTACCGATGGTAAGATGAACCTTAGAGGTAATCTTGTAGCTCGTGGTAAGGCGAAGTTTGCTGACTATATGCTTTACTACAACAAAGCTAATCCTATTGCTATTGTGGAGGCAAAAGATGCCAATCATAGTGTTAGTTTTGGTATGCAGCAAGCGAAAGAATATGCCCAAATGATGGATGTGCCTTTTGCTTTTAGTTCTAATGGTTTTGGTTTTGAAGAATACGATTTCCTTACAGGCAAGGAGCGCTCTTTGTCTATGGACGAATTTCCTACCCAGGACGAGTTATATGCAAGATACCTGAAGGAGAGCAATGATGGCGAAGGACTTTCAGAAAACGAATTGAAGGTTATCAATCAGCCATTCTGTACAGGTCAGGATATCTATCCTCCACGCTATTATCAACGCAATGCCGTCAATCGTACTGTCGATGCTGTAGCACGAGGCGAAAAGCGTATGTTGTTGGTTATGGCAACAGGTACAGGTAAGACCTATACAGCCTTTCAGATAGTCTATCGTCTGCTTAAGGCAGGACTCATCAAGAAGGTGCTCTATCTTGCAGATCGCAATGTGTTGGTTGACCAGTCGATAGAGCAGGATTTCAAGCCTCTTGCAAACAATATTCACAAGGTAAACTATCAGAAAGACAAAGGCACCAAGCCTACTGCCCATCAGGTATATTTCTCCCTTTATCAGCAGTTGATTGGAGAGAATGGCAAGCAGAACTACAAAGAACTTTTCAAGGCAGAATTTTTCGATATGGTGATTGTTGACGAGTGCCATAGAGGAAGTGCAAAAGACGATAGCAGCTGGCGCGAGATACTTGAGTACTTCAATGGTGCTATTCAACTTGGTATGACTGCCACACCAAAGGAAACAAGGTATCAGTCGAACATTACATACTTTAGCGAACCTCTCTATACCTACAGTCTTAAGGAAGGTATTGATGATGGTTTCCTTGCTCCTTTCAAGGTTATCAATATCAAGACAAATATTGGTGATGGCTGGCGACCTCTAAAAGGTCAGAAAGACATCAACGGTCAGCTGATAGAAGACCGCATATACAACAATACCGACTACGACTACAACATTGTTGTAGAAGACCGTATTCGTGAGGTTGCCCATGAAATTACCACCTATCTGAAGCAGACAGACAGAATGCAGAAGACTATTGTCTTTTGTGCCGATGAAGATCATGCTGAGCGTATGCGAATAGCATTGGTAAACGAAAATGCAGATATGTGCAAGAAGAATCCTGACTATGTCGTTCGCATCACAGGTAGCGACGATTATGGAAAGGGAAAACTCGATTACTTCATTTCTGTTTCGTCAGAATATCCAGTCATAGCTACCACAAGCAAACTGCTCTCAACAGGTGTTGACTGCAAGATGGTCAAACTCATAGTTCTCGACCAGAACATCAACTCTATGACTGAGTTTAAGCAGATTGTGGGTCGTGGAACACGTTTGCGCGAGAAGGAAGGAAAGAAGTACTTCATCATCATGGATATGCGTAATGTCACCCGTCTCTTTGCCGACCCAACATGGGATGGTCCTATTCAGATTGATGACGGCTACGACCCGAACCACCCTCCAAAACCAGTCGTTTATGTCATTCCTGATGACCCGGAAGGTGGTAACACTACTGGTGAAGGAGACCCTGTATATAATGCAAAACCTATAGTCAACAAGGATGGCTGTAGGGTAGAGATTATCAGCAAGGTAGTCTCCGTTTATGATGCTGACGGCAAACTATTGCGTACAGAAAACATAACCGACTACACTCGCAAGAATATCAACGACACTTATGCCAACCTTTCCGATTTCATCAATCATTGGAATGCAGCAGAACGCAAGGCGGAGATTTCCGACCTCTTGCGCGAAAGCGGTATAGACCTCCAGGCATTGAAAGAAGAGCAAAAGATGGCTGATGTTGACGACTTCGACTTCATCTGTCACATAGCCTACAACCAGAAGCCGCTCACTCGCAAGGAACGTGCCGATAACGTCAGAAAACGTAACATCTTCGGCAAGTATGGCGACAAGGCTCGACAGGTTTTGGAAGCACTTCTCGACAAGTATGCCAACGAAGGCATCAGTCAGCTCGAAAACCGCAAGGTACT
This sequence comes from Prevotellaceae bacterium UBA2448, assembly GCA_002342585.1. Taxonomy (GTDB): domain Bacteria; phylum Bacteroidota; class Bacteroidia; order Bacteroidales; family Bacteroidaceae; genus Minthosoma. The sequence continues at coordinate 2,322 of DDQG01000033.1, forward strand.
CAGCCTTGACCCATTCCGTCAAATCGGTTCTCCTGCCAGCATAGCCAAACTCTTTGGCGGCAACAAGAAATATTTTGAAGCCGTACATGAGTTAGAACAGGAAATTTATTATGTAGGTTAACTTTAAACTTTAATCTTTAAACTTTAAACTTTACCGAATGGCCTTAACAAACTTTGTAAAAAGCATCAGAAACATCATGCGTAATGATGCCGGCATCAATGGTGATGCTCAGCGTATAGAACAGATAGCATGGATGTTGTTTCTGAAAATATATGACGAGAAAGAAAACGACTGGGAGTTTAACGAGGATGACTACAAGTCCTTCATACCAGAGAATTGCCGTTGGCGCAACTGGGCACACGACGAAGGAGATGGAGAAGCCCTCACGGCAGAAGCGTTGTTAGACTTTGTGAACAACACTCTCTTCCCAACCCTCAAGTCACTTGAGGTTTCTCCAACCACTCCTATGCGTAGCGCCATTGTCCGTGCTACCTTCGAAGATGCCAATCAGTATATGAAGGATGGTGTGTTGCTTCGTCAGGTCATCAACGTAATTGACGAACTTGACCTCAGCAGCTATGAGGAGAGTCATGCCTTTGGCGAGATATACGAAACCATACTTAAGGAAATGCAGTCAGCAGGTACAGCAGGTGAGTTCTATACCCCTCGTGCCCTTACTGATTTTATGGCTGAGATAATACATCCTCAGATAGGCGAGAAGATGGCAGACTTAGCTTGTGGCACAGGTGGTTTCCTTACCTCTTGGCTGAAAGTTCTCGACACGAAGGTTAATACGGCAGAAGACCGCGAAAAATATTCTCAGTCCATCTATGGCATAGAGAAGAAGCAGTTCCCTTATATGCTTTGCGTCACGAATATGCTTCTCCACAATATAGAGTCACCTGAGGTGAATCATGGCAATTCCCTTACCAAAGATGTACTGAACTATACTGATGACGACAGGTTTGATGTCATTCTGATGAATCCTCCTTATGGCGGTAATGAGAAGAACGACGTGAAGCGTCATTTTCCTTCCGACCTCGCAGCAAGCGAAACAGCAGACCTCTTCATGGTAGTCATCATGTATCGCTTGGCAAAGAATGGTCGTGCAGCAGTCATCCTTCCTGACGGATTCCTCTTTGGTACTGATGGACCAAAGAAGGCTATCAAGGAGAAACTCCTGCGAGAGTTCAACCTCCACACCATTATCCGTCTGCCAGGCAGCATCTTTGCGCCCTATACAAGTATTGCTACCAATATACTCTTCTTCGACAATAAAAAGGCAGAAGGAGCCCAGACTGGTTTTAGCACCAAAGAGACTTGGTTCTATCGCATGGATATGCCTGAGGGCTATAAGCACTTCTCGAAGACCAAACCGATGAAGTCAGAGCATTGTCAGCCTATCCGTGATTGGTGGAACAATCGCCAAGAGATTATTGATGAGGAGACTGGCGATGAGAAGTCTCGTTGTTTCACAGCACAACAGCTTGTTGACCTGCAATACAACCTCGACCAATGCAAGTTCCCCAAGGATGAGGAAGAGGTGCTTCGCCCAGAAGAACTCCTGCAGCAATATCACGAGAAGCGTGCAGCCCTTGATGCCAAGATAGACCAGACGCTCTCGGAGATACAGCAGATATTAGAAATAGACCTATAGCAACTATAGCGACTATAGCGCCTATAGAAAACTATAGCGCCTATAGAAACCTATAGCAACTATAGCAAACTATAGAATCTATAGCAACTATAAAAACCACAGAAAGAAGTGAAACCTAAAAAGAAAGAGACTATGGCAAAAGATAAAGACAAGCCCTTCAAGAGCATCTTCCGTCAGGTGCTCGCTGAACGTGGCATCATCTGGCAGTCACCCTCAGAACTGAACCCACACGTCATGTTTGATTGACGATAACCAAAACGAAAACAATAACCGTAACGAAGACGAAAATATGGCAACAGCATGTTACATCAATGTATATAACAGCCACATGGACCGCGGCTCCAAGGTGACCACCATCCCCCAAGAGCACTACGAAGTGGACGAGAGTGAAATCGTAGTGGGCAAACCGCTGCCCAAGTTGCGTGCGACAAACACGGTGACAGCCTACGATGGCGCACAAATCACGCTTGCACTGTACGGCAAGACCTACACCATCAAGATTGATGAGGAGGTGGAGGTGGCCTGTAGCGAGTACCATGTTGGCGGGGGTGTCTATAGCCGTGACTGCTACTGCGTCAGGCTGACAGGTACGAAAATCATCTATAAGGGTGGCTGGCAGTGGGGCGACACCATCCGGCAGGAACTGGAAGGACCCATCGGCGACGGAGAGGTGTTCTATCCCAACGGCGACCACTTCAAGGGCGTGTTCCACCTAAGCTATGCCAGCATCAACGGACCCGCCTACGCCGCCGAGGGACGTTATACCTTTGCCGACGGCAGCTACATAGAGCACGCATGGATACACACCTCTAAGGACAAGAAACCTGAATGGTGGGGCCTTCACGGCGTATTCCGCATCCAGTGTCCGCCATCCTCATCAGAACTTCCTGCAGCCGGCAAACCCGACAGCATCGCCATGTTCCTGCACGGAGGCCACCGCTATGGTTTCGAGCTGGTCTTGGGCCAGAACAAGCCGTGGGTGAAGGAGTGGTACGCAGGCGACAGCATTGTGCGCTATACAGGACCAGACGACCTCTTCCAGTATGAGGTTGTAGACTACGAGCTCGACGAGAATGCCGCTGAGGGTTTAACCACACTGCGTCTGACGCTGAAGGACGGCAATAAGACATATAAGGTGGAGCAGCGCGGCGGCGACTACGAAGTCAACAAGTATGACGATCAGATTTACAAACCCTCAACCCGTGTCACAGTCTGGCTACCCAACGGCGACTCGCTCGACCACTATGGCGACGATGTGAAGGACTTCAAGCCCTACGACGGCTATGTGGAAGTACACCGTGCCAAGACTGCACAATGCCGCACGGAGCACTGGGAGAAAGGCAAGCTCGTTGACGACAGGGAATGGCAACGCGACAACCTCTTCTCGAAGAAGGTCACACTGCCCAACCCCACAGGCATCGGCGGTGAGATGCTGGCCAACGTGTGGGCAGACGGGCACATCAGTTACAACTACGGCGAATGGGTCTATGACGGCGAGGTGAAGAACGACCGCCCCGACGGCCAGGGCGTGCTTGTGGGCAACGACTATCACGGCCGTCGCCGTTACGAGGGCCTCTTCACCGACGGACAATATGCGGAGGAAGAGACCTTCACAGGCAAGGTCATGCTCCATGTGAAGAGCGGTCACAAGCACTGGTCGGTTTACAACGATGGCGAGTGGAAGAATGAGGAATACGACATCGAGGCCAAACTCGGCACGCTGAACATCGACGGTTTCTTGAACTACGAGATTACGAAAATCACCCAGGATGCCATCACAATATCTTTCTACGACAAGACATACACGCTCACGCCTGACAATCCGCTGGACCTCCCCATTTCCGTAATAGAGGGCCACGAATACAGCGACGGCTGCGTCTATGACGGCGACGACTATTCGCTGGAACTGACGTGGAAGTCTGCGATTGAGTGAGAGAAGAACCAAACTCGTTTGAGTTCTTCCGAGCGTGAGCAGACTCGACCGAAGGTCAAATTTGAAACATGATTAGAATCGAGACACATCCAACGGACTCGCCTCTCACCGGCCAAAGCAAGTGGTGGGGAGAACCCGATATGCCTGATGAACTCGACTGGCCCACACAATCAGGGGGACAGGAACTTTGATTCACGCTAAGGAGTTGTATCAGTTGACCTGTCCCTCGTGATTCGCAGCAGGACAAGCGCCTTGCTGAATTGGAGCAGGCTGTCCCTGCTTTGCAGCAGCAGTTAGCGCAGGCACAAGCGGAGGCGGCAGAGTGGAAAGCCAAATACGAAGACTTGAAGCAGCGCGCTCTCAAGGCATACCAGGGACAGAAAGAAGAAATAGAAAAGTTGAAAAAAGCAAGATGAACGCACAACAGTTACGCAACTCCATACTGCAAGAAGCCATAGAAGGCCGCCTTGTACCCCAAGACCCTAACGACGAACCAGCAAGCGCATTGCTGGAGCGCATTCGTGAGGAAAAGAAGCGACTTGTAAAAGAAGGCAAACTCAAAAAGAAAGACCTTAAAGAAGCTCCTATCTCCGAGGACGAAAAGCCGTTTGAGATTCCTGATAGTTGGGAGTGGGTGAGATTCTCAAATGTTGCTTGTTTTTTTAATGGAGACAGAAGTAAGAATTATCCTAACAAAAATGAATATGTTTCTCAAGGTATTGCATGGATAAACACGGGGCATATAGAACCTAATGGATTTTTAACAACCACACGCATGAATTATATTACTGAAGAAAAATATAATTCATTATCATCAGGCAAGATAGAAAAGGGTGATTTGGTATATTGTCTCAGAGGTGCTACTTATGGGAAAGTTGCTAAAGTTGATCCTTACAAAAAGGGTGCAGTTGCTTCATCATTAATGATTATAAGGTTATTGAATATAGATATTCGAGATTACATTTTTACATATCTTAATTCCCCTTTTTCAAAAGACCAACTTTTGAAATTTGCAAATGGTGCAGCTCAACCTAATCTTGCTGCAAAAGACGTTTCGAATTATCTTCTCCCTCTTCCCCCTCTTGCTGAGCAGAAACGCATTGTTGCGAAAATAGAAGAGTTGCTTCCAAAGGTTGAGGAATATGGAAAGGCACAAGATGCACTTAACAAACTGAATGAGGAACTGCCAGAACGCCTTAAGAAGAGTGTCCTCCAAGAAGCCATTGAAGGTCGCCTTGTACCTCAAGACCCTAATGACGAGCCTGCAAGCGTATTGCTGGAGCGCATTCGTGAGGAAAAGAAACAACTCGTAAAGGAAGGCAAACTCAAAAAGAAAGACCTCGACGAAACACCAATCTCTGAGGATGAAAAGCCCTTTGAGATACCTGAGAGTTGGGGATGGTCACGTTTGGGAGATATTTTTGAACATTCAAGTGGAAAACAATTAAGAGCTTCTGATACTGAGGGTACATTACGAGAGTATATAACGACATCTAATCTTTATTGGGGAAGATTTGAACTTAATAAGCTCAAATCCATGTACTATAAAGACTCAGAGATAGAAAAATGTACTGCCAAAAAAGGTGACTTACTTGTGTGTGAAGGTGGTGACATTGGACGTTCTGCAATATGGTCATACGACTACGATATATGTTTACAAAATCATGTGCACAGATTACGTCCATATGATAATAAATATACCATCTTTGTTTTCTATATCATGTGGTATTATAAAAGTATTGGATTAATAGGTGGAAAAGGAATTGGTATACAAGGATTGTCGGCTTCGGCTTTAAAATCTATTATTATCCCTCTTCCCCCTCTCGCTGAGCAGAAGCGCATTGTGGCGAAGATAGAAGAAGTGTTCAAAGAAATAGATAAACTGAAGCCATAAGAATGGCAGAAAAAGATGAGAAAAATATGCCACAGGGACAGGTAACTGATAGATGATGTATAAAGGCTGAGGGCTGATGTATGAGGGCTGAGAACCAGTATCGTCTTAACTCCTTGACTTCACTAACTTCTTAACTCCTAAATAAAAAGAGCTGACTGGGTAAATCAAACTTCGTACGAAAGACGAAAGACGAATGACGAAAGACGGGCTTCGCAGTGATGCGAGGCTCTTTTTTTATATTTGCTGCAATGTTGCAGCACGATTTTTTTCTTTTGTAAAGATTTGGTCATATCTAGTATATGTATTATTTTTGCATTCAAAAGTAATAGAACTCGTTCGTTTGGGTTCTCATTCAGAATTATTCGGATAGCTATATGAATGATGGATCGTTGAATTTAAGAATGATAAAGGCAATTCTGGCATTGCCTGTCTCTGTATGTGTTGTTATACCTTCGATTTTGTTGTATGTATCTGACTGGCATTGGGGCGAGTTTTGCCTCTGGAGATTCATGATTGGCGTTGTCTGTTTTCTTGCCGGTCTGATTCTGGCAATATGGACTATCAGATTGTTCTCGAAACTGGGTAAGGGGACTCTTGCTCCATGGGACTCCACAACTCGGCTGATCATCTCAGGTCCTTATGCCTATGTTAGAAATCCTATGATTGCAGGTATAGTCCTGATTTTAACTGGCGAGGCTTTGATGTTTGCTTCTTTTGCTATCGGCATTTGGATTGTAGTGTTCCTTATTGTCAATATGATTTATTTCCCTTTGTCGGAAGAACCGGGGATGCGCAAGCGCTTCGGAAGGAGCTATGATACTTATTGCAAGTATGTGCCCCGATACATTCCCCGTCTTACTCCCTGGAAACGAATCGAAGTGGTAGCAGCAATAATCTGCAAGGAGGATAGGATATTCGCCACTCAAAGAGGATATGGTGATTTCAAGGACTGGTGGGAGTTTCCGGGAGGTAAGATGGAGCAGGGGGAGACTCCTGAAGAGGCTCTGAAACGAGAAATAAAAGAAGAACTCTCAACGGACATTAGTGTGGATAAGTTCCTCTGTACAGTAGAATATGATTATCCTCAGTTTCACCTTACAATGCATTGTTATCTGTGTTCATTATTGACAGAGGCTTTGCATCTGAACGAACATGAAGCTGCCAAATGGCTCGCAAAGGACGAGCTGAACAGCGTAAATTGGCTTCCTGCAGACATAGAGGTGATAGAGAAGATAGGATAATATTAGTCGTGCCACAGGGACAGGTAAGTGATGTATGAAGTCTGATGGATGATGTAAGAAATAGATAACAGATAATAGATAATAGTTGAAACGAAAGACCAGTATAGTCTTAACTCCTTGACTTCACTAACTTCTTAACTCCTAAATAAAAAGAGCTGACTTAAATCAGAATGTGCAGGGGAGGGCGAGAAGCTGGTACATGAGGGTGCGAGCAAGACGCTGATGACCTGTGTCGTTGGGATGGAGACGGTCGGTAGCTGCATCGTTGAAGTACTGGGCATGCTCGTCGTGGAGAGGGTAGAGTCCGCTGGTGGCTGACCAGTCGAGGACAGGAACTGCCCAGATGTTTGCTGCTTCTTTCACTACTTGGATGTAGTCACTGATGAAGAGTCCGATTTTGTTGGCATATTGCTCGGTAGGTTGCCAGTTGTTTTCGTTAGGATAGAATCCGGCACGATGGATAGGGGTGAGAAGCACTATCTGTTTTGCGGGATAGAGCCGTTTGAGTTTGTCGAGGGCAATGTTGATACGACCACGAAATGTGTCTTTGTTCATGTCGGGAAGGCGCTGAAGACGCTTTTGTAGGTGTTTGGGTTCGCCGCGGGCTGCTTCAACCATTTGTTCCGATTCCTGATACCATTGACCGAGGGGTACGTTGTTGTTGAAGTCGTTGGTTCCCATGAAGATGATGATGGCATCGAGGGAGTCGGCATGTTCCTGCCAGCATTTGTCGGTCTGACGCGGTATGTCGTTCCATTGTCGTCCGCTCACTCCATAGACATAGGGGCTGATTTGCAGCCATTCTTGCAGATAGTACCAATATTTATGTGCGGCTGCTTTGTTGCGAGGGTCGGTGATGGAGTCGCCAAAGTATGCTACGCGTTTTCCATGCCAAGGATGTTGAATCATCTGTTGGGCACTGGCTGTGAGAGGAAGGAGAAAAAGGATAAATAATGCATATTTCATAATGCATATTGCATAATTTTTAGCGAAAGACAAAGGTGAAATGCGCATAATGAATGGTTAGAGATTAATGGTTAGTGGGAACAAAGTTATGATAATGAGTTGGATTTTTTAAAGTTTTTTAGAAAAATTATACATTTATGTGGTTTTTTATCTAACTTTGCCGCGTTTTTATAGAATAAGAGATGTTTAGGTTTTCTATTCATTGTTTTGCAGTATCGGTAGTTGTGCTGTTTTTCGCTGTCGGATTGCTGTCGTGCGGTGGCAGGAAGAATATTGTGGATGTGGATGAGTTGCACAGACAGGATTCGCTGGAGTCGGCTATGGATACTCTGCAACTCGTTGAAGAGGAGGAGGAACCACCTGTAGCTGTGGACGGTCTCTTCGATGATTTTTTTTTTACTTTCGTGACTAATCCGTCGTTTCAGATGCAGAGGATTGAGTTTCCACTGCCTGTGATGGACGGGGATAGTGCCATGATGGTGGTTTCGGACGACTGGGAGAAGTATAATAAGTTTATCTACCAGGAGCAGTTTTCTGTTATCATCGAGGATGATGATGATGTGTTGGTGAAGAATGATACTAGTGTGCATCGAGTAGCTGTAGAGGTGATTGATCTGGATGAAGCCGTAGCTAATGTATATACTTTTCGTAAGGAGGAAACTATATGGAAGTTGGCGAATATAGATAGAAGGGAACTGGAGGATTTGCCTAACGGACTGTTCCTGTCGTTTTTCGTGCATTTTATGAATGACTCTACGTTCCAGCAGAAGTCGATTGACGACCCCCTGAGGGTGGTTACTGCTGAGGATACGGAGGAAGATGTGATGGTGGAGAAGAAGTATGATGCACAGGACTGGGCAGAACTGAAGCATGACTTTCCGTTGCCGAAGAAGGAACTCGTGAATATCGACTACGGACAGCCTTCGAACAACAGAAGACATAAGCAGTTGCTGTTGCAGTCGATGACTGATGATTTGTTTATGAAGTTTAAGTTCCATAAATACCACTCGGAGTGGAAACTCATAGAAATAGAGAATTAAGATGAAGATATATAACGACTACTCATTGCTGGAGAAGAATACGTTCGGAATGGACGTGAAGGCAAGGTGCTTTGTGGAATATGATTCGGTAGAGGAGTTGCAGGAACTGATTCGTGACGGCAAACTGCAGCAGCCGCTTTTGCACATAGGACAGGGTAGTAATCTGTTGTTCACAAAGGATTTTGAGGGTATGGTGCTGCATAGTGCCATCAGAGGTGTGGATGTGGTAGGAGAAACGGCTGAGTGGACTGACGTGAAGGTTGGTGCTGGTGTGGTATGGGACGATTTTGTGGCAGAGGCTGTGGAACGGGGATGGTACGGAGCTGAGAATCTGTCGCTCATACCAGGCGAGGTAGGTGCTTCGGCCGTGCAGAATATAGGTGCTTATGGTGTGGAGGTGAAGGATCTGATTGTGGAGGTGGAATGTGTGGATTTGCAGTCGGGAGCTGTCAGGACGTTTCAGAATGCTGACTGCCAGTATGCGTACAGACAGAGTGTATTCAAACATGAACTGAAGGGCAGATATGCTGTGGCATATGTGACTTACAGGTTGCTGAAGGAGGCGAAACTGCATCTGGACTATGGAAATATTCGTAGTGTGTTGGCAGACAAGAAGGATTACACGGCAAAGGATGTGCGCAATGCTATTATAGATATAAGGAATCAGAAGTTGCCCGACCCGAAGGTGACGGGTAATGCCGGTTCGTTTTTTATGAATCCTATAGTTTCGCAGGAGAAGTACGAGGCTTTGCTGAAGGAGTACCCAACGATGCCGCATTACGAGGCTAAGGGTGGGGTGAAGATTCCTGCCGGATGGATGATTGACCAATGCGGACTGAAGGGTTTCCAGATGGGAAGGGCTGCCGTACACGATAAGCAGGCTCTGGTGCTGGTGAATAAAGGCGGTGCTTCGTCGGAGGAGATTGTTGCTTTGGCTCGAAAGGTGCAAGAGAAGGTGAAGGAGAAGTTCGGAGTGGATATAAATGCTGAGGTGAATTTCATATGAAAGTAACGATACTGGGTTCGGGAACGTCGTGCGGAGTGCCACAGGTTGGTTGCACATGTGCGGTATGTACCTCAACAAATCCGAAGGATAAGCGACTTCGCTGTTCGGCTCTTGTAGAGGTAGATGGAAAACGCATTCTGATTGACTGCGGACCGGACTTCCGACAGCAGATGCTGAGCATAGACTTCAAACCTCTCGATGCTGTGCTGGTTACACATGAACACTACGACCATGTGGGAGGAATTGATGATTTGCGACCATATAGCATTTTCGGAGATGTGAATATATATGCTGAGAAGTTTTGTGCCGATCATCTGATGGAACGCATTCCGTATTGTTTTACACCAAAGGATAAGCGCTATCCGGGTGTGCCTGCTCTGAACCTGATAGAGATAGAACCCCATGTGCCCATCGATATAGATGGGGTGGAGGTGATGCCGCTGAGGGTGATGCACGGACAACTGCCTATCGTGGGTTTCCGCATTAAGAATTTTGCTTATATCACGGATATGAAGACTATTCCGGAGGAGGAATATGAGTATCTGAAGGGTGTGGAGGTGATGATTGTGAACGGACTGCGACATAAGGAACACCCTACACATCAGACTATCGAAGAGGCTATCGCCTTTGCTGAACGACTCGGGGTGAAGGAGATTTACCTGATTCATATGAGTCACCATATTCGTCCACATGTTGTAGAACAGGCTGAACTGCCGGAATGGGTGCATTTGGGATATGATGGTGTAACGTTTAAAGTTTAACGGTTAACGGTTAAGGGTTATTGGTTATTGACTTGTAAAGTTTAACGTTTAAAGTTTAATGGTGATAGTTTTTAGTGAATAGATAATAGTTTTTAGCTGTTGGTTGTTGAAAATTTATAAATCTGAATTATTTCTTTGTAAATATAGGAATAGAATTTTGTGATATGGTGTAAAGTGTTGTTTCTTTGCGCCATATTTTTTTATCCACTCACTCAATAAGGTACTTACATGGCTGCCATCAAACCCATTCTGACTATTACCGGTTCGGACTCTACAAGTGAGTCAGGTATTCAGGCTGATATAAAGACTATATCGGAGCTTGGAGGATATGCTGCGACGGCAATTACGTCGATCACGGTACAGACAACTCTTGGTATTCAGGAGATTTATGACCTGCCTGCAGAGATTGTGAGGGAACAGATTGAGGCGGTGATGAATGATATGCAGCCTGATGTGGTGAAAGTGGGAATGATCAGAACTGAGGAGGTGCTCGATGTGGTAGTGGACGAACTGAGACGTTACAAACCCCGACATATCATCTTCGACCCGATTATCAGGTCGAGCCGCGGAGATGCTCTGATGACTGACCATATGCTTAATTGTATAGTCGATAAACTGATGCCGCTGGTGACTCAGGTGGTAAGTCTTGACGCAGTAAGGTATCACGGAATGAAGAACAGATATGCCAGTGCCCTTGCTGTCTTCCTGAATAATGGGGACGGAACGGACGAGGCAAGGAAGAAGGCAAGGGAGTTTGTGGACAGTCAGACGGTTAGGGATAATAACCTGGGAAGCAGGGCAAACGAACTGTATATGGATTTTCTGAATGTGGTAACAGAACATGTTGGGAAGAAGAATGATGTGCAGTTTTATGCTGAAAAACTGAATGTGAGTACCAGGTATCTGGCTCAGGTAACCCGACGGATAGCTAATAAGTCTCCGAAGATGATTATTGACGGAAAACTGGTAAAGAAGATTGAACTGCTGCTGAAGACAACGGACAGGAATGTGCAGGAGATAGCTTACGAATGCGGGTTTTCGTCGCAAGCGCATCTGGCGAATTATTTCAAGAAACTAAGGGGTGTTTCTCCCACAGGATATAGGAAAAAGTATTAATTTTTTTAAATGATGTAATTATGAAAATCACAAAACAACAAGAACTGAACAGAAATCTTGCCCAAATGCTGAAGGGCGGTGTGATTATGGATGTGACAACTCCAGAACAGGCTCGTATCGCCGAGGCTGCCGGAGCATGTGCCGTGATGGCGTTGGAACGTATTCCTGCTGACATAAGAGCTGCAGGAGGTGTGTCGAGAATGAGTGACCCGAAGATGATTCGCGGCATTCAGGAGGCTGTGAGCATTCCGGTGATGGCTAAGTGTCGAATAGGACATTTTGCGGAGGCTCAGATTCTGCAAGCTCTTGAGATTGACTATATTGACGAGAGTGAGGTGCTCTCACCTGCTGATAATGTATATCATATCGATAAGACTAAGTTTGACGTACCTTTCGTCTGCGGAGCAAAGAACCTGGGCGAGGCTCTTCGCAGAATTGCTGAGGGAGCTACGATGATTCGTACGAAGGGAGAACCCGGAACGGGCGATGTGGTGCAGGCTGTGACTCACATGCGTATGATGCAAAGCGAGATTCGCAGATTGCAGTCTATGTCGGAAGACGAACTCTTCGAGGCTGCCAAGCAGTTGCAGGCTCCATACGAACTGGTGGAGTATGTGCATGATAACGGCAAACTGCCCGTAGTGAATTTTGCTGCTGGTGGCGTGGCTACTCCTGCCGATGCAGCTCTGATGATGCAACTGGGTGCGGAAGGAGTTTTCGTAGGAAGCGGTATCTTCAAAAGTGGAAATCCGGAACGACGTGCTCAGGCTATCGTAAAGGCGGTAACTAACTATAAGGATGCAAAACTGCTGGCAGAACTGAGTACTGACCTCGGCGAGGCTATGGTAGGTATAAACGAACAGGAAATTGCCCTGCTGATGGCAGAAAGGGGAAAGTGATGAGAGTGGCTGTGCTTGCCCTACAAGGGGCATTCGCTGAACATGAACAGATGATGCAACGACTTGGGGTGGAGACATTCCAAGTGAGACAGAGGAAGGATTGGGACCAACCAAAGGATGGACTAATCATTCCTGGTGGCGAATCAACTACCCAGTCGAAGTTGTTGCACGACCTGGGACTGTTCGACGTAATCAAGAAAGACATAGAGAACGGACTGCCCGTATTCGGTACTTGTGCAGGACTGATTCTGCTCTCGCCAATGCACCTCGGAACGATGGACATAGATGTGTGCCGTAATGCCTATGGCAGACAGTTGGGCAGTTTCTATACCGAAGCTCCAATGAAAGGAGTGGGAGAGAAGGTTCCGATGACCTTCATACGCGCGCCTTATATAAATAATGTCTTCGGGAAGGATTGTGAAGCTCTTGCTACTGTTGACGGACATATCGTGGCTGCACGACAAGGAAATCAACTGGTAACAGCTTTTCATCCGGAACTGAACGATGACTTAAGAATACATAAGATGTTCGTGGGGGTAATGGTTAAGGGTTAATGGTTAATGGTTAAGGGTTAGAGGTTATTGACGATAACGAAAACGAAAACTACCTGAAACTTGTATAAAAAAAAGCGGTTGAAAAACCGCTTTTTTGTTTTATTTCAAATCAACAACTGGGATGTTGTCTTTGTCGTTGTAGTAGAGGTTTTCTCCAGCCATACCCCAGATGAAGGTGTAGTAGTATGTGCCGGCTGCTGCGTGGATAGACCATTCAGGCGACATGATTGCCTGTTCGTTGTGAAGCCATACTACTCGGCTTTCCTGTGGTTCACCCATTACGTGAGCAATAGTCTGGTCGGTTGGCAGGTTGAAGTAGTAGTAAGCCTCGATACGACGACCATGAGTGTGAGGTGGCATTGTGTTCCATACAGCTCCAGGATTGAGTTGTGTAAGTCCCAACTGCAACTGGCAAGGACCTTCCTCAAGAACGTCGTTGACGATGAGTTTGTAAACGGTACGGTTGTTTGCTTCTTCTGTTGTGCCTACAGGTCCCCAAACAGCTGCTTTGAGAGAACCCTTACGTCCGTCGAGGGTAATCCATTGAGTCTTGTAGTGCTTGTGGGCAGTAGCTGAGTTGAGGTAGAACTTAGCTGGTTTGCTGGCATCCTTAGAACGGAATTCAACAACTTTGTTTACATCTTTGTCCTTACCGATGTGACCACGACCAATGTAAAGAGCTTCCTTTGGAGAGAGAGCGTATTCCTTACCGTCAACGATGACTACTCCGTCGCCAGCTCCACAGTTTACAACACCAAGTTCGCGGTTGTAGAGGAAGTATTTTTCCTTGATAGTCTTATCTACATCGAGACCGAGTTCTGGGAAGTTCTCCAGTTTGAGAGTTTTGTGAACAGGCATAGCTCCTCCGAAGATGAAGCGATCGTAGTGGGAATAAGTGAGGTTGATTTCGTCTGCTACCATTACCTTCTCCATTACAAAACGCTCGCGTAGAGTCTTTGTGTCGTAATGTTTTACGTCGGCAGGATGACAAGCAGCCTGAAAACTTACCTTCTGCTGAGCATTTACTGTCAGCGATGCAGCTAATGCTGCAAGAAAAATCAAATTCTTCATAATATTATTATTTAAATTGTCTAATGTCAAATGTCTAATTATGAATTATGCATTATGAATTATGCATTATTCTTGCTCTGTTCCATGCAACAAGGGCGATGGTGAGAACTACGAGTATTCCAGCTCCGATGTACTGGAGGTACTTCATACATGCATAAATGAGTGTTGACAACGGGCTTGATGCGAAGTCGAGGGCTCCTGCCTCGAAACCAGCTGGTACCTGAACACTCTTGTCGTCTGGGTGTATGGCAGCTACTGTATGAGCAGCACTTGTGAAGTCGCCTGCCATCCATGTTACGAAGTAAAGTCCTATAGCCATTACGACAAATCCTACTATGAACGAACGGAGAACATTGCCGTTGGTATAAGGAAGAACCATCACAAAGACATAGAACATACCGGCAAGACTTGCGAGAGGCAGGAATTGGTTGCCTGGAAGTACGACGGCAAGAACGAGTGTTACAGGAATGAGAAGGAGGGAAACTACGAGTGTAGTAGGGTGACCGATAACGAGAGCTGGGGACATACCGATGTAGAACTCCTTGTCGGCACCAAACTTCTTTGCAATGAGTTCTTTGGTTGCTTCAGCTATTGGTTTCAAACCTTCGATGAAGAGAGATGTGATGCGAGGAATGAGTTCCATGACTGCTCCCATCTTGATACCAATCTTCAGGGTGTTAGGAATGTTAGCTACGATTTCATCCCAGTTGCGGCAAGCCAAACAACCGATTATTATTCCGATGAGAACTCCGAGGAAAAGTGGTTCGCCAAAGAGTCCGAACTTCTTCTTCATACCCTCTGCATCGATATTTATCTTGTTGATTCCTGGAATATAGTCAAGAATCTTGTTGATGATAACAGCAAAAGGCATGAAACCCTGACAGAATGGTTGTGGAATGCTGATTCCGTCCATGCCAGGATAGAACTTCTGAAACTTCTTAGCTGTAATGTCGGCAAGTACGAGGGTGATAATGTAGCAGATGATAGCTGCGAAGAATCCCCAACCGATAGAACCAGTCATGAAATAGATGACAGCTCCGATAAATGCAAAGTGCCAGTAGTTCCACAGGTCAATGTTTACTGTACGAGTGCAACCGATAAGCAACAGGAGGAGGTTTACTCCAAGACAAACAGGAATGATGAATGAACCGACGAGAGTGTTGTAAGCAACAGATGCTGCTGCCGGCCATCCCATGTCGAATACCTGCAACTTGAGGTTGTAGATTTCTACTACTTGCGAGAGTGCTGGCGACATAGTGTCAACCAGAAGTGCTGTGATAATGCTGAGTCCGACAAAACCGACTCCTACATAAAGTCCGCTCTTGAGAGCTTTGGAAAACTTAATTCCAATACAAACACCAAGGATAGTGAAGATGATAGGCATCATGACTGCCGCTCCTAATCCAATGATGTAGGAAAATACTTGTTCCATAATGAAAGAATTATTTTAAGATAATTTATTTATAATGTCTAAAACGAAGCCAAAGGTACGACAAAAATAGAAAAGGGTAAAGTGAAATTGAGAAAAAACTGAAATAGCATAGAAAAAGTAGATTGATGAGAGTGAAAAATGAAACTTTTTTACTTTTTTCTTCGCTAATCTGAAGAAAAGACGTAATTTTGCACGATTTATGTAGAAACGAATATTAATAACAAATAAGAAAATGGCAAAGAAAAACAATTCAAAACCAGAAGAGGCAATTGCTCTGGATGTGCAACTGACCAAAACTGAAGCTTTTATCGAAAAGAATCTTAAGAAAATCCTTTGTGCTATCGCTGTTGTTGTAGTTGTAGTTGTAGCATTTTTCGCTTACAACAACTATACTGACAGCAAGAACGATGATGCACAGAAAGCAATCGCAGCAAGTCAGGAAGCATTTGCTCAGCAGCAGTATGACAAAGCTCTGAACGGTGATGGTGCTATGAGTGTAGGTTTCCTCCGTATTATTGATGAATACAGCGGAACAAAAACTGCAAACCTTGCAAAGCTCTATGCAGCTATCTGCTATGCTAATACTGAAAAGTATGATGAAGCTATCAAGATGTTTGAGAGCTACAGCAAGAAGGATGATCAGATGATTTCTCCTGCTTCTACAGCTGCTCTCGCTAACTGCTACGTTCAGAAGGGTGACAATGCTAAGGGTATCGACCTGTTTATAAAGGCAGCTAAAGAAGCTGACAATGATGCTCTATCACCAGTATTCCTAATGCAGGCTGCAAAGATATATCAGGCTGAAGGACAGAACGAAAAAGCTGCTGAACTCTACCAGGAAATCAAGAAGAAATATTTCCGTAGCCCTGTATCTGCTGAAATCGACAAGTATATTGAAGCTGTATCTAAATAATTGAACAGTAATGGCTACAGAATACCATAATCTCTCTGACTACGATGTTAATAGCGTTCCTTCTGCAAAGGGGATGAAGGTTGGCATCGTTGTTAGTGAGTGGAACACAGAAATTACAGGTGCCCTACTTGAAGGAGCCAGTAAGACCCTTATGGATAATGGCGTAAAGAAGGAAGATATATTGGTGAAGACTGTTCCAGGAAGTTTTGAACTGATCTATGGAGCTCGTCAGATGACAAAACTGCCACTTGATGCTATTATCGCTCTCGGATGTGTGATTCATGGCGAAACTCCACACTTCGAATATATCTGTCAGGGAACTACAGCCGGATTGGCTCACTTGAATGCTACTCAGGATATACCTGTTATCTATGGACTGATTACTGCAAACAATATGCAGCAGGCTAAAGACCGTAGTGGCGGAAGACTGGGCAATAAGGGTGATGAGTGTGCCGTAACAGCTATCAAGATGGCTGACTACAGACGCAATGTAAAGTAATAAAATACTATCAGGCGATTCGAAAGAATATTACGAGGGATAATTCTAAGCATAATCATTATTTATGCATCCCTGATCCTGCTATTCAGTTTGCCTTCTATTCAGAAGTCATTGGCAAATTGGATAGCAGGTGTTTTGTCAGAAGAACTTGATACCAGAGTAGAGATTGGTAGTGTGAATCTGGGTTTTCTGAATCGCGCTACCATCAATGACCTAAGTCTTTACGACCAACAAGGGGCTGAAATGCTGAAGGTGGCTCGTGTGTCGGCAGGTATAGACTATATCCAAGCTATCAAGGGTAATATCGATATAGGTACTGCCCAGCTATTCTCCCCAGTTGTTGTTTTGTATCAGGATTCTATCGGAGCAAAACCGAATTTTCAGTTCGTTATAGATGCTTTCAGTTCTGACAGCAAAGAAGAAAAACCGCTTAACCTGCGAATAAATTCTCTTATTCTGAGGCATGCGAATGTGAGTTATGATGTATTGTCTGAACCACATACAGAAATGGTGGATACCATAAACAAACTGTATGCTATCGATAAGAATCACTTGCAGTTGAATAATTTGGGAATGAACTTGTCGCTAAAGGCTCTGACTAACGATTCTATAAACCTTATAGTGAAACGTTTGTCGGCAAACGAGTTGAATAGTGGTCTTGCTATCGATGAATTATCGTTCGGACTGGATGCTAACAAGCAACAGGCATTTCTTCGGAATTTCAGATTAGAGACCCCAGGCAGCTCGTTTTCTGTTGATTCGCTTAAGGTATACTATCCAAACTATCAGCAAGATAAATCATTCAGCTTTGACCCTATACAATTGAAGGCGATGATTAGTCCTTCAGATTTTCAAAGCATCGTTCCTTTCTTACATACTTTCCATACTACTTATTTCCTTACGGCTCAAGTGAAAGGGAATAGTAATGGAATGCAGCTGAGTCAGTTAACATTGAATAATCCTACTGGAACCATTTCTCTTGACGCATTAGGAAGTGTGAAGTTGGAGGATGGAAAACTGACAAGTGGAGACCTGGCTATAAACTCTTTGACTGCAAGTGCGAAAGGCATTCAGGACCTACTCGATGAGCTACAGTTGGACGAAAAAGTAAAAAAGATTGTTGCCTCATTTGGTTCCGTAGCTTTTACCGGATGGGGTACTTACACTAGAGAATCGACAATTCTGGACGGTAGGTTGCTTACTTCTGCAGGAAATGTGAACTATACGGCAATGATTGATTCTGTGAAGAATATTTCCGCTTCGGTAAAAGCCCGGAAGTTTAATGTTGGAGCCTTGATGCAGAATTCGAATTATGGTGTTGCTGACTTAGATGTGAATATAAGCGCAAAAGACAAGAAACTCCTGTCTGCCGTAGGAAAATGTAATGTATCGGGTTCTGCTCTTGATTTGCAGTCGGATATAGACTATAGTCTGAATGGGGAAAATTATGATTTGAAACTAAACAGTAATATATACAACTTCAATCCTTATGCTTTGTCTTTAACAAAAGATTTGAGGGGGGATACATATAGCGGAATGCTAGATGCCCATGTAACAGGTAGTAGCATTGACAATGTGAAGGGATTTGTGAATCTGCAGGATGTAAGGATGCAAAACGATTCTGTGTCTCTTTCGTTTGATGGTTTGAATGTTGTTGTGGATCGAGGAGAGGATGGAACACATATGAATGTAGAAAGTGACTTTCTTCGGGCAGATTTAGAAGGGGATATATACTTTTCTACTTTAGTGAATGAGATTACTTCGATGATACAACCACACTTGAGAGATTTGGTTACTTTCAAGGGTACGAGTCATAATAGCAAGCATTCGAATTTCACTTATTCTGCACGAGTTTTCCCTAATCAGTTTATTGCCCATCTTCTGCCTAAGGATGTGAAAATAGTTGCTCCTGCTCAAGTGTATGGTTTCCTTAATTCGGAAATACAACAACTAAATCTGAATGTGAGGAGTAGAAAAATAGAATATGGTGAGAGGGAATTCAATAATGTTATCATTAAGTGCGATAATACTGTTGAGAATCTGTCTGCGTCCCTTTCTGCGATTGTAGCCAGCGATGAATCTGCTGCAAAAATCAACTTGTCTGCTGTTGCTGAAAATAGTGTGATTGACAGCAATGCAAAATTGCAATTGCGTGGAAATACAAATGTAAATCTGGACTTGAACAGTCTGGTTTCGTTTTCTGACAGTTTGGGTAGCAAAAAGGTTGATATCAGTTTGGGTAAGTCGTTGCTTACTATTAACGACTCCGTTTGGCATATTTCTCCTGCTTTGGTAAGTGTGCATAAGAATGGTATCTCTTGTCATAACTTAAGAATTGATGGTGAGAATAACAGTTATGTGATTGTCGATGGTGTTGCTTCATCAGCATCAGATAACGATAGTATTGTCGCTTATCTGAATAATATGCTGATAGAGTATATTCTAGATGCTGTTGACTTTACAGCTGTCAACCTAGGTGGTAAAGCCTCCGGAACTATTGTTGCAGACGGACTGATGTCGGATAATCCTTTGCTACATGCAAATCTGACTGTTGATGACCTCCTCTTTGAAAAAGGTTCGATGGGTAGGGCAGCCATCAAAGGTTCGTGGGATAACGAAAAGAAAGCGATAATGCTTGATGCCTTGATGACTCAACCACCTGCTGATGGTGATGCTGTAGGACTGCCCACAGGAACGGAACTCCATGGGTATGTTTCACCTGCTAATAATGACATGAAACTGGATATTACCGCCAACCGCACGAATGCAGAATTTCTGAATGGGTTCTTGGATGGTGTGTTTCATCCGATTACCGGAGAACTTACTGGCTTTGTGAGTGTTGTAGGACCGCTGAATAAAGTTGAATTGATTGGTGAGGTAGATGCAGATCTTAATCTGGCTCTATTGGCTACGCATGTGCCATATAAAGCTATTCATCAACATGTTTCTCTGAAACCAGGTTTGTTTGAGTTTGTAGATATAGAACTTGTTGACAGAAATGGACACAAAGGAGTGGTGAATGGTACTGTAACTCATTCTAATCTGGCTAATTTTAAGTATGAATTTGATGCTGATTTCAATCAGATTCTAGCATATGAGGAACATACTTTCAACGAAAATAATTTCTATGCAACGATATATGCTGACGGTACTTTGCAGGTGCATGGTAGCGACGGACACCCGATGTATATAAAAGCAAATATCACACCTGCCAGAGGTTCGGTTTTTGCGTATGACTCCGCTTCGCCTGATGCGATTTCTTCAGGTAGTTTTGTGGAAATAAAAGACGTGACTCCAGTTGATTCTGTAAAAACTGATTCAATCGAGAAATCGCTATTCGATTTCTTTGCTCCAACGGAGGAAGAACAAACTTATAATTATGTATGGCAAAAGTCTGATGAAAAATCGGATAGTGTTGTCTCTACCCGTTATTTGTACAAGGGTGACCTTTATATGGATTTTAACGTGAATCTGAATGAGAACTGTCAGATTAGACTCAGAATGGATAATAATTCAGATGGTTATATTACTACTTATGGACGAGGTAATTTGACAGCAAAATATCATAATAAGGGTGCTCTTGAACTGTTTGGTACATATAACATCCAACGAGGAAATTATAAACTCTATTTGCAAGATTTTATCACCAGAGATTTGGTTTTGCAGCAGGGTAGTAGTGTGGAATTCAATGGCGCTCCGTTCGATGCCAATATCCATCTTATATGTCACCATTTAGTTAATGCTGTACCACTTAGCGATATTACGAATACTACTGCTTATGCTGCAAATAATAAAGTAAAGGTAAATTGTATTCTTGACATCTCTGGAAAACTCGGAAATATGTTGTTCCGTTTCGATATCGATGTGCTGAATGTAAGTGATGAGGTAAAACAATTGGTTCGTTCGATGATTACAACAGAGGAAGAAATGAATACACAAATAATCTATCTCCTTGCTTTGGGACGTTTCTATCCTTCGAATACAGCTCAGGTTGTTAATGATAATGCTTCTACATCGGCTATGAATTCCCTTGTATCTTCCACTATTTCCGGTCAGTTGAATAACATTATCGGAAATCTTATCGGTAATAATTCAAACTGGAATTTCGGAACAGGTATTGTCACAGGTGAACGAGGCTGGAATGACCTGGATGTAGAAGGTACTTTGTCGGGACGACTTTTTGATGACCGACTGCTTATAAATGGTGCTTTCGGCTATCGCGACAATACTCTGACAAATCAAGGAACGTTTGTGGGTGATTTTGAGGTAAAATGGCGTCTTAGAAAATCTGGAGGCAATTTGTATCTGAAAGCCTACAACCAAACAAACGACCGTTATTTTACTAAGTCAACCCTTAATACTCAAGGCGTGGGACTGAGTTATATCCATGACTTTGAATCATGGAAAACTATCTTTAAGAAATAGAGTATTTTTAAACTTTCTAAAAACGTGGTTTTGTAACATAAAAAGTAAAGATGATTCTTTGCTTTTCTATATGATTATGCGTAACTTCGCGCAGAAATTATAACTACCATATGGCAAAAAAAAATACATATAATAACAATAGCAGAAACACGAAAAGAAAGGGCGATAACGGCAAGGCGGACTTGAATGTTATAAATGGTATTGAAAAAAAGGAACTGACTGGATTTATTTTGGGACTGATAAGTCTTGTTGTGGCAGTTTTTCTTCTCATTGCTTTTTGTTCATATCTTTATACTGGATATGCAGATTTTGATTTGTTGGAACGTCTGAATTCTGGTGATTTGGTAAATGAACATTATCGCTTTCAAAACACATGTGGTAGTCTGGGTGCCAGAGCTGCTTATTTCTTCCTTCACGAAACATTTGGTTTGGCATCATTCCTGTTTATTCCATTCCTGATTATCTTGGGCTTGAGGCTGATGCGCGTTTTCCGTGTTCATCTTGTGAGAAAGGTAATCCTTGGTCTCTTCATGATGATATGGACTAGCGTTTTCCTCGCATTTATAAGCGATTTGATTCCTGGTCTGCAAGACTCGTTCCTCAATATTGGTGGTAATCACGGAAAATTAGTTGTCAGAAAGGTTACTGCTATGGTAGGTTCTCCTGGTTTGTTGGGATTGATGATAATTACAGCTGTGATGTATCTTGTATATGTAAGTGCAAAGACTATAGAACTGATACGAAGCATGCTGAGAATGAACTTCATTCAGAAGATTCGTCTTAAGAAACGACAGGCTGAGGAAAGTGCTGAAAATAGTGATGAAGATGAAAACGAGAATGATGAGGATAGTCAGTCTGACGATGAGGAAACGGCTGATGCTTCAACACAGTTGGCTCTCGAGTTTGAGAATGTGATGAAGAAGAATAACGTCGTAGAATTCGGTGACCTTACTTCTGATTTAGATAAGGATACAGAGGAAGAAGCTGAGCAGGAGGAAAAGCCAGATAATAGTATTAATTTGGATATTACTGCCAGTTCTGAGAATTCGGATGCAAAGGATGTGGCAGATAATGGTGGTGAATCAGAAGAGGAAACAGATGGTCCTGATTTTGATGTTACGGCAACAGAAACAGAGCAGGGTAGCGGGGAGATAGAGCATGGTGATATCAATACTCCATACGATCCGAAACTCGACCTTGAGTCGTATCAGTATCCAACAATGGATCTGATCGCAAGTTCTGAAGATAGTACTCCTGCTATTGATATGGCAGAACAGAATGCGAATAAAGATCGCATTACTCATGTACTTGGTAACTTTGGGGTTGAAATCAGCAGTATTAAAGCCACCATTGGTCCAACTATCACTCTTTATGAAATAGTTCCTGCAGAAGGTACCAGAATCAGTAAGATTCGTAACCTGGAAGATGATATTGCTCTTAGCTTGGCTGCTGAGGGAATTCGTATTATTGCTCCAATTCCAGGTAAAGGAACTATAGGTATAGAAGTTCCTAATAAGAAGAAGTGTGTAGTATCTATGGAGAGCGTTTTGAGTAGTAAAGCTTATCAAGACAGCACTATGGAACTGCCTTGTGCTATAGGTAAGACTATTACCAATGAAGTGTTTATGTTTGACCTTGCTAAAGCTCCACACCTTCTCGTTGCTGGTGCTACAGGACAAGGTAAATCTGTAGGTTTGAATGCTATCATTGCTTCCCTGCTTTATAAGAAACATCCAGCAGAACTGAAGATTGTTATGGTTGACCCTAAAAAGGTTGAGTTCAGTATTTATTCTCCAATAGAAAATCATTTCTTGGCTCGCCTTGAGGAAGAAGAAGATTGTATCATTACTGATGTACAGAAAGTAGTGAAGACTCTTACGTCGCTTTGTCAACTCATGGATACACGATATGATTTGTTGAAGAAAGCTGGATGTAGAAATATTAAAGAATACAATGCTAAGTTTAAAGAGCGCAAACTCAATCCGGAGCATGGTCATGAGTTTATGCCTTATATAGTTGTTGTTGTCGATGAGTTCGGAGATCTTATCATGACAGCAGGAAAAGAAGTGGAACTTCCAATCTGTCGTATTGCTCAATTGGCTCGTGCTGTAGGTATTCATATGATTATTGCTACACAGCGACCACAGGCAAGCATCATTAGTGGTGCAATCAAGACAAACTTCCCAGCACGAATGGCATTCAAGGTAAGTTCGATGATAGACTCTCGAGTTGTACTCGACCGTCCTGGCGCACAACAACTGATTGGACGAGGTGATATGTTGTTCTTGGCAGGAAATGATCCGGTTCGTGTTCAATGTGCATTCCTTGACACACCTGAAGTAAGCAATGTATGTAATTTTATTGCTAAACAACAGGGATACCTCCATCCAATGTATTTGCCAGAGGTGGTTGTAGAAAGTGATGCTGATGGTATGGGTGGCGGAAGTGTTGACCCAAAACGTCTCGACCCTCTCTTTAGCGAAGTAGCTAAGTTCGTGGTTAACTCTCAACAGGGTAGTACTTCGATGATTCAACGTAATTACTCCATCGGTTACAATCGTGCTGGAAAGATTATGGACCAGTTGGAACACATGGGTGTAGTTGGTGCTCAGTCGGGTAGTAAACCTCGTGAGGTGTTGATTAAAGATCCACTCACACTTGAATCACTATTAAATAATTTGGGATAAATGAGAAAACTTACATTTTTCATATTACTCTTTGTTTCCCATATGGTCTTTGCTGATAATGCAAAAGCTATATTGGATAAGGCGTCGGCTCAGTTTAAAGCAGCTGGTAATGTGAAAATAGGATTTCAGATTACTGCTAATAATCAGAATACCACAGGATATATTAATATTGCAGCAAATAAATTCTTCTGCGATATGGCAGGTATAGATGTGTGGTTCGATGGAACTACTATGTGGCATTATGTAAAAGCTGATGGAGAGGTGAGTGTGACAACTCCTTCTGCTAAGAATTTAGCTAAAATGAATCCTTATTTCTTCCTGACCATTTACAAGAAAGGATATAAATGTAAGATGGGTAAATCGACTAAAGACTACTATGAGGTGGTGATGACAGGTGGAAAAGACACAGATTTTTCGTCTATAACGGTTCGTTTGAACAAGAAAAACTATAATCCTATATACACAAAGACGATTTCAAAGAAGAATACCATAGAGATAACAGTAAACTCCTTCCTGCCGCATCAATCTTTCGATGCTTCCTCTTTCCGTTTCAATCCGAAAGAGTTTCCAGGTGTTGAAGTTATTGACTTAAGATAGATTCTGATTATTAACAAAATATTTTAAATAATTACTTAAATACGATACCAAATGGAACACATTCGTTGTCTTATTTTAGGTTCTGGCCCTGCTGGTTATACAGCAGCAATATATGCAAGTAGAGCAAATCTTGTTCCTGTTATTTATGAGGGTCTTCAGCCTGGTGGTCAGTTGACGATTACTGATATGGTTGAGAATTTCCCATCTCATCCGGAACCTATTTCAGGTCCCGAACTGATGGATCTTATGCGTAAGCAAGTTGAGAAATTCGGAGTAGATATTCGTCAGCACATTTGTGTTAAGTCCGATCTTTCTGCTGCACCATATAAATTTACATTCGAGGATGGTTCAGAAGTGGAAGCTGACTCTGTGATTATTGCTACAGGAGCTAGTGCAAAATTCCTTGGACTGGAAAGTGAAGAGAAATATCGTGGAATGGGTGTGAGTGCTTGTGCTACTTGCGACGGTTTTTTCTATCGTAAGAAAGTTGTTGCTGTCGTTGGAGGTGGTGATACTGCATGTGGTGAAGCACTCTATCTTGCTGGACTCGCTTCAAAGGTGTATCTGATTGTTCGTAAGCCATTCCTTCGTGCTAGTCAGATTCTTCAAGATAGAGTAAAGAATAATCCAAAGATAGAGATTCTTTTCGAAACAAATACTGTGGAACTCTATGGTGAGAATGGTGTTGAAGGAGGACATATGGTATATCGTAAGGGAGAATCTGATGAACGCCGTTATGACCTTCCGTTC
Source organism: Prevotellaceae bacterium UBA2448 (assembly GCA_002342585.1). Taxonomy (GTDB): domain Bacteria; phylum Bacteroidota; class Bacteroidia; order Bacteroidales; family Bacteroidaceae; genus Minthosoma. Next base: position 27,764 of record DDQG01000033.1, read on the forward strand.
GATGGCTTCTTCTTGGCCATAGGTCACAATCCAAATACTGAAATATTCAAGCCTTGGATTGAAACAGATGAAAACGGATTCATAAAGACTCAGGGGGACACTCCTCGTACGAATATACCTGGTGTTTTTGCAGCAGGCGATGTTGCAGACCCACGTTACAGACAAGCAATTGTAGCAGCTGGCAGCGGATGTAAAGCTGCTATGGAAGCAGAGAAGTATCTTCTATGACATTAAATCAAGCAAGAATATTTTATAGACTGATATCACGTCATCAGCACCTTCATGCCCACAGACATCCTATGTTTGAGAAAAACATGTTTGTGAAGGTGTTCAGCTATATCTTTATTTCCTTTTGGGCTGTATATCTCATGATGCTTGCATTTTTCTTTTATGAGGTATTCAGCGAAGGAGCTTTAGAGGCTTTTGATATGGTAGATGGCTGTATGATATTTATGCTTGTACTCGATTTCTTCCTTCGTTTTGGAATGCAGGAAACTCCAGCTCAAGATGTACACTCATACAAGTTGATGCCTATACCTATACGTTTCCTTCTTGATGTTTTTTTGGTTCGTATGGGACTTAGTGCCTACAATTTCTTCTGGTTTTTCTTCCTTGTTCCCTTTGGACTATTGGCTGTCGTTAAGTTTTATGGTTTCATTGGCTTGCTAAGCTATTTACTTGGATGGTGGATGTTGTTTGTAGTCAATAGTATGTGGTATCTTATATGTCGTACATTCGTTAACCGAAATATATATCTTATCGTCGTTCCTATACTTTTTTATGCGGCAATCATTTTCTTTGGCATGTTCTATGACTCTGATAATCCCTGGCTCTTCAATACAGGAATATGGATTGGCAGATTGTTCGTTACATGCAACCCTCTCATGTATGTGCTTGCGTTAGCCGTTATTGTTCCGTTATTCTGCATAAATAGAAAAATACAGTATTTGTCTGTCTATAACGAAATTGCAAAAGGCGAGAAAGTAGATAAGTATAAATCCTACGAACTCTCTATACTTGAACGATTCGGAACAGTTGGAGAATACTTGAAACTGGAGATTCAGTCTATTATCCGAAATGCTGTTATTCGTAAACAATTCCTGACAGGCTTCTACTGTACATTAGCATTTTGCTTATTGTTTGCTTTTACAGACATATATGATGATTTACCTGTTATGAAAATATATATATGTGTGTATTGTTTTTCATGTCTTAGTATAATGACTTTGACGGTTATATTATGTGCTGAAGGAAATTATATCGACGGACTTATGTCCCGTAAGGAAAGCATACTTTCACTTCTTAAAGCAAAGTACTATTTTAATTGTCTTTTGATGATTGTCCCGTTGCTAATAGCTTTGTTTCCTATATCAAAAGGGAAACTTAGTATAGAGGAAGCTTTAGGGTGTGCTTTTTTTACTAGTGGTGTAGTCATGCCTTTCCTTTTCCAGTTAGCAGCTTATAATGATTCTACTATAAATCTGAATTCCCGTATTACAAAAACCGGACGCAGTACAAAGACTCAGATATTCTTCTCTTCCGCAGCATTGTTTCTTCCCATGCTGATAATGTATGTGATGGTTGCTTTACTTGGGGAAGAAATAACTTCCGGTTTTATGATGCTTGTTGGAGTTATAGGTACAGTACTCCATCCGCTCTGGTTGCGTAATATATATCACAGATTTATGAACCGTCGATATAAGATAATGGATGGTTTCCGCAATTCTCGTTAACGATTACTTGATACTATTATGAATATAACAATAGAAAACCTGACAAAACACTTTGGTGAAAAAGAAGCGCTTAATATAAAGCGATATGACATACATAGTGGTGAAATAATTGGTCTGCTCGGTAATAATGGAGCAGGAAAAACCACGCTTTTCCGTATATTGCTGGATTTGCTTCATGCTGATACTGGTACAACGATTATACACGGGACATTACCCGATGGTTCGTATGCTTCGTTCGATACTGCCAAAAACGAAGATTGGAAACGCTATACAGGTGCTTTTATCGACTCAGGTTTCCTAATTGATTTCCTCACTCCCGAAGAATATTTCAGTTTCATTGGTAAGGTAAATAATATTTCTCAATCAGTTATCAATGAACAGCTTCTTCAGTTTGAGGGTTTCATGAATGGTGAGGTTTTGGGACGCAATATACTTATTCGCAATCTCTCTATGGGTAATCAACAGAAGGTTGGTATTATAGGGGCTATGCTTGCAAATCCAAAACTACTTATCCTTGACGAACCATTTAACTTTCTAGATCCTTCATCGCAGTTGGCAATGAAATATCTGCTTGAAAACTACAATAAGGAGACGGGAGCTACCATAATTGTTTCGTCACATAATCTTACTCATACTTTCGACATCTGTACACGTGCCACGTTATTAGAACATGGTAAAATTATTAAGGACTACAGCAAAGATTATGCTACTCTTACTACAGAAATAGAAGAGTATTTCAAGTGGAATGCATTCTGATTTATTTCTTTTCTGCTTTGTTTACAAGCATAATCAAAATGCTTCCAAGTAATCCTGCTGAAAGTGATGCCATCAGAACGGCAATCTTTCCACTTGCACGCAATGTTTCAGTAGACGATGTGTCAAGACCTCCAAATGACAATGTGTCAACAAAAATGGACATTGTAAAACCAATTCCTCCCAGACAAGCAACTGCAAACAGCATTTTCCATGAAGCATTCTCTGGCATAGCGCCAACTTTTGATTTGATAGCAATCCAACTGGCAATTGTGATACCTATAGGTTTTCCTAACAAAAGTCCGAAATAAACTCCCATTCCTACAAAACCTACATTCGCAATACCTGGCAGAGACTGGAATATATTAAAGAAACTTATATCTGGTATCTCAACACCTGCGTTTGCAAGAGCAAATATTGGCATAATCAAGAAGTTAACCCAAGGATTCAATCTGTGTTCCAATCTATAGCTCATACCTATAGTGTTGCTTGTGATATAACTCAGTCGACGCAGGCAATGGCGTTGTAAACCATTAGGGAAAGATTCTTCGCCAGGTGCTTCTTCAAATTTTTCCAACCTGTAGCAGTATTTTCTGAAATTTCTCTGTAGGAATGGTTTGTTGAAACGTGCTTCCATAGGAATAAGAAAAGCCATAACTACTCCCGACATAGTAGCATGAATACCTGAATAATAGAACAGGAACCATATCACTATTGCTGGAAACCAATAGTAATTCATGTTCTTCTCACCCAACTTATTCATGATAATTACTCCTACTATCAGTATTAATGCAACTAATAGTAGTGGGAAATTGATATTTCCACCATAGAATAGTGCTACAACGAGTATTGCTCCTAAGTCGTCTGCAATTGCAAGGGCTGTAAGGAATATCTTAAGTGAAACAGGTACTCTGTCACCTAAAATCGACATGATACCTATAGCAAATGCAATATCTGTTGCAGTTGGAATACCCCATCCGCCAGCAGTGATAGTACCTTGATTGAAAAGGGTATAAATCAATGCTGGAGCTATCATACCTCCAGCAGCAGCAATTACCGGGAGAATGGCTTTTTTGACAGAAGATAACTCTCCGCATACCACTTCACGCTTTATCTCTAATCCGACAGTAAAAAAGAATATAACCATCAGAATGTCGTTGATAAACTTCTCAACTGTCATGTCCTTCGGGAAGGTCCAGTCGATGGCTCTCATTCCTGTTTCTGGATCTACTGGACTTTGGATTGACATACTCAAGTCTGTTTCAAGAATTGTGTGGTACAGTTCTTTTGTGAATGGCAGGTTTGCAAGCAACATTGCAACAATCACACACAATAATAATGTCACACCACTAGCCCAAGGTTGTTTCATAAAACTCGTGCGGGACAAATTCATCTTATGCAAATTCTTGTTCCAAGAATAGGTGGGAATAATTTTCATATAATCAATTGTTTAAACTTTTTTTGTATTCTTTTGGGGTAATGCCTGCAATACGTTTGAAGAAACGATTATAGCTGATTAGATTGGGGAACTGCAGTTCCTGAGCTATTTCCGCTGATGTCATATGGTGAATGCTTATCATTGTCTTGGCATGATGCACAACATACTCGCCAATCCATTGTGATGCATTCTTGTCGCTATACTGCAGGGCTACGAACGAAAGGTACTTAGGTGATATGTGTAATAAATCAGCATAGAATTGCACCGTTCGCTCTGTTTTAGCATAATTGTTGAGGGCTTCCAAGAATTTCTGGAATAAATCGTATTGTCTTGAATTTGTATTGCCTTGCTGCTCCTGTTTTTTTGTTGTTTCAAACAATTTCATATTGTTGATTAACAAAGCATTCAGATAACTGCGAATAACTATCATTTTGTACTCGTAATTCATTCTTACACATTCTTTCCTCAGCTCGGTATAGAGTAGTTGGTATATAGACATCTGTTCTTCAATACAGTCTTCAATCAGAAATCCCTTTTCATAGACCGTACGATCATAATTGATATATATATCGTCGAAAGTCTTTTTAAGCAAATCAGGGAAAATGACAAACATGATATATCTGCAGTCGCTTGAAGCATTCATGAATTCACCTTCAGACTCGGGTAGGGTAGTCATCACCTGTCCAGCCATTATATCAGTCTCTTCTCCATTTATTCTGACATGGATGCTACCTTGCATCACAAAACAAATAATCATCTGGTCTATTTTTACTGATTCACTTGTTTTTAGTGGAGCCAAAGGTCTAACTAATCCATAATTATCCAATAAGACCAGCTCCTCAGGAATCATAACCATAGATGCATTTGCTTCGTGCGATAATATGTCAATTACTGGGAATGCCATCAGGGTTCGATTATATTTTTGCGGTTGTAAACTTTCTGATATTCGTATGGCGAAATACCTACAACACGTTTAAAAAATCTGCCGAAGAAACTCTGATTGGGAAAGTTATAGTGTTCGCTGATTTTCTTAATATTCATATTGTTGGAATAGAGCATCTGTTTTATTCTGCCAGCTACATAATTGTCTATTACCTGCGAAGCCGTATGTCCTGTGTAGTTATCAACAATTGTTGAAAGATATTTTGATGTTATTCCAATTTTCTGTGCATAGAATTGTACGCTTCGTTCCTTTTTGTAATATAGACTCAGTTGGTTCAGGAACTTATTATAGAACAGCCACCCTTTTGATTTGTCAACTTGCTCAGTTTCACTTTCTACAGACACAAACGAATACAAGTGGGCTATATATGCTGTCAAGAAAGCACGAAGCGTCATCTCTTTCGTGCGGTAGTCGTGTCTGTCATGTTCAATTCTGATCAGATGATAGTCGTTCAGAAGAATTTCTGTGTAATATTTGTCCAAATGGTAATGATGACACTTGTAGTACCTTACGCCAACACTACTACCTGTTGCGGAATGTTCGTATATATCTTCGATTATTTCGTTATGTATCATGAGACAGTACATTATGCATTTTGATTCCAAAAACTCATAATGTACAAAAGGAGTAATGATGAAAATATCGTTCGATTTCACTTCCACCAACTTATTGTTTACAACCATATGCAATGTACCATGCAACACCGAAACAATCAATGTACATTGAGTGTTGTACATCTCAGAATAGGTGTAAACATTTGGCTCGCCTTTGGTTTCTAAGTTGTCCAGAAGAATGTATCTGTCTTTGAACGATTTTAGTCGTAAGCCGATTATGTTGTCTTTTTTCAACAAATCTCCTTCAATCATACTTAATTTGTGCCATCAGGAGCAGCTCTCAAAATAAGAGTTGTTGCACCGATGGTTATTATGTCTCCATCAGAAAGATTTATTCTGTCATTGTTTTTTAGAATCTCATTCATGTGGAATGTACCTGTGTCACTTGGAGCATCTCTCAATATATATTGTATTTGCCCATTTTTTGTGCGTTTCACGGTTATACAGCAATGATAAGTATCAATGCTGGGGTCACGTGTTTCAATTGGCTTGTTGATATTTGTTCCCTGGATATATCTGCCGAATTCGTTTTCGCCTAATTCGAGAGGAATTACTTGCTTGTAGGTAAACACATTCTCAACCACAACGATACTGCCATAATCTTCTGAATAGGCATTCTCATCTAATTTTTTTTCTTCGTGTTTTTCCTGTAGTTTAGATTTTCCTATGCGTATGCCAAATTCCTTATGGCAATTGCTGCATTCGAACACCAAAGCCTGACCGTCCACATAGCGAGTTTCATCAAATACTATGTAGTTGTCGCATTTGGGGCAACGTACTCTTTTCATTTCACCTGTAATACCCAGCCTTCAGCAAATGCTCTGTTCCCTTCTCTCAGTTCTTTCAAACTGTTCATTGCCTCTGTTTCAGATGCATATTTGCCATAAACTATCATGGTTTTCTTCCCATCAATAAATTGTCCGTCTTCATATCCTGCTTCAGACAATGATTCGATGAAAGTGTTGGCATTTTTCTCTGATACATAGCATGCTAAAACAATTGTGAAATCGCCAGCAACAATTTCTTTCTGCTCAGCCTGCTGGTTCATGAGTGCAGTAGCTCCGCTACCCATGCCTGCAATGTATGCTTCCTCCTCATATTGTGATGAGTTTGACAATGGAGACGCAAATAACAAGAAGAATATTGCTGCGATAGCTGCTGCTACACTCATGTCGTACATGAATGGAATCTTGTGTTCTGGCTTTTCCTCTGGAACAACCATTTCAACAATCTTTGCTTCTTCTTTCTTAGCCGGTTTCTGTTTCTTCCAAGTAGTAATGCTCAAAGCACCTAAACCATACAGAGCTGGTGAATCGATACCCGATACATAACTCTCCAAAGTGATTCTATTGTCTAGATCCTTGTGCAGTTCGCCAATGTTGCCAATCTCAACACTTCCGTTCAGATCCAAATCGGTCAATAGTTCTTCAACGTCTTTTTCAATCTGAAGAAGAACTTGAGGATATGAAGCATCATATGACTGCATATAGAGTTGTTCCAAAAGACCATCTCCATATGTCAATTGCTGATTGAAAGTAACAGACCTGTATGGTGGGTAGAAAACTCCTTCGTCCGATGCAAAATGAGCTGGTTTCTTTATGGCGATAAAACCGCCAAGTCCTTGAACCATAACACAATCGTGGTTCAGAAGTAATGTTTCTATGTGTTTTGCAAGTGTATTCATGCTCTAAAAGCCATTTTTTATTTCGGCGACAAAGATATAATTTTAAAACATATGAAAAAAGAAAAAGAACAAAAATTTACCAAAATTAGCCTTTTCTCTAGTTACAATTTTAATTTCTTAAATTAAGTCACTATCTTTGCATCCGTTTTAGACATTTTATATATAAAGAAGACATGAATATTTCATACAAATGGCTCAAAGAGTATGTCGATTTTGATATGTCAGCAGAAGAGGTTGCTGCAGCTCTTACGAGTATCGGACTTGAAGTAGAAGGCGTTGAAGAAGTACAGTCCATTCGTGGTGGACTTCAAGGACTTGTTGTAGGTAAGGTTCTTACCTGCGAACCTCATCCTAATTCTGACCATATGCATATTACAACAGTAGATGAAGGTTCTGGTGTTGTAGAACAGATTGTATGTGGAGCGCCAAATGTTGCTGCTGGACAGAAAGTAATCGTTGCACAACTTGGTTGCAAACTTTATGACGGTGATAAGGAATTTGTTATAAAGAAATCAAAACTGCGTGGTGTTGAGTCTAATGGTATGATTTGTGCCGAAGACGAAATCGGTATTGGCACAAGCCACGATGGTATCATTGTTCTTCCTGACGATGCTGTAGTAGGTACACCTGCAGCTCAATACTACGGACTTGAGAGCGATTTTGTTATTGAAGTGGATATTACTCCTAACCACTCAGATGCTTGTTCTCACTGGGGCGTAGCCCGCGATTTTTATGCTTGGTTACGTCAGAATGGTCATACTACAGCACTTCATCGTCCTGATGCTGTTGCTGAGTTCGACAAGTTGCCTCGCACAAATGCTCTTCCATTTGCAGTTGAAGTACAGGCAAAGGAAGCTTGTCCACGTTATTGTGCAGTAAGTGTTCGCAATTGTAAAGTGGCAGAAAGTCCAAAATGGTTGCGCGATGCACTTACTACTATCGGACTGCGTCCTATCAATAATATTGTAGATATCACCAACTATGTAATGATGGCATTCGGACAGCCTCTTCATTGCTTTGATGCCGATATGATTCAAGGTTCAAAGATAATTGTTCGCACTATGCCAGAAGGTACACCATTCGTTACACTTGATGGTGTAGAACATAAACTTTCCGATCGTGACCTTGCTATCTGCAATGCAGCAGAACCTATGTGTATTGCAGGTGTGTTTGGTGGAAAAGGAAGCGGTACTTACGAAACTACAACTAATGTGGTGTTCGAATCAGCTTACTTCCATCCAACATGGATTCGTAAGTCAGCTCGTCGTCATGGACTCCAGACTGATGCAAGTTTCCGTTTTGAACGAGGTATCGACCCAGCAGGACAGATTTATGCAATTAAGTATGCTGCTTTGTTGGCAGTACAACTTGCCGGAGGTGAAATATCTATGGATATCGTAGATGTAAAGAACGATACACTTCCTCAGGATGCAAACATTGATGTGGAATATAAATATGTCAGCGACCTTATTGGACGCGATATTCCTGTTGCTGTGCAGCATTCCATCCTTACCGATCTTGGATTTAAAGTCGTTTCAAGCAACGATACTCACATGCAACTTCAAGCTCCAGCCTTCCGTGTTGACGTGAAACGTCCATGCGATGTAGTTGAGGAGATTCTGCGTATCTATGGATATAATAATGTAGAAATTCCGTTGCAGCTTAAGTCTTCACTCACTACTAAGGGTGAGTTGGACCGCAGCAATAAACTGCAGAATATCGTTGCAGAGCAACTGGTTGGTGCTGGTTTCCACGAGATTCTGAACAACTCCCTTACAAAGACAAGTTATTATGATGATGCTCAGACATATCCCGCAGATCATCTGGTTCGTCTGATGAATCCTCTGTCTCAGGATCTGGGCGTAATGCGTCAGACTCTTCTCTATGGCGGTCTTGAGGTAATAGCTCACAATACTAATCGTCGTATGCCAGACCTTCGACTCTTCGAATATGGTAACTGCTACTACTTCTCGCCAGATAAGAATCAGCCAAAGGTAGATGCAGAGGGTAATACACTTTCTGCAAGTGCAGAGTCTTCTCGTCAGATTCTTTCTGCATATAGCGAAGACTACCACCTCGGACTTTGGATAACAGGCCGTCGCATTGCCGGCAACTGGTCTCATGCCTCAGAAGATTCTACTGTTTTTGATATCAAAGCTTACGTGCTCAATATCCTCACTCGTCTTGGAGTCCCTATGGGAGCACTTGTCTTCAGCGAACAGCAAAACGATATCTTCGCAGTTTCTACTGTTATCTCAAATCGTGGTGGAAAGACTCTTGCTCAGTTTGGTGTAGTCAGTCATCGTCAAACAAGCAAACTCGATATCGATGCTCCTGTGTACTATGCAGACATCAATTGGACAAACATAATGAAACTTATCAAGAAGTCTTCTGTTACATATTACGATGTGCCTAAGTTCCCAGCTGTAAGCCGTGACCTCGCACTTCTCGTAGATCAGACTGTTCCATTTGCTCAGATTGAACAGGTAGCTTACGATGCTGAACGTAAATTACTCAAACAAGTAAGCCTCTTCGATGTATATGAAGGCAAGAATCTTCCAGACGGCAAGAAATCTTATGCTGTCAACTTCATCCTTCAGAGCGAAGACAAGACTCTTAATGATAAGGCTATCGAAGCAGTTATGCAGAAGATAGAGCAGAACATCTGCAAACAGACAGGTGCTACCGTTCGTGGTAAATAAGCATTTTAATACAACAACAATAAAATAATATACAAATCAAAAAGAATATATGGGACGCGCATTTGAATTTAGAAAAGCCCGCAAATTGAAGCGTTGGGGCAACATGGCAAAGACATTTACTCGACTTGGCAAGCAGATTGCTATAGCTGTAGCAGAAGGTGGACCAGACCCCGACAACAACGCACATCTTCGTGCAGTCATAGCTACTTGTCGCCACGAGAATATGCCAAAAGACAATATCGACCGTGCTATCAAGAATGCTATCGGTAAGGATAAGTCTGCATGGAAGAGTGTTACTTACGAAGGATATGGACCTCATGGCGTAGCAGTTCTTGTTGACACTCTTACTGACAATACAACACGTACAGTTGCTGACGTACGTTCAGTATTCAATAAGTTCAATGGTAACATGGGTACTACAGGTTCGCTCTCTTTCCTCTTCGACCACTATAGCATGTTCACTTTCAAGAAGAAAGACGACATGGATATGGATGAATTCATTCTCGAAGCAATTGAATTCGGAGTTAACGACGAGTATGATGAGGATTATGACGAAGAGAAGGATGAAACAACTATAACTATCTATGGTGATCCAAAGTCATTCGCTCAGATTCAGAAGTATCTTGAAGATAACAACTACGAAATCACAGGTGCTGAGTTCACATATGTTGCTAACGACTTGAAGGATGTCAACGACGAACAGCGCGAAACTATTGACAAGATGGTAGAGCGTCTGGAAGAGTTCGATGATGTCCAGAACGTCTATACAAATATGAAGTAATGAAATCAATATATCAGACAGAAGGAACCTGTTCAAAGGCAATAGAAATTGATTACGATCCTGCTACAGGTATTGTCAATAGCGTACGTTTTGCAGGTGGTTGCCCTGGCAACACAGTTGGTGTGGCAGCCCTTGCCAAAGGACGTAAGGCAACCGACCTCATTGCTATGCTTGAGGGTATTCCTTGCGGAACTCGTGGAACATCTTGTCCTGACCAGTTGTCACGTGCTCTTAAACAGATAATTCAGAAATAGTTGCTTTTGCTCTTCGTAGTATGTTACTCAAAAAAAATATACTATTCCGTTTTTCAGATATGCCTCGATGCTTTGCATCGGGGACTTTCTGCCTTATGGTACTAAGTTCGTTTCTCTTCTTATCATGTCAGGAAAAACGTCTGGACCGTTTTGAACGTGAAGCAAAAGATTATACCATTCGCAACTGTCCGAAACAGATTGACCCTATCACTACACTCGATAGTCTTGTGTTTCGTAATGATGGTTCGCTCAACTATTCTTATTATTATCATGTAACTTTGACAGAAGAACAGCTGCATACATTCAAGACTCAACTATCCGATATAGAGGAACATACATTACGTGCCCTTCGTGCAAGTATTGACTTGCGACCTGTCAAGGAAGCTGGACTCAACATTGAGTATATCTATCTCAATGCTGCCGATGGACAACAAATAGTAAAATTTCACTTTACAAAAGATCAATATCAATGACAAACGCACTTATCCTCGCCGCAGGATTGGGAACACGATTAAAACCCATGACCGATTTTATGCCTAAGGCTCTTGTGCCTGTAGGTGGTCGCCCTTTGCTTCAGATTCTTATTGAGAAACTGAAAACAGTTGGAGTCACAGACATAGTAGTGAATGTTCACCATTTCTCTGGTCAGATTATAGATTTCCTCTATAATTCTGAATATAGCAAAACACTACGCGACATTCATGTTCGTGTGTCTGACGAATCGCGTGAACTGCTTGATACAGGTGGTGGCATCAAGAAAGCAGCAAAACTCTTTCCTGATTCAAAACCAATCCTTGTTCATAACGTTGACATCCTTTCAAACCTGGATTTTACATCGTTTCGTAAACAGATAATTTTCTCACACGACGAACCGACTACTCTCATCGCATCTGAACGCCCTACATCACGCTATCTGCTTGTGAATGATGAAAGTCGTTTGGTCGGATGGACAAATATAAACACAGGTGAAGTACGGAGTCCATATCCCAACCTCGATGTAAACAAATGCCGTAAGGTTGCTTTCTCTGGTATCCATGCGTTCTCTCCACGTTTGCTACCACTTATGGATTCATGGCCCGACAAATTCTCTATCATCGATTTTTACTTGAGTATATGCGATCGTGAACACATTGTTGTTGATGTACGTTCCGACCTCAAACTGCTCGATGTAGGAAAACTGGATTCTCTTGCTAAGGCAGAAGAATTCCTTACAGAATTATAGTGCCTATCGATATATATTACCTTTAGCTAATTGACTCAAAAACAGCATATGAATCAAAAAATTATCATTCTCGACTTCGGTTCGCAAACCACACAACTCATCGGACGACGCATTCGTGAGTTGAACGTCTTTTGCGAGATTATGCCGTATAACAAATTTCCGCAGTCCGATCCCGATATCATCGGAGTAATCCTTTCTGGTTCTCCTTATAGTGTATATGATAAGGAAGCTTTCAAAGTTGATTACAGCCAGTTCCTCGACCGCTATCCAGTACTTGGCATTTGCTATGGTGCCCAGCTTACTGCTGAAACGTTTGGTGGAAAGGTAGAACCTGCTGGCACTCGTGAGTATGGACGCGCAAACCTCAAGTCGTTCGAAGAGTCCAATCCTCTCTTCCGTGGTTTCGATCAGGGTAGCCAGGTATGGATGTCGCATGGAGATACAATCACTCGTCTGCCTCAGGACTACCGCGTTATAGCATCTACTGATAGTGTCGTAAATGCAGCCTTTCAGGCAAACGACCGTAAGATATGGGGTGTTCAGTTCCATCCAGAGGTATTCCACTCTATTCAGGGAACACTCCTTCTGAAGAATTTCGTTGTTGACATCTGTGGAGCTCGTCAGGACTGGTCACCTGCATCATTTATCGATCAGACAGTAGCAGAACTTCGCGAACAAGTTGGCAACGACAAAGTAATCCTCGGACTTTCTGGTGGTGTCGATTCAAGTGTTGCAGCCGTTCTACTTAATCGTGCTATAGGTAAGAACCTGACATGTATATTCGTAAACAACGGACTTCTTCGTAAAAACGAATTTACTGACGTTCTTGCTGATTATGAATGTCTTGGACTTAATGTTATAGGTGTTGATGCATCACAGAAATTCTATTCTGAGTTGGCTGGTGTGTCAGAACCGGAACGTAAACGTAAGATTATTGGTGCAGGCTTTATAGATGTATTTGAAGCTGAAGCAAAGAAAATAGAAGGTGCTCGTTGGCTTGCTCAGGGTACTATCTATCCAGACCGTATTGAGTCACTCAATATCACAGGTAAGGTTATTAAGAGTCACCATAATGTAGGTGGACTTCCAGAAAAGATGGGACTTAAACTTTGTGAACCACTTAAATGGCTGTTCAAAGATGAAGTACGTAGGGTAGGGCGTCAGTTGCAAATGCCAGAACACCTCATCACTCGTCATCCGTTCCCTGGACCAGGACTTGCTGTTCGTATTCTTGGCGACATCACACCTGAAAAGGTTCGTGTGTTGCAGGAGGCAGATGATATCTTCATTCGCGGACTCCGCAACTGGAAAGTAAAACTCTCTGGTGAAGAGGCTCGCAAAGTGCTTGCTGCAGGAGTTCCTGCTGATATGCACGATGGAGAAATCGAAGTATCTCTCTATGACCAGATTTGGCAGGCAGGTGCAATCCTCCTTTCTGATGTTAAGTCTGTAGGAGTTATGGGCGATGAACGTACATACGAGAATCCAGTAGCTCTTCGTGCTGTAACAAGTGCCGATGCTATGACTGCTGACTGGGCAAAACTTCCATACGATTTCCTTGCAGAAGTTTCAAACAGCATCATTAGAAATGTTAAGGGTGTTAATCGCGTCTGCTACGACGTTTCTTCAAAACCACCAGCAACAATTGAGTGGGAATAAACTTCCACTTTACAAAATATCAAAAGCAGTACTTCGTTGTGCTGCTTTTTTTATTGTATTATGGTGAAAATTAACCTCAAAGTATCTTGAAAATTTTTTGGAACATAAAATCCAAACAAAAATTTTCTTATGCCTTATATTTGATGTGCGATATTATTTATTTGATTGTCAGTTGCATGATATTCTTTTCTTTTTGACAACAGTTCATAAATTGCCGTTTTCTACCTTCTGAGAATTTAAAATTTGACTACTCCTTTACCTGCGGCGGGAAATTTTGTCGTTTTGAGCCCTTTGGAAACACTTACGATTTGCATATAAAATTTATTAGTTGTACCTTCGCAGCTAATTAGAAAAAACAAAAATGAAATTGACTCCAACCGACATACAGTCAAAATCGAAATCGATGGCAGCTGATGAATTCATCATCAACATCACCGATTGTTATCTTCAGCATATTGGTGGAAATCTTACTGCTGACACAATGGATATGTTGAATACAGATCAACATACTCTTTTGGCTTATCGATGGATGATGGAGGAAGTGATGGAAGGTGGATTCATCCAACTCATCACGAATGGTTATGCCGGATATGTTCTGGAAGGTCCGTTTGCTTTTGTGCTAAAGAAAATGTGGGGCATGAAAGATTTGGCTCAACTGGTCTTCGATGTTAAGCGCGAGTACCATCTGCATAAGGATGAGTTGGAACGTGATATGACTGATGAGGAATTTATGGCACTCTACGAACAGTTGGAGACATTGAACGAGATGGGAGATTCTTTCCTTGATGATTATCAGGAACAAACCACTCCTGCTGTTCGTGATTATGTAATGAAGAATGCTGAGAAGTTTGCAATTTTATGACGAAGAAGAAAGATACAAAGGGTAGTGGAGTGGTTATCAAGAACAAACGTGCCACTTTCGACTATGAGTTTATCGACACCTATACCGCTGGTATTGTTCTTACTGGTACAGAGATAAAAAGTATCCGTGCCGGTAAGGCAAGTCTTGTGGATACCTATTGCTATTTTACGGCAGGAGAATTATGGGTGAAGAATATGTATGTGGCACTCTATATGGAGGGTTCTTACAACAACCACTTAGAACGCCGTGAACGAAAATTGTTGCTTAACCGCAAAGAACTTCGCAATCTCGAGGCTGATACAAAAAGTCCTGGTTTCACTATAGTTCCGGTAAAGTTATTCATCAACGAAAAAGGTCTTGCCAAGCTGACCATCGCTCTTGCAAAGGGAAAGAAAGAATATGATAAGCGTCAGACTTTGAAGGAGAAAGAAGACCGCCGCGAGATGGACAGAGCAATGAAACATTAACAATATAAACAAAAAAATAAAGAGGGTGTGCCATTTGACACACCCTCAAATTGTATCTGATAGTAAATGGTATTACTTCAGTTGACTTTGTCGACTAAAGAACGCGACTCAGCCAAATAAGCAAGCTTTTTGGCCTTCGCTGCTTACTTCAGTTCAGCGAGGTACTTGATAGTACG